>CAIUHP010000106.1 GCA_903899015.1 uncultured Armatimonadota bacterium | reverse complement strand
CCGGGGTCGGGATGCTGCGTTTGGTGGGTTGTCGGGGACCAGATCGATTTTGGTGTTGCTACGCCGAAAGTTGGTCACCGTGCGTATGCGACCCTCTTCGGGGTCGGGGTCGGGGTCGGGGTCGGGGTCGGGGTCGGGGTCGGCGTACGCCTTTTACCCCAGGTGCACCACGGATGTGACCCTTACCCCGGGTGCACCACGGAGGTGACCCGGGGCTAAATTCTGCGACCCGCTCCGGGGTCGGGATGCCGCGTTTGGCGGGTTACGGGAGACCCGCCATAATATTTTGGTCACTATGCGTACGCGACCGCCTCCGGGGGCGGGATGGCGTGTTCAAATTTGAATGCTTGAATTTGCTTCCTGAAAAGCTACCTACTCAAGCATTCCAGGAATCAACTGAACGATCATCGTGCCCGCTTCGAGATCGATTTCTTTTACGAACTCTTCCACCGCTGGAATTAAAAGCTCGCCAATCTTGATGACGTCGTGTGCTGGCATCGCCACGATATCATCGATGACTCCTAGCTCAATGCCGTCTGTCGTCGTTACTTTCAAGCCCACCAAGTCTTCCGAAAGATATTCATCTTCATCAAGATCGGGGCGTTGCGGTTCTGGGATCTCAAGATAGGCCCATTGATATTTCTCGGCGGCCGAAATTCCGTTGATGCCCTCTATCTTTATCAGCGGACGCTCTTTGTGCATGGAGAACGACTCGACTACCACCCACTGATCATTAAGTCTTAACTTGGAACCTTTCTCAAATCTCTCGAGGAAGTCGGTCATGGGCAACACCTTCACCAGCCCTTTCAGCCCGTGAGTTCCTACTATTTGACCAATCCGCTTATACTTCGGCACGAACGCAATTATGGCTCCTAACATGAGCCTCCCGTACTTTCAACCAATCGATGCGTTCGGAATCCTAATTGCAAGAAACATAACTGGTTTTCAGGGGCTGGGCGTCTTAAGACGGGCTTGTCTTGCGAAAAGTCGCACGTTTTTGTGTGATTCTCTCAATCTTCTTCGATTTCGGCACCCAAAACCTTCCTGGTAATTCTAAAATAGGACTTCATCGTGAAACGAGAAAAGGGTGGGAACTTAGACGTGAACGGACAAAGTGCAGTAATTAAAGTTATTGGTGTGGGTGGTGGCGGATCAAACGCTGTCCATCGAATGATCCAAAGTGGCATCAAGGGTGTCGAATTCATTGCGATGAATACGGACATTCAAGTGCTTGACCTGAGTACTGCTGGAAAGAAAGTCCAACTTGGCGCGGCGCTAACACGTGGCTTGGGCGCTGGCGGCGATCCTGAGATCGGTAAGTCAGCTGCTGAAGAATCAAAGGCAGAAATTCGAAAAGCGCTTGAAGGCGCAGACATGGTTTTTGTCACCGCTGGTATGGGCGGCGGAACAGGTACGGGTGCTGCTCCTGTCATTGCCGATCTTGCACGAGAAATCGGCGCTTTGACGGTTGCCGTCGTAACGCGACCCTTCACTTTTGAGGGACCCCGAAGATCACGTCTCGCCGAACAGGGTGTGACTTCCTTGATGGGACGAGTCGATACCATTATTACGATTCCCAACGACAAGTTGCTAAGCGTTGTCGAGAAGAAGACCACCCTCGTGGATGCTTTCCGAGTTGCCGATGATGTCCTGCGACAAGGCGTTCAAGGTATCTCCGACATCATCACTATCCCCGGTCAAATCAACGTTGACTTTGCAGACGTTCGAGCTGTAATGGCAAATGCCGGACCTGCACTGATGGGTATTGGCTACGGAGTCGGCGACCAAAGAGCCTTGCAAGCCGCTCGATCAGCGACCAACTCGACTTTGCTCGAACAAACCATTCACGGAGCGAAGGGGCTCCTTGTCAACGTCACAAGTTCCGAAGATCTCACCCTTGCAGAAGCCAACGAGGCAATGCAGTACATCCAGAATCTTTGCGATGGCGACGAAGCAAACATCTTCTTCGGTACGGTTGTGGACCCAGAAATGGATGGAACGGTCCGTGTCACAGTCTTGGCTACCGGCTTTAATCCTTACTCCAGAGAAGGAAAGAAGGCTGCCGAGGCCACATTTTCAGTAGGAATGCCAGCTTCTCAGCCTGCGGCAACGACTACGCCAGTAACTCCCACGACGCCTGCCAATATCGTGACTCCCGTTACGCCTCCCCAGGCAACTGTTTCCACTGCTGATGTGATTGCAGCGGCACGCGAGAGAATCAACATGGCGAATCGAACTCCACAGCCTGACACAAGCGCAGTCTTTGATGAGTCCGATCTCGACATTCCCGCATTTATCCGCGAGCATCGACAGCGCGGCTAAGGTTTACGCTCACCGCCCCTGAAAGGCTCGCTCTGCAGTACTAGCGGAGCGAGCCTTTCGCATTTGAGACCTATTGTTGATGCGGTATTTACATGGGCGCAAGGGAAATTCGATGATGCGAACCAAGTGCCCCAAACGTCTTTTCTAGCGTAATGGCCTTACAGCTTCTCGTCGCCTTAATCGTTGCGCAGGGCCCCTCTGCCCACCAAACCGTTTTGCGAAGTGTTCAATCAAACGCAAAGCAAACCGCTGCTACTCAAAGTACGATCCAAACACCGGCTCAAAAATCAGATGCTGGTGCTGCCGCTCAACCGTACACGATTCCCTTCACTATAGTCGAGCCGGTCCGTCTTGCACTTACCCCTAAAATTGACGGAACGATTGACGAAGAAGAGTGGGATGCTTTGTCTACTTCCTCAGACATGAAGAGTTACTTCCAATGGGAACCAGGCAAGCTACATTTCGCTGCTCAGGTGCCGTCGGGCCACGATTTGGTTGCTAGTTTTGATCTCAAAGGCAACGGCTGGCTGATCGGTAAAGACAACCTGGAAGTTCGTCTCAGCAATGCCAATTCAAAAGTGACGATGACATGTCGGGTTGTCGACAACACAAGCATTTCAGGTCCGAAATGGATCGATTTGCCAGGTATGACGATGGCTTCCTTTGCTTCTGTCATCACCAACGGAGCGACAACGACATACGAAGCAAGTATCAGCGACCCAGGAATTGGCCTGCTTCCAACGGAAGCGGGAACCAAGCTCATGCTTCGGCTTGACGATCCCGAAAGCACCGACGCTCCATCGCCTGCTTATCTTCCTCGCGTCTTAACTCCCGTTAGCCTTGCAATTCAACGATCCGCTGCTTTGCCGAATGGTCTTTGGTTCAATACCGAAGGAGCCGGACATGCGGCGATTCCAGGAGAGAGTATCAAGCTTCGGTTGACCTACAACGGCAACAACTCGATGAAGCTTCAACGCCTAGAGATGCACTCGGAAGGTTTTTCGAAAAACGACACCAACCAAATGATGGTGCCTTTTCCAAAGTTCGATGAGAAGGGAAGGTCGTACGTCGATTATTCGACGGCGATTGCGGAAAGCACGTCCATCGGATACCGGATTCTCAAGGGCACCCTTTCGACCGCCGACAACATTCCGGCTGTTATGGAGTCTTCGTACCGAATCGGACCTTTGGTTGATTTCGAGGTACCGAGACAAGCCCTAGCGGTTGCTCCCCTAGACCGCTCGGTTCGGTTCTCGTTCTACGCAAAGTCAAATTCTTCTCGATCGGTAAAGGGAGAAGTTTCGATTTCAGTTCCTGATCCGCTCAAGGTTCTCAATGGTGCTGATCGCAAGATCAACATCCAAGGCAATCGGGGCAAAGATCGACAAACCTTCGACCTCTTCTTTCCTCCAAACATCTCAGGAACATTCCCGGTGAAGTTCTCTGCGATTCTCAACGGTAAGAAAATCGAGCAGGTTCAGTACATCACGGTCGGCGGACTCTAGAGATTCGCAATTGTCCTCCTAGTCCAGATAGTCGTATGGGGCTAGGAGGTTCAAATTACCGGTCATTAAACCGGGACACAATCCAACCTTGCTCTTGTTCAGACCGGAGGTGGTTTGTGCTCCGGTTTCACTTGTCGGGGCTTGATTCGGCCTGCGAAGAATCAGCCTTCCGATTGCGAAACAGGTATGTCGTGCGTTATGCCGTTAACGTGAGAGGAGGTTTAGACCAACCGCATGGGCAAACCGGCATGGGCCATTGCCTGCTTTATCTGTTTGATGGAATAGATTCCATCATGCACAATACTGGCTAACAGGACAGCATCCGCTTTTCCTAGTTCAACCGCGTCAATCAGGTGCTGAGGCTCGCCAGCGCCGCCACTGGCAATAACCGGGATTGAGACCGCCTCACTCACGGCTCGGGTCAGGTCGAGATCGTATCCCGCCTGAGTGCCGTCTCCGTCCATGCTGGTCAAGAGAATTTCTCCTGCACCGAGGCGAGCGACTTCACAAGCCCATTCCACAACATCCAGGTTCGCGGGCTTGCGCCCACCATGGGTGAATACTTCCCAGTGTTTCTCGGGCAATCCCACCGCACTCGCTCCAATAACGCCGGAAGCCGAATCCATGATCATCATGTCGTTGGGTATGAGGCCGTCTGCTTGGCGCACCTGACGAGCGTCAATCGCCACAACCACACATTGAGATCCAAACTTGAGCGCCGCTTCGGAAATGAGTTCTGGGTGCTGAATAGCCGCAGTGTTGAGGCTGACTTTGTCGGCGCCTGCTAGCAGAGCGCCCCGAATATCATCGACGGTTCGAATGCCTCCCCCGACGGTGAATGGAATAAACACTTGTTCGGCCACGCGTTCTGCAAGGGCAATCACCGGTGCGCGGTCTTCATGAGAGGCGGTGATATCTAGAAATACGAGTTCATCGGCACCTTCAGAGTCATAGAACTTGGCTAATTCAACCGGATCGCCAGCATCGCGGAGCCCAACAAAATTAACACCTTTAACAACTCTGCCGTCTTTAATATCAAGGCACGGGATGAGCCGGATCGAACTCACAGTGCCTGCACCCTCAGAATTTTTACTTTCGTCATCTTATCTTTCATTTTTTCAAATTGGAGCCGGAACGTATCTCCAAATGCATCGATTTCGATGCCGTCGCTTAGTTCGGCTCTTTCCCAGATTGAGCGAATTCCTTCTGTAAATACGTGGGTTGCGATGACTTGCTGGTCAAGCTCAAGATCCACTGATTGCCATTCATCTAGTCCAATCTTGTTGAGTCCTCGCGTTTCTGCTCTGCCGATACGACCAGATTGCTTCCAAACGACCTGAGTGTGGAGATCGCAGCCCGTAACATTGAAGTTTCGAGTCAACATCTGGCGTAGTTCTTCGCGAGTAAACAGCTTCTCTTGCTTAAGGTCAAAAATGACTTTCGCATGCCCGAGTTCGCTCATGGAATCTGCCGCATGAAGTAGAAATTGAAGGTGCCGTTTATCCTTGAGCGGTATTTCACTCACGTAGCGAATCTTCAACAGAGATTTAGACTCTTTGAGAGCGTCAAGAATCTCGGCAGAAGGGTGCATGTGATCGTCAAATTGGTCGGGACGAAATACATGTGGGTTCTTGGACCGAAGCACCAAAGCGCTGTGTAACCGAACATCGGAGAAAAGGAGTCCCTCACTGGGGCCGATAGGCGAAGCGCCTCGACGATGGTATGGGTTGTCTCGAACCATTAGGGTCATCATCTCGTCCTGGCTAGGCATCTTGTCTCCTGGTAAGTAGACCCAGTACTCAGCAAGCGCGAGATAAGTCGTTCGGTGGCTCCGCGTGACCCAAAGGTAAGTCGTGATGAGGCCAAAAGCAAAAGCAAACAGGAAGGCGGCCGCCATTAAGGATTGACCCCGGTAAGCCAAAGACTAGCGAGTCGCAACTCTTCTCCGTCTAGCCCCGAGTAACAAATGTCACACAAGCCGCTGCTGTTGACTCCGCGGCGGCGGCACAGCATGCACGTGTTGACCTTCCTGGCCTCGAAGACCTGGCGCCGATCTTTGAGCGCAATGGTCAACTGATAGCGTGGAATTCCTTCAGAGTTCAGTCGATCCACGCCGTAAGTGTACTTCAGGGCAATTGTCTCGATGATTATGAGATCACTTTCAAAAGGTTCTCCTGTCTCCTTAACTCCATCTCAATCGAAAAAAGTGTAGGCTTCCACCATGAGACTCGGTAGGTTCTCGATTGCCTTTGGCTTGGTTGCTGGCACTGCCATGGGCATTGCCTTTGTTGCCACTAGAAATCAAACACATTCTGAACGACTCGTAACGGGCAAATTCATTGCTCCAACCGGCGACCAAATTGAGGTTGGGAGTTTTCCGATCAACATGAAGCTCAGTCCCGACGGTAGATTTATCGTCGTTTCTAACTGTGGATTTCGTGAGCAATTATCGGTTATTGACGCGACGACAGGTGCATTGCTCAGCAAGAAAGAATTTGTCACTTCACGAAATAAACCTAACGGTCTCTACTTTGGACTAGCATTTGGTTCGAAGAACGGTGAGAACCTACTTTACGTGTCTCGAGGATCTCAAGACCTTGTGACGACTTATACGATCTCGCCTTCTGGCACTCTCAAAGAAGTCGGCAACATCAAAGCCACCGTGGAGGGGCAATCAGCTGCGAAGAACATGGTTGCCGGTATTGCTCCAGACGGTGACATCACTTATGCAGTCTTCAATCACACCTATGATTACAACAAGACGACCAGTGTGGTTGGAATTCTGGGCAACAACGGGACCCATAATCCATCTATACCGGTTGGCGGATATCCCTTTGATATCGCACTTGCGAAGAGACTAGGAGAAGCAGGGAAGCTTTATGTTAGTAACGAACGAGACGGCTCCGTTTCTGCGATTGATCTTAAGACTCAAAGGACGACTGAAATTAAGTGCGGAGCAAACTCAACTTCGCTTGTTCTCAATGCCGATCAGTCAAAAGTCTATGTCAGCAATTCATGCGGGGATACCGTGAGTGTGATTGACACGAAAACGGATCGTGTCGTTCAGACCATCTTGCTTCGAATCGGCGATTTAGGCAGTATTCCAGGTACGTCTCCACTAGGTTTAGCTCTCTCGAAAGACGAGAAGACCCTCTTCGTTGCGATGTACGACCTCAACGCGGTTGCGGTAGTCGATGCTGTTCATGGCAAAGTAAAGGGCTTCATACCGGTTGGTTGGGGACCAACTTCAGTTGTTGTTTCTGGCAACGAACAACGGCTTTTTGTTTCGAACGCCAAGGGAACTCAAACTAAGAATCCCAACGACAAACCGGTCCGAAGTTTTGGCCAATATCATCCCAACATTCTCGAAGGCACAGTATCCGTTGTTGATCTGCCAAGCGCATTGAGCAACCTTGATAATTCCACGAAGGTCGTCCTTTCAAACAACTTGGCAGTTGGCAACGTCGAACGAGCGAATCGCCAACAATTTGTGAATCCTGGAATTGACCACGTGGTCTACATCATCAAGGAAAACCGAACCTACGATCAGGTTCTGGGTGATGTGAAGCGGGGCAACGGAGATGCCAGTATTTGTCTCTTCCCAGAGAAAGTCACTCCGAATCAGCACGCGCTGGCCAACCGATTCCTATTGCTGGACAACTTCTACGTATGCGCGGAAGTTTCGTACGATGGCTGGGCATGGTCAACCCAAGGCATGGCAAATCCGTACGTCGAGAGGAATGTTGTTTACAACTATAGTGGTCGTGGTGGTAGCTACGATAGCGAAGGTGAAAACGGAGGAGTACCTGTTGACCTCCACGGTCTGAAAGACGTCGCTCGAACTCCAAACGGATACATTTGGGATCAGTGCTTGAAGCAAAACGTGACCTATCGAAATTACGGATTCTTCCTTACTGGCGATGAATCCCCCAAGACAGCGGCAGCAGGACCGCCTTTTGCGAAGAACAACACTCCTAGTAAAAAAGCATTGTTGGGGCATACCAACACGGACTTTCTGCAGTTTGATACGTCGTATGCGGATAGTGACGCTTGGGTGAAATATGGATTGAAGCCTGCGCCCAATCAAATGGCGACCTACGGATCGCAAAAAGATCCTAGTCGAGTTTCGGTTTGGATGCGTGATTTCAATCAACAAGTCAAGACAAACTCAATGCCTCGTTTCACGATGTTGCGACTCATGAGAGATCACACCGCCGGAACAAGTCCCGGCATACATTCGCCAAGGGCGATGGTTGCGGACAACGACTACGCAGTTGGACAAGTTGTGGATGCGATCAGTCATAGCCCCTACTGGAAGCGGACAGTGATCTGCGTATTAGAAGACGATGCTCAAGCTGGATTTGACCACGTGGACTGCCATCGATCGCCCGCTTATGTGATCAGCCCTTGGATCGAGAAAGCAACTGCAAGCAGCCAGTTCTACAACACTGACAGCATGATCCGGACCATGGAACTACTCTTAGGTCTCAAGCCGCTAAATCAGTACGATGCGGTCGCGTCACCGATCAACGTATTTAACAAGCGTGCTCAAAATGACGAGCCTTTCAATGCAATCTTGCCGGCAAAAAGCATTATTGGTGAGATCAATGAAGAAACAGCCTATCGCGCAAAGGATAGCGCCAAGTTAATCGCAAAGCGAAGTGAGAATTCGGCTTCGGATGTTGAATTGAACGACATCCTTTGGGGCGCGATCAAAGGAGCAAAAACGCCTCGCCCCGCATTCAAAGGGGCGCAGTGGAAATCCATGGATCGTGACTGAATCACAAAAAAGCATCTAGAAGGAGGTGCCTTCTAGATGCTTGGTAAAGTCTTAATTCGAGACGACTTCTTTTGACTGAATCTTTGAAAGGAAAGCCTCTCGAATTCGCATCCGATCGTTATCGGAAGTGGAAACATAGGAAGCTCCTTCTTGAGCTAAATGCGCGTGCCGAATCAGTGCTTCGGCGTGTCGTACAATGAAATCGAGGTCCAATTCGGGTTCGCGCAAGTGTCTCTGAACTGCTACACACTCCTCAAGAATATGTTGTAGGGGCATGTTTCATTGTGCTTTTGCATGTCTGACATCTCTAGTCCCACCTTTGCGTGACCCCTGTCTCCGGTAGGGTAATCAGCCGTAAAGGATGCTTCAAAACATTCTAGTGGGCAAGCAACTTGCCTCTGAGAGACGCAAAACGGCCCCCAACCTTCTTGGCTGAGGGCCGTTCAATCGCTTAATTAGAAGCCCGTAAGACCGTTCGGTGTTCCAACACCGGTGGGGAAGTCCCAACCGGTTCCTGACGAGAAACTACCTGCCGTTCCGCTAAGAACGTCGTGGTAACTCGAGGATCCAATGCTTGCATAGAACTTTGCATTTTGATCCTGTGAACTCGTGTGGGTGACACCCGAGTTATTTGCGATTCCGGCAACGACAGGGCACGCTACACTTGTCCCGCCGAAGACCAACCATCCGCTGACGCCTCTTACGGCCGTGCTGTCGTAAACGGAAACGCCAGTGTTGGGATCAGCAATGGCAGAAATATCATCAGAACCGCGGTGTGTTCCGACTAATCCTTGCACAACACTCTGGAATGCTGGTCGAGCCTCATAAGCGCTTGGGCCGCAACCAGTGCCACTCCAAGCAGTTTCGCCAAGATATGTTGTGCCGCTCATCTTCAGCGTGGTTCCACCTACGGCTACCACATTGGAAGAGAGTGCGGGCCAGTTGCGCTGTCCGCCTGTATCTCCGCCTGATGCGAAGAAGACTACGTTTGGTTGAACAAAGACGCTGTCGTAGCTTGTGTAGAGACTAGCGGATTCGGTGCCGCCCCAGCTGTTTGACACTTGCTTGACGCCAGCCAGCGACTTCGCGACATTCTCAGCTTGGATCAAGTTTGCGTTACTGTTGGACGCTGCTTCAACAAGAACAATCTTGGCATTGGGTGCCATTGCATGCGCCCATTCGATGTCGAGGGCCATTTCCTGAGCCCAACCTCCATTATTCGTTGGTTTGGTACCGGATGCGTAGACAACCTGGAAAACCTGGTTTGTGGATGCAGTAACGTTTGTGGAGGTTTCCTTCGGCAGGCCAAATTGGGTGGCGAAGACATTAAAGTCGTTGAGGGCAGTTGCGTAGTTATAGGCATCTACGATTGCAATTACTCCTGAACCACCGGTTGCAGGTACGCCATAAGCCGATCGAAGTTGAGCTGGAGAAAGTCCGCTAGGCCCAGCGAACGATTTTGCCTCGGGGAAGAAGATGATATGGTTCGTATGAGAGCGAAGTCCGATATCCTCTTTGAGAGCGATGGACGTATCCGGAATGTAGATCTGACCCGCTTGCGCACCAAATTGCACGGGAGATGAAGTCGGATTCAGATTGGATACTGGACTATTTCCACCGCAACCAACGGCAACCAGCACGGCTGACAGGCATCCCACCCGCCAAGAAAGCATCTTATTCATAAAAAACTCCTCCCTAAGAAGTGTCTTCATCCCAACGGATAAAGTTGGTAGTGATTATAGGGAACAAAGTCTGATTTACCTATAGGAATTTAGAGACTTTTTGATCGTATTTGAGTTTTCCGGCTCTATGAACTTCTGTGTGGGCAATCGCATTTGAGTGGCGCTGTTCTTCCTCTGATTTGAACCTCTAGTGCCCATGCGCAGGTTCAAATCAGAGGAAAACAGCGTTTCTGATCCGGCCAGAACCATAGGATGAATCCACACAAATCTTCATAGACCCAGTTTTCCCGTCGCTAGAAGCACGAGAGACCAATTATCATCAAATAAGTCCAGGTAAAAAAGTGGGCATCGCGTAATAAGCGGATGATGTCATGTCGAAAAGCTAGGACTTTAGGCGGCTATTGTAGGGATGTTTCATGCGCTGAAGATCTCGGGATTGTTCCTTCGATTTGAGGTTTAGGGATTAACTGGCTGAAAAATCAGGATCTTCCCAGCCAAGTTCCATTAATCTTCGTTGGCAATCGAACGAGTGATCTCGTGATTGAAACCGCGCAGAACCATTCTTGCATTCGGGTGGGTGATTCCATCTTCGATGCGGTCGTCACCGGAGTGGAGCTGGACGAGAACCGTCTTACGAACGTCTTGAGAAACATTTGGGAGCGAACCGTGGATGGTGAAGTAGTGGAAGAAGACCACGTCCCCTGGTTCCGCTACAACTGGAGTTGCCTTTTCGATGGGGTAGTTCCTCAGGATTTCACCATCGGAATGTCCGTTTGATTGATTCAATCGACCCAATTTATGGCTACCAGGGAAGACCCGCAAGCATCCCATTTCGTCCGTAGCATGGCTCACGTGAATGACCCCTGCAATCATTGAGTCTTTGATACTTGGAAAGTAATCCCAGTCCTGATGCATCGGGAATGGCGCACCTTTCTCCGCTGGTTTTTGAAACAGCTTCGTGTGATGCATGATGATATCGGGTCCTAAAATGGCTTCAGTTATGTCGAGGAACCGCTCCTGTAGCAGTGCCCGTGTCCAAACCGCAGAGAATTTTTGGACGTTGTGCGTGTGTGTGACAACAGTTTGGTTCGCATTCAATCGGTCCACTTCTGGTCCAGACCAGCGTGCATTCGTGTCTTCATCTGCGCTCGTTATTTGGTGAACGATTCGATCGAAATCTCGTTCCAACTCGGCAACTTCTGACGCGGTGAAAACTCCCTTTGCGTGATAGAAACCGTTCTCAAGGAACTCGGCGCGAATCGCGTCTGGGGAAGCAAGAACTAAGGATTGGCTCATTTTGTATCTCAAATCTTCAGCAAGGAAGGTCACCAAAAGGATAGAGGATACAGTGGACCAATCGATACTTAATTTGATGTCACTTCGTTGGACAAATTAGCCATGTCGGTTTGCCAAGGTGGAGGCGGGGTACTTAGCTATTGGAGAATCCGGCCCAGGCTTTGAAACTGTCTCGTCAAACAGCTCGACCTCATTTGTAATGATGCGTTCCAGCTGAGCATGAAGTGATCCAGCTCGAATTCTGTAGCAAACGGTTCGTCCCAGGGCTAATTGAACCGTGTTGACTTTCATTTCGAGCTAGGGATAAGTGAGTTACCCCTAGCTCGGAAATTCACCTAAGGGTGATTCTTTTGAAGCTGAATTTTCTGATTCAGGCGGAGCTGAAGGATGTTAATCGTTTCAGGGGACGCACCTATTTTTTTCATCTCAGAAAGAACCACTTTTGCAGTCCTGAAGTAAAAATCGGCCGTCGCAATCTGACACTCGCGCTCTAGTATGGAGGCTGGATTGAGCACACTGCTTTTTGTCGGCAATGAGTTCCAGTGCGGGGCTGTTCCAGAGACTGCCGACTGTAAGAGGATTTTGAAGCACATATTCTGGGCTATTGCTTCCGGCGAGGCTTTGTCAAAGCTATATGATTTTTCATAGCGTTTGAAGTAGGAGTCTGCCGCGCCGTATTCCTGCATCTCATAACATAAATGTGCCGCAAAAAGGAGGTTCCCAGATGCCCCAGGCTTTTCAGGGATGATCTGATTTTCCAGGATTGCTTTTGCCTCGGCGAGCTTCCCTGAGTTTTTGGCAGCATCGAACTTTGCAAACAGAGATGCGTATTTCTCGTTCTTAGCCATTGATTGAGTTTGATTTGGATTGGTTTGACTCGTGCCGACCGATGCCAATGCCATCGCGGCGAGACACAAAACTAAAGTTGATTTCATCATTAATTTCCTCACGTTGTTTTCAATTAGTGGAGGCTATGGATGTTTGTCCATGTCGGATGATCGAGAGTATCTGCCCAAGCGGAGCATGTATGTGATCCTAGTAAACCAGGGATCGTCGTTGCTTGTGATGCGTCTGCATTCCAACTCCATGTGGCATTTTTGACGGGTACCCATTGAGCATTGACACTGGCAGCTTTGAACATGATCGTCACAATGAAGTTATCATTTGCGGATGCGGTGGCTCAAGGCAGTGACCGATTCGTCGTCATCGATACTGCTCCGACCGGCCACACCATCCTTCTGATGGATGCAACCGAGGCGTATCACCGCGAGGTCGCCCGAACCCAAAGAGACGCCCCCGAATCCGTCAAGCAATTGCTCCCGCGCCTTCGAGACGCCGAGTTCACCAGAGTCGTTCTTGTCGCCCTCCCTGAGCCGACGCCAGTCCATGAAGCTCAGCGATTGCAGGAAGATTTAAGGCGGGCAGGCATTGAGCCGTTTGGGTGGGTGGTCAATCGGTCCCTAGCGCTCGCTGGAGTGATAGAGCCTCTTCTTGCCGGTAAAGCTTCAAAGGAAATCGGTCCTATTCAAGAGGTCTTGGCTTTGAGTCCGCGAGTGGTCATCCAACCTTGGACGAGAACCCCTCTGGTTGACAATCCAAAGCAAGCCGAGGCCATTGCTCCGTGAGCGTTCTGTTCCTGTGCCGTGGAAACTCTGCGCGTAGCCAAATCGCAGAGGCATGGGGCAAACACCTGAGCAATGGCCGGCTCATCTTCGCCTCGGCAGGGACGTTCCCTTCGCGCGAAGTTCATCCCCTGGCAGTGCAGGTCATGGCTGAAGTGGGAATCGACATTTCGGGCGCGAGCCCGAAGAACTTCACTGAGGTCCCGAAGCCGATTCACTCCATCATCGCTGTTTGCGGCCAAAGCGAAGATGAATGCCCCAACTGGCCCGGACTTGCCGTCGAGACTTGGGCCATAGATGACCCAGTTGAAGTCTCCGGCACTGAGGACGCTCGACTGACGGCTTTCCGCGTCGTCCGTGACCAACTGAGGCCACTCGTCGAGGACTACCTCGTGCGCAACGAAGGAGATAGACAACTTGACTCAGATTGAAAAGCATCCAGCACCCACAACCAACGAGAGCAACCCTGGCGCTCGTAAGAGTCTTTCGTTTCTTGACCGATACCTGACGCTCTGGATATTCCTCGCGATGGCGATAGGAGTCTTCGTGGGTCGCTTCGTTCCTGGCGTTGAAGGCGCCCTCGGCAAGATGGCCGTCGGGACGACCAACATTCCCCTCGCAATCGGGCTCGTTCTGATGATGTATCCCCCGCTTGCGAAGGTTCGATATGAGCGGCTTCCTGAAGTCTTCAAGGACAAGAAGCTCCTGGGAATATCGCTCCTTCAGAACTGGGTGGTCGGGCCTGTCTTGATGTTCACGCTCGCGGTCTTACTCCTGCCGGACAAACCCGCATACATGGCTGGCCTCATTCTTGTCGGACTCGCTCGGTGTATCGCCATGGTGCTTGTTTGGAACAACCTGGCCGATGGTGACAACGATTACGCGGCAGGCCTCGTCGCCTTCAATAGCATCTTTCAGGTGCTGTTCTTCGGAGTCTATGCCTGGTTCTTCCTCACCGTATTGCCTCCATTCTTTGGTCTCACCTCGACGGCCATCCATGTGTCGGTTAAGGAGATTTTTACGAGTGTGATGGTGTACCTGGGCATCCCATTCTTTGGCGGAATGTTCACACGGGTTATTGCACTAAGGACGAAGGGTGCCAATTGGTACGCGGAACACTTCCTGCCGTTCATTAGCCCGATCACACTTATTGCGCTACTGGCAACGATCGTGGTGATGTTCAGTCTGCAAGGTCGGGTGATCGTTGGACAGCCTCTCGATGTCATTCGTATTGCCATTCCGCTATGCATTTACTTCGCCGTGATGTTCTTCACGAGCATGGTGATGGCTCGCCGCGCTGGCTCCGACTATGCACGGGCCGCGACGTTGTCCTTTACGGCGTCGGGCAACAACTTTGAACTCGCGATCGCGGTTGCTGTGGCGGTGTTTGGTATCAAATCCGGTCAGGCACTTGCTGCCGTCGTGGGGCCGCTGGTGGAAGTGCCGGCGCTCATTACACTGGTCGGTGTCTCGTTGGCGCTTGGCCGGAAATGGTTTGGCCTATCCTATCCGCGTAAAGGTGCGGCGAAAGGCTAAGGAGAAAATCTGATGACGTGCTATTACTGTGAGATGGAAGCCATGCGGGACGGCGGCTTTCGGTACGGTGTGCAACCAGCCGCCGGAGTATGCAGACGCTGCCACATTGGAGTCTGTCTCGCCCATGCCACGCGCTATCCGGAGCATGGCTTCACCTGTTTGGCTTGCGCGAAAGAGTTAGGCCTTGCCCGCCCTGTTGCAAAAGCGAAATCCACGCCTGAGAAGGGAACGGGAATTCTTCAGAAGCTCATACACCATTGAAAGGAGATTACGGACGATGAAAACGATTCTGTTTGTGTGTGTTCACAATAGCGGGCGATCGCAAATGGCAGAAGCCATGACGAACGCCTTCGCAAAGCGTGACGGTCTGGACGTGCGCGCATTATCTGCTGGCACGGTCGGCGGTCGAGAACTTAACCCCATTGCCGTGAAAGCCATGGAAGAGGCGGGCATTTCGATGGAAGGACAATCTCCCAAAATCATGACTGATGAAATGGTCAAACAAGCAGACAAGATCATTTCGATGGGCTGTGGGGTCGATGCAGAAGCGTGCCCAGCTCGCTTTATTCTCACTGAGGATTGGGGCCTCGATGATCCTGCGGGCCAGCCGATTGAAAAGGTGCGCGAAATCCGCGACCAAATTCGAACGCATGTTGAGACGCTTCTCTCAGAGATTGAGCAAGTTGGATAACAGCCGTTGCGGGCAATAGCGTGAGTTCTTGATTTTCGGCTGAAGTGCATATAAGGATAAGACTTTAATGGACAATGTTGTTTTATTTGGTCAGTGTCTCGGCGATCCACTTACTCTTAGGTTGCTTGGGCTGTTACGGCATAGCGAGTTATGCATTTGCGCGATGCAATCCGTTCTGAGAGCTGATCGGTCGGTAGTTGATCTGCGGCTAAGGAAGTTGCGGAACGCTGGCCTCGTGAAAACGAGGTCGCGTGGGCAATGGTTTGCCTATCGCTTAAACACCCGATACGCCGAATTGATCGAGAAGGTGTTTGAAGCGTTCGACAACACACTCGATTGGGATCCTGACATGGCTACGGACAAGAATCTTCTGGTTAACGAAATGCAGAAGCGCATTGACGGTTGGTGTCCAAGCAATAAGGAATAACGGACGTGATAGCGTCGTGACTCGCTTTTGAATTTTGCGTCCAAGCCTTTGCTGTCTCTTTAGGACATCCTCAGTTTGAGCTCGGTGCGAATGAATCTAGTTTCCAGCCGACGCCAAGACGAAGGCTGTGAATGACTGAGGTGCCCCCATTAATGGCGTAGAGCCTGAACCTAAAACTGCGGAGTGCCCAGGAAAGGACTCGAACCTTCACGTCCTTGCGGACACTGGCACCTGAAGCCAGCGCGTCTACCAATTTCACCACCTGGGCAGGCGGGTTAAAAAGATACCCGATCTCGGGCTATTTGCGGGTGCCGGGTTTGTGGATTGGAATGTTTGCGAGCCAATCGGGGACGGCATCGGGTGCGAAGGATTGTGCTTCCACTTTATAGGCACCGTAAAGAGGCAGTTTGAAGTCGGTTTCGGGGGTGGAACGATCGATGAGGACGCCATAGCCGACCACGGTGCCACCGGCGGTCTCGATCGCGGTTCGGGTCTCGAAAAGGGAAGTGCCGGTGGTCAAAACGTCGTCGACGATCAAGGTCTTGACACCCTCTTCGATCGATTTGTTGCGGCGTAGAGTTTTGATCCCGTTCTCACTCTCGACGTAGACTGCGGGCAAGCCCATCTGGCGGGCGACTTCGAAGGCGATGATGATGCCGCCGGTGGTAGGTCCGGCGACCAATTGGATTCCGGCGTCCTTGTAATGTTTGGCGATCAGGGTGCAGAGAGCGGACAGCACATGGGGCTGCTCAAGGATCCGGAACTTCTCGAAGTAGATGTCGGAGTGTCTTCCGGATGTAAGCAGGAAGTGGCCGCGAAGGATCGCTCCCGACGATTCAAGTAGTTGGCCTAGATCGATGGACATGCTCATCGTTGTACCGCAGTGGGACGGTTTAATGGTAGGAATGTTTATAAGGCCCGGTTGGGGTAGTGAATCGAAATTATGATTGTGATTGCCGTAGTTTCGCCGCGTGTTGGTTGGCGGTAGTCTGCGACCCACGCTGGGGTCGGGATCAGCTGTCGCCTCTTGCCCCGGGGCACCACGGAGATGACCCGGGGCTAAATTCTGCGACCCACTCCGGGGTCGGGATGCCGTGTTCGGATGGCTGCCGAAGCTTGACGAGTATTGGTCAGATTGATTTCGTTCATTCCGCAAGTCGCGCGGGGTTGGTTGGCGGTAGTCTGCGACCCGCGCTGGAGTCGGGATCGGCTGTTGCCTCTAACCCCTGGTCAACACGGAGATGACCCGGGGCTAAATTCTGTCACCCAGTGCGGGGTGAAGATGCCGCGTCTGGATAATCGGTGGCTCGGTATTCCTACGAAACGGGGGAGCTCTCTTTGCCCTTGACAACCCGTCTCGCAAACGCGGACATCAAACCGCCGAGAGTCAGGATCGCGGTTCCGAGCCAGACCAATATCGTCATCGGTTTGTAGAATAGAACGATCGGATACAGCGGAGGCGAGAACATAAGTTGAAGGTTCACGCTTCGGTCAGCCGGATTCATTCCGAGCAAAGCCAGTCGGTACATATCGCCGACTCTCGGCATATCTCGATCGGGAGCGCCGTCGCTGCTGATCTTCATTGTTGGTGTAATGTCGTAAGACTTCGCACCGTCGACAATGTGAAGCTCCGCTCCAAACGTCGTACCCGCCATGCCCGCTTCGCCCTGACGTACAAACTTCTTGTACGTCACCTGAAGACTGCCCACTAAGTCGTTCTTGACCTCGCGAGTTTCTCCTTCCTTGAAGGTTTCAGGAGTCGTCCAAGCGTACATTTCGGGCGCTGCCATCGCCAGATAGAAATCGTGGGAAAGGTGCTTGTCGATGTACGGCCAAACCATGGCGGTCGGAGCGCCGTCATCACCGGGATAGTAATAGAGGCCCGGACTCGCTTCGAACTTGGTGCCGTCCGGATCGGTGACGTCGAACCAAATCTTGCCGTCTCTGTCGGCCGGATCTTTGGCATCGAATTTCTTGAACGCAATCGAATACCCCATGATCGACGTAGGGCCAAACGCTGGGTCAACCACTCCACGATCGGTTCTTTCAAATCCTCGTGAGATGATCAGTCCCGTCATCAAGACCGCCAAACCAACGTGGGCGACAAATCCGCCGAGGGTCAATCGTGATCGCTTGATGATCTCAGCAATTCGCCAAACATTCCCGACGATCGCGAAAATGCAGACAAAAAGCAACACCGCCATCCACGGCATGAGGTTCATTTTGAACCCGCCGGGTACGTGAACGGAGCTGCCCGGAATCATCTTGACGCCAATCGAGGGGTTCTGAATCGCGACAAGAGCGAATCCAGTAAGCCCGGCCGTTACGCTCAAAACGGAAACGAGACGGTCGAAAATTGCCTTGGCAGTCATCGCCTTCCAACTTACGAAAGGAGCGATCGAGATCAGCAACATGATCGGAATGAAGAACCAAACCACCACGAGGTGATATTGAGCCTCCTCAATCGCACTGCCTTTTCCAGACTTCAAAGCGCTCCACCACGGCCAGCTCATGCCGATGGTAATTCCGATGGCGAGCAAGCTTAGGATGAGGGTGCCAGCCCGGTAGAAACCTTCTCGATCGAGTCCGGTTGACGTGTTTTCCGCCGAAGTTTTGGCAAGCTTGCGGCCCCGAATGGCATAGAGAACGACGAAGGCTGCGACCACCGCAATCAAGAACGATTTCAGCACCACTAAGGCGCTTCGATCCATCGACGCAAAGGAGTGTAGGCTGACCTTATCGAGCAAGCCAGAACGAGTTAGAAACGTTCCGTAGACAAAGGTAAGGAAGGGAAGTCCACCCAGAATCAAGTTCGTTCCGATCCAGCGCTTCTTACTTACCTGAACGATGATTCCGTGGATCAGGGCCACTGTAAACAGCCAGGGAACAAAGCTAACGTTCTCAACCGGATCCCAGGCCCAGAAGCCACCCCAACCCTGAGTCTCATAGGCCCACATGCCGCCCATGCAGAGTCCGAGCCCCAAAATAGATGCCGAGACAAGGGCCCAAGGTCGGGTGATTTTGACCCAGTCAACTGCGTTTCCGGTCATCATCGCCGCCACACTCATCGCGAACATCACGGTCAGTGAGCCAAAACCCATGAAAATGGTCGGTGGGTGGATGACGACCCAGTAGTTTTGGAGGGAAGGAGTGATGCCGCTACCGTTGTGGGGTTGCTTCAAAACGCCATCCAACACAAACTGTTTCACGGTGTCAAATGGAGTCTCGTAGGCTAATATTCCGCAAAGACAGCCAAGGAAAATGCTGAACGATATCGCGTACCAACGCCGGTAGATTCCGGTTCCTCGGTAGGCAAGCATGCCGAAAATGGCGGACGCCGTTGCCCACAACAGAAAACTGCCTTCTTGAGCGGTCCAAACCCCGGCAATTTTGTATTTCAGCGCATTGATGGAATCGCCGTGGGCGAAAACATATCGGTACTCGAACTGGTCGTTGACAAATAGGGAGACCAAGCATCCCATCGCGCCAATAAGGCAAAGGCATCCGCCGAAAAATGTGATGCCAGCGAACTTAGAAACCGATGGCTTCTTCGATTGAAGAAGCCATAGTATCACCGTGAGAGCAAACAGACCGATACCGAGATCAATAAGCAGGCCTCCACTCTTTCCGGCCCATAACGCCCACTGAGGGGCCGACGGTAGCTGCTTAAGTAATTCGTTATCCAATAACTATCCCGGGATGTCTATGATTTATTTGCTCGCGACTTTACGCTCGGCCTCGTATTTCGACGGGCATTTGACAAGTAATTTACTCGAATGGAACTGTCCGTTTTCCATTCCACCGATTGCTACGACTTTTTTAACCTCGCTGAGATTGCTTGGCATTTCACCCGTATGTCGAACGGTTACCATGTCGCCATTTTCGTCTTTCATCTGGAAGACTAAGACGTGGCTACGTGCATCGGCTACTACGGTGTCCTTAATAACGTCGCCAGCGATGTGAAGCTGGTCACCTGACGTTGTCTTGGCTTGGGCGATCGTCACAAAGGGACTCGCGCTGGAAACGAAGGCAAGCACCACCGCTCCGAGGGCAAGGACGGTGAAGATCGCTGTGATAATTGGGCCTTTTTTCATTTCACTCCAATCAAGAGGATACCGAATCCCAACCATATATACGTGGGAACTCTATTCTCTCTCTCATGGTTATTGGATACACTGATGACAATGAATGTTTCATCCTCAAAGCCGCTATTTACGGCGATTATAGGAACTCTTGCCCTTTGCGCGGTGTCATTGAGCCCTGCACAGCAAGCCAAGCTCCCAACAGCGGCTAAGCAGGATACTCCCGACAAGCCTTCTGGAAAACCCCAGTACGGCGAATTCAACATGTCAACAAAGCTCGGTAGCTTTAAGATGCTTGAATACAACGATGATGGTCAGCCCGAAGGTCATTTCGAAATGAACTTCACCGGTACGGTCCTCATCGATACATCAGAAGCGACCAAGCACCCACGCGGCCTCACCACCACGATCAAAGCCGAAGGAGCAGTTATCAAAGAACTCTCCTACCATGGTCGAGTGGTCTACCACGGCACCGGCAAGCTCATCGTCGATGGCGGATGGCACGCTCTCCAGTGGTTCGGTCGAGACCTCACCGCCAAGTTCAACGGTCATGCCGTTTTCCGACTCGCGGGTGAATTCGATAAGGATCTTGAAACCGGATATTACTGGTACAGCGATGGCAAGAAGAACGACTGGGGAACAGGCGGCAACCAGCCAACGTGTCCAAAGACGGTCTTCGGGGTGCAAACACCTAAGATTAAGATCAACGGAAAGGGCGGCTAAGCCCTCTCCGTGCTTGAGAGCACCTTTCTTCATATTCCCGGTCTTTCCGCAAAAGACGAATTGTCTTTGTGGAAGAACGGGTGTATGACTTGGAAGGACTTAGCGGAAGGGCTCGACACCTATTCCTATGGCCAAGTTGAGCGAGCAACCGTTAAGCGAGCACTCGACAAAAGCTTCAAATCTCTCGAAACTCGAGATGGTTCTTTCTTCAGCAAAGGACTCGGCCTCAAGGAATCTTGGCGAGCCTTCCCAGAATTCCGAGACAAGTGTGTCTACCTTGACATCGAGACCGATGGTGGCCGTTCGGGATCGTCAGTCACGACGATTGGCCTGTTCGATGGCGTCGAATTCAAATGCCTCATCAAGGGTCGAGATCTCGATCAATTTCCCGAGATCATGAGCCAATACAGCATGGTGGTCACCTTCTTTGGCGCTAATTTTGATTTGCCCATGCTTGAGAAGCGTTATCCCGGCATTCGCTTCAATCAGATTCACTTGGATTTATGCCCGACCTTGCATCGCCTTGGCATAAAAGGCGGACTGAAGAAGATCGAGAAGCAACTCGGCATTTCGCGCGGGGAAGACACCGACGGCCTCGGAGGGCTTGACGCCATTCGGCTATGGCGCAGGTACACCACGCTTGGCGATGACGAAGCTCTTGAAACGCTCATTGCGTACAACCGAGAAGATGTCGTAAACATGGAATATCTTGCGACGTATGCTTACGAGCATTTGAAGACCCAGACTCTCGCACAGTTGACCGCTGAAGTCTAAGATTCGCCAAGCTTGAAACGCCAGATGATCTGGGCTTCGTCCAAGCTGGTGCCGTAAGCTTCACGATCGATGGATCTCACCGAGAAGCCCATGTTGGCGTAAAACTGGCAAGCAGCCAGGTTCGTGTCTTGTGTTTCCACGAGTATTTCCTCCCATCCCAAATGATGGGCGAGAGAGATTGCGGCCGAGATGAGAGCCCTTCCTACTCCTCGTTGCCGCATTGAGGGATGGACGCGCAGATCGACCATGATTCCAGACCCGTTTTGGGCACCCGGCAACTCGTAACCAGATTTGGGTGGCGCAAGAATCGCCCCACCGACGACTGTATCGCCTTCGTAAACCATCAGAATCGGCCAGTTGGCTATATCGTAGCGGAGGGCCAGTTGAGTCGGTCGCTGATCGGAGACTTCATCATAGCCCTTCCTGCGAGGGAAGCAAGGAACCGTTTCGACGCTGCCGATATCTTCTAGTCGAGTCAGATCAACCCGACCGTGAATCTCAAACGAGATCGGAACCTGTTCATATGAAACTAAAGATTCCGACCCTTTGCGTTCGATCCGCAGATTCATGAAACGATTACTTGGTTTCTAAGCCCGCAATCGCATGAAGTTGGTCGCAGTTTTGACTGGCGACCTCTTTGAAAGCTTCGATCGCCCGGTCAGTTGCTTCGTCCGAAATGTCTCCGTGGAACACCAAGCGTAATCGATTTGACCCGACAGGGAAGCAAAGCACTCCTTCTTGCTGAAGCCAAGCTTGCCAATCGCCCGCTGGAGCGACCGTGTTGACCAGCACCATATTCGTTTCGACGGTGTCCAGATCCACGGAGATGCCTGGTTGACCCTGAAGCGCCACTGCCAGTCGCTTTGCGCGGGCATGATCTTCTGCCAGTCGATCCACCATCTTGGTAAGGCTCACGATCCCGCAAGCTGCCAAAATTCCCGCCTGTCGCATTCCTCCGCCTAATCGTTTACGCCAGATTCGAGCTTTCTCGATGAATGCGGCATCTCCACAAAGCATTGAGCCAATCGGAGAGCGGAGTCCCTTCGAGAGGCAGAAATTGACGGAGTCCACGTTGTCGGTGATGTCTTGGAGCGATACGCCGAGGGCAATTGCGGCATTGAAAACGCGCGCTCCATCCAAGTGAACCTTCACGCCGTGACTGTCCGCTTTCGCTCGGTAAGCCTCCATGTACTCCAATGGGATAATGGCGCCGCCTGCTCGGTTGTGAGTGTTTTCAAGGCAGATGAGAGTGGTGCCGGGAGTGTGCAGATTGGCCTTCAGGATGCGCCTTTCAACGTGGTCTGGATCCATCGCACCCCGATTGGAGGGAAGGGTCCAACTAACGACACCGGCAAGTAGTGCAGGGGCACCTACTTCGTAATAGAGGATGTGAGCTTCCTCTTCGATCAGAATCGCATCGCCAGGCTGACAGTGACATGCCAGGGCAATCTGATTGCCCATTGTGCCGCTTGGCACAAAGAGGGAGGCTTCTTTACCCGTCATGTGGGCGGCCAATTCTTCAAGTTGGATCACGGTCGGGTCATCGCCTAAAACGTCGTCACCGACCGGTGCATTGGCCATTGCCTCATACATCTCGGGCGTTGGGCGGGTTACGGTATCGCTTCTTAGGTCAACTAAGTTCTCGACTTCAGGTGGAAAGGCTGGACTGCTCACAACTCGTTTTACCAGGGAAGCGGATGCTCAATCTATCGCAATCCATTCAATCGTAAATTCATAGGTCGGAACCCATGGAAGAGGATACAGATCCATGACGATCCAAGGTACAACCCCGTCGTGCGTGCTTTACTTGTCGGTGCGGGTGGAATGGGGAAAGCTTGGGGGCGAAACCTCACTGCGAACAATGATGTCGAGCTTTCCGGCTGGATCGATTTACGAGAGGGAGCTGCTCAAGAAGCGGCAACGGAGCTGAATGTCTTGCCAGGATATTTGGGCACAAACCTAGAAGAAGCCATCAAAGCCTTGGCGCCTGATTTCGTCGTCGATGTTACGTCTCCTGCTGGCCACCGCGAAGTCACGTTGACCGCGCTTGGCCATGGCATTCCGGTGATTGGCGAAAAGCCGATGGCGACATCGCTTGACGAAGCGAAAGAGATGGTTCGCGCCTCGGAAGTCAGCGGGACACTCTACATGGTCAGTCAAAGCCGTCGGTACGACGGTCGAGTCTTGGCCTATCGCAAACTGATCGCCGAGAACCTCGGAAAGTTAGGCATCCTCAACTCGGACTTTTACATCGGGGCTCACTTTGGCGGTTTCCGAGACGAGATGGACCACGTACTCCTGATCGACATGGCGATTCACACTTTTGACGCTGCTCGTTACCTTTCTCAAGCAGACCCGGTCTCGGTTTATGCGGAGGAATTCAATCCGACTTGGAGTTGGTATCGCGGTGCGTCATCTGCGAACTGTTTGTTCGAAATGAGTAACGGCCTCCGTTACACCTATCGCGGTTCATGGTGCGCCGAGGGCCTTCACAGTTCTTGGGAAGCTGACTGGCGGGCAGTAGGCGAATGCGGCACCGCGCTTTGGGACGGTCACGGCGACCCCAGAGCCCAAGTCGTCACCGAGCCCAATGGATTTCATTCCAACGTGAAAGACGTCACGGAAAAGTCACCGGAAGTGAAAACCGGCATCGAAGGTTCTCTTGCAGATTTCATTCTTGCGCTGCAAACGGGAAGCACTCCAAACGGAGAATGTCACGATAACATCAAGTCGTTTGCCATGGTCTGCGCGGCCGTTGAATCGACCCTTCGAGGCGAACGCGTCCATCTCGCTGAATTTCTTTAAATGGGGGAGGCACCTTCACGGGCGCATCTTTTCGACGAGATCTTGTGCGGCTTCGGGCCAAGTGGGGAATTGAAACTTGAATCCGGATTTTTCAAGTCTCCCAGGTACAACTCGTCGACTTTTCATCACCAGTTCGGTGTCGCCATTGAGAAACCAAGCTCCAATGGCGATCATCCACGGAGCAGCCGGTAATCCAAACGGTATGCGCCATGCTCGGCGCATCGCATGGGCAAAATCGACTTGGGGTAAGGGATTGGGGGCACAGATGTTGACGGGGCCTTCTAACTCTGGATGGTCAATCAAGAACTCCATCGCGCGGACAAAGTCCACTTCGTGAATCCAGGAAACGAACTGCTCGCCGCTGCCCAATTTCCCTCCAAGTCCAAGACGAGTGAGTCGGGAAAAAATCTCAAACGCGCTGTCTTTATCCACTCCCATCATGATCGCGCTGCGCATAGCGATTCTCCGTGTTTTAGGAGTATTGGCTTCCATCAGAGCCGTTTCCCATTCCTGGGCGATCTTAATACTAAAGTTCCAAACCGCAGGGACTTCTGGCTCGGTGCCGCCCATCGTTCCTGACTCTTCATCATTATCGTGGTCGAACGTATGGGCGTAAATCGTTGCGGTGCTCGATTGGAGCCAGACCTTTGGTGGGTTTTTACATTGGGCAATGGCCTCTCCGATCAAACGAGTGGAGTCAATGCGGCTATCGAGCATCTCTTGAAGATTCTCTTCGTTGTAGCGGCAATGCACCCTTCTACCCGCCAAGTTGATGACCACTTCAGCGCCTTCAAGGGCCTCCCGCCAAGGACCCAATGTCTTGCCGTCCCATTGTATTTGGCCCGGTCCCATAGCTGACCGGCTAACGATCGTCACATGAAATTTATCGGGGTCGAAGTGTCGCATGAGCGCCGCACCGATATGCCCAGTCCCACCGAAAACAACAACTTTCATAAGTTTCAATTTTCCTTGAAACCTATGTTACCGCAAAACTAGATGCCAGTAATCTCGGCATCCAGCGAGCAACTTCGATTTGAAATTGAGCTCGAATAATTTCGAGCTCAGGACCAAACTAGACCAAAGTTGAAAGCAACTCGCCGGTTTCGACGATGGCTCCATCCACTGCTTCCAAAGCAAACTCGATTTGCTCTGCGGTGATGATTAGAGGTGGCTCAAATCTGAGAACACGAGGGTTGTTCAGCGCATAGGCGACACAGACACCGTATTTCAGCAACTGAGCGACCACCAATTCACCGACTTCATCTTCGGCAAACTCGAGTCCCACCATCAGGCCTTTACCGCGAACTTCTTTGATCCAATTTCGGTGTTTGTGACCGATCGAATGCATGCCTTCCAGAAGTAGGACTCCCATATCGTGCGAGCGCTGTACTAGCCCTTCTTCCTGCAAGACTTGAAGCGTAGCGAGCCCGGCTGCGCATGCCAAAGGATTGCCTCCAAACGTGCTCGTGTGAGAAAGCGGATTCTTGCTGTATATCGCGTCCCAAATAGCCTCGGTGCCACACACTGCGCCGAGAGGCATGACTCCTCCACCGAGTGCTTTCGCAGAAGTTAATAAGTCTGGAATCGCACCATCATGGTCGCATCCCCACATCTTGCCGGTTCGACCCAAGCCCGATTGAACTTCGTCGAAAATAAGCAACGCGCCGTGCTTATCACACGCGGTTCGCAGATCGTTGAGGTAGCCCGCAGGAGGAACGATGATGCCACCTTCACCCTGAACGGGCTCGACGATCATACAAGCGGTAGTGCCATCGATTGCCTCAGCCGCCGCTTGAGAATCTCCGAAGGGAACAAAGACCACACCAGGCAGTAAGGGCTCAAATCCCTTTCGATATTTTTCACGCCCCATCACTGAAAGGGAACCGAGCGTCTTTCCATGGAAGCTTTCCGTAGTGGAAACGATCTTCGTACGTCCGGTGACGCCTTTTGCAAACTTAAGCGATGCCTCGACGGCTTCGGTTCCGGAGTTACAGAAGAACGAATAGTCCAAACCGGCGGGGGTGATTTCTGCGAGCTTTTCAGCGAGGTCTGCGCTGTTCTTCGAGAAGAATGCCTTGCCGCTCAACGCGAGATGGTCCAGCTGATTCTTGACCGCTTCAACTACTTTTGGATGGCGATGTCCAAGGCTGAAAGTGCCATATCCGCCGAGGCAGTCTAAGAATTTACGCCCTTCGTGGTCGATGAGATAGCATCCGTCTCCTTCCATCTCCACTCCAAACCCGGCGAAAGCCATGAGCTTCGCGAGGTGAGGGTTCAGATGTCGCGAATACTTGTCAATGACGTCAGCATAAAGGGCATCAGCGTCCATAGTCGGAGTATATCCGCCTATTTAAGAGCGGGTGTGGATACAGGGCTTGGGTATCGCTTCACCAACAGTTGGCACAAACGCTTCATTTCCAGCGTGGCAGTAGTTCTTGCTGGCCCCGAAAGGGTACGGATTTGGCCGCCTCGAATCTCAGTGGGAGCAAAGAACACCTTTTGATGCCCCTGATCGTCGATGATGTCATTGATAAAACCGCCCTTTGCGGGAAGGTTTGAGATCATGTTGCCCATGGAGTACATGATCAGTTTGCCGCGATAGAGTTCGGCACCTTGAAGTACGTGGGGATGGTTGCCCCATACGATATCTGCGCCTGCATCAACAAGGGCTCGTCCTAGTTGTACTTGATATGGATTTGGGATGCTTTTTCGCTCGACGCCCCAATGAATGGCCACAACGACAAATTCAGATTTTCTCTTGGCCCGGCCAATCCAACCCGTGAGCTTGGATCTTACTTTCGAGTCCATTCGCCCTTTAAGGTTCAAAACGCCGATACCTGGCGAAGTGAGAGTCGCGGGAGTCGTTTTGAGTAATGCCCCGGTGGTTTGAAATCCCATCACTGAAAGCAGACTAACTGACTTATGGTTTTTGGAACTAATAACGGTGCCTTGCATGGCTTGGTCCGCGTTCAAACCCGCGCCAGCATGGCTAATATGATTCTTGTCGAGTAGGGAAGTCATCTGGCTCAAGCCACCGGGACCGTAATCCATGGCGTGGTTGTTGGCCAGACTCACCGCGTTGATGCCTGCGTTGGCAAGAAAAGCGGCGTGTTCCGGATTGGCTTTAAGAATCCATTGATCCTTTTTGAGAAGCTCGGCTGCACTCTTACGGCTTGTCTTCGTCTGCGAAGACGTCAACGGAATTTCAAGGTTGCCGAACACAAGATCTGATTTTGCGGCCAAAGGTCGGATATTTGCAAATACCTTGGGTGATGGGGCAATACCGTTGAGCATAATATCGCCACCAAACAATAACGTTGTAGTTCTTGCGAAAAGAGGCGCGACAATGGTCAACAGCACACGATAGTAGACGATCCTGGCGTTCAATTTGGCGTAGAAACCAAATCTGTCAATTCCTCGTATCATCGTGCGCATCCTCGCTCAATAAAGAGAAATCCTAATGAATAGTGCTAAAAAACTTCTTGTCGTGACATCGCTTGTCGCTGCATCCATCGCAATGGCTGCCACCGACGGCATCACTCTCCGAAAGACTCTCAAGACCGGAACGGAGAGCTACCACGTTCAGTCAAAGTCAAAACAAACGATTACCGTTCCTGGCGGTGGCGACCAGGAACTCGAGACCACGAGCACAACCAGCTACAGCGTCAAGATTGGCGCTCTCGTCGCTGATGGCGGATCCGCTCCCGTCGACATCGTTTCCAAGGTAGAAAAGTTCGACATCGGTGGTCCTATGGCGGACATGATGGGTGCCAACAAGGACCAGTTCATGAAGTCGACGACTTCAAGCGGAACGTTGGATACCAAGAACCGATTCACGCCCGATCCTAAAGCCAAGCTTGACCCGATGGCCGTTCTCAACGGGGCAACGAGTAACTCGCTCTTGGGATTGTTCCTAGAGTTTCCCGACAAGGCTGTAAACGTTGGCGACACTTGGGATGTAGTGATCAAGAAGAGCCCAGTAACGGGTAAGCAAGATCAGAAGCTGACTGCCAAACTAGAGGCAGAAAAGCAGGTTGATGGAAAGGATGTCTATGTCGTTTCGATCTCAGGCACGATCAAAACCGACATCGACTTTGCGGAGCTCGTAAAAGCGAGTGGCCAAGCCGACCTCGGTCCGATCGGACAGATGGAAATGCAGATCAAGGGTTCTATTGACTTCAAGGGTGAGGCAAACGTCGATAAGACCACCGGCCAAACCATTCTGATGAAGATCAAGCTCGACACGAAGCAAGAGATGCAGGTTCAGGGCCAATCCATCCCTTCAACCGGTACATCGACAGTAACGCTTACAGTTGATAAGTAAGATCCGGATCTGAACAGATCGTATTGAGCCGAGGCCACGTGAGGTCTCGGCTCTTTCTATAGGTCGTGCTGATGCACAAAAAATCCCCACTTCCGTGATGAAAGTGGGGATCTCACGATTGGGCTTAGGCGATCTTCGATAGTGGAGAATCGGCACCCAGGCGTTCAAGCGAAGGGTACGAAGCTCAATATCTAGTTGCCAGGTGCGCTTGGCGTGGTAACTGTCGTCTTTTCTTTCTCTTCAACAGTTGGAGTAACCATTTGAGCTGGAGTAGGAGTTGGCTCTTCTCGCAAGCTCGCTGCGAGATGCGATTTTCCTTCATCCAAGCCCTTCTGCAATTCGCCAACGCCTCGGCCAACGCCCCGCATGAGCTCGGGAATCTTCTTGCCGCCGAACAGAACCAGTACCAGAATAAAGATGATCAACATGGGTTCCATGCCAATCATTGCAACGTCGTTAAACATAATTTCCCTTCGATGCCTCTGCGCGCAGAGGCCATATTAGTATACGCCTAGAGCGGGCCAGTCGTGCCCGACCTAGTTTCCAGAACCGGTCTGAATCTTGAACCCACCGCCACCGCTGATGTTGCCCATTCGCTGAACACCCTTCTTCGGAGAATCGGTAAACACGTCTCCCGAGACGCTCACAAAGAACCATCCGCGAGGTTCATTAAATATCTTCGGACTCGACAACGGATCAAGCTTTTTATATGCCATGTGCTGATTTTTGGCTGGATGTTCGGTTTCAAAAATGGCAACGGTGTTCTCAGAATCTTTGATTTCACTGACGTCCTTGCCCGACACATCCGAGTTGAAAGCCATTCCGGTGGAAGTGCCGTCAGATTCCTTGCAACCCCAATCTCCTTCGGGCTGCATTTGTGGGAATGGGCCAAGTTGTTCCTTAGGAGTCATTGCTCGCTTGTAGTAAGGCCGAAGTTCATCCTGCCATTTTTCTGCGTCTGGTAATTTGCCGTGATGCTCCGCCGTGTACAGTTGGACAGCTCGCTTCATGTCGCCAAAGGTGAAAACACACGACGCCGTTCCTTGAATCTTCTTCCACCCGTAGAGCGCGCCGCCTCCGATGAGACCGATGGGTAAGACACAACAGAATAGGACGCCAGCGACGATTCCTCCCACGATGAGTCCAGTTTTGCTCTTCTTGGGGCCAGGCATATAAGGGGGTGATTCCATGATTTCTACTTTGCGTCCATCGCGAATCGAGTTCCTGTATGCTTCCAATCAATTTTGAGAGGACAATTACCGGAACCATTCGATCTGAATCTGCGAAATTCGGATACGCTTGCAACTTAAGACGGGTTGCAACCCCGAAAGTGCTCACTTGAATTCCACCATACGCCAACGTAACAAAGCTATTCGAATGGAACTTGCGGAATTGGACCGGAAGCATCCTGAAAGTGCAAGCCACGCTCAACGAGTTGCCGTTTATGCCACCGCGCTGGCAGAAAGACTGGGTTACGATCTAAGCGATCTCGTCGAGGTAAGGATCGCTGCTCAAAGGCACGATCTTGACGATCAACCGTCGCTCGGAGCTGAGCTAGGTTCGGTAATTCAAATTTGCGAAGCGTTTGACAACCGATTGAGGGGTTGCCATGGGCAACTAAGAATCTCGGAGTCAGAAGCTATCGCCTGGTTGGCTTCCGACGCCGAAAAGCAATATGGACGCAAGCTAACCGATGCGTTAGCTTCCGTCCATTTGCTGATTCAACCAGTCGAACCGTAGCCCAAGTCGCTAATTGATTTGATTGATACTAGAGGAACCTGCGGTGTCACGCGACGCCTTGGGGTTGCCAAGATATCGAATTGTTGATGCCCCGCTTGCGTTTGCCTTGAGGTCGGCTGTGACTCGAATCTCCGTTGTTGAAGCGCCGCTTCCAGTAATGCTTGCTTTGTCGATGGACATGCCCTTTCCACTGATGGTTGAAGCGCCTTCGTTTTCAATCTGGCCCTTGGATGCGGAACCACTGATGTCGCAATTTGAGGCACCGGACGCTTTAATGTCGAGCGTTTGAGCCTTCAAGCGATTAATGGAAGCGTGAGCGGCTCCCTCAAGCTCGAGTTTGAACGAATCTACGTTTGCAGAGAGGGTCAGGTTTGAAGCTCCTGCGGCTGAAGCAACGAAGCTAGTCTCCGCGATGGGGTCCTTGATGACCATTCGGCTTGCTCCTGATGCGCTCACGCCCGTAAGGTGAGTCACCACGATATGGGCTTTAACCGCATTTCGGTTATCAAGAGAATAACTGGCGTCGGCCCCAAGCTTGAGCGTTCCACCGGTTACGCTGGTGGTGAGATGGGGAAGGAGGTCTTTGGGAGCCTCGATCGTCACGGAAGGTGTTGGACCAAAGCGAATATCGACTTCGTAAGATTGCCCCGCGTCCACCTTGTCGAAGGTTGGGACGGAACGAAGGGAACTGGTCATCGGGCCAGTCGGCTTGAACCCGCTCTGGGCCAAATGGCCAACGCTGCGGGCAACAAACGAGCAACCAACTGCCAGCACGGCTACCACTGAGGACAGCATAGCGAGGAGGATTCGAGTTCGATGCAATGGTCTCATGTGCAACCGATACTGGATAAACCGCCCAAAAGTTGCACTCCGCAGAAATTCGGCTGAAAGGTATCCTTCCTGGAATCATGACGATGCAGGAAATGATCTTCCGACTTAACGCCTACTGGGCCGCTCAGGGCTGTGCGATTTTGCAGCCATACGATGTTGAAGTCGGCGCCGGAACGATGCATCCCGCAACCACGCTTCGAGTACTTGGACCCGATAGTTGGAACGTTGCTTACGTACAACCTTCTCGACGACCCAACGACGGTCGATACACGAGAAACCCCCAACGAAGCCAGCGGTACTACCAATACCAAGTCATCATGAAGCCCTCGCCCGAGAACATTGTGGACCTCTACATGGGGTCACTCGACGCTCTTGGCTTCGACACGGCCAAGAACGACGTTCGACTCGTTGAGGATGACTGGGAGTCCCAAGCAGCGGGTGCGAGCGGAGTGGGTTGGGAAGTTTGGGTCAATGGGGCCGAAATAACGCAGTTCACGTTCTTCCAGCAAATGGGAGGTATTGAGTGCAATCCGGTGTGTGCGGAAATCACCTATGGTCCTGAGCGCTTATGTTTGATGCTCGATGGCAAAACATCTTTTTGGGATGGACTTGATTGGAACGAAACGCTTACCTATCGCAAGGCCGAGTTCGAACTTGAGATGCAGAACAACGTTTACAACTTCGAAGTCGCTTCAACCGAAATGTTGACCCAGCTTTTCGAGATGTACGAAGCTGAATCCAAGCGAGTCATCGAGACCCCCGTTTATTGGGATTCCGTGCAAGACATCATGACAACGGAACAAATGGATGGGACGCCACCAGAATCTTATACTGGATCGCTCGCGTTGATCTATCCAGCTCTTGATCTCGCCTTGAAGTGTTCACATGTCTTCAACCTTCTTGACGCTCGAGGAGCGGTTGGTGTGACTCAGCGTGCCGCTTACATCAATCGAATCCGGGCCCGAGTTCGCGCTTGCTGCCTAAAATATGTTGAGCGCTACAAAGTTAAAGCGGCCGTTTAATAACCATAAGATCGTTTCGAAATCGCCGGCAGGTTTCTGCTGGCGATTTGCATTTATCTTAGTTCGACTCGCCAACAGAACCGCAGGCCCGACCATTTCTCGTCAATTGCGCAGACCTTGTTGTCGACCAATCCCATTGGAAGGATGATGTCTCGCAGTCGGTTTTCGGTGATATCCGTTGGAACCTTTGATGCTTTCTTGGGCCAAGCAATCCATAGGCCCCCTGCTTTTGTGAGCCCCTTGATGGCGATGGGCAAAAGGGAAGTCAAACTTTCTTCCCACTCTACAAAGAGGACTTCAACGTCGGCAAGTTCACCATCGGTCGCCCACTGGATCGGGTCGGGTTGGGATTTGAGCCAATCTAAGAAGTTCACTGGAGCGTCGAATATTCGAAACGAACTTCCGTGTTTCACTCCTAATTTCTTAAGGAGGGGTGTGCCCGAGTAGCCAGCGATCATACGAGAAGATTACACACATGCGGGAATTCTGCCAACCAATGCCTTTTCGGTGTTTTTCGCGAAAGTGTTCTGAACATAGAAATGATTTAGGTAAGTGCCTTGAGAGTCGGTTGCTAGATACAATCAACGAAATGAAATTATTCCGCCTTGGCTCGTTCGGTTTGTTTGTTTTGGCGGTCATGTCTGCTGGAGCGGCAACCGCGCAATCGTCCGATGCCCCTGGACTAGCCAATGCGACTGTTTTAGTCATCCGCCACGGTGAAAAGCCGGATTCAGGTACCGGCCTTGCTCCAGCGGGCGAAGCTCGTGCTAAAGCGTATGTGAAGTATTTTCAAACGCTTAAGATAGGCAGCGCGACTTTTAAGCCTGACTGGATGTTTGCTTCCATGGATACGAAGAAGAGTTTTCGCGAGCGTCTCACTCTCGACCCTTTAGGTAAGGCTGCGAGAGTTCCGGTTGATTGCTTATTCAAAAACAATCAGTATCAAGAGCTGGCCAACGCGATGAAGTACAAGCCTTTTGGAAAGAACATCATTATTTGTTGGCATCACGGAAACATCCCTAAGTTAGTCCAAGCGCTAGGAGCCGATTCTTCGAAACTTATTCCAGGCGGGAAGTGGCCCGACGAGGTGTTCGACTGGGTCCTGGAGCTTCGCTATGATTCAAAGGGCCATATCATTCCGAGCCAAACGAAAAGGGTCAAAGAAGACATCAAACTCAACCAATAAGTTTGAAATTAGCTAGAAAAAAGGGATCAGCCATAAGCTGGGGTGCTGTAGCCCGATCCTACTTTGAATTGAACGGATGGCTCGAACGCGATCGTTTGAGCCTGCAACGTTCCTTGCGCTTGCCCTGTAGATATAAGGTAGAATTCGAAGTTCCGAAACGACGTCTTATGCTGCCAAGTCCAGATATTTTAAACAACTACGAGCACGGCAAATTTGTGCTCTCTAACCTGGCTGCCAAGCGGGCTAAACAGTTGCGCGAGGGTGCTCCCCAGTTAGTTCATTGCGAGTCAAACCACCCCCTTACTATCGCACTGGCTGAAATCGCGGCTGGCAAAATCAAGCCGATCATGCCGAGTCTTTCTGAGGTCGTTGTACCGCTGGACGACTTGCCATTGTTGATCGATGAGCATGTTCCTGCCGAGCTAGGTATGTTGCTTCCTGCCCTCGATGAAACCGAAGCTGCCCTAGTTGTAGCGGTTGGAGAAGAAGATCATGAGAATGATCTCGAAGGTGATGGAGTTCTCAGCCTTTCTGACCTCGTCGAAGACGACGAAGATGAAGTTGTTGCAAACCCTTCGGAAGACGATACGCTTTCATTGTCTGATATCGCCGAACAAGAAACCGCCGAAGACGACGAAGCCGACGAGTCCTAAACTATGCCGAGCAAGGATCCCTATGAGGTCCTAGGAGTTTCACGAAGCGCGGATGCAGATGAAATTAAATCTGCATACCGACGCCTCGCGCGCCGGTATCACCCCGACGTAAACCCGAACGATCCTAGTGCCGAAGAAAAATTCAAAGAAGTAGGAGCGGCCTATTCGGTTCTCTCCGACCCTACTAAGCGTGCCCGATTCGACCAAACGGGTTCTACCGACGATGCGCCCCAGGATCCATTCTTTGGCGGCGGAAACATCTCGGATCTGTTTGATGTATTTTTCGGAGCCGGAAATGGCGGCGGCGGTGGTGGCCGACGTCGAGTCGGTCGTGACGGAGAAGATGCCCGCGTGGATCTTCAACTCACCCTCAGCGAAGTCATCACTGGAATTCAAACCGAGGTGACCGTCAATCGGAAGGCGACGTGCACTTCTTGCAACGGAACCGGTGTTGAAGGGGGCAAGGCTCCTGAAACGTGCACCACCTGCCGTGGTCAAGGTCAGGTTTCGACCGTACGCAATACGTTTATCGGTCAAGTCCGAACTTCTGCGCCATGCCCAACTTGCCATGGAAACGGAACCGTTATCAAGGATCCTTGCAAAGCCTGTAAGGGCCGCGCGGTTATTCCGGAAACGGCCAAGGTCAATGTTACGATTCCCCCCGGATTTGACGATGGAGCAACTCTCCACGTGCCAGGCCAGGGAAGCGATGGAGTCGGTGAAGGTCGTCCCGGCGACTTGTATGTTGTTCTGCAGATTGCAAACGATCGAAGATTCCAACGACACGGTCAGACGCTTTACACCATTTTGGAATCAACTTTTGCCCAGGCGACTCTTGGTGATCGGGTTGAAATTGAAGGCGTTGACGACACTTTTGAACTCACCGTACCGGCTGGAACGCAACCAGGTACGCAGATCGCGATCAAAGGAGCCGGTTTGCCGCCCCTTCACGGAGGTCGCCGAGGCGATTTGGTCGTGCAGGTGAACGTCAAGGTTCCTCAGAAGTTGAGTGATGCGGAAGTGAAACTCATTCGTGAGTTCGCCGAGCTAAGAGGCGAAGCGGTTCCGAAAGGGGATGAGAAGGGCGGCATTTTGGGCGGCCTCTTCCATAAAAAGCGATGAGTTGGATTGAAGTAAAGGCCGGATTTGAAGCGGGGCAAGACCTCTCACCCTACGTCGACATTTTCGGAGAATACGGGATCGAAAACACCCTTGAGGAAGGGAGCACACTCACTGGCTGTCTCGTAAGTGTTGAGGGCTCGCAAGACCGAATCAATGAACTTGAAGTTGCACTGAAAGTAGCCGGAGCAGTGTTTGTTGAGACTCGAGACTTAGTTGAAGACAACTGGGAAATTGCCTGGCGGCAATTCTTCAAGCCAAGGCGTATCGGCAAGCGGTTTGTTGTTCGCCCGACTTGGGAAGAGTTTGCATCGACCCCCGAAGATCTGGTGATCGTTCTTGATCCAGGTCAGGCGTTTGGTACCGGAGACCATCCGACGACAAGACTTTGCCTTGAACTCCTTGAAGCGGACCAAATTTCGGGACAAACCGTTTTGGACATTGGCTGTGGCAGCGGCATCTTGTCCGTTGGAGCCTGCCTATTAGGAGCCACCAAAGTCCTTGCGATTGACATTGACCCGATCGCCGTCGAAGTAGCCAAAGAAAACCGCGAGATGAACCAAGTTCAATTTGAAGCGGTAATCGGTGAGGGTGTTCTTGTTTACGAAGAGAAGTGGGACGTAGTTGTGAGCAACATCATTAGCGCAACCCTTATTCGACTCGCACGAGACGTTCGGCAGCTTATTCGAGACGGTGGTTCTTGGATCGTCAGTGGAATCATCGTGGATAACTGGCCCGACGTTTTGGAAGCAGCCGAGAAAGCTGGGTTTAAGCTGCGAGAAAAGCGGGAAGAAGACGGCTGGGTAGCCGCTGCGTTCTCATGCTAAATCTGCGCGCCCTTCCACGGGTTTTCATCCCCGAAGCAAGCGCAGACGGGCCGATTGAGATTCCGAAAGATGAACTGAACAAGTTACGAAAGGTGCTCCGACTCTCACCTGGAGCAGAAATCGCCATTCTGCCGAATGACGGCACCTTGATCCAATGTCGCTTGGAAGCGACACATGCTACTCCTATTGCGGTCTTTGCACCCCAAACTGAGCCTGAATTTAAGCTTACATTAGCCCAGGCTTTGCCGAAAGGGGACAAGATGGACGAGATCGTACGGGCGTGTACCGAAATCGGAGTTTCGCATTTCCTAATCTTTCCCAGTGACCGAACGGTCGTGAAGTGGGATGAAAAGAAGACTCTTGACCGCGTCGCCAGACTCCAAGCAATTGCAAGGGAAGCTGCCGAAGTTTGTTTTCGAACCCATATCCCAACCTTTGAGGTGGCCGCAAACCTCAAGGATGTGTTGAAACGCAATCCAAACGCAGTTGTGCTCTCTGAGGTTGAAGGAATTCACTCAGGGCTTCAAAAACAAGGGAACTCAATGACCATTGTCGTCGGTCCAGAAGGTGGATGGTCAAAACCGGAGCTGAAACTCATTGGCGAGCGAGGGGTTACGTTAGGGCCGCGAGTGCTCCGAGTGGACCACGCGGGACCTGCTTCGGCCGCTTTACTGCTATTGAACCGGGCTTAAGACTGGTTGAAGTGAAGTTCCAGTAATGTTTTAATGTAAAACATCCTAAAACACGGGAAATTCTTCGTTTAACCGGTTATTATATGTGTGAGTCGAGTCTTCTTGGAGAGGAAGGCATGGTTTATAAATAAATGATTGAAGCACGGATAGATACCTACACCGAGCATTTCCTCTTTGTAGAGGAGCCCCAGAAAACTAAACTCGAAAACGCAGAAGCGTGTATGGCATGTGGTACGACCGATGTCATTAAGCTTTCTAGCTTAACGCCTGAAGTTCTTGATGGTCGCACAATTGGCGTGACCGGATTGGCTCTCGCAACCAGTGCTCTCGCTGCAGAATGGCTGAGAGCTCCTGGTGGTTTAGGCACCTTGCGCACCGAGATGCGTTCAAAGTCCCTTCCATTGGACCGACTCATTCTCGGGATCACGACTTCAATCATGATTCTAACGATTGATTTCATCCTGGGTTGGGAGATCGCCCTGATCGCGGCGCTAGTGTGGGGATTCAACGCCTACCGGGCAGGTCAATCCAATACGCGCCTCAACATGGCCCAAGCTCAGAAGGAGAAGCAGCGAATTGCTGACCAAGGCTTGGAACTCAAAGTATTAGAGCGAAGGCGTAAAGTATGGAGTCGAATGGGTTACTGCCGAGAGTGTGGAACCGTTCACGATCTTCAAAAGCACCGTTTCACGGCGTGGTACAACATGCTTGAACTATTCGACAACTTCAGCGCAGCAAAGCGCTCATAAACTGAAAGTCAGAGTTTTGTAATCGCCCTGCTCGATCATCGAGCAGGGCGATCTTGTTGATCAATTACACAAAAAAGGGACTTTGAAATTTGGAAGTCAATGATAGACTAGTCCCATGCAGAAGCTGTACAAGATTATTCCCATGGTCATGGCGTGTATCTTGGGAGCAGTCATTTTCTATACGCTTGGAGCCGATCAGTCTCACATGGCGAAAAAAGATCTAGAAAAGCTGCAAGCCGCAAATCCAAAGATGCAGGTTGCTCGCATCGACCAAGGAACACTCGTTCAGTTCGAAGTCTACGGAAAACTTACTGACCATAAGTATCGAGTACAGGCGTTGAGACCTGGCAACGCAATTTTCTATAACGCCAGCGGTAAGCAGATTTTGAAAATGGATCTTGAACCCGGTGACGTAGTCGTTACCGTTCCGAAGCAAGAAATGGTTGACGTAATCGCCTTTCGGCCGTTTGACTGGGTCGAGTAGACAAGAGCCCTAACTGAGTTACCTCAATCAGGGCCCGATTGTCTGAATTAAGCGGGGTAGAGGGTGAGCCTTCTGAAAGTTACCGGTCCGTGGTCGCCTTGAACAAATAACCGACCAGGCGCTCCCTCGTTACTGTCCAGTGCGCCACCCGTGATTCCAGGGATTTCCTGCTGATCGATTACGGTCTCTCCATTCAGAACAACCGTGACGTATCGGCCCAGAAGTGTGATTTCAGCTGTGTTCCACTCATTTGGAGGGTGGATGGTATTCACACGAGGGGCGATGAAGCCATAAATAGCTGAGCTATTTCCCACGCCATTCGGTTGACCCTCAAAATCATCAAGTATCTGGAACTCGTATCTTCCCCGTAGGTAGATACCGCTGTTACTTTTCGGCGGATACCGATATTCAGCGATGAGTTTGAAGTTCATGAAGGCATCGACCGTAATTAGGTCGGATCCTGCCTCAGCATTGTCTAGCATTCCGTCCTTGATGCTCCAATGACTTACCCAGTCGGGACTGCGCTCGGTCCAGTTGGTCAGATCGCTCTGAATGAGCTCAATTGGTTCGCCCCACTTCGGGGAGAAGTGGGGAAGTTCAGGAGCCATCCGGGCAAACCAAATCGACTCTTTGCCATCCTCCAGTGTGGTTGTTCCGGACAGAATTCCGTCAACAAACTCACCTCGGAAAATGAGGTCATCTTTGCGACTCTCGTATTGTGGGGGAAGAGAAAAGGTAACCGACGATCCGTCGATCTCCACTTGTTTTAGGGGACGAGCGCTGCCCACCTTGCCGACAAACTGACCGCCGTCCGGCTTTATCTCGACCCAAGAAGGGTAAGCCGTTGCCCCTTCCCCTACCATCATGTCCCAGCGACCAAGAATCAAACTCATGCCTCCAGCATATTCGTCGAAGGCATGAATTGGATACGGTCAAAGTGACGAACGTTCGACGTTCTCACAGTGGGCACGGCCTCCCTTACGACTAAGAATTAGTTCTTACGGTGTATTTCAAAACCGCTTTGGGTCATCGCCGCAACACGTAATGTCCCACCCTGGCTCGCCGACTTCTTGGTCTTAAGCATCCAGTCAGCAGGCAACGGTTTCATCTTTGAGGCTCTCTTAAACCGGATAGCAGCAGCTGCCTTGTAGTCCGCGACGGGTGTCCATTTCACATGACCGTCGGCATAAGCAACGAACATTGACAGGGCCGACTTGGGCAAGATCTCGGCCCACATGGGTGTTTCTGCGGGAGCAGTAATATTTTGCATGTTGACGCCCGCCACGTTCATATTGAAGATAAATTGCCCGCCCTTGGTTGGAGATTGGAATATCTTTGTGTTCTTTGCGTAGGGGTAGAGCACCGCCGCGGCTGAGCCGGTGTTTTGGACATAGGGGAAATCGCCATCCCAATCTTGGGCATACATCATGGTAGCCAAAGCAACCTGTTTCAGGCGGCTCTTTGCGTCGTCTTGCTGCATGGTCATAGCGGGAGCGCCACCGATAACTGGTTGCTTTGATCCAATGTGAACGCCAGCAATAACTGGCAAAATAACCACCGCAGCGGCGCACGCGGTTAGCATTTGAAGGGAAGATACCCCTCTCTTACCAACCGGATATTTCAATACGGAATGGAGTCGATTTTCGATTTTCGAGTTGTTCATAGCAAGTGTTCCTACATGTGCGAAAGGTTGCTTCTGACTGCCGATCGTCGCGGCTAATTTCATGAGTTCAGAGGCATAATCGGAAGGTTTGAGGCCAGTCAAAAGGACGGCTTCGTCGGCTGCCAGTTCAGCATCCGCTCGCATGGCTCGCGCGCCAAGCCATACAAGCGGATGGAACCAGTAGGTGGCGCAAACGATTTCTGCCACGATCTGGCTAAGAAAATCGAACCTGCGCACGTGGGCGAGTTCATGAAGCATGACTGCTTCAAACTGTGATGGCGACCATTCCTCTGCGTGTTTTGGGAGCAGAATGGTGGGTCGAATGACTCCCCAGGTCATGGGCAAGCTGAGTTCATGAGTCATGCTTGTTCGTAGGTCCCAGCTTCGGCGAACCCCAGCAGTCTGCCCAAGTAGGTCGAGCTTCTCCGCTAGTTCGTCTGATTCCACTTTACGCGTGCCGTATTTTCTAATGATTCGCAGGCAATTCAGGCCGTAGGCGGTCCTAGAAAGAACAGCGAGAAAGCCGACGAGCCATGCAAGAAATAGAACTTCAAACCAGGCGGGAATACGAAGCATCTGTACGAGCCGGGTGCCAACTTCGGCGGGGGCCGGGTCAGCAATCGGTTGCTGTGGATTGATTAGTACATAACGAGGCCCCGAGGGAGGAAGCTCAGCCAGTTGTCGCTCCTTAACGCCAATCTTGGATAGGAAAGCATCATCGATGCGAAGGATGTTGGTTGATGGTGCGAATGCAGAAACAATCGGAAGAGCCAGAATCGAGACAAAGGCAAGCACCCAGGCAAAGTGGCTTACTGCGGGCCAACGCTTTCTAAACGTGAAGGCAAGGAACGTGGCAATTAACAAAAGCAGGCTAGCCTTGATGATCGACTCACTGGCCGAAATAGCGTAAATAAGAAACGGAGAGTGATTCATCTTCCTTGTTCTCGCGCCTCTTCGATCAACTTACTGATGCGATCCAATTGCTCGTCGGAGAGGCCACCCGTTCCTGGTTCAATGAGCGTAGCCACCACACGCTCGACGGAACCTCCGAAGAAATTCTCGAGAACGCCAGTGATGACGTTCTTTGCCATTTCGTCCCGAGGAACGACCGGCTCATAGATATGTTTGGCGCCTTGCCGCTCATGGCGAATATGGCCTTTGTCTTGAAGCAATGCAAGATGAGTTCGGACCGCCGTATAAGTTGGAGGGTTTGGCATAGCATCCCGAATCTCGATCGCCGATGCCTTGCCGAGGCGATAAAGTGCCTCCATGATCTGGCGCTCTCGACGGCTCAGAATCCCGGTTTCGTCGGCGTTGCTCATGCTAGGCAACCCCCACAAAAATCACACGATTTTCAAACATGCCAGATTATTGGCACATCTTTCTCCAAATGCCAATATGAAGCGCCAAAAAACTGGCACTTTTTCTATAAGAGAGTGTTTTGTCCTCTCCGAGGAGCTAACTGGGACCTAGAACGGAGGTGGAACCTTTACTTTGTTGCCTTCTCTGGCCAAACTCTTGCGAGCTTGAATCTTTGCTTCGTCCACCTGCTTTTTAAAACTGTCTGGAAGCTGATCGTAGGACACAGATTGACCTTTGCGTGAGAATTTGCTCTCGTGGAACGTTTCGCCGACGGATACGGATTCCGAAAGCCGGAGTTCTAGGGTGATTTGACGTGTCTTACCATAACGGTATTTATCGATTCGGACACGTTCGCGTTTATCGCTTGGATCCGCAACTTCCGCTCGCGCGAGCATATAGCCTAGTGAAAAGGCGTTGAGGGGCTGATAACCAGCCGAAGTTGAATCCCCACCATCCACGATCACTGCCTCATTGTTGCTAGAATTCATGGTCAGAGTTGCCTTCTGAGGAACTCCGCTTGGCAGGGCAACTGTGATTTCCGAGTTGATGGACCTCACCAGTGAGTCGGGAGCAGGAGCTCCGTTACGAGACGAACTGATCACGACTTGGATCGGGGCGTCGGCACGGTAAACAAGATAGTTGAGATCATCCAGAGACGCCTGAGTCAACGCCCCTACTGACATTGACCCGTGGGTGGAAAGCTCAATCCTTTGAGTCGGCGTAAGTCGACCATAGACTCGGAGCAACTCAACATTTCGATCGTTAATTCCCGAGTTGAGCTCGGGATAGACAAAGAAGGCGATGAACGGTACGAGTGTCTCCATATAGTTCTTAGGCATTTGGATGGCAAAAGCAGCCATCTCCTCAAGAGTTGCGCCGTCGTTATCTCGTGAGTTCCTAAGAAACTGACTTGCTAGGAGTCGATCCATTCGTTGGTTACGGGTGGTTACCATTCTCCGAGGGGAAGCGATCAACCACCCGTTAGATGCATCGACCAAGCACTCTCGATTGAGCAATTTCCAAAATCTTTGATTGTCGATATTTCCTTTAGGCGTCTCGACTTCAAAAAGGCTCGACTGGAACACGTCATCGGGGACGCACGCGAGAATATTCTTTTCGGGGCCTAAGCCAAAGATACCGTCTGCCACTAAGTAGGAAAGGGGATCATGAGATTCCATATGGGAGAGTTCATTGATCGTAACCTTGTCATCCAAGAATGTCTTCCCGCTTTGAAGTGACTTCATATTGAGCATCAGCCGTGCTGATGGCTCCGATAGGGAGGTTTCTCCTGGGGCTATGTCAGGAACCGACATCGGCGCGGAAGGTAAATCAATGAGGGACTGAAGTTGCTGGGCGATCGATCCATCCTTATTGACCAGGTCGCATCTCACCGTCAAGCTAGGATTGTAAGGTGACCGTTCCGTCGAAATAAGAACCGTTGCCGGCATTTCAGCCTCATCCGAGTTAAGCAACGATGTCCACGTGTGTTTGATCTGGTCGGCAATTGGCAATCGTTTGAGTTCCTCAGAATAGAGCCGTTGCTCTAAAACAAACCTCTCGACCAGGGGCATCACTTTGTCGGGAAGTTTGCGTTGCATGGAGGTTGGGTCGCTGCAATACACAATGCGTCCACCAGGCTCCACATCTGCGATCTGATCGGTGGTCAACTCGGATATCGCAGCAATCGCAAGTCTCCCTCCGGGACTTAACGAATCGAGTGCCATGGATGCTTCTAAACCAGGAGAATCACTGAGATGGCCTTTGTACTTGGCATAGAGCGCGCTCACCTGGGAAGCTAAGCTGTGGGCGACTTTGGCATCAAATGGTGGTTGGGCAGCAACCTTCTTACGCAGATTGGCGAGCCCCACTTTGACTTCTTCTATTCGTAGTTTGCGTTCTGCTAGCTGCTGGGCTCGTTCTAGATCGAGCGATCTTCCAAGTCGAATCACGTTGCCTTCTTTCTTCCAGCGACCTCCGATAGCGCGCGCCAGATTGTCCTGAAAATCGGCGACCTTCACGTTCTTGACCGAGACGATCACGATTTCGCTTTTCGTCTGTGGCATCGCTTCCATCGGCACACCCGTTTGGGTCGTTACTTGTTTCAAGAGCGAAGCCACTGTAATTCCCCTTGCGACAATGCTAACGGAGGATTGAGTCTGGCTAAGGATCGCAAGAGCAAGAAAAGGGATCACACTACAAGCGACGGATTTGCGAGTCAATTCGATCAGAGCTGCAAGAGAGAACTCAGGAAAAAAGTGTCGGCTGGCGGTTGGAAGCATGTCCTCGCTCTTTGGATTCGAGAAACGATGTCCTGGCCAAAATCCGCCAAATCTTTGGATTTTCTGTCAAAAGCACGCAACTTTCGGATTATAAATCAGTCAAATCTCCACAATTATCTTTGGATATCTGGCGTGATTTGAACCTAAATCGAACATCATTAAATATCGAGTGCAAACATGATTTTTGACGAGTCAAAATATACGTTTTTGGGTAGATTAAACACATGTCCGCAGTCGGAGCGCTCGAAATGAGTTTTTCAAAACTTCAAAAGGGTATGCATGCACGCATCACTAGCGTTGGATCTACTTCAAGTGAAATGGATCGACTCCAAGAGATGGGATTAACCGTTGGAACAACCTTCCGAGTCATCAAGGTTGCTCCATTTGGCGATCCAGTAGAGATCGATCTTCGTGGCTATCGTCTGTGCCTGCGAAAGAACGAGACTAAGGGCTTTGAAGTCGAACCCGTCGAATAGTTCTGGAGAATTGTCCGAACGAACCGACGGACGATATCTCATTGCTCTCGTTGGCAACCCTAACGCCGGAAAGACCACCCTTTTCAACAGCCTGACCGGCTCTCATCAAAAAGTCGGCAACTACGCGGGCGTAACGGTGGAGAAGGTCTCCGGGTTCCTGAAACTCGACCTCATGACGGTCGAGTGCATCGACGTTCCGGGGCAGTACTCTATATCGGCCGTCTCAGAAGATGAAATGGTAGCCGTAGGTGTTATCGAAGGCACCCTTCCCGATACGCGAAGACCGGACCTCCTTGTCTGCGTCTTGGATGCTACTAACCTCGAACGCAATCTCTACTTCTTCAGCCAGCTTGCGGAAGCGGGTCACTCGATTGTCGCCGCGATGACGATGGTGGATCGTTTGGAGCAGAGCGGAAATGAGATCGACTTGCCCAAGATGTCGAATTTGCTCGGCGTCGAAATCGTGCCCATGGTAGGGCACAAAGATAAGGGACTCCAGGAGCTGAAGGACGCGATTGAGCGAAATCTTGAAAGTCCTCGGAAGCCGACATTTGAAATTGGCTTTCCCGATGCGCTTGAGACTCGAATGGCTTCACTTCGAGAACGAGTTGCGCGCGTCGGTATTGACTTTACGAAGGCCGATATTCGTCACGCTCTCTTTAATCCCGATGATCCGTTTAATCGCTTCCTAGACGATTTTCCGGAGATGAAGGACGCATTTAGTGATGCGCGGCAACAATTAGGCGAAGAAGGCCTCCTTAAGCCCGCGATCGAGGTCCAAAGCCGATATCAATGGGCGAGCGTCGTCAAGCGCGCAGTTGTCCGTCAGGTCAAAACCCCCAAGAGCGAGCGCACCCTAACCGACAAGATTGATCTGGTTCTGACCCACCGTGTTTTTGGACTCGGAATCTTTGTGGTTCTGATGTACTTGGTGTTCCAATCCATCTACACCTTTGCTCAGCCCATCATGAACGGAATAACATTCTGCTTTGACTGGCTGAAGGGTGAAATCAGCCCCCATCTAGCAGGTGTGCCGGTCATCCAGTCGCTGATCGTCGACGGCATTTTAAGTGGAGTGGGAGGCATGCTCGTTTTCTTGCCTCAAATTCTGATTCTGTTCCTGTTTATCGCCGTGCTCGAGGGAACGGGATATCTAGCTCGCGCCGCATTCCTAATGGATCGACTTTTTGGATGGTGTGGTCTCAACGGACGAGCTTTTATTCCATTGCTCTCCAGTTTTGCCTGCGCGATCCCGGGAATCATGGCTGCCCGCGTGATGCCAGACCGCAATAGCCGGCTTGCGACGATCCTGATCGCTCCGTTAATGTCTTGTAGTGCGCGACTGCCGGTCTATCTGCTGCTCATCGGTGCTTTCATCCAACCCAAATACGGAGCGCTATGGGCTGGGTTTGCCTTGTTCGCAATGCACTTGGTCGGACTCTTTGTTGCCGTTCCCTTAGTTTGGTTTTTAAACCGCAAGGTGATTAAGGGCAAGCGCTTGCCGTTCTTGCTGGAACTGCCACCCTATCAGTGGCCAAAGTGGCGTGACGTCTGGATCGCGATGTATTTCCGGGGCAAGATCTTTGTCCAAACAGCGGGAACGATCATTGTTTTCATGTCGATCCTGATCTGGGGACTGTCTTACTTCCCACGACTCAGTCAAGAAGATCGTACAGCGGTATCGAGCACGTACAAGGTGAGCCATCCCGAAGCTACAAAGCAGGACCTCAAGAAGCAGATGGATCAGGCTCAACTAGCCAACTCGGTCCTTGGTCGGTTTGGTAAGGCGATTGAACCAGCGTTCATTCCAGCCGGATTTGACTGGAGAATCACGACAAGCATCCTGTCGGCGTTTCCAGCCCGAGAAACAGTCGTGCCGTCCCTCGGCATCATCTTCTCTTTGGGGGGCGATGTGGACGAACACTCATCAGATTTACCTAAAGCGCTGAACGAGGCTACATGGCCCAACGGCAAGCCATTATTCACTCCTTGGACCGCAATTGGCCTGATGGTCTTCTTCGCCTTGTGTGCTCAGTGTATGGCCACGCTCGCCACCGTAAAGCGTGAAACAAACTCATGGAAGTGGCCGCTATTCATGTTTACCTACATGACGACGCTGGCCTATCTGGGTGCGGTGCTTGTCCAACAGATCGGACACTTGTTTGGCTCATAGCGGAACAAGAGTTAAGCCCAACGTAGTTAGGAACTGTCGTGGTCGCTCTTAGGCGATTAGTTATCGAATTCGCCGACACGGACGAGCGCGCCAGCTAGGTCAACTCTGCGAATCCAGAATTCTCTCTTACCATTCTTAACATCGACGTGAACGACTAAGTCGTCAGTGATATCCGAATTTCGAATGGAAGCTTCACCCATGTAAACATGGGGCTGTCTGCGAACGAGCAGATCAGTTAGAAGGTGGCGGGGAACAGGGCCCTCGGCCAAAACGCGGCCATCTGGACCGCAAAGGCGGACAGCAAGCATACCTTGGATCGCGGTCGAGACCTCGATTTCATAGGCTGCAAGAGCTCCGGCTTCACTGTACAGGGCAATTTCGCGCACGTGTCTATATTATGCCTTTTTGATTAGCGATCTTAATGGCCTCAACTGGGCTTGCGTCAAAGTTTTGCGCAAATTTCGGTCTCATTTCGATATTAAACAGCGTGTTTTAGGTTCCCTGAGCTCATCCGCAAATAAATAAGCCTGCGAATGTCGCGTAAATCCAGTAGCCAAAAATCGTGGCCACAAAAAACCATGACTTCTTTAAAAAAAGGCTTGATCGCAAGATAGCTCTATGGCCATTTCAGATGTTGGCAGAAAGCAAGCTCACCGACCCAGAGTCCGTCAGATCATGGGCTTGTTCGTGATGCTGTTTTCGGTGGTTCTAATCTGCCGGGGGCTGGCTTGGTTAGGCGTTCCAGGATTCACCCTGAGCATCATTCCACTCGTCCGAGAAGAATGAGATTGCCTGCCAAACTTACCGCACAAAGTGAATTTCGACGATGTGGCCTGCCACAAAGAGAAACAGGCACGAAAGCCTCGGCTTACTCTTGGCGATCTCTCTGGCCTCTTCAAAGGACTTCATGACGATTTCACCCGAAAGGCCCGCTAACATTCCCATGTAGGTGGTCGCTTCGTCGGGATTAGGAAACGTCGCCAATCCATCTAGCTTCTGGCCATCGGGAGCAGTCGCGTTGTTACACGCATATTTGTCGCCTCCAACGGAAATGAGATAAAGCTTGTCTGGAAAGCCGCCAAAACCTCCTAGCTCGCTTTCCTCCAGGATAATTCCAGAGGGCCGATCTGAAATAAGACTCATATTCACCTAGTTTAAAAAATATCGGACATTTGCTACTACGACGTTTCGCCGGCTCGCAAGTGCGCTCTTCAATTGTTGAGCGACATTTTCAGTGAGCAACCGTTGATACCACTTGGTCGATACTGCTTCGGCGACGACGACCGTGATGAGCACTCCTGGATGCTCCAATCGAAGAAGATCCACGTATTCAAGCATGGGTGTGATCAATGAACGGTATGGCGAGGGCAAAACGACCAAAGGAACGTCTTCACTAACTTGTGCCCAATTTCGTTGCAACTCTGGTAAGCCCTTTTCGTTAATCGTGATGTGAACGGCTTGGCATTCGCCCTGAAGCATTTTAGCGTACTGGAGTGCGGAGACGATTCCTCGATGTACTCGAGGAACCAGCAACAGAACCATGTGCCCCTCGACTCCCGGGACCGATTGAACCGTGTGCGCCAACTGCTCGCCCATCGATGCGTATCGTCGTTTAATCCATTTGAATAGGCTGTAGAAAATGGGCAGCAGGAGTAAAACGACCCATGCTCCTTCCGCAAATTTGGTGTAGGCGATTATGAGAAGCACGCTAGCGCAAAGTACAGATCCGACTGCGTTGATTGCGATACTGCGTTGCCAGCCGGTGCCCCTTACCTTTAGCCAGTGAACGACCATTCCGATTTGAGAAAGCGTGAAAGCGGTAAAGACTCCAATCGCATACAAGGGAAGAAGCAGGTCTAACTGACCTTTGAAGATAACAACAAGTCCTCCGGCCGCCGCCGCCAATACGAGAATGCCGTTATGGAACACGAGTTTGTCACCTTGCCGAGCAAGGTAGCGGGGAAGGTATCCATCTCGAGCGATAAGGCTGGCTAGTCGAGGAAAATCTGCAAATGCGGTGTTAGCGGCGAGAATAAGGATCAGAGCTGTGAATAACTGAACAATGAAGACGAACCAGGAATTCGGACTTCCAAAAGCGTAAACCGCGACTTGGTAGCAAACCGTGGTGTAATTCTTATCGTCGTTGGGAAGTAACGCTAGGTGAGGAATCTTCATCGCTAGCCAGCTAATCCCCAAAAAGAGCACGCTGAGTAGGAAAGCCATCCAACGAAGCACTTTGGACGCATTAACGGCCTCTGGTGCCTTAAATGCTTGGACCCCGTTACTGACCGCTTCAATGCCTGTCAGTGCGGTGCAACCAGCGGCAAAGGACCGTAAAAGGATGAAAAGAAAAGCATGATGGCTATCCTTTCCAGCCCACGGCGTTGGATCGAGCACTTGAGGAGGGGTATGAGTTGTGAGGGCTCGAAAGATGCCAAAGCCGATCATGATGAGGATCGACACGACAAATCCGTAGGTAGGCAATGCAAAAATTGCTCCTGACTCTCGAACACCCCTGAGGTTTGCAAACGCAACCAGGGCAATGAACATGAGAGACAACGGAACAAGGTCTTGGAGCAGACGCGGGTAGAGCGCCGTAATGGCCAAGACTCCCGCTGCCACCGAAACCGAAACCGTCAGAACATAGTCGATTAGCAGTGCGGCGGCCGCAAACAGGCCTGCCGTTTCCCCCAGATTCTCCGAGGCAACGATATAGGAACCACCGCCGGATGGATAGGCATGAATCGTTTGTTGATACGAGAACGCGATGATAACGATCAGTAGAACGATCGCAATCGAAATCCAGATTTGGTGGGTGAGATACCCCGCACTGCCCAGAATCAGAACCGCGAGAATCGCTTCTGTCGCGTAGGCTACCGAACTTAAAGAGTCCGAACTAAATACCGGCAAACCCAAAAACGGAGATAGCCGTTCATGGTGAGCCTGGGATGTAGGAATAGGAGCCCCTAGAAGGGCTCTCCGCACTCGGTGCGTTAAGCTTGGCTTAGGCGTGTCTTGCATGGATTGTCAGCAGCGCAACAAATGATAATAGCAGGCTCGCGACGCTGCGGCCAAAACAACTCTGAAAGAATTTTAGTGTTCTGCCGTCGGGCTCTCAGTCGCGACAACCAAAATGTCAACCGTTCGAAGCGATTTAACCAATTCGGCAAGAACCGCAGGCTTGAGGATCTCCTGAAATCGATTGCGTCGCGGGTGACCGATGATCAATTGCGTGACATTTCGCTCTTTTGCGAATTCAATAAGGGTAGGAGCGAGTTCTCCTTTCAGTGTGAACGTTTGAATTCCAAGCCGCTCGGCCAATTTAAAGTCGTCAGCGAGAATCTTCTTTTCCTTGTCGCCGATCGGACCCTCTTCAACGTGAACGCATAACACTTCACCATGCATGCGTTGACCCATGCGCCATCCCCTGCGAATGAGGCGAAGTGCGCTTCGCGTTGGACTGATGCAAATCATGACTCGGTCCTGAGCCGCCCAAGGCTTTTCGATCCGCTTTTCCTTGCGGTACTCGACGAGATCCTCATCCACGCGGCTGGCGGTTTCGCGCATCGCAATTTCTCGCAACGCGTTCAAATTCCCTTCCCTAAAGAAGCTCGCGACATCGGGAGTTAGCTGATTTGCACTATAAACATCGCCACGGTCGAGTCGATTGATCAGAGCTCTTGGAGTGACATCGATATATTCGACTTCACATGCTTCGTGAAGGATTTGGTCGGGAACAGTATCAGAAATCTGGAGGCCGGTAATGTCAGAAACGTTATCGTTCAGACTCTCGAAGTGGTGAACGTTTACGGTTGAAAGAACCCCAATTCCGGAATCGAGAAGCGCTTGGACATCTTGCCATCGCTTTTCTCTCGCAGAGCCTGCCGCATTGGTGTGCTGAATGTCGTCGATGAGAACGACTTCCGGCTTGCGAGCAATGATGGCATCGACATCAACCTCTTTTGAACCGTTAAGAACGAGTGGTGGAATGACCTCCAAGGTCGAGGCGAGTTCTTCGATGGGAGCACGCCCTTCGGAATCCACCAGACCAATCACTACGTCTTGACCACGCTTGGCTCTTCTCAGAGCTTCTTCAAGCATTGCGTGGGTTTTGCCCACACCAGGAGCGTAACCCAAAAAGATCTTATGTTTGCCATCCAAATGGATGGTGCGTTTTTGATTATCGGCCATTATCTTCGCCAAAGCTCACAGTGAGAACAGAATCTAACCAGCGGGTTAGGGTACTCGAAAGATCATCTATTCGAACCACTTTATCGGCAGGAACCTCTGCATTTTGCCATAGATAGTTGGCTAATGCCTCCTCACACATTGCTTGCCAGAACCGTTCGCCACCGGGAACTTCATCCGCGTCGACGTAAGCACGCACTAATTCCATCACGTAGGCAGGGAGTTCCACTCGGACTTTCTTGGCTGGCTGGTCTGCATGATTGACATCAAAAATGCAGGTCATATCGCCGGTTGAATCATCGACGGTCGGATGATCCAATTCAAAGCTGAAGCCGTTGATCGTTGTTCGTGTGAACTCCCGACAAACCATCCCAACTGGAACCGCCGACATACGTTGAATCGGCCGTTCCAGAACGGTATTGACCGTGCTTCGAAGGGTTTCTGCAGTAAACGGCTTGCGTAAGAAGTCAGATGCGCCAGCTTGAATGGCTTCAAGGGCCAAATCAATTGTCCCAAAAGCGGTTATCAGGATCAGCCTCATGTCGCTGCGTCGCTTCAGCAGCTCACGTTGGACATCGATTCCGGCCATTCCAGGCATTCGCTGATCGAGCAGAACCAAGTCCCAATCCTTGCCGTCACCGAACTTAGCAATTCCTTGCGGACCATCGGGAGCGACATCTACTTCGTATCCCGCATGTTCAAGAACCAATTTGATCATGGTCCGAACGTTTGCTTCGTCGTCAATTAATAAAACTCGTGCACTCAAACTATGATTCCCTCTTAACTTAGCAACGCCGAAAGCGGCAATGTGAAGCTGAATATGCTTCCTTTGCCAATTTCGCTCTCAACTTTGATTTCTCCACTGTGAGCCTTTACGATGCCGTTTGCAATCGAGAGACCCAAGCCAGCCCCACCCTGGGTTGCGCCTGGTACCTGTACAAACCGTTCAAAAACACGCTCCCGATATTTCTCAGGAATACCTTCACCCGTGTCTTCGACCGCAAAGGTTACAACATTCTCGCCTAGCTCTGCACGAACTCGAACCTCTCCACCTTCGGGAGTGTGGCGGATCGCGTTAGCGATTAGGTTTGTCAGAACACGACCGATTTGGACTTTGTCTGCCTTCAAAATGTTTCCTTCTGGAAGTGATCCAACTGTGAGTCGAACCCCCTTCTTTTCCGCTTGAGGTTTTAGATTCTTGACCGGATACGCAACCAATTCTTCCGCTGAAACGGATTCCAGCCTCGGTGGACTCATTCCTGCCTCAAGCTTCGTCACGTCAAGCAGGTCTCGCATCAGCTTCTCGAGCCGATCCAAGTCCTGTTGTTGTGCCTCAACCACCTGAGTCTGAGACGGATTAAGGGGTCCTGCTGCACCCTCTCTTAATAGTTGGGCCGAAAGAATTAGTGAAGTCACCGGCGTTCGAAGCTCGTGAGAAGCTACACCAATGAATTCACTCTTCATTTGATCGAGGACCTTGAGATAGGTGATATCTTCCAATACTGTCACACTGCCCACAAGGTTGCCATCTTCACCGCGCATAGGGGTTACACGCAGACGATAGGTCTTATGATCGTCGCCGACTTTGATCTGCACATGCGAACTGTCGTCTTCTCCCGCCGAAACCTTTTGATCGCTAATCGCATTGTCGATTGCCCTTAAGATACGGCGGTCAGAGATATGTTCGTGGACCGGCTTCCGAGGTGACTCGGGAACCGGGCCAAAGAGCACTTCCGCGGCCTTGTTGAGTTTGATGATTCTCCGTTGAGCATCAGTTACGATGAGAGGGTCGTAAAGGCTTGAGATGGCTGCTTCCGAGATCTTTTCGAGCCTACGCATCTTCCGGACTTCGCTCTTTCTAACTTCCGCAAGTTTCGCAGCCATCTCGTTGAAGCTATCTGCCAGTGCGCCAATTTCGTCGCTTCGAGGCTTCAAGCCATGTTGGGAAAGGTCGCCTTCTGCAATGCGCTCGGCATGTCTCGCCAGGGCAGCCAGTGGGGTTAAAATACGCCGAATCATCATTGTCGCAATGAGTCCGGCAAAAGCCATGGAAGCAAACGTGATACCGACGCTCTTCCAAAACGCGGTCTGGGCGCTTTGGCGAGCAAGTTCGTTATCTTGAATAATCGCGAGTCGACTGGCTGCGAGTAGTTTTTGGCTCAAGTCCCTCATTCGCTGTAATTCGGGTCGGAGCCTGTTCTTAAACATCTCCAGGCTACTCATAGTAGACGTCATTCCAAGGGCAGGCAACACCTGAGTCGCTTGCAACTTGGTGACAAGATAGACCCTCGAGATTTCTTCAACCGAGGCCCGCTGGTCCTGAGTGGTTGCGGTTTGGCGTGCGGTCTTAAATGCGGACTCAAAAACCTTCGTAGCGCGTTCGTAAGTTGCTCTAGCTTCTGGTAAGTCGCCGTTGGCAAGCAAAGCAAAAGCAGTCTCTTGCTCCTGAAGCGAGGCGTTCATCTCCTGCGCGGCAAGCACCGTTCTGAAATTGCCCTGCAGGACTCGATTAACGGATTGGGTGATCGTGAAGAACGTCACGCTTGCGCCGCTCATGACGAACACCATCAAGAGCACTAGAAACAAATGGCTCAAGATGAGTTGGCTCCGCAAGCTACGCATGACTCATTGTGCTCGAACCGCCCATACTTCTAGTGTGTCCGAATACCCGATGACCTACGAACAGGCGATTTTGGAGATCGCGAAGCGAATTCAACCGACGACCAAGTCTCAAGTTGTTGCTCTTGAAGATGCAGACGGACTAGCCGTTGCCGAATCGGTCATTGCTTCCGAACCCAATCCTCGGTTTGACAACAGTGCGGTCGACGGTTATGCGATAGGTTCAAGCGAAGATGGGATGGAAGATGTTCGCCTAATCCTCGCAGGCTCTATCGCTGCGGGTGGGATAGAACAGAAAAGTATCCAGCAAGGAACCGCACTTCGAATCTTAACTGGTGCACCAGTACCCGAAGGCACCTACGGAATTATCATGCAAGAAGATGTGGAGGTCGAAGGATCTCTGGTTCTCATCAAAGAATCGATCCGACCGTCCGCTCATATTCGCCGACAAGGGGCCGATTTCACCAAGGGCGCTATCTTGTTTCCGAGTGGGTCGGTATTCCATCCCGGGAGCGCAGCAATTTGTGCTTTTGCAGGCCACACTTCGGTGAAGGTCTGGTGCGCTCCAACCGTTTCTGTCATCACGACCGGTGATGAACTGGTTGAGCCGTCAGAACAACCGATCGGAAGCCAGATTCGTGACACAAATTCGGTAATGCTCTCTCGCCAAGTCTTTTCGGCAACCCATTCAAATGTGATCTGTTCTCGGGTGAAAGACAGTGAAGAAGAACTTGTCCAAAGTCTCACGGCCGCAGCCCAGACCAGTGAAGTTATTCTTGTAGCTGGCGGAGCATCGGTTGGAGATCGTGACTTTCTTGCCCCCGCAATGGCTAGGCTAGGGAAGACGTATTTCCACGGAGTCGGTATCCGGCCTGGCAAACCAATTCTCTTCGGAAAAATCGACAATAGCTTCGTTTTTGGACTCCCGGGCAATCCGGCAAGCGCCTTCGTTTGCTTCGAGATCTTTGTCCGCCCCGCCTTGAGACTGCTCGCCGGTTGGTCGGATTGGAAGCTCCAGTGGTTAAGACTCCCCTCCACGTTCCCGCATTACGCCGTCGGCAGAGAAGATTTCGTCCGAGTCAATATCGAAGACAGTCAACTCACTCTCAGTACAGAACAAGCCTCCTTCGGCCTACGTAGCATCGCCACCGCCCAAGCCTTAGCCCACTTTCCCGCCCACCAAGACACCGCCATCGGCCGCCAAATTCCCGTGATCCTGCTGTAAAGCCTCACAGCGGGTTGGGGTGGGATGGTGAAGCAACGGAGAATTGGGTCCAGTACAGCATGTGGACTCTTTGTTAGGGGCAATTCAAGCCAACGATTGCCGTTCCCAAGTAGGGCTACGGAGTCGTTGCTCCATACAACCAACTGTGATTCGGCACCCGAAAGCGCCAGTTCAAGCGCGTGGCTGTAGGTTCTGATACGGGGCTTAAATTCGCTGAAGAATCACTCGCCTCTTGCAAGTAGAGGGAATTAAGCTTATGATGTGGTTTGGCTCGCTGTATGAGTTATTCAGCTGAAAGAATTCACGCAATGGTCGCGAAGGAACGCAAAGAGAAATGTTTCCTCCGCGAACCTTTGCGACCCACAATGAGGCAAATCAGCAAAGGCGGAACTCAAGGCACGAGTTTAGCTTCAGAGCCCCTAACCATTACATGAAACCGTGTAAGAGGGTATTGGTTTTGTGGGAGTCTGTGCTGACTTTTGTGGTAGTTGCTGCTCATCCGATAGACTGAAGGTCACAGCTTGGACCTCCATCCCGGAGCGAATTAGAGTGTAAGAGGCTCTCTCTCATTTCGTGTGGGTTAGGTTCAGCGTAGGTTTGGCATAGAAGTAGACACTTTTCGAGTTTTCGTTCCATGATTTCTGTATGAGATCTGAAGAGCTGTTTGCGATGGGCCTTGGTCTTTCTCGTCCTTGGAT
>CAIUHP010000105.1 GCA_903899015.1 uncultured Armatimonadota bacterium | reverse complement strand
TGCTCCTCATGGCAACTTCGGTGGCTCATGGTTGGTTAACGCAGACGTCCGCAATGGTGCCATCAGCACGAACTTTGCTGGTCAAGCTCCAATCGTGTTTGCCGACGGCCATGCCAAGTCGATGAATCCGATTCAAACGAACCCGGATCCATCTGGTCTGCCACAGAACAACATGTGGAACGCAATTAGGTAATAAATATGACGATTCGACCTGTCTTGTTTTGTTTACTCGGCTTAGTCAGCTTATCCCTTTGTGGATGCAGCGGCGACAGCACCGATGTAAGCAAGAAAGTTAACGACGACTATCACAATCGAGTAGCCGGCCCACCACCTGCTCCTGGTGCCATGAAGGCTCCCGGCAATTCAGTGGGTCCATTTGCAAACTCAGGTGGAGTACCACCCGGACAGCCTGCCGCACCTTACAATGGCGCGGGCGTTGGACCTGGTGGCGCACCTGCCGGCGCAGGTGCTGCACCTTCAGGCGGAGCAGGCAAGTAGCTCTATTCCCTGAATAAGGGTCATGGGCTCCTGTCGTTTGGCAGGAGCCCATAGTCATCTTTGGGCCTATTTGTTAGGCAAATGAGTTTCACCTTGAGTTAGGTTAAACTCCTCAATCGGGTACGTATATGACTGAGAATTTCGATGTCGCAATTATCGGTGGAGGTCCCGCTGGTTCAACAGTCGGTTCACTCCTCAAAAAATATAACTCAGACCTAAAGGTCCTGATTCTCGAGCGTGAGTGTTTTCCAAGAGATCACGTTGGTGAGAGCTTACTTCCCGTTATTTCAGCTGTTCTCGATGAAATAGGCGTTTGGGACAAAATCGAAGCTGCTAATTTCCCTGTCAAGATTGGGGCCACCTACCGATGGGGGAGAACGAAGGATTTATGGGATTTTGAATTTCTTCCCGAAGCAAATTTGATGACCAACCTCGCCCGGCTAAGTATTCAGGACAACGAGTAAAAACAGCTTTTCAGGTTGATCGAGCGATCTACGATAAGATCTTGCTGGATCATGCGGCTGGAATGGGGTGCGTGGTCCGTCAACAAACGTCGGTACGAACGGTTAATCGTGAAGGGGATTCCGTCACTAGCCTCACCCTCGATAACGGAACGGAAATCAAGGCGCGTTACTATGTCGATGCAAGTGGTCACGCAGGCATCCTTCGAAGAACGATGGGCGTGCATGTCGATTGTCCGACCAAGCTTCAAAACATTGCGATTTGGGATTACTGGAGAAATGCCGAATGGGCCGTCAACATCGGAGTAGGTGGCACCCGAATTCAGGTCCTGTCCTTATCCTATGGTTGGATCTGGTTCATTCCTCTTGGTCCCGACCGCACTTCCATCGGCTTGATTGTTCCCGCGAAGTATTACAAGGAGCAAGGGAAGACACCCGAACAGCTATACACCGAGGCAGTGGGCTCTGATGCGCTGCTCAACCGGCTTCTTGCCAAAGCGAGCCGAGAAGATAAGCTCGCAACGACGAATGATTGGAGTTTTGTATCCGAAAGACTGACCGGTGATAACTGGTTTCTTGCCGGAGAGTCGGCGGGATTTGCGGATCCAATTCTGTCCGCTGGTTTGTCGCTTGCGCACCTTGGTTCTCGAGATGTTGCCTACGTGATTTTAGGATTGGATCGTAAAGATTACGAACCTGAATGGCTACGCCACTATTACTGCAGCACCCATCGCTATCAAATCCGACAGCACATTCGCTTTGCCGACTTTTGGTACACCGCCAACGGCGTATTTTCCGATCTCAAAGATCATGCCCGGCAGATCGCGCTAGATGCGGGCCTGTCGCTAACGTCTGACAAAGCTTGGCAGTGGCTCGGACAGGGGGGATTTATTGAGCGGAATAGCGGAACAAGTGTAGGGGGATACGGCCTTTTCCTTGGTAAAAAGATCATCTCGTCTTTCACGGGTGAAGAAGCGCATTACGAAATTGTCGGTAAGAGCCTTTTTAAGCTCAACCTAGAAGGTGCGGAAAAAGACTGGACCGGCGAGATGCAAAATGGCAGAATTACGCGCCGAAGGATGTACCGACGCGACGGTAAATTGCTTCCGATGCTGGATGTCATGGGATGGCTGGCAACATTCCTCAAGACAGAGCGCACATTTGAAGAACTCGTCATGGCAACTCGGAATTACGCGATGGAGATTGGCCAAGCGGGGCCAACATTTCCCAAGTTTTGGGAAGAGGTCCTCACCGATCTGGAGGCACTCGTTAGTGATGGATGGGTGATTGCTCGAACCGATCCATCGGCGAGAGCGATTTTGCCGATCAACCTCGATGTTTCTTTCCAAGTTCACGACAACCGAGACGAAGAGCTAAGGGCGAAGGCCTGATTCGGTCACTCCCTTCTCCCCAGGGGGAAGGGAGTGACCCGAAGGGTACATATTATGCGTTGGTCGTTTTATATTCTGCCCAGAGGCCTTCGAAGGTCGTCACAAGCTGCTCCATTGCGTCAAACCCGCCTTGCCAGAACTGCTTCGAATTGAGATCCACACCGACAGACTCCATTAACTCGTGCGGAGTTAAAGAACCACCCAATTCAAGTAGGTGAATGTACTTGTCTGCGAAGCTCGGTCCTTCCGCTTTTGCCATTTGATACAAGGACAGCACGAGCAACTCCCCGAAGGAATAGGCATAAACATAGAATGGCGCAAAGATGAAGTGCCCCACATAGCTCCACCACGTTCGGTGTTGTTCGCCTAAAGCGACCGATGTTCCAAACATCGCCTGCATTTCTTCCTGCCAGATTTCGCCAAATTGATCAACCGTCAGCTCACCTTGGGTGCGACGTGCTTGATGGCATCGCCTCTCGAAAGAGAACATCGCCGACTGGCGAAATACGGTAGCAAATATGCCTTCAACTTTGTCTGCATAGAGAGCAAGCTTGTCTTTCAGCGTAGCGTCTGACACCAACTTTTCGAAAACCAGCATCTCACCAAATGTAGAAGCAAGTTCCGCGAGCGGCAAGGTCCCGTGAAAGTTGAGATAGGTCTGCGCTCGGCTAAGCGAAGCATGAACACCGTGCCCCAACTCGTGCGCCAACGTCATGACGTCGTCCATTTGATTGAGATAGCTTTGGAACACAACCGGATGAGTGTCCGGAGTGTTATAGGAACAGAACGCTCCTCCTTGCTTGCCCTTTCGTGGTTCAGCATCAATCCAATTGGATTCGAAGAACTCGCCCGCACGTGCCTCTAGAGTTTTACTGAACGAACCAAACGCGCTCAATACGATCTCTTTGGCACGGTCCCAACTTACTTTCTCTTCGCTGTCGAATAGCGGAGCGTAACGATCAATGTGGGTGAGCTCGTCGAGACCCAAGATCTCCTTCTTGACCGTATAGAACCGTTCAACCAGCGAATAATTCGCGCGGCACATGTCGATCACAAGATCTACATTCTGCTTCTCCAACTCATTCGCGAGGTGGCGAGACTGCTCGGGATACTCAAAACTGCGAAGTCGGTCTTCAACCGCCTTGTCCTGCAAGAGGTTGTTATAGTTGAAAACCACAACCCTCTCCAATTCTTTGAGCCCAGCCGAAAGAGTGTCGGCCGCCGCTTGGCGAGTCGCTCGATCTGGATCTCTTAGGAGTGTTAGTACTTCCTGCTCGGTCGCATCGATTGGGGAGTCCGAACCAGGCTTGATCAGTTTGAAAACATGATTGGCGGTTAACTCTTCAAAAAGTCGAACCCAAGCCCTTGAGCCTGTGTTCGCTGTTTCCTCAAGGATGATCTCTTCGGACTCACTCAGTCGGTGCGCACTGTACATTCGAGTGGATTGAATGTAGTGCTTGTAGTTTGCCAACGAAGCATCATGAATAATCGCGTCAATCGCAGATTGAGGAGCGGCTTGAAGTTCTAACTCAAAGAACATCGTCTTGATACTGAGACCGGTGCCAAACTCCCGTTGCTTTTGCATGAAGGCGCCGACGGATGCGTCTCCGCTATCGGTTGCAAACAGCAAGCCTGCGTAACCCATTGGCTTAGCGACTTCGTTATAGATCGCCTCTATTTCGGCAATGGCTTCGGATAAGACCTGAGCGGTTAGGTCCGGAACATTGATCTTGCCTCGATATTTTTCGGCGAAGGCCTCAGCCTTCTCATTTGCGGTTTTCCAAGTTGCTTCGATCTTTGGATCGGCTACGCCTGAGAACAAGGCGGACAGATCCCAACGAACCTTCGGTGGTTCCAATGACTGCGGTGCATCCATAAATGAATTACACCCGAAACAAAACTATTCAGGTGTAAGACTCATCTCAGATCCACGTGAGATTAAAAGCTAATGCGGCAAGTTCGCCAATCTGGCATGACGTCGGCACCTTGGGCAATATAGAACTGGACCGCAGGTTCGTTCCAATCAAGAACTGACCATTCCAAACGCCCCAATCCTTGGATGCGACAGTAGTCGACTAAGTTGTGAAGCAGCGCCTTGCCGAGTCCTTTCCCTCGATGGGTTGGAGTGACATAGAGATCCTCAAGCCAAACACCCGGGAGAGTTCGAAACGTTGAGTACGTGGGAAAGCTAAGGGTGTACCCAACCACGGTTCCTTCATCCTCGATGACAAAAACGGTGCAAAGACGGTCATCAAACACATGCTTTTCAAGTGCTTCACACCCTCCAGTTACCGCATGACTGAGTTTCTCGTAATCAGCCAATTCATTGATGAGGTCCCAAATTCGGGAGATGTCCTTGCGTTCTGCTGGGCGAATCAACGTTTGTTTTTCCTGAAGAATCTGTTATCCAGAGAGAAGGCTCCGGCACCGAGAATCATTATGGTGACTGCCGCAACGAATAACGACGCAGGAAAGAACAAGTGTGAAGGGTCAGCCCCTGTTGCTCCAGTAAAGATTCCGCTAAGAGCTCCCGGAGTTTTCATGTTCATGTATGTGGCGGTTGCCATGGTGCATGCCACGCCAAATGCTGCAACGGGAGTAAGTAACCCAAAAATGAGCCCCAGTCCCCCAAAGAATTCGCCAAATATCGCGAGATGAGCGAGCGGTAGCGGAACACCCATCTTTGAGTGAAACATGTCAACGGTGGCCGCGTAACCCATTCCACCGAAGACCCCCAACATCTTTTGTGAACCGAAAAAGAGCATGACAAGTCCGACGCCCAATCGTAAGATCAGTAAGCCAAAATCTTGCCGCCCTTTTCCTTTCATATCAAACGTTCATACGAAGAAACGGTGGTTCTTCGCTTCAATTCTTTGGGAATCACTAAATATCGAGCGGATCCCGGTAGGGATAGCTGCCTAGAATCGTAGTCTCCAACGCGTAGCCTTTAAGTGTCTCAATTGCTGCACGCAGTGATTCGTCCGTTCGATGTCCAGCGCAGTCGCAGTAAAAGATGTATTCGAACGTCGCACGTTGGGCAGGACGGCTCTCAATCATCATTAGGTTGACTCCGTTGGCTTCGAACGCGCGCAGGGCGGTCACAAGCTCACCCGGACGGTTGCGTAGATTAAACATTACACTCGTCTTGTCGTTGCCCGTTTTGGCTGGTTCATTGTAGCCAAGGATAATGAATCGGGTCCTGTTAGACGGGTTATCGTTAATGTGCTCTACGAGTGTAGGGATGCCTACCATCTCGGCGCCAAGCTTGTTCGCAATCGCAGCGCTATTGGGCTCTTGGAGGGCCGCTTCAGCCGCTTTGGAGGTTGGAACGACTTCGATTATCTGGGCATTCGGCAAATTAGCTCTGAGCCAGCGCCTGCATTGTTGGGCAGGTTGCGGACCGGCAAAGACGGTCTTGATTTCATCGAGCGTCGTGCAAGTCGAAAGCAGATGATGGTGAATCGGGATGTAAACCTCAGCACAAATTTTGACGTTTGTCTGCGGGAACATATCGAGGGTTTCCGGAACGATTCCTGCCACGGAGTTTTCGACTGGAACGACTCCATAGTCTGCATTGCCGTGCTCAACCGCTCGGAAGACATCCTGAATACTGTCTTGAGCCGCAAATGTGCTGCTTGCCCCGAAAGTCTCGATCGCGGCTAAGTTGGTATAGGTTCCAGCCGGACCCCAAAAGGCAGCAACGAGAGGCTTTTCAGCCGCTCTTGCCGCACTGATGATTTCTCGGAAGATCGCCGATAACTGCCGATTTCTCAACGGACCCGGATTGATCCGATCAAGCTTTTCATAAATCTGCCTCTCACGCTCGGGCGTGAAGTAAGGACGATTGTCTTTGCCCTTAACAAGTCCAACTTCTTGGGCAAGTTCTACGCGCTTGCTGAGTAGTGCAACGAGTTCGTCGTCTATCGCGTCGATATCTTTGCGAATGTCTAACAGGGTTCGATGAGTGCCTTCGGCCATAGGATTGCCTTCATGATTGGAAGCTCGCACATCGTTGTAAAACGAACTTTGGTATCAACCCATCATTATGAGCCCAATAAGTGTCGAACGAACAGGCGGGATTATCCATTTGCCCTATGAACACACGTTTGGTGGGGGCTAGAATAATCCACGGGATAATTTGCAAGATTTAGTCACGCAGTTCCAGAACGTTCGGGCGCTACCCCTGGGCGATCAGCTTACTAACCTAGTCGACGTACTTTTAGTCGCCTACGTTATTTATCGCCTACTGATGCTGGTCCGAGGCACCCGTGCCTGGCGAATTATCGCGGGAATCATCGCCTTCGTTATCTTTTATTGGATTAGCGGTCGCCTTGGTCTTTACACCCTGAACTGGATGCTGGAAAAGGCAACCTATTTGGGACCGGCTGCGTTGGTTATCCTTCTCCTTCCCGAATTGCGAACTGCGATTGAAGGTTTCGCCCGCCCCTCGTCGATCTTGCAGAAATTCGTTCGAACGAATGTGGAGGAGCGTGCGGAGGCGCACACGATTGAAGAGATTGTGTCTGCCGCCGCGGAATTGTCTGCTGGCCGTGTAGGTGCGATTATCGTCATCGAAAAATTGGCACCTTTGGACGAATTTGTCGGGAACGGCGTCTTGTTGCAAGCAAAAGTGAGCGCGCCGTTGTTGGGCTCGATCTTCTTTGAGCACAATCCCCTCCATGACGGAGCAGTGATTATTCGTGGCGACATCATCGTGGCGGCTGCTTGTCGATTGCCCTTAAGCGAATCGAAAACCCTGGATCAAAACGTTCATATGCGTCATCGGGCGGCCGTTGGGATTACGGAAGCGTTTGACTGCATCACCGTGGTCGTGAGCGAAGAGCGGGGCACCATCAGTGTTGCCTCCGAGGGAGTTTTGAAGCGGTTGGCATCTCACGTTGAGCTTCGATCTCTTCTCAATAAGGAACTTCGAAACATCGATGAATCGGGCATCGCTGAAAAACGAACCTTTGACCGACGAAGCAATGGTCGCAAGAAAAATGGAGCGGCTGAATGAGCAATAAACCCAGCCGAGTCAACGTTCCAATCGCCTTGGCATCCCTCATTATCTCATTGCTGCTATGGTTTGTGTTGCTACCACAACACCTAACAACTCGCATTCGGACTTTCAATATTCCTCTCCATCAATACGGACTGAAATCGGAATACTCGGTTATCGATGCTCCTCAGAACATCGTCGTGACTGCTCGGGTGTCTGAAGCGGAATATAAGGACATCATTGATCACAAGCCTTATGCAGAAGTCGATTTATCCCTTGCGAAGAAGGGCAAAAACGTCTACCCGACGATAAGTATTTACCCACCCGATCTGCAGCAAAAGGTTCTGGAAGTTGGCAAGACGGTAACCGTCTCCGTTGAGCATCTTGGGAAAAGCGACGCGGTCGTAATTGCCACTCCGACCGGCAAGCTGTCCGACCCGAGCCTCATCTTGGATGAGCTGGAAGTCGAGACGAAGCACGTTACGATTGAAGGTCTTGATAGCGATATTGCTCGCGTAAATAAAGTTGTGGCCACCGTAAGCTTGGACATGATTGACCCTCACGCACCTCAGCCAATTGAGGTGATCTTGAATCCTTTCGATGCATCGGATCGACTTGTTCCAAACGTGACGATTCATCCTGCGAAAGTGTTTGTCAAGCCGAAGCTGGCTCTATCTCCTCAGAGTAAGCAGGTATTTGTTCAAGCGGAATTTCTAGGCAAAGTCCCCGATGGATTTGTGGTGCAAAGCTATTCGGTCGAGCCAGATCGCGTGACGGCAAGTGGCCCGAGCCGAATCTTGAAGGGCATCACGAAAGTATCCACCGAGCCGATTGATGTTTCTCAACTAACATCGACGCAAACGCTAACCGTCCCCGTTCAAATCCCGGCCAGTTTGACTGGTGTGGATACCCGAGAAGTAAAAGTGACGATCACCATTCAGCCCGCTACTGTAAAGGGCCTCAATCCATCTGACTCAGCTTCAAAATCGAAGGCTCGCCCTGCAGATGGTGACAACGGCCACCCCTTATGATCGATATTCGTCCGATCCACCGCAGGGAATCCGAACCCTTCCTACGCCTGATGTGCGACGTTTTCGGCCTGGACTTTAACCGCGCTTACGACGTGTTCTTCACCGAACCACTGTTCGATCTAAATCGGAAGTGGGCCTTGTTCGACGGCCCCGAAATGCTGTCTATTTTGACAACTAGCCCGCTCATTTTTGGCTGGGGAAAGGCAATCGGAATAGCAGGAGTTGCGACGAGAAAGGAAAGGCAGGGAGAAGGATTGGCTTCGTTGTTGATCCAAAAAGTTTTGAAGGAATCGGCTCGCAATGGAGAAACCGGCGCATTACTCTTTGCGCGTGAATTGTCGCTTTATGAGCGCAACGGTTTTGAAGCACTTGATCGAGTGATCCGTGCCCCCATTCAAACCGAAATGGAAGAGGGTTTCCCAGATTCGTTCGAGTTTGAGACCGTCGAATCGATTTACAACGCCTGGAGCGAAGGTCACCCCGATCGTTTGCGTCGCGATGCCCTTCGCTGGGATTATTGGAAGTGGCATTACCGCATATGCACCCCCTTCCAAGACGGCTACCTCAGTATCGAACCCGGCGTCCTCCGCGAGCCCATCTTCAGTCAGCCCGTTCGCAGCCTCCCGCTCCCTCCCGGCACCGAGTGGTTCGGCACTACCTTCATGGCCGACCAACTAGAAATCCCCCTCTCCGACCCCACAGTAGAGCTCTACCTAATGGGCCACAACATCCCCGGTATCCCCCAGATGTTCATGACCGATCAGTTCTAACAGATTCAAATTATGCGAATACGGGGTTGAATACGGGGAGAATGCCTGCCATAATAGGCTATGGCGCGGCCCACCCGATCCCCGAAGAACAAGAAGACCAGCAACGTCTGGCAGAACGAAACGACGGGGCGATGGGAGTGGGAGGTTGCCCTCACCAGGCGCGACGGCACCCAATACCGCAAACACGGCAGCCGTCTCAAAGAGGCCGACGCTGTCGCCTCCCGCGATGCGGCATTCGCCGAGTTCAACAAGACCGAAGGGGCCAACGCTCGGGGCTGGACGGTCAAAACCTGGTCGGAGCACTGCATTACGGAGGTTTGGCCGAACGAGTTGGCCGAAACGACCGTGGACACCTACCGCCATTGGCTGACCACCAGGATTCATCCCACCATCGGTGGCGTCCGAATCGACGACCTCAACGTCCCACAGCTCCAGACGCTCTTCAACAAGATCAAGGCCGACAGTGGCAAAGATGTCGCCGAGCGCGTCCTCACCGCCCTATCGTCGTCAGTTACGCGGGCCATGCAGCAAGGGCTCGTCACCGTAAACCCCTGCCGTTCTGTCAAGTTGAAGAACCCGAACATCATCACCGATGAGGATGACGAAGAAGGCAAACGCATCCTGACGGAAGGGGAGTCGGCCTCGTTGATCAGGGCGGCGAAAGAGACCATCATGTATATGCCCGTTACGCTCGGTCTGAAGCTGGGCCTCAGGTTCGGCGAGTGCTCGGGATTGGAGTGGCGGCACGTCGATCTTGAGAACGGGGTTGTGCGTGTTCGCCAGCAACACCAGAATGTTCGCGGCAAAGGCTTAACCCTCCGTCCGCCGAAGACGAAGGCGGGGAAGCGCGATATTCCGATTCCGCCGTCCCTCAAGCCCGTTCTGTGCGCCGCTCGGGAAGAGGCGCAGGAGAAGGGCGTCAAGTGGGTCTGCCACAACCGAGACGGCAAGCCCTACAGTAGCCAAAACGGTTCATTGCCGTTCAAGGCGGTCGCCATCGACGCGGGCCTTGACGGTAGTGACGGCAAGCCCGTTCCGACCCACCATGACCTTCGCTCAACATTCCTCACCTGGTTGGCGAACTTTGCGGACGGCGGCCGAGGGGTCAAGCCCCACGTGCTCATGCGCATCGCGGGCCATAGCAAGATCGAAACGACCCTCCGCTACTACATCAGGGCCACCGACGACGACCTGCGGCTGGCCATGGCGAGCGTCCCCTGACATCGTTAGCGTGACTTTCGCTTACGTGGGGGCCGTGTCGTCCGTTCTGGTCTGGTGAGCCCGTTCTCGTTATCAAATGCCGCTATGAAGGCGGCGAGTTGGGCGCGGCTTACGCGGCGCGAGCTATCGGTTCCAGGGACGATCCCCGAAGCTAAGTAGCCTTCCCGAATCATCCGCTCGACCGTGCTCAGACCCATGCCGATCAGGGCGGCCACCTCCTCCAACGTGTACAGGGCCTTCACGGCCAGCATGTCCGCGCTGATGGCATGAATCGCCTTTTCCGCCCGCTTGGATTCCTCGGGGTTTGCGGGGCGCGGTATTGGCCGTTCGGGAATATCGGCGACCTCGCCGACAGCGCCGCTCTCGTCGGCCTCAATCGTCGTTGGTAAGAACCACTCGCCCATTTCCTTCGAAAGGCTATTGCGGTAAGCACGTCCCCTGTCGGCGGCCTCCTGGTCGGGATAGACCCAGAGCTTTCCCGCCGCCTGCATGAAGATCATGATCGGAGGGTACCAGCCAACATCTGGCTCCTCCAGGCGCTCGCAGCACGAATCTGTATAAGCGCCGTCGATGTACGAAACCAAGCATTTCCAGCGAGCCGACATCGGTCGTCTCCTAACCGCGACGGAGGTTGCGGACGTTCTACAACTCACGCCCGAAAGTGTTTATCGACATGCACGGGCAGGGCGGATTCAAAGCGTTCGCTTGGGCCGAACGCTTCGTTTCGCGCCTACGGAGATCGCGAAGTTACTAGACCAAAGCGCAGGAGGGCTTTGGTAAGGGCCTCGGCCCCTAAGCACTGCGATCCAGCCCTTCGTAATGCTGCGGATCGCATGCGCCTGCAAGCGTGCTTCACCACCCTTATACAGCTCAAGCCTGCGAGGAGACCGTCCAGGTCCCCTTTATCTCAACAGGCCATTCTTCATCAGCGGCACAAGATAGCTCATGGATCAACGTCCTGAGAGCGGACGCAACCATCGAACGCAAGAAGTGTAATCGCCCACTGGCGGTAAGACCTTCGTGTCCACCATCCCGAAGTGCGGGATCGACCAAGCGAATGAGTCGGAAGAGCCGCCGCCGTATGACCCTGACCATTCGGAATGTAGAGCCCTTCACTCATTTCCTCACGCTCAACTACGGCAGCGTAGCCCCAGACGATGATCGCGTCGTAAAGAAGCACCTTGACCGTATCAAGACCTGGCTAGTCCGCCGCGATATCAAGCTTGTTTGGAAACTGGAATTCACGCACAGCGGGCGGCCGCATTTCCATCTTCTGTTGATCGGAGAAGTGGATAGTGATGCTCTCAAGGGTCAATGGATGAAGATCATCGGCGCGTCAGCAAGCGCGAGGTACTTGATCGACTTTGGCCCGATCCGCAACGAAGAGCACGTCCACCGATACACGATGAAGCAGGGAAACTCGCCGAGCAACCAGGTTCCAAACCATTATAAGAATGCGGGAAGGCTCTGGGGAACGGCGGGCGGACTCAAGCCAGAACCTCTCGCCACGTATGAGGGCACTGTAGCGGAACTCGCCCCGATCATCCGCGTACTCAAGCGGATCGCGAAGCGACGGCTGATTCTGAACCGAGCACGCGCCGACGGGGGTCTGGCGAGCATGACGCTTTGGGCCACGGGCGGCGACTCAATCGCCTTGGGCGTACAACGCTACTGGGCGGTTCTCCACTACGAAGCCGCCCCGCCACATGTGCGGCGGGGAGACGCGAGCTGATGCCAGCACCCTTCATGCCCGAACCTATCGGCGGCGTATACGTTTTCTATCACCTCCAGTCGAAGAAGGGGTACGTCGGCCAGTCATGGAATGTGGGGGAGCGATACACAGTCATCCTGAATCAGCTAGCCGCTGGCGTTCACCACAACCGCGAACTTCAAGCCGACTATGATCGATACGGGGAGCGGGCTTTCGCCTTCAAAGTTCTCCGTCGCGTCCCCGATGACAAGCAAGCTCGTCTTGATGCCGAATACGAGGTCATCCAGGCCGCCAAGCAAGCCATGAAGCCGATCTACAATAAGAACCTTGATCGGGACGACGGGCAGGACTGGTTTTAGCCGTCAATTGCCGCCCGTATAGCCCGTTCCTTGCTGTTGGTCGTAGCCGCCAGCCTGAGACTGGTCCCACCCAGGCGTCGTCGAACCTTGGTCGTTCTGGCTTTGGTTCACATCGGCAGCGACGGAGGAATTGTCTCCCGAAGGCTGGGCGCGTCGTGGTACGTGACCAAGCTTCTCGGCTTTGTCAACGAAGAATGTGTCCTGCTCCGCCGAATACACGCCCTCCACCGCGACCTTATCGTCACCGTCAAAGCCATCGGGGGTCACGCTGAGGCGGAGAGTAGTGCGTCGGTCAATGTCCTGCAACCTGGAAATGTCCTCCACCCCGCTGATCTGGCCAACGCTCTTTTCAGTCAGATCATTAAGCTCGTCCAGCGGGACATCCGCCAATGCGATCTGATTTGCTGAGGGTCCAAGATGGGTACTAATCACGTACCCTACAATCCTGACGTGAGCGCCGTTCAGGGCAACATTGTTCTTTTTCAGCTGTTGGATCGTAACGAGCTTCGGCCCAAGAACCGACTGGGCGCGGTCAAAGATGTGGCGGCCGAAGAAAACTCCGCCGCCGATCACGACGACCAGGGCGGCCACCAACGCAACGGGCCTGCCCAAGGCGGGGCGTCCAGTGCTTGGGGGCATGCCAGGAATTGGCGCGGGCACGGGGGCGACCGAAGGCGGCAGCGTTGGATGTAGAACCAGGGTCGGTTGCTGCACGAAGTCCAACGGAGACATTCCGTGTTGAAATGCCTGATAGGCAGCGTTCGGATCGAGATCGGCGATCTTGATGTCTGGCCGCCGCGTCTGGAGGAACTGGTCGACCGATTTCCGCCACGCCTTGTAATCCATGGCTGTTATCGTACCGTAGTGCCGATGGGTCGCCAGAGTTCGGTCGGAGCCGTCGGCGAGACCCGATCCGCCGATCAACTCAGGGTTGATCCTTGAGTTACCGTTCACCGAATTCTGGTTTGAACCCGATGCACATCGGGCCGAAGTCTTCACGAAGGCGGCACAGAATCTTGGGCTTCATCCGTGGCAAGTCGGAAATTTGTCCGATGCCAATCACAGCCAGGGAAGTCGCAACGGCGGTTCCCCCTTCCGTGATGTTCTCCGAGTTTGGCTGGCCCACCGCCGTCACGGACGCGCTTCCATTCGTCCTCGACGCACGGCCAGAGCCGTGCGACGCCTTCGTCCATCCTGATTAGTCGATACAAAGAGCCCCAAGAGCCCGACAAGTGATCGACCCAGCACCACCGCAAGCGGTTCGCGTGTTCGCTGTTTCGCATCCAGGCGGCGGCAGGTCCGCCAAGGCACATCACCACCGTCTCGTCACTTACCGTCCTCAGGTGCTTGGAAAGATGGACCTTCGCACATGTATTGAGCGCGTCCCAGTGCTTCTTGCCTGCCACCTTTGCGGCGGGGGACTGGCAGTAGGCAAGCTCCATCCCAGCAACCGTGCATGGGAAGCCTCCAGGGCGACCATAGAGGTCGCGGGGATAAAGGGCGCGAACAAGCCGAACTGCATTGCGCCAGTAATTGCCACCCTCCTCCCAATCGCCATCGCCGAGAGCAGCAGAGAGCCGATCCAGAGCAGCCAACGGATCGGTTTGCCACGAATGATGCTCATTGAGCAAAACGTACATGGCCCGCTCGGCTGCTGGCGCTCTTCCAGGATTCTCGCCGAGTATCACCAGATCGGCGTCGGTTAGGTCCTTGCCTGGAGGCCAAACGAACAGTCCCCGAGGAAAGATGCCTCGCGGGCGATCCATTTCAAGAACGGGCTCGCGCCCCGCGACAGCCGCGCACCCACCGCAAGCGTGGACTTCAGCGGCGAGCTTGTCCACAATCCGAAACATGGCAGATCTTATCACCCCACTGGCGGTTAAAGCAAGATACTCTCTGGAGGCCATCCGCTCGGTTGGATCGTTCCTCGGCGCGGGTCCCATGCCGAAGGCGAGGCGCAATACCCTCGAACCTACGGGGACCAATGCGGGGAAACTGTGTAGGGGCCGATAGGGCCGTAAAGGGTCGTGTGGAATCTGCCCTGGCACCCCGAATTCAGCCAAAACAGTGCACAGTCTTCATGACCGATCAGTTCTGATCTTCGATTCTTGGTCAGTTTCTCGCTGAGCTATGTGCCCAAAAGCTCCATAGAGCATCCTGTTTATGTGTCGTAATTAACCTACGTGAGCGGATAGCGTTTACTAACTTAGCATTTGCCTTCGGTTGGCCCGCACGAATATGAACACAAGTTACAGTGTCGGCAAATCAAGTGCACATCGAAATCTGTTACAGGCTGATCGTCTAGGGTGAACTAGCAAATGATGCAAGCCACATATTGGTCATGCTCTCTTTTTCTTGATTATCGAAATCCTTAAGCGGGATTCAAGACATTTCACAATTCTCTCCATCGAGTGTCATGAGTTTCTAGTTGAACTGCGCAATTTACTTGAACGGTTCATGACTGCACTAAGGTAAGATCCGCCCCCCATTCACCTTTGGGGGCATCTTAGGGTGCTACTCAGATAGCTGGGGCGGAATCTACATGAGGGCACGAGAATTTGTTCCTAAATCGGCACGATGGCTTACCGTTGATCCGCTTTGGCCGGAGGAGCCCGCTTACACCTACGCCTCAAACAACCCCATTTCGAAGTCCGATCCCAGCGGATTAGGCTCATGCACACAGGGTCCCCCAACGCTACCGAATCCTCTCCATCCTGGCAAATGTGACATGCCATATGACCAGTGGGCTTGCAACAAGTTTTGTAAAGCGCGGGGATACGGAACTGGTATTGTGACCTACACCGGCAACAACGGTGTAACGACGGGTACGGACGGGTACAGTTACACTGGTGGTGACGGTCCAGCCAATTCATGTAACTGCACATGCAGCGGTGGAAACCCACCCGGATGTACCCCTGCGCAAGTCGGCTTTTGCATGCGGGCCTGTAAAGCGATTGGTAGGTCTTATGTGGGTTGCGTCCCTATCACCCTTGGCAGGAATGACGCACAAAACTGTAGGTGTTCAGAAAAATGATGGCGTCGATCACTTTTGCGCTGCTTTTGGCTTGGTCACCAAGTGGAAGAGGGATGCCGTCAAGCACACCCCATTATGCCCATAAGCATAGTGTGGCTGTTGCGCATGGGTGGCTTTCCCCCTCCGTCCACAGCAGGATCATTCGATTTGTATCCGAAACTAAAGTAGAAGGCAACCACAAAGTCTTTGTCCCATTCCAAACGTCGGGGTTCATTTTTCTCTTTAATGACACTTTCTCCATTTCTGTAGCGCAGCCCAACGACGTACTTCTACTCAAATATAAGGACGGCTCGCTTTCGAGGACGGGGTCTGTCCTTTCGGCAGATCGACATTCAAAGCGATTGAGCTTCACCGATGCACTCTCAGGAGCGCTCGATGAAGTAGTGTCAGAAGGTGTTGGCGAGTTCTGCAAGACGCTGATGTCTCGTAAGGGCGACACACTGAGAAGCTACGAGAAAGTCAGTTCACTTTCCAGCGGAGCCCACTTCGAGGCGGTTGTCGGTGACAATCCAGGCGACTTGCAGAAATTCACTGTGACTTGGCCGAATATGGGGGATGGAGTTCAGAAGACGGTCTGCACATTTACTGTAGTTCTTCCCTGAATTCCTGTTCAACGCGACATGTCCGAAATCAGCAACCTGGACCTGCGGTTATTACTCGTCAATAGACAAACCTCGAATTTTAGAGTTTACAAATGCCTTCGCAAAGATAAAGCAATTCAATGCAAGGAAGCTTGGGTTGGTACCGACCGGCTCACCCGATCCGGGGCTTCGGCTGACCTCCGGCCTTTCGTGCTTGAGACCAACAGGGTGAAAACGGGGATATTGGAGAGGGACTGACGGGCTTCTGTGGGGGCAGGTGGGGGAAGTTCGAGCCCGACCCTTTCCCTTGAAACTGGCATTTTGAGCCTGAGACTTCATGGCCGACCAGTTTTGATAAGGATAGTCTGGTGCGCGAGCCTATTGGGCTCCGCAATTTTGGGTGTTCTGATACACTGCGTGCACTTTGCAAAAGGCAGCTTACATTACTCTCGCGATGGCGCGGTTTGATACTCTGCGGGTATCTGGCCCGCTGACAAACGGCGGCCATAACCCAATGTTTGCCGCCGTCGCTGCAGACACCCGTGCGGCGGGAACCAGCGGCAGATCGCAGACTGCCTACAAGTTTTGCGCCATCGCCTTGCACAAGGACAAAGTGTCTGCTGAGGTCTACTACGAGCAACTGGAGCAAATCCTGCCTTGGCTGGGAGACGCCAGGGAATTCTGGAGTGCCCTTCTTAGACCTCTCCGCCACGTCGGTGAGGTCGACTTCCTTGACCGGGCATGCCCGGGCTTAATTTATGATTGCCCCACCGAAGCAGTGCCGTCGGGACCGCTTGTCGTGATCACGACGGCGGGCTTCATCAAGGAGGGCGATTGGATGGAGCGGGCAGTCGAGTTTGGCACCGGCGTTACCGCAGTCCGCACCAGCATGACAGGAATGCCTGGGCTACACTCCCAGCAGAGCTTTCTCCAAGACGATGCAGATGGTTTCACGGTCACGCTCTGGAGAGACTTCGCCGCAGTTCGCGATTTTGCCTATGGTCCTGGCGTTCACAAGGACCATCTCTTACGTCAGAAAGCAGGAGAATTTGCCGACCGTACGTCGTTTACTCGCTGCGTGGTCGAGCGAAGCCAGGGTCTCTGGCACGGCTCCGAGCCGTTTGGGCAAAGCCTCTAGGAACGTACCAAGGTTTGACTCCGGTGTTGTCAGAAGCCTCCAGTTGGCCCGTCATGAGGCAAGAGGGTTAGTGAAGTGTCTCCATGAGCCTGCGTCGTTATCAAAAGGATGTGTTCCTCACGATTTCCCAGCTTCAATCTCCTAGTTCAGCGGGGCGAAAAACGGAGTTTCTGCGCGTGGAGCCATAGGGAAATATGGAACTTACGTTTGCTCGGGAACCATGTCTGTCACCAGCACGGGTTTGCCCATATCGGTTGACCCATGTAACGCTAGAGGTTAGGAAGCACATAGAAGGTCTCTTGCTTGCTCGGACTAACCTCGTCATCTCGTATCGTGGTATGCACATATCTCCATTTCCAAAAATGGACAATTCGGACAGGTCGTTTCGTGCGAACGGGCTTAAAATGTTTACGAGATGGACTCCGAAGGTCAACGTCAGAAAACACTTGTCCAAGATCTCGTTCGTCGGGTCTTGAGTCAAGGGGACGAATGCCTCACGGAAACGCGGCTGGCAAACGACGTCGGCTATTCGGTGACGCACATCCGACGCGTTTTCTGCGCGGCGATGAATGAATCACTAGGCGATTTTATTCGCCGAATCCGGCTGGAGCGAGCGGCGGGCCATCTCATCGTTGGCAATCAAAGTGTCGCGGAGGTGGCATTAGGTGCCAACTACCAGTCGGGGGAAGCGTTTGCAAAAGCGTTCCGTGCTAGATTTCAAAGCCCACCGACCGAATTCCGAGCACTTAATCAAGGCAGAGAACGCCTCCTTCCAGGCTACGTCTGCTCCGAAGGAGGCTTTAGAGAGAACCTTCCGAAGGAGGTTGGCCTATACGTGTCATGCGACCGAATTCTGACGTACATCTACGATGGGATATCTTTGGTTGGTCGGATAGATCCAGACCCAGCCGAGAATGAGCATCAGAACGGTTCGAACGAAAGCGGACATCGAGCAAGGTTGAAGCCATGATTGAGCGCAGTCTGATCGAACTGGCCACCGTCGACCTAGATTTGGCATGCCTGAAAGAACAGAACAATCGCATCGCCATAAGCCAAGGTTTGCCTCCCATTGGCGCAGCACTTACGAATGCTCACGGGATCGAGTGGATTGTGGACGGACACACCTACGCGCCAAGCGTTATGACTCTTGGTAGAACCGAGACCGACAGTGATCCAAGGGACCTCTATCCAGTGTCGATCCCTCAGAACTTGAGTCAAAGCTTACAGGACATGCTTCAGGAACTGCACGCTTGCACTCCCAAAGACTTCGTTCCGCTCGATACGGTGCCGCATTTAAGGCCCGATCAGGCAATGCCGTTCAGTCACTCGGTCGATTCCGGTAGCGACCCGAACCGTATCCTCCTTTTCTTTGATGCGGCACGGATACACGAAGCTGCATTGGCCCATGAGCTCGCTCACGTTTGGGTCGAACTCGTTGAAGGGATTGAGGATTATCGGGTGCTGGAAGAACTGTCGGATTCCGTTCGGTACAGCCAGGTTCAGCGCATTCAATCCTTTGTGTTGGACTTCCGGGTAAACGACCATATCCGGTCCAGAGGCTTCGATACGTTCGATTTGGAACTCGACCGCATTAAGTCGCTTGAGCAGCTGTCCGTTGCCGCAGCCAAAGGTTACGAACCCCCCACCCGATGGGAGTCGATTGTGATGGCGATGCTTCTTGCCGAGGTATTCATCGAATCTTCGAACGCTTTGGCAAGCCAGTCCGATGTTTTCGAAATCATCCGCGAGAAACTGCCAGAGGAGTGGGCGTTGGCGGAAGACTTGACGGAGATCGTGAGGAGCGAACCCAGAACGTCGGCAGATTCCGCAAAGCGGTGCATCGACAAGGCCCTTGTTTTGAGCTTTACTTTTGCAGGTGAGCATCTTGACTTGGAAAAGGACCTCATCGAAAGACCGCCTGCTGTTACTTGGCGCGACAAATGGCCCGGATGGCTGAGAGAACTGACACCGCAGCAAAAATGCGAAATCGGAAAGGCGATGGCTCGCTCAGGGTTGGGAGGCTTGGCGAAAGTTCAGCTTCTGAACTCGATGAACGGTGCGGGCGTTCAGTTCTCAACGGACGGAGTATCGTGGACCGACCCCGTCGCCTTACCGTTCCGGCTTCCAGACCCAACTCGGCCACATGAGTCGGCATCAAGAATCATGGAAATTAACGATCAGAACAGGAGGAGACAAATGGAGCAATTTGAGCGAATGAAGAATGCCACGCCCGGCAGACGGGCCTATGCGACCGGTGAAGCTAGGTTCATCACCCAAGTTCGCATGGAGCAGATGCTTGCCGGTGAACATCCCTACGCTTATGCGTTCAATAACCCAACCACTTATACCGACCCGAGTGGAAATAGTCCTTGCCAGCAAGATCCATTTAGAGACTGGGGGAATCAGTTATTTCCGCCCGGGCAAGGAATACCGAACTGGCTCCTACCGGATGACCATCCGGTTCGTAAAGTCAACAACTGGAATTATCTAACATATGAATATGGAAATTGTTGTGGCTTGAACCTTAGGTGTAACGAAAACTCGAAGCCAGTCGATTGTTTGGATACATGCTGTAAGAAGCACGACATTTGCCTTGCCGGAGTTGGGGAATTCATTTTTTACCAACATGGCTGCGACGACAAATTGTGCAACGATGTTCTCTATTGCTATTCGCAGAATTGCACTGCGTCACATTGGGACGCCAAACAGTGCCAAGCTATGTGGGAGGTGGGCACATTTTATTGCGCACTAGCGGGGCGAAAAGGGCCCCCTTCTGGAAGGCCTCGGTAGATTAGTTGGGCTAGAAATAGATGTCAAGATTGTTAAAGTTAGTAACCATCAATATCGCTGGCCCGGCCTGCTTCTTGATTACCTACTTGGTTGGATTAGCTTTTAGGTTCGATGGGCAGGCCGCTATTCTGACCCTGCCTTTTGTGTTGATGGGGTGGGGTTGTTCGATTTTCGCGATAGTCGTGAGCATCACACACCTCCTTCGACCATCTGAGAATTCCAAGACTAGAACACTTTCGGTCTTATTTATCTTGGGATACGGCCTGCTCTTTTACTTGCTAATTCCGAAGAACCGATAGTGTCGGTTGCTATTTCGTTATCGCATGATCTGATCTTGTGGTACCCCATCCTTCACTCTAGTCACTCTCATGGTCAGCGCTGGCTAGGCTTCTTTATTGCTGTAAGTGCCTTCTGGCCCGATCTAGATCACTTTGCCGCCACCGAGTATGAATGGTGCCTCGTTACCACAAGTGATGGCGACAGAATTTTCTGTCGGCCTTCGGGAATCATTTCGGTCACCAGCATGGGTTCGCCCATATCGGTTGACCGATGATGGTGGTGTCATCTTAGTAATGTGGACCAGGTTAATCTCTTTTCTTGCAATCATGGTGATGCACTCTGTCCTAATTAGCCAGGGCATCACTTCGACCGTAGCTACCGAAATTGAGGTGCTTGTTTTTTCGGTTGGAATGTCCGTTGTCGTCAACTGCTATCGTCGATATTCGCTTTTGAACATGTTGTTGGCAGTCGGAATCGCGTGCACGGCTTTCGGTCTGTCTTGGTTCGTTCTATTAGTACGCGTCTTTTGCTTTGGAAATGGATCGACGAGTGGTGACGATGTGCAAGGGATGGTGTTTGGAGCCATTAGCGCTGGCGGCCCTGAACTTGCATTGGGTGCAGTATTCCTACTTGCTGGAAAGTATTTTGAAGATTCATGACTACGTCGTCGTCTCCTGTGCGGGAAAAAAGCGAAGATATTGGAGAGGTCTCCCGGGCTTCAATGGAGGCCAGTAGGTGAAGCTTGAATCCGGGATTTGCCCTAGAGCCGGGTCATTTCAGCCTGAGACTTCATGACCGATCAGTTCTACGGGGCTTGCTCGCTGGTTCCGTCGATGCGAATGCTTGTGAAATTGAAATGTGTGAGCCGCGATGGTGCTATCCCTTGCGTGTCAGTCCGGCCGGTCTTCGAATATGACGAAGCCGCCCTGATAAAGTTTAGGCACGAATGGTTGCCAACGCGTTCTGCAAGTTAGTTCATTGACTTGTTTTGAGTTTGCCGTCTAGCGCGGGTAACTTCGTCTGCATGCCTTAAACCTTCCGAAACAGGTCTTTGATGTCGATCGGTTTGCTTAAATAGTAGTTAGCGCCGAGTGAATCCCGCGAAGCTTCGGGCATATGCTTGGCTTGCACGGTCATGAGTGCAATCCACAGGCCGTTTTTTACGGGATGCTTTCTAATCCACTGGATCACTTCAATACCATCCATGTAAGGCATGATCATGTCGATAAAAGCGCAATCGAAATCCTCGTTTTCCAGGGCCGTATCGGCCTCGCGGCCGTTTTGAACCACGGCGACGGTGTGACCTAGCCTTTCAAATTCGTCACGGAGAAGTTTTGCCGGCGCTGCCTCGTCATCTGCGACTAAGATCTTCAAAGAGGTTATTCCCGGCTCGTAGGACCTAAGCTGGGATCGTTCCTCGTCAAAGACAATGAGTCTGTCGAATTTCTCCGCACAGGTCTCGTCTGTACTCTCATCTGATGCCGAGTTGGACATTCGAGGCCAGTTTACATGGCTCTACGCGATGCAAGATCAGGTGTCGGGATCCGAAACGGGTGTTCGTCCTTCCTGATCCGTGCCAAATGCAAAAAAGCCCACCCTCTTTCAAGGATGGGCTTTTGCCTAACTTCGGTGGTGAATTACGAAGGAAGGCCCTTAAGCAGGAACTGGTCCACCTTGTTCATGTACTGAGCAGGCTGGTTACCGTTGCGAAGTGGGATGATGGTTCGATAAAGAATCTTCATGGAACCGTCCGACTTGATGTAGGACGCAGTCTTGTCCACACCGGTCGCAATCGTGAAGTCCGCTGAGTTGGAACCTGCTACCGCACCAATGAACACATACTGGTTCTTCTTCCAGTCCCAAGCGTAAAACTGTTGGGTGCTGTTTGTAGGAACCGAGGCTGTGACTGACAGGGTCAGAAGGTCCGTCGAACCAGACTTGAGTGTCGTTGCATAAGTAGTCTCAATTGAGGCTACTTGGCCGCTACCCTTGATTGGCGTGGATTGTACGTTGTAGGTCTGTCCATCCTTTGCAATAACCGAAGAGAGATTGCCGGCCTGAAGAGAACCTTCAAATACCGAGACTGTCTTGGGTGCAAATGGGAGGCTGAGCGTTGGATCAGAAACCGTCCAGGTGTTAACCTGAGTAGTCCAAAGTCCATTTGCCTGACTCAATTCACCAAATCCCCAGAACTTTGCATCGTCAGATGGGTCGATGGACACGTTGAAGTAGTCACCCCATCGATTCCCTGGCTGCGCACCAGAATTGGCTGGGCTTTGGCTCAACAACACGGGTTGACCCATGGTGCCGGGAGCGTCTGCCTTCTTATGAGCCGAGTAGGCAAGCGTTGCTTCCAAAGAGGAGCTTGATCGGGTGTAGAGAACGGAGATGGCTCCGTACTTGTTCACGTTGATCGCAGGCATGTGTGAGTCGACGACTCCGGTTGGGTCGTAGATGTTGCCGCTCTGGTTGAGCTTGAGCGTTGATCCGGCTGCAGGCCAGTTGTTCAATCCAATTTCATACCATCGGCAAGCGAGAACGCTTCCGTCTGGGGACATTGCATTGTGAGCGCCATAAATGCTGGTGCCACGTAGGTTCGCGGTGAACATACGAGGATCGAAGCCGTCCATTTCGTGACCAGCTGCACCATGAGCGTTTCGAGTGGGTGGCTGGAACGAAGGAACCGTAACAACTGCAGAAACCAAGGTTGGCGTTCCGAGGAAGTTACTGACGGCGTAAACCTTTACCGAGCTAGTCGAGAAAGTGCTCATCATGTAGATGTATGGAGCACCCGAAACGTAGTTGCGAGCAGGTTCGATAGTGGAAGCTTGGTCGTCGGTAAAGACGGTGACCTTGCCAGGAGTTCCGTTGATCAAAGCAGCTTTGCTCATTGCAAAGATGCCACCGGTGAATCCGGAAGTGAAGCCAAACATGTTGCCCGTAAAGACAAAGCCGTCAGCCGAGATTCCGACACCAGGGTAGTCCAACCACAAGTCGTTGGAGTTCACGGTAATCAAACTGTTGATTCGATACTTCTTCCAAGTTCCGGTTGGGTCGCTTGTGTCCGAAACACCGATTAGCTGATAGCTGCCGTGAGTGCCTGAACTCAGGCCATCCACTTCAATGATGTGAACGAACCAGTGACCCGACGATTTATCGTATTGGATCTTAGGGTCCGAAATAACTTCGCCAACCACACCAATGCCGCTGAAGAACTGCGAACCGGTCAGGTTTGTTTGGAAAATCTTCTTTCCAGTGACCTTATCAAAAATCGCCATTGCTTCGTTAACAACGCAGATGACGTGATTAGGGCCTACCGCGAAATCGCAGTCGGGTGGCCAGCCATTGGTAAAGCCAGGTCCGAAGAACTGAAGCTTGCCAGTCGATCCGCGAGTTTCGTTGAGCATTCCGCCAACCGGAAGGTTGTTTGGAACGTCCTTCTTGATCGGAACGGGTGCAGATTCGTTCTCAGAAATGCGGCTACCTGCGGCATCGATAGGTGCAATTTGAGGCACCTGTTTGCGGGCATCAAACTTTCCGGGTTTGGGAAGATTAAAAGAGGTTAGAGGCTTGATGGGAGTCGTGTTGGATTGAGCATAAGCTCCCCCAGCAGTCGCCACAAGCGCGCCTAAAATGAGAATACAATTGCGTGCTGAACAAATCACTACTTTCACCAGTTAGGAAGGCGGCGTCCACATGAGGTCCAACCATCTCATTAAGCAAGAAGGCCACACATGCGAATCGCATTTTCAATTCAGCCTTCATTGTAAACCAAAACCGCACAAATGGTTGGTTTTCCGGAAAATGGCGGCGTTTGAACGCTTTTCTTAAATGAAGTTTTGCCTGATCGCGTGGTTGATGGAGCCAAATGGATGACCCAATCGAGCCCTAACGCCGCGATCAGTTGTTAATGGGTAGCAAGTTGTACGTCCCATACTTGCCACCCAATAAACACATTTACTGTCGAATGAAGTTTGAAGCCCTTGTCGATACGATCGACCGTGAAGCATTGGTGCCTCGGTTAAGCACGCTACTCATCGGAGATTGTGCGTAGGTTTTGCGGTTGGTTAGAACCTTTGTTGAGTAGAGCACCGAACCCAATGATGTCGTGCTTACTCCCGCCTGGAATTGGAATGGAGTGGTTAGAGTAACATCCTTGAACCCAGCATAGTGCGCCGTGAGGTTTACGCTCGCACCCGCCGCGAAATTCGGGCCCGTTTTCATCGTTACAATCGTTCTACATTGCCCAGCAGGAATCGTAACCGTTGGTGAAGGGAAGTTGATGACGTCAGGCTGACTGCTAGAAACACTGATATTCACTCCTCCTTGAGGTGCCAGCGCATCGAGGGATATCAAAACCTGTGTCACCGATGCTTGTCCCGAAGTTATGCTTGCTCCTCCGTTCGACGTTTTCGGCACCGCGAGCGCTCCGAACACCTTGAGACTACATGGGTCGACGCTAAAGGTCATGCCAGATTTGTAGTTGCCGCACATTGCAGAAAGCTCAAATACCGTTGTCTTTGACACTGCCGGAGCAATAAACTCCAGCGATGAATCACTATGATATGCCGGAATTGTGGTGAAAAGCGGCACCTCTAACGATGCATTTGGATCTCCACCTGGAAGCGCTCTCGAAAAAACATTCACCTGAGTATCCGTTGACACCGGATTCGCTGTGTTCATCACTAAGGTCGCGAAGTTCGCTTCAAGAAGCGGATTGGTGTAGGTGGCGGTAACAGAACTGAGATCGGTATAGGGAATTTCGCCTGGTTGCTTCATGAATAAGAGTCGGTACCAAGCGTCGTTTTGGGCAAGCGGCATCTTAACGGAGTTGACTTTCCACTGATTGCTACCATCCAGCGTAGCGGACCACCCAAGCATCGCATTCTGGGTGGGTGCGGTCAGCTTAATGGGAGAGCTTGCGTTAAGTGCCGTATAGAGGTCGTTCATACCTTTCTGACTCAGCAACGTCAACTTGATCATTTGGACCGTGTTGAACGCGGCCGGAAACTGTTCCCAATCGAAAGCATAGTCACCGGGAAGGATGGTGGCACCTTCTCGGCGATGGCTGAGGTCCGGGCGGTCAGTATGGGGAACAAAAACCAGATTGAGCTGCTGTTTGAACGCGTCTAGCGATGAGAGTTGACCACCGTCGGTGTTGTATTTATCGGCGTTCTCAAACCGATCAAAATAGGTTCCAGGTGAGTGAATATAGACTTTGAATTCATCCCACTCCATGCCTGAATTTTCCTGAAACACGATGTTCGCAATGACGTTTTTCACTTGGCCGAGCCACAAAATCACCTCGTCCAAACCAAGGAAATGCAAGATCTTATTGGTGATTGACTTAACGTCACCATAGATATCAACGAGTCCGCCCAGTGCCGACCCCGTGACGTCGGGCAAGCCTGTCATGGAAAGCAGATGGCTAGATGTGTAGTTCAAAATCAGCGTATCGGCTTCACTTTTCTGCTTGTTCTCGTCCCAAGATTTTGAATCGTCAAACGCATTGAACGGAGTTGCCGGGTCAATGCCCACTCGCGGTCGTAGCAGCAAGGAATGAGAAAGATCGAGGCTGAGTTGTGGCCAGGCTTTGAGTCCGGAGTCGATGTCATCGACCCAGTGACGCATATAGGTAATGAAAAACGGATGGGTTAGCTCGTAAGCTTTCTTCTCTACGTCACCCATCCCATTAAATCGATTGATCTCGGCTCTTAATTTATCTCTTAACTTCGAAAATCGATAAGGCGCCGACAAGGATTTGCTTGTCGAAGAACCTTCCAGCAAGTTTTGTCCTGCCATGTAAGAATCAGCATCACAGCGCACCATGTTTTCATACATGAATCGTGTGTTGTCTCCAAGGAGGGCACTATTAAAGTCGTTGGGATCAATCAGGGCAGGAGTGACCCATTGAAGGTATTTCTCCATCACCACGTGTTTAAGCGCATTGTTGACTAAGTTGAACGGGCCTCCCGAATAGTTGTTGATGAACGTGTGCGCAAAAGTATCGCCGGCTGCATGGGCGAGGTACCCCATGACAAAAGCTTGATTTTCGGGCTTCACATAGCTTGTATCCCCACTCTCGGTGCTCGAAAAAGCGCTTCGATACATGTGCTGGAGCCACTTATCCGGTCCGGGTGACCTGTTCCCCTTAGGATGACCCACATGGAGTGTGAATTCCGTCTGGAATCACATCGATGAGAAAAGGCAAGCGTTACACAGAGGACGAGATCCTCAAAGTGCTCAAGGAAATCGAGGCTGGCGGCGCCATTGCTTCGGTGGCGAGGGCGCATGGAATCACAGATCAGACGATCTA
>CAIUHP010000104.1 GCA_903899015.1 uncultured Armatimonadota bacterium | reverse complement strand
GTGGGTTGCAGGGACCAGAATGATTTTGGTGCAGACGAAGAATTTGGTTTCGCTGCGCCGATTGTTAGTAACCATGCATATGCGACCCGAGCTGGGGTCGAAATCGGCTATCGCCTCTTACCCCGGGTGTACCACGGAGGTGACCCGGGGCTAAAGATATTCGACCCACTACGGGGTCGGGATGCCGCGTTCAGTGGGTTGCAGAGATCAGAACGATTTGGAGTAGTCGAACAATTAGCATAGCGGCGCAGATTGTTGGTAACCATGCGTATGCGACCCGCGCTGGGGTCGAAATCGGCTATCGCCTCTTAACCCGGGTACACCACGGAGGTGACCCGGGGCTAAAGATATTCGACCCGCTACGGGGTCGGGATGAAGCGTGCAAAATATCTGGCCACCCAAACACAAACTGGAAGGACACTCCGAATCTAGTTCTAATTAGACGGCAATTGATCTCCCACGCGCATAACGGAAATGAACCCCGGCTCTTGTATCGACACTCGGTGCGGAATTTCTGCGAACGAAACGTTCGATCTTTCGAAACTAACCTACGAGGGCAACAGGTTTACCAACACATCCAGGTCAGGCACGTCACCTGACGTAAGGTTTGAATGCCACTTGATGATCCTGGGACCTTTCAACGATAGGCCCGATTTGGTTCGGGTAGACGCTTGAATCGCATCGAATTCCAAGCGCATCACGATCTCTGGCTTAACTGTTCGAACCGGTCCGAATTTCTCGAGTGTGTTTTCACGTACAAATGCGTTGATGGCGTGAATCTCTGAATTGGATAGGTTGGCGCGAGCTTTTGCGATTGGGACAAGCACCCTGCCTTTCCAAAGTCCAACGGTGTAGTGGCACTCTTCGGTGCCGTTTCGTCCTCCCACCCATTCGACATACATCAAGACTACATCGATTTGAAGGGGTTCGCAGAGCCATTTCTGCCAGTCGGACATGTCTTCATCGTACGCAGATTCGAGCCGCTTGATGATCACGCCTTCAACTCTCAAATCGCGGGCTCGTTGAACGGCACCCGATACTTCGGACCAGGATTCAGCGCCAATCGAAATAGAAAGATGGAGATTGGGTCGAATATCCATCACGCCTGGGTGGCTGGGAATTCCGTCTGCTCCAAGCTGTTGAAGTCCATCCATTACTTTTTGTAATTGGGACAACCGCTCGACGAGCGGACGCTCGCGCAGATCAATTCCATTGAGTTCAAGCAGATCAAAGGCTACAAAGGTGATCGGCAGTTCCTTTCGATCTTTTGGCTTGGGCGCTCTCGTAAGGCGCTTATCTAGAGTAGTCGTCGACTCAGGTTGTCCCTCTTTCCAAGCGAGAATTTCACCGTCAATCACACACCCGTTAGGCAGCAGGTCGCCTAACTCAATCAGTTCGGGAAACTGATCTTGGACCAATTGCTCTCCCTTTAGCCAGACAGTTGACTTCCCTGAGCGCCTGATGATTTGGGCTCGCTTGCCGTTCCATTTCCACTCGACTCTCCATTTCGCTACTAGGCCAAGGTCTTTTCGATCACTGGCACGTTCGCTTGGATACCGAAACGGATAGGGGCGGCTGGTCAGAAAGTCGTTTGATTCGGGGGTGATCAGAGCTTGATAGCTGTTTGGTTCGGGAATCCATGCCCCCGAAAGCCGATGCGTAAGTTCAGTCGTCGAGACTCCGCTAAGCATAGACAGAGCGGAAATGAGATGCTTGGCATCCGCCCGCAGGCGAATAGTGCCTCGAACCAATTTATTGAATACCAACCGTTGGCTAGATGGAAGCATCGCCCAAGCTTCTCTTAAGACCTGCTCTTTCTGAGGAGCATCCAAATGGGGGAGATGTTTGATTCGGTTCTCGATCCACCAAGCTAGTGATTGGGTTGATTCCTCAGCGAAATTGGGCTCAGGCAGAATTAAGGCTACCGTTTCTGATTGATCCATAACCGCATCCAGCGATGCCTCAAACAACCAATCAGGGAGAGAAGCAACCGTTCGGGCAATATCGAGGAATGTTGATCGAGACATCGACCGCTTGAGGCGATCTCCCTTGATCAGCGCTACCACCCAGGAAGCATCCTCGTCAGGAGCTTGCGTAAAATATCGAAACAGAATGCTGACTTTGTCTTCACCGTGAGTCGCTTCTTCTAGCTCGGTATAGAGATCTGCAAATGCTTTCATACCGATTCCGGACCGCCCATTTCCTCCGAGTCGGCCGGCTCACTTTCGGACGCCACAGGTTTCGGCTCTTCATCCGACCAATGTGTCGGTAGCTCCCTAGCATCCAATCCTTGTTCAAGCAGATATCGCACGACTTCTCGGGTGTATCCATGCGTCACTAAGATCTCTTCCGCCCGGGTTTCTGCAATCGCGTCCAGTAAGGAGGGCCAATCAACGTGATCGCTAAGAATAAATCCTTTGTCCGCAGATCCGCGTTTTTTGGTGCGACGCACGGCTGTCCAACCCGACATAAAAGCAGAGGAAACAGCCTGTACCTTTCCAGCCCAAGGTGGAGCATTAGACCCTGGTGTGGCAATGATCATCGCTTGGCGCCAATCGAACCGAGTCGGTATGTCCGAAAAACGAAGAGTATCCGGAAGGTCCACTCCGCCCATTCGATATGCATCGGTATATGGAACGATAGCATCGTGTTGAATGATCGGCCCGATGCTCGGATCGAGACCAGAAAGTGCTCGCTGAGTCTTACCAAGCGAATACCCCATTAAAATCGAGGTCTTCCCTACTTCTTGGTTCTGACGCCACCACCGATTGATTTGACTGAAGATTTCGGATTCAAGGGGCCATTGATAGATCGGTAGTCCAAAAGTGGATTCCGTTATAAATGTATGACACCGAATAGGTTCGAACGGCGTACAAGTCCGATCAGGCTGAGTCTTATAATCGCCCGACACAACCGCAACCTTCCCTTGATACTCGACTCGAACTTGAGCCGAGCCGATGATGTGACCCGCTGGGTGAAGGCTGACTTTTACGCCGTTGATGTCGATCTGCTGCCCAAACGGCAAGGTGTCGATTGGTGCATTTTGACCAACACGTAAGCGCAACACCCGCTCGGATTCATCTGAGCAAAGGTAACGCTTCATTCCAGGGCGAGCGTGATCGGAATGAGCATGAGTCACGATCGCGCGATCGACTTTGCCCCAAGGATCGATGTAAAAGTCGCCGTGAGGACAGTAAAGTCCGGATTTCGTAATCTTGAGCAACTCCTCCACCGCTGATGTTCTACTCGAAAGTCGACTCGATTCGTTTGATCCTTTCACGTTTCAGTCCGCTATGCTAAATGCATTGCTATGTTAAGCCTCATTTGCTCTGCAATAGCCTTGTCGATTTCAACCATAAGCGTGAAGGATTTCGGGGCGGTGGGGGATGGCATAGCCATGGATACTCACGCTTTCCAAAGCGCGATTGATCAAGCGGCTACCACGGGAAAGCAAGTGGTTGACGTACCGCCTGGTCGGTACCTCTCGGGCACGATCCATCTCAAATCACATGTTGAATTGCATCTGGAAAAAGGGGCAACCATTCTTGGCAGCACCCATCGCCATGACTACGATCATGGCGTTTGGTATTCGTTAATCATGGCGGCAGATGTTAACGACATTGCCGTGACAGGCGATGGAGTCATTGACGGCCAAGGTGCTGAAGTCGCAAAGGATGTCTTGCACCTCGTCGAGATCGGAGAGCTCAAAATTCCACCCAAAGGATGGAGACCTTCCGAAGTAGATCGTCCCGAAGTTGTAGAGATCACTCGATGCCGAAAAGTACGCATGGAAGGGGTTACGCTGAAGAATTCGACCTGCTGGGTGCAGACGTATCGAAACTGCGTCGATCTCTTTCTAAACGGGGTCAAGGTCGATAGTAAAACTTACTGGAACAACGATGGAATTGATGTCGTGGATTGCCATAAAGTTCATATAATGAATTGCGACATCGACTCTAACGACGATGGAATCTGCTTGAAGTCCGTCGGCCCCAAAGACATTTGCGAAGACATCTTGGTTGAGAACTGCAAGGTTCGTTCAAGCGCCAGCGCCGTCAAATTCGGCACTTCAAGCGGGGGTGGGTTCAAACACATTAAGGTTCGGGGAATTCAAATTCGCGATACCTTTCGCTCGGCGGTTGCCCTCGAATCCGTCGACGGTGGCATTCTGGAAGATGTTTTGGTTGAGAACGTCCGAGCGGTCCACACCGGAAATGCGTTTTTTATTCGCCTGGGTCACCGTAACACCAAGGTGCCGGTAGGGCGAGTCAATGGGGTAACGATTCGGAATTTGTATGTGGAAATACCAGCGGGAAGACCGGACTTTGGCTATCCGTTTCACGGGCCCCAGTTCCTCGAACCTCACAACTTAGCGCCGTCATCCGTCGTTGGCCACAGTCAGGTTCCGATTTCAAACATCAAGCTAGAGAATATTACGATCAAGATGGCAGGGGGCGGGGATCCTTCGATTGCCTATGTCCCAACATCGCAACTAGCCAAGGTGCCAGAGCGACCTACGGACTATCCCGAATTCACGATGTTTGGCGAGTTGCCAGCTTGGGGCATTTATCTTCGCCATGTGAACGGCATCCAAATATCCAATCTCAAGCTCATCTTGGATCGCAGAGACTATCGGCCCGCTATCGTTTCGGACCAAGTCCATGGTCTCACCTTGTCAGGAATAAAAGTCATCGGGCCAGTAACCGGCCCAGCCGTGGTGGTTCGCAAGACCCGTTCGATCCATGCGTCGAAAGGCATAGGCATCGTTCGTGTGCAGTAGAAGTTGATTGATCAATACTTTTCTTCACTGCTAGCGCTTGCTTGGAGCATAATTCGGCAACGATGCGCGTAATGATGTTGTCTTGGGAATACCCACCCCGAATCGTGGGTGGCATTAGCCCTCATGTGAGGGATCTCTCTCAACAACTGCAGGCTAAGGGAATCGAAGTCCATGTCGTTACGAAGCACACACTGCTTGCACCCGATGAAGAGATCGAACCAAGCGGCGTTCAAATTCACCGTGTACACCTCGATGAGCAACCGAACGATTTCGTCCACGAGATTCAGCTCCTCAACCAAGCAACCGATCGACGAGTTCGTAAGCTGCTTGAGGATTGGCGCCCGGGTGGCCAGCCCACGATCTTACATGCTCACGACTGGCTGAGCCTCGATTCGGCGCGAGAGCTGAAGTACGAATACAAGCTCCCCATGGTCGCAACCGTCCACGCAACCGAGTGGGGGCGACACGGGGGGATCTTTAGCGACACCTCGAAGTACATCCACGAACAGGAATTTTGGCTAACCTACGAAGCGTGGAGAGTCATCGTCTGCTCACAGTTCATGAAGGGTGAATGCGAGCGACTGTTCGAATGCCCGAGCGATAAGATCGACATCATCTTCAACGGGGTCGACGCGGAAAAGTTTGAGTTCGATTGGAGCGAAAAGGAACGACTTGCCCACCGCGCCAAACTCGCTTTACCGGAAGAAAAGATCGTCATGTATGTCGGTCGGTTTGTTCGAGAAAAAGGAATTCACGTCCTACTTAATGCGGCCAGCGTCATCTTGGCTCAAGAACCCAACACGAAGTTCTTGATCGTTGGGGGCGGAAACCGGGAACGGTTTGAGAAGTTTGTCCATTGGGCAGGACTTCAAGACAAGGTTCTGTTCACAGGATTCATGGCCAATCGTTCATTGCACCAGCTTTACCGAGTTGCAGACGTAGCGGTGTTCCCTAGCCTTTATGAGCCGTTTGGGATTGTTGCTTTAGAAGGCATGGCGGCCGGAGCGCATGTTGTTGCTTCTGATGCAGGTGGATTACGCGAGGTTGTTTTACACGATGAAACCGGAACCTCCTGTTATGCGGATAATCCCGAGTCGCTCGCGTGGGCCGTACTTCGGGTTCTTCGCGATCCAAAACGTGCGGATGAGCTCTCGGTCCGAGCTAAAGAACGGTTGAAGACCGACTTTGATTGGTCCCTATTGGCAGATCAAACCATTGCTGTATACGACCAAGTGTGGAGCGAATTCCTGAAGAGCTACTGGGTTGAGGGTACGGTTTGGCCACTGTCTCCGGGTGCTGACGAGCGTGCAAAGCGCTTACGACTTGAGGAGAAAGCGGCTGACGGAACTTACATTCAGCGCCCACGGCCTCGAATGGGAGCAGGGCTACCCGCTCTTGCCGACGTCGTTGAAGACGAAAAAGAAGCAGAACAAGTGGAAGAACATAAGTTCTAGACTCAGTGTTCTTTCTGGCTAGAGAACCATGACGTACGATGAGCGACTCCGTCGGACACGATTCCGCTGGGGCTTATCACTTTCTATTCTCATCGTTCTGTGGGGTTATTGGCATTTCTCACGACCTCAGCTTCGCCAGGCAGCCCCAGCAGACATTCGGAAGATGTTCACGGAGGACCAGTCTTCGTTGACGCCGAGGAATATCCAGGCGGTCGTTCGGATGATGCGATTGGTATCGATCGCGAAACGCCTTAAGCCAACTTTCAAGGGTCTCAACACGAGTTCGGACGGTCCAATTTCACGTCGACTTCCCTTTGCCCAATCGATCTGGAAGAGGGATAAGGATTACTTCAATGAAGTCGAAGAAGTTCTATCCGACGGCCCGATTGAATACGAGAGGATCTCCGAGTCCAATCTGGAATCAGCTTCGAATCAGGCGGTTCGATACATGGCTCGGGCATTGGGAATGATTGCCGTGTCACTTGCTCTCGATGGGGATTTTGCTTCCAGCACTCGGGCAATCGATATCGAACTTCACCTAGCCTCAAGGCTAAAGGAAGCTCACGGTGGCTATTTAGAATTCTTGCAATGGACCACCGTTTCTTCGATAGCGGAAAATTCTGTATTACAGGTTAGTAAATTTCCCGCTTTTCCGGTTGCCGTTTGCGAGCGATGGCTGAGCCCATTGGCACCTACAACTGCGAGCGATCCTTTGCTGAAGCAGGCGATCGAAACTGAGCTAAGGGACTATTTCGTTCCCAAAATCGCGCACCCAACCCAATTCATGAAAGACATTATCAAGCGGGGTATCGGCAATTCCGATGTGGAAACGCTATTCGAGCCACCGCCTGAAGACTATTCCGGGTTTGGAACCTTTGATCCGCAAGAAACTAGCTCGATCATTCAGAAAATTGTTCTCATCCAGGAGTCTAACGCGATGAAACCGATGACTCAATATGACCATTCCTTCAAGAAGATCCTGGCAGAGCAACTATCTGAACTCCCCCAAGTTCGAGGCAGGCGCGGAACCTTTGACAGGATGCGGTTTCGATTTGCCATGGACAACATTCGAAACTCGATTGGGAAAGCAATGATTGGTTTCGTCGGAAATTCGGCGGCTAGGCCGACCGAAATGGCCTCTTTTCGTTATCGTGCGAACCATGAATGCCTGCGCGTCTTTTTGGCGATCAGGTCGTTTCGCGCGAAACACTCGGGTCGATTACCCGATTCCATAAGCGATCTTGTTCCCGCAATCCTGGCATCGCTTCCTGTCGATCCCTACAACGGGCAACCTCTCCGCTTCGATAGGAAGAAGGGATTGGTTTGGAGTGTTGGCGAGAACCTTAGGGACGACGGTGGGGATGTACTCGGCAGGTCTTACGTGAACCGCGACATTGGGATTTCGATCAACACTCGTTGACCACCCATCCAAAACAAAACTCCCGCTTCTCTTTCGAGTTGCGGGAGAATTAAGGAGTTGCTGACTAGGCTTGGTTTGAAATCTTAGAGTGTGAGTGAGAACGTCGTTGGGATCCAAGTTCCGCAGTTGGAACCAGTTGTAGCAGCGACGGTTGCAGTTGTTGCAGTTGCGGTGATCGTGTAACCGGTTGTGGTACCTGTGCAAGGGTTGCTTGGCATCGCACCACCCATGTCGGTAGCGTAGTCAGCAAGCGTTGTGTCGTATGCGTTAGCACCGATTGCTTTGGACTGAACAGCCGTTGCAAGTGCTCGAGCGTTGGTGTTAGCAGCGCCTTGTCGTGAAGTCTGAACCGAACTGAGGTAGCTAGGAAGTGCGATGGCAGTCAAGATGCCGAGGATCAAAACGACGACGAGTAGTTCGATGAGGGTGAAACCCTTGCGGTTGCTGTTCTTCATGATTAGTAGTGTCCCATCCTTCTTCGGTATGAAATAGTCACAACTTTACGGGACACCGGATTAAGTGACCGTTTTTGAATAAAAAGTGCCGTGAGAATGTTTGTGAGGAACTCGGCGAGAGAACCCGATGAGCTTCCAATTGTGGAAGAATCGAAACGCCCATGATTCTGTTCTTAGCAATAGCGATCACTTCTCTTCCTCATATGTCGGTACTGGACGCTAAATGTGAATCCTTAGTGAATCCGTTGAACGTCGATGTCGCGAAGCCCATGCTGTCTTGGATGGTTGATTCACGAGAATCTGGCCAGCGGCAATCTGGATATCAAATTATTGTTAGCAGATCACTCGACTCCTTGGATCACCACAAGGGAGATCTTTGGGATTCAGGGAAGGTCTTGTCAGATCAAACCCTAGAGGTGCCGTATGGCGGAAAACCGCTCAAGAGCTGTGAGAAAGTGTATTGGCAGATCCGCGCATGGGATAAAAACGGAGCACCGACGGATTGGACTGCCGCTCAATCTTGGACAATGGGATTGCTGAATCAATCCGATTGGCACGCTTCGTGGATCGGCGCGACCGATCGACCGAACCAACTCAAAAGCGCCACCATTCTTCTCCGAAAGACTTTCGACATTAAGAAACATATCAAGCGAGTACTCTGCTTCGCAACTGGACTAGGGCAATACGAGATGTGGCTCAACGGTCATAAAGTTGGAATCCAATGGCTGACCCCGGGCTGGACCCAATACTCAAAGACGGTTCTGGTTGATGCGTACGACGTCACTTCCATGTTGCAAATGGGCACCAACTCGGTAGCGATGCACATTGGGAACGGAATGTATGACATGTCGGAGGACAAGCGGGGTGGACAGCAGCTCAATACGTTGGGTCCCAAGAAGGCACTTTGCCAGCTTGAAGTTGAATACCAAGATGGAGCGAAAGACCAAGTTGTCACGGATGGCACCTGGCGATGGTCAACAAGCCCCGAGACTTATTCGGGCGTCTTCGGTGGCGAAGATTGGGATGCACGCAAAGAGCAACCTGGCTGGAAACTGGCGAACTTTAACGATCACACCTGGAAACCAGTTTCCAGTGAAGAACCTCCGACCGGAAAATTACGTGGCTTGAGTCGGGCGAATCCACACATCTTAATGAAGAAAGTGGTGGATCAATCTAACCCCAGCCACCCCAAGCCTAACTTAGTGGTTTACGACCTGCGGCAAAATGCTCCTTACGTTCCTTTCATTACCGTTACAGGGGCTCGCGGCACGACGATTCGACTCTATCCGGCTGAAAAGCTCAATTCAGACGGCACCGTCGATCAACGGACGATGCGTTCTGGAAAATACGTGTCCTATACGCTAAGTGGAAACGGCTATGAGACTTGGCATCCATCTTTTTGGTATGTAGGATCTCAATTCTGGCAAGCCGAGGCGACGGATCCACAGGGAAAGCCAATCGAGCCAGAATCAGTCTTGAAGTTCTTCCAAGGAGCCATGATTCACGCGGATATTCCTGAAGTTGGGACGTTCCAGTGCTCAAGTGAACTACTCAACCGGACTCGTGACTTGATTTCATGGTCCATGCGTTCCAATTTTGCGAGCGTGATTTCAGATTGCCCGCATCGCGAAAAGAGCGGATGGCTCGAACAGATCTTTTTGATGGGAAACTCAATGATGTACTCCTATGACATGTCGGTGATGTTTAGAAAGGTCATCAGCGACATTAGAGACACCCAACAAATAGACGGAATGGTGCCAACGATGGCACCCGAATATTTCCATTACGATGGAGGCTTCCGAGATTCAGTGGAATGGAGTGGCGCCTACCTATTCCTGCCCCAGATGATGCGAGATTGGTATGGAAAGCTGGATCTGGTGGGCCAGCACTATCCCACGATGAAAGCTTACGTCGATTATCTTGGAACAAAAGCTAAAGACAACATTCTATCGAATGGATTAGGTGACTGGAACGGATATGGTGCTGATCCTCGAACTCCGGTGGCAATCACTGATACGGCTTATTACTACAAGCTCACTGATCTACTGCGATCTTTTGCTCACTCATTAGGAAAGAAAGCGGACGAAGTTCAATATGCGGCTTTAGGACAAAGAATCAAAGAGAGCTTTCAAAACGCATTTCTAGATCGTAATACGGGCAAGGTTGGAACTGGTTCACAGTCGGCTCAGGCGACTGCTCTTGACCTCGGACTCATTAATCAAGAAGACATCTCTAAATGCTTCGAGCAATTGGTTTCGGACGTGGCAGCCCAGGGTTATACGGTTTCGTGTGGTGAGGTTGGCCATCCGTCGCTGCTTCGCGTCTTGACTCGGTTCGGTCGGGCCGACCTAGTCGCCAAGATTCACCTTCAAAGCGACAGGCCAGGTTACGGTTACATGATCAAAAAGGGGCTTACTAGCTTAGCGGAGGCTTGGGACGCTCGGCCAATCTCTTACAATCACTTTATGCTGGGTCACATTATGGAATGGCTCTACGGCGACCTTGCTGGTATTCAGCCAGATCCGTCTGGTGTTGCATTTTCAAAGATCATCATTCGCCCACAAGTAGTTCCCGGAATTGACTGGGCTCAGGCATCCTATAAATCACCTCGCGGGCTCATCTATTCTTCTTGGCGCAAGACTGCCAATAAGTTTCACATGACCTGTACTGTGCCGGCTAATACGACGGCAACTATTTTCGTTCCTGCGCACGCTGGCAGCTTGATCCGGATTCGGCACGAGGGCGAAAGAAGTTTAAACGTCTTTGTAAGTAATCACTCTCAGGATGGATTCGAATCGATTTCGGTTTCAAGCGGAATGATTGAAATCGACAGTTTGAAGTGACTCAAAAAGCATTTCACAGCTATAGATCGACCCTTGAGAACGATTCAAGATTTTTCCGGTAATCAATAATCGGTCATACATCTATGTGACATTAAGATTGGGGCCTATTTTGCCACTATATAAATAAGCCCCATGAAACTAACAACTCGCGAACTCCAGCTTCTCAATTCTGCAGCCCAGGGTTTAACGGATCGTGAAATCAGTTCGAACTTAGCCATTTCTCGAGACACCGTCTCGAGCTATTGGCGACGTATCCTATTGAAATACGGTGCTTCAAGCCGCACCGAGTGTGTCGCACGATATTCCCAAGAGAGCGTTTCGCGCTTAGTCGTCGAGCACGAAGAAGAAAGTGAGAGACTCAATAACGAGATCATTGAGCGCACCGAAGCCCACGAGCGTGAAGAAGCTCAAAGGAAGATGCTCGCCGCGATTACCAACGCGACTCTTTCATATATTCGAAGCGGCAGTAATCTTCATGAGACATTCAATCAACTCCTTGAAGACGTCCTTTCGTTAACCAACTCCGAATACGGCTTTCTTGGAGAAGTGCTCTATGAAAATGGGGTTCCGTATCTTCAAGAGCGCGCCATCACGAATATCTCCTGGAACGACCAAACTCGCGAGCTCTATGATTTCCATCACAAGCAAGGTTTGATCTTCCGGAACATGCAATCCCTTTTTGGAAAAGTCATTACAACGGGCAAACTCGTGATTGCCAACGATGCCCGTAATGACCCTCGTTCTAGTGGCTTGCCAGAGGGCCACCCCGTTCTCGACGCTTTCTTAGGTGTTCCTGTTTATGACAATGGAACATTGATCGGGATGATTGGTCTAGCCAATCGGCCCGGTGGTTACTCAGAAGAAATCGTCAACTATCTCGAGCCATTAACAGCAACTTGCTCCACGTACATCACAGGTTCGCGAATTAAGAAAGAGCGCCAGGAAATGCAAAAACGCATTGCCGAATCCGAAGATTTAGTCAAAGATCTCATTAACCGGATCCCATCTGGGTTGGTTTACGAAACACCCGATCAAATCATTAAATTTGTTAACCAGCCCTTCCTCGACATATTCCACTTCTCTTCCGCTCCAACGGAGATAATTGGCTTGCCTTGCGAGAAGCGTGCACAACTTGCCAATCAGTACTTCGTCGATCCAGAAGCAAAACAGGCTCGAGTGGATGAATTGAAAGCTAGAGGCGAGAATGCCCGCGGAGATGTGCTTGCTTTGAAGGATGGTCGGCATCTAGAGCGTGATCTCCTAATTATCCGATCAAACGGTGAAGTGAAAGGATATCTGTGGTGCTACAGGGACCTTGGCAAGGGCCCCATCATTCGTACCGAGCAAAGTAACTCACCTGACCTCGCTTCCATTATCTGGAACGGCGAGGACCGCCGAAGAAAGGCCTCGTAGTTTTCATTCATCGGTAAACACCCATCTTCATGAGCTTTTGACCTGCATCGGTCGCAGCTCATGGAGTTTTTGGGGAATCTCCCGTCCGCCTCCGCTGGGAACCTCCTCGTTCTGAATGGGCAGATAGTCCTAACAGATTCGGCATGATCGATCTGATTTCAGTGGAATCTGATAGATGCCTACGTGACAACCCGTTCCCTCGCATCAGCTTGCGCCAGTAGGCGTTTTGGATGCTATTTATGGGAAGGAAAGTTATTTATACAGGAGTTCGACTTGGATGCATTTTGAGATGCATTTATAACAACGGTGGGCAAGATGGCCAAGCCCAGCACATCAATTTGGCCGCTTCGATTGCGCGGAATCACCCAGCTTCACTGGACCCGGACGTTTTAGGGCTGATAGCGACCGAAGAAGTTGGCTATTTTTATGCCCACGACGAAAAACTGTTTGACGAATTCAAAGATCGTCTTTGGAAGCGTCTTGGAGCTTGTGTAGTGGGGCTTCCACCGACTGCGCCCGCTTGGTTTAGCATGCGGTCCCGACTGATCGACATCATGCCGGAAGAATTTGAGGAAAATGAGGAGTTAAAATCAAAAAAAGCCGCACTAGGCGGCTTTTAATAAACTTGGAGCGGGAGACGAGATTCGAACCCGCGACCTTCTCGTTGGCAACGAGAAGCTCTACCACTGAGCTACTCCCGCAAGCAGATGAAGTTATACCCTCCCCCAGGTTCGAATGCAAGGGTTACGTGCGATTCCTGACTGCATTTTCTGTTTATCGTTGGGCTGATTCATACTTAGCGAACGATGGTTGAACTTGGAGATGGACTAACGCTTCAGCCAGTAACACTTGAGGACCTCGAAGCCCTTGTCGCCATTCGAATCGCGGCGATGCGAGAAAGTTTGGAGCGCTTAGGACGCTTTGATCCGATGCGGGCACGTGCTCGACTGGCTGATCATTTCGATCCGTCGGCCACTTTTGCGATCTTTCAGGGCTCGGAGCGAATCGGATTCTTTACGATCCGCGAATTACCCGAGAACCTCAGCTTGGATCATTTGTATGTTATGCCAGATCACCAAGGGACCGGCGTGGGTGCCGGCGTATTGAGCTACATTCAATCGATCGGTAAGAAACCCATTACATTAAATGCCCTAAGAGATAGTGCCTCTAATCGCTTTTACAAGCGTCACGGATTTATTCAGATCGACGAAGATGCCCTAGATATTTATTATCGTTGGGAACCTTCCCTAAAGAAAAAAGCCGAGTCCGAAAATTAAGATTCGGACCCGGCCTCCTTCCCTACGATCGGGAAGGATTAGGCAGTGACGCCTTGGATGTCAAACGTGAACTTGATTTCATCTGAAATCAGCACGTGACCGGTTTCCATCACTGCGTTATAGGTGATTCCGAAAACAGATCGGAGGAGCTTGCCCGAACCGGTTGCGCCGCTTCGAGTGTTGCCCCAAGGATCTTTGACCGGAGGAACGACTTCGACTTGAACAGTGATCGGAGCGGTTGTACCATTAATCGTCAGGTCACCGGTCACGGCATATTCGGCGTCGCCTTTCTTTTCCACCGATGTGCTCTTAAAATCAAAAGTTGGGTTGGCTTCGACATTCAGGAAGTCAGCCGACTTGAGGTGGCCGTCTCTTTGTTCGTTACCAGTGTTGATGCCGGTAGCATCGATGCTCAAGTTTACGGCTGTGACGGTTCCGTCAACTGTCGCAGCAGTGCCGGTAACTGTGCCTAGCGATCCACGGACGGTAAAGACGCCCATATGCTTAACAGAGAAGTCGATGCTCGAGTGAGTCGAGTCAATATTCCAATTAACGATTCCGGATGCGGGTGATTCTGACATTCTAATTCCTCTCGGTACAGTCCCTATTATTGCGCAAGCTTCTGGACTCTTCTCCGCTTCAGTTAGTTCCGAAATTGAATACCCTCAAGCAGGTTAATCACCCCTTAACGGTATTCAATTCTTGTCAACTGTTAAACCTTATCGCCTAGATAGCCGAATAGCCGACAAAACGGTAGTTCTGCCTGCGACCGTGCGGACTATCTTAGACTGTCCTGAACTCAATCCTTGAGCTTGCGAAACAATAAACACCTGAGTGCCGGGATAGATTCCCTTGAAACGGTACCGACCATGCAGGTCCGACTTTATTTCCCATTTTCCAATCGTTTCCATGTCGCCAATAAACCTTCCGGAACCCATAAACACGATCGAGACTCTTGCATCGGAATTCGGTTTGCCTTGCAGATCCGTTACGACTCCTTCGACACTTGACAATGCCACTCGGTGAAGCTTCAAGATCGCTTGTCCGTTAACCGGAGTTACGCTTGGTTCGCTAAACTGATTGCCGACATTTGCTTCAAACAGAAGAGTTTGGGACTGATCGACGGGAAGATGAACCCTGGCAACGCCATTTCGATCAGCAAAGACATTTGACGTGAATCCATGCCTCTTGCTGTCTCGCCACCGGTATTGGACATCACAACCTGGAATTGGCTTCCCGTCGGCATCAATGACTTTGCAAACGGTTTCAATAACGCCCTTGCCAGAAGGAGCTTTGAAGCTAAGTTCCTTTGTCTCACCTTCTTTGAGTTCTAGTTCCTGCACATTGAAATCCCACTTATTGCTTGTCGAGACTTTGTACTTGCCAGGTGGGATTCGGAGTTTAAATGAACCATCACGAGCTCGTTGACGTGGACCAAAGACCCCGCCACCTCCAATCAACTGGAAAGAAACAAAGGCGTCAGAAACCGGCTTACCTAATTCACTTACAGGCTTACCAATTACTGTTGCCCCTTGGGTCGCTACCATCGAAACGTTAGTCGGGCGATCTGGCTTGAGAGTTAGCTTTTGTGGAACGACTACGTATTCGTCTTGTAAATCTCCATGCAACGTACACATTAAAGTTATATCCGCTTGGGGAAGTTGCTTGAGTTCGAATTGCCCATGGTCATCAGTGGATGCAGATTCACCGATCGAACCATTGCTTCCTGTTGCCCAAATAGATGCCCCGCCAATGGGATTTCCATTGAGGCTCACCGAGCCGTGAATCTCACAAGCACGTTCAACGACGAGGTCGCACTTTGTGTTTGGATTCCCAACTTTCCATACTCGACGTACTGGCTCTTCCACGAGGTGGTCGTCATTTAGGTTCAAGGCAATATATTTTCCGACCGGGAGATCGTCAAGCGTCACGAACCCATTAGGATCGGTAGCCTTACTCGTAGCCTCGAAAAGCTCTCGAGGAATTTGTGTGCCCTAAGCACCATTGGCAATCGAAGAAACCCCAACCTTTGTGTGCGCTACAGGTTTTCCCTTCGCATCGAGCACTCGAACTTTCATCGGTTGAACCGGACCGAACTGGAGAATTGGATTTGCACCAGAATTGTAAATCTGCTGCCCATATCCGTGCCCCTTTTGGAAGGCCACGACGTTGTAATAGCCTTTGGGACTGATTGCGAGCGTGAAATTGCCTTTGGAATCCGAGATAGTGCGCTCTTGACGCTGCGATCCTGATTCAAACGAATGAATTTCTGAGTAGACGGTTACTCCAGAAGCTGGTTTTCCGTTCTTAGTCAGGACTCTTCCATGAATCGGGACGAGGTGCTCAGACTTCATTTTTTTGTTGGGCAAATGAAATGCCTGAGAAAACCCGAGCGAAACGAGTAGGCAGGACGCAAGGGTTAATGCTGCCCAAAGAGGAGTTGGGACGATTCTTTGTTGAGGCTTCATAAGGATTCTCCTGATCCGGTGGGGGAGTGATTGGCGATTGGCAGCCATCACAAGCTGAGGCATGAATCGAAGCTCTTCCATCCCCACTAAGGCGCGGGCATAGCAGGCTCGATCTCCGATGACCTGAATAGCCATGTCATCGCAGCAGTTCTCTCGCTCGGTTCGAACCACGTGAGAGATCCACCAAAGGGCGGGGTGATAGAACAGAGCTGTTTCGATGAAACTCTGAACGATGTTGACGAGGTAGTCGTATCGACGGATGTGGGCGATTTCGTGGGCGATCAGCGCTTCTATGAATTCTGGAGCCAGGCTCGTTAGAGCACTTGCTGGAAGGATCACAATCGATTTCAGGAACCCGACTGTGGCAGGGCTATCAACCGAATTAGAGATCAGGAGCTTGATCGGAGGGACGACACCAAAACGGACTCCAAGTCTTGAGACTGTTTCTTGCCAACGGTCCTCGGTTACGACTATCGCATGACGCTTCAATCTCTCAATACTTACCAAGCCGCCAACTAACCGTATGCACATGAGGGTCAGACCAACAAGCCAGAAGACGACTAGATAAGGCAGGAAAGGATCGATGCGGCCGGCAAAGGATTCGGTCGGAGTTGGCGGTGAAATGTAAATGGTTGATGATGCGGCTTGAATGGGTAGGACCCCAACATTGGATGCCACGGCGTAACTGGTAATGACAACGTCGTTTGAGGGCAGCAAAGCAAAGTAAGTGATAACGGGGCCAACAAAACATGCAAACAGGGCCGCTAGAGATAGTCCATACCGGATCCGGCTGTTGACGGGACGGCCAAACACGAGCAGAACGCCAAGCACTGCCGCGACAACGACAATTTCCCAAATGGAATGAACGAGAGTCCAACCGAGAGTGTGAGCATTCATTACACTTGCTCCTCAAGGTCGTCGAGCAGTTTCCGCAGTTCTGCGAGTTCTGCCGGAGTTGCTTTCTTGGATCCTAGTGCATGGAGCGCGAGTTTATGGGCTGAACCACCAAAAACACGGTCAACGAGGTCATCAACCAGATTGCGTTGGGTCTCAGACTCGGCGGGGAGAGCAGAGTAGACGTGTGCCCGATTCTGTTCATCTCGCGTAACCAATCCCTTCTCAGCCATGATTTGCATCAGTTTGAGAACGGTTGTGTATCCCGTTTTTCTCCTTTTGTCGAGTATGTTATGGACCTCGCGAACACTGCTTGGCCCGCGACGCCAGAGGACATTAAGGATCTCCAATTCACTGTTAGTTGGTCGTATATCCATTTCTAAAGTGCATTATACGAAACTTTTCGTAGTTATCTGATATAAAGTACGAAAAGTTTCGTTGTTCTTCAAACGTAGCCGTTTTTGGGTATCCGAATGTCAATCGGACTAGCTACATCGATCCGAGGTGGCCCATTCCCTCGTCATAATGGGATATGAATTCTATTTCTCCTCTGCTTAGCGAGCTTGATCGGATCACTCGGAGGGCAGGGGCGATTGCGCTAGATGCTCGTAAGTCACTCGTCCGCGAATTGAAGAAAGACGGCTCCATCGTGACAAACGGTGATCGCGCGGTAGAGGAATATCTTCGCCCCGAATTAACTGCCCTTAAGAGCGGTTCGACGGTATGGGGTGAAGAATTTGGCTATGAAGAAGAAGGTGCGGGCGGTTGGTGGCTGGTGGACCCCATTGACGGCACCACGAATTTTGCGTTTGGTGGGCCCTATTGGGGCGTGAGCATCGCTCTTGCAGTAGAAGACCGATTAAAGCTTGCCTCAATCTATCTGCCCGCGCTTGATGAGATGTATCTGGCAGAACTTGGACAGGGATCGTATTTGAACGGGGCACCTCTCACTGCAATTAAGCCTGGTCCCGTAAAAGATGAAGAGATCGTCAGCTACTGCGAACGGCTCATCCGCCGCTATCCCAATACGTCCATTCCGGGACGAATGCGATGCTCGGGAGCGTTTGTGGTGGATGGAACTTTCACGGCTACCCAGCGCTTCCGCGGTCTGATTGGCATGGGTGAGAAGCTTTACGACGTAGCCGCCTCGATCTTGATCAATCAGGAACTAGGAGCAGACGTCCGTTATGCAAGCGGCGATGCTTTCCTTATAGCCGACATCAAGAAAGATACCAAGATCGACGCACCCTGGCTTATTTTCCCGAAGAACTCGGGATTTTTTATTTAATGGCCTAAGCTGAGGGACCGGGTGTCGAAGCTTGCCAAAAGTTTCGAAGACCGGGGGTGGTTTGTGCCCCGGTTTTACGTGTAATTCCCGAAGCTTATCTGCGGAGATTCATGATTCCGATAGCGAAACCGGGGGAGTTTTTCTCTCCAAAGAACGACACGGACCGTCCAAGAGACTGTAGACCGGGGATGGATTGTGCCCCGGTTTTGCTCGTAAAGCGCGAAGCCAACCTACGGAGATTCATCCTTC
>CAIUHP010000103.1 GCA_903899015.1 uncultured Armatimonadota bacterium | reverse complement strand
TCTTCTCGCCGCGAGAGGCCTCAGAAAGGATCTTTACAATCTGATCCTCAGTGAACTTTGATTTCTTCAATGCAACTCCTTACGTCTTCAAGACGAGGAGACTAATCTAACGGCTGGTACAGATTTCTGAGGAGCACTCCAAGAACAGTTATGCCACCTTTGATATGGGCATCTATGTTAGCTCTGCTTTCTATGAGAACTTTAACCGCTGCGGCGTAACCATATAAAGAAGCTGAGATCAGGGCGGTCCAGCCGTTTGTCGTGCGTGCGTTAACGTCAGCACCACTTTCAAGAAGAATCTTGATCGTATCCAAATGGCCACCTTCGGACGCCCGTATCAGGCTTGTCACCTCATTTCCGTTACGTGCGTTGACATCGGCACCGTTATTGACTAGAAACCTAATCACGTCGGCATGTCCATTTCCTGATGCCAATATCAGGGCAGTATCTCCACACCTGGTACGTGCATTGACATCGGCACAATTATAGGTAAGGATTTTGACAACCTCAACATTTCCATCTTCCGATGCTTTCATCAATGCAGACAGGCCGTTCTTGCCCATTGCATTGACGTCGGCACCGTTCTCGACAAAAAACTGTATTGGCTCGATATGCCCTCTCATCGATGCGATCGTCAGGGCAGTCTGATCAAGTCTATCGCGAAAATTGACATCAGCACCTGCATGGACGAGACGCTGAATCTCGACATAGCTTCCAGATTCAGCTGCCCTGAGGAACAATTTTCCCAGTGATTCTTGATTCATGTTCTGCTCTGACCTGCGGTGAGTGCTACGGTGTTCTTAAGACAACGCACAAAAGCCGAGTCGCCTTTTGAATCTACCTTAGAGATACTTTGATGCAGAAATAGATAGCTTGGGCGAATCATGATATTCGGTCGAAAATGTTCGTCTCATCACAACATATTGTTTTCACGGACCATCAGCACCCACCAGTCATGCCTCTCGTGATCAAAACTTAAATTTAGCGATTCGGTTGACAAGGCTTTCAGCAAGTTACGGGTGAAGGTCATGATCATCGATCATATTCACTGGAGCTAGCTGATTAAACACAACTACGAAAACCAGTCTATAGATCCGCATTGAGGTGAGCTTTCGGTTCAGATCCTGATAACAAGGCAACGCCTTATCTTGTCACGATCAAGAATATTATATGCTAATATGGGGATCCGAGAGGTGGATTTGATGGCAGACCTAACGATACTTGAGAAAGCCCCTTTTGCAGAGAACGCGGAGCCAAGATGTGCTTGCATTCTCGTACTCGATACGTCGGGATCGATGCAGGGTGCTCCCATTGCGGCACTTAATCAGGGGATCAAGGATTTCGGGGAAGCTGTGAATGCTGACCCCGTTGCATCAAGACGGGTCGAGACGGCAATCATCACTTTCGACTCTAATGTTCGAGTGCTTCAGGACTTTGTGACGATGAATCATTACAAGGCACCTACCCTCCATGCTCAGGGCCTAACCAAAACGGGTAGCGCAATCCTTACAGCACTCGACCTTATTGAAACCAGAAAATCGCTTTATCGTCAGGTTGGCGTGGACTACTACAGACCGTGGATTCTTTTGGTAACGGATGGGGAACCTCAGGGAGATAGCGATGAAACACTCCAGCTTGCCGCTTCACGGTTACGCACAGCAGAAACGGAAGGAAAGGTTGCAATGTTTGCAGTCGGTGTGCAGGGAGCTGATCTTACGAGACTGGCCGAGCTGTCCGTTCGTGTTCCTCTGCGACTTGATGGGCTCGATTTTAAGGGGCTGTTTTTGTGGCTTTCAGCAAGCATGACTTCGGTGTCAAGATCGAGAGTAGATGAGAAAATCGCGTTGCCACCTCCAGGCTGGGCTTCCGTCTAGCGTATATGGAGGAACCGAAAACTTCTCGCTGGAAGGTTCACTTTGCGTCTGTAGCTGGTGTTAGCCATGAACGCGTTGGCCTGACGTGTCAAGACTCAGTGAAAGTTATTCGAGTCGGCGATATAATCTGCATCGCGATTGCCGATGGTGCTGGATCGGCAGAGTATGCGGAATTGGCTTCAAAGGTTGCAGTTAGGTCAGCATTGATGACACTTGCTAGTATGCCTCCGATACCATCTTCCGAATCAGCCACAGATATGATGCTCACCGCTATGCACAAGTCGAAGGCCGCCTTGTTACGGGCTGCAGGTAGACGCAATGTTCGGCCTAGGGATTTTGCTACGACTCTATCATTGTTCGTGCTTGCCCCAACTTTCACAGTGGCAGTGCAAGTTGGTGACGGAGGGTCGGTAGCCTACACTGAAACTAAATCTGCATTTACACTACTTGCTCCTGCGCGTGGCGAATATACAAACGAGACACAGTTCTTACACGATGCGGACATAACGCGTGACCTGAAATTCGCTTCTGTTCCTGAGCCTGTAACGTTCATGGTAGCTTTTACCGACGGATTGCTTCCTGTGGCCATGACTCAAGGTGCAAGCGAACCATTTAAGCCTTTTACTGATTCTTTGAAGGAGTTTTGGGCTTCTGGGAATGAGGGAAGGCAGACTAAGGTTGCCCTATCCACTTTCTTAAGGAGTGAGCGCCTTCGAGAACGGACGTCCGATGACTTGAGTTTGGTGCTAGCTGGACAATGGAATTTATCCGCAAAGACAATGGGCAACGAATCAGGGTTGCAAGCCAACCAGATGTAGGATCAGGTGGTGAGGCAGGAATACATTCAGTTCTTGGCTCGAGTGATCTAGTCGCCAAACTGTACAAACAACCGCGTCAATTGACTTTCGACAAGATACGGGCAATGTTGTCTAAGCCTCCAGCTGGGCACCCAGACCACATCACTACTGCTTGGCCGTTGGCGATCATCATACAAGCAGATGGGCATCAAGGAGAGGTCGGCTACCTCATGCCTCGAATCACAAATGTTTATAAGGTTTTCGAGCTTTTCAACCCTTCTCGGCGACGTGAAGTCGCCCCAACGTTCAATTTTAGGTCATTGACTCGGCTCGCCCGCAACGTTGCTGTCGCCTTTGCAGATGTACACGCTGCAGGACATGTTGTTGGTGATGTAAACGAATCCAACGTGTTGGCAACAAAGACCGCGATGGCGACACTAGTTGATACCGATAGCTTTCAAATTCGTGGATCGAAGAGCACATTCCGTTGCCAAGTTGGGAGACCAGAATATTCTCCGCCTGAATTGCAGGGCATTCGATTTGATGAAGTTGAAAGAACCATTCATAGCGACGCATTTGGATTGGCCGTTCTTATCTTTCAGATTCTGATGGAGGGTGTGCATCCATTTGATGGTGTCCGTGTATTGGGTGATGAACCTGAAAGCCGAGAGAAAAGAATTTCGAGAGGAGCTTGGCCGTATCTAGACGGTAGCGGCTATAAACCTGCAATGACGGCACCCCCACTTTCGATGATCGACGAACCGTTACGTCTACTGTTCTGGCATGCTTTCGTGAACGGTCATAAAACTTCTTCATTGAGACCAACTGCTCAAGAGTGGGCGCACGCAATCGATCATTCACAGACAAGACTAGTCTCCTGCAATCAGACTTCAAACCATTTCTATTGGCCTCATTTGGATTCTTGTCCGTGGTGTGATCGCTATAGATATATCGGCCAAGACTCGTTCGCCACGCCAACCACAAGAAATCAGCTTGCCCTGTTTAAGAACTCTCCTGTGCTGAACAATGGTTCGGCACTTTCAATGAGTTCAGCAAAGAGTCTGCGAGTATCGGAAAATTACGAAGAAGCGGACTTAGTGCTAAGAATACTTTTGTCTACTGGCGTTGAAGAAGGTCAGTGTTACTTTGAATTGGGGATGGTCAATCTCGGAAGGCGAAAAATCCCCCAAGCACTTGCTCATTTGATAAGAGCCCGTCATTGTGGGTTCCAAGATTCGGTTGCTTGGCAAGAAGCCGCTACCTTTGCTGCTACCTTTGATAAGAGGTTAGCAAGTCAAATTTTGGAACTTTCTTCTAGCTAATTCAAGATTCTTTGATCAATTAGTTATTAGAAAGAATGGATTGTGCCTTTATTAGAAAAGTCTTCAATTCGTTTTCACGGCTGGTTGCAAGTAACGGTAGATCCTGACGTAAGGCCTCAACTCCCTGATCTATCTTAGAGGAAAGCAAGCCTTGTCGTTCAATGAGGACGGCTGATATCGAAGTCCAAGCTTTATCGGCTAGCTCCTTTTGCTTAGGGCCGAAAAGTCCATCAATTAAGAGCGCTCCAACATGAAGAACAGCAGCAATTCCCAATCCCCCCAGAATGAACGCAGGATGTAGGGTTGTAATTGCTGCCCGCACTCCGTACCCTAATCCGTTAGCGTAGAGCGAACTCGCACCGTCTGCTAGTCCAGGCGCAGCATGAAATTTTTCTTGCGACATTTTGGCATATCGGATCGCCTCAGCAAGCGAGCGCTTTGGTGGAATGCCATAAGCGTCGATATTCTTAGCTTGCTTATCAAAGAAAGAGTACATAAAGCCAATTAGGCCACAAATTAGGCCGACAATGACGCCAAAATGTCCCAAGAAAAATCCGAAGCAACCGCCGACAAGTGAACTCCCTAATGCTGTAAACCAGATCTGCCAGGAACGCCAACGTGCCTTGGACAAGTGCTCGAGCAATAACTTCTCAATATCTTCGTAAGGGGCGTCAATAATAGAAACAAGTTGTGCATAGCAATCCTCCATTTCCTTTTCGTAAAATTCTGCAAGTGATGTCTCTGAAAACTGAATTTTAGTTTGTATCTGACTCGAGAATTTCTCCGACCTAAGATCTGTCCTCGACTGCGCATATACAAATTCCTTGAGTTCGGCAGTAAACGCTTGTAGGCGGCAATCGCATTCAGCACTAAGTCGAGCCAGACGCTGATCACCTCCTCTTAAGAACTTAGAGATTTCCGAAGAGCTTGAAACGGCAGAAAGTTTGCCAATTTTAACGTCGGAATCTAGGAGAGGCTCTTGTCGCATGGATTGCACATTTACCAGCAATGAATTTTCATGTAGTTTATCACAGCCATGCTACGGATTATCGAAAATGAGAATCAAATACGCCTTTGACCCAGCACGTTGACCATCCTGGATCAAAGTCTGTCGGTTCGGTTCAGACGAGGGGGATGCTAATGCCTTATCAATCTGTTCAATGCTATCCCGAAGGCTCCGTTGACGAGTAGATTCTCTCGAACCTCAATTACATCATCTTCTCTTTGAGTGCTGACTGAGCTCTTTACTTGCGCTCTTAGCAGAAGATTTTCAGCGCCAAATTGGGACGCAATTGACGAGTCTACAGGCATCGATGGATCTGATCATTGGCTAATTCATAATTAGCTATTCGTGGACATTTGGATTTTGCGTAGATTCTCGTGCTTTTCGAACCTTGCCCTTTGACCCTTGCAATTGCCTTCGGAACTCCTTCTTGGAAATCTACAGGGCATCGCCTTCCTTCGACAAAATTCAACCTCTGCGGTCAGATGACCAAGAATGTAATTCCCACTCAGCCAGATTGTCAAATCCATCTTGGAGGGCCCGTCCTCTTACCTTCTTCATCCAAACACGGTAAGTGTCAATCGAATCAAGCTTCGTCCAACTATCGTCAATGCCAGCTTTCTCCAAGATAATCCGATCAATTGGACAATGTGGCGGTATCGGCCGATTCGGTTCCATGCACCACAACGACTTCACATAGAGATTCAGGGCCTTTTGCACAGTTCCGATCCGTAACCGACGAGCAATTAGAATGGGGCCAAATTCGGTGGATAGGTTGTCAGCAATCTGCTTGATTACATCGCAATGCTCGCCATCCTCGACGGCACTGGAGTATCTGTCGTTTTGGCGAATCAACTGATCGGCAAACGCCACCCTGAATGGACCGCTGTCGATGTCGCTTGCAACGTATGTCTTGTTTCGTTGCAGCGCAGCAAGAATGGCGTTGTCGGCCAAAACCTTATGGATGAACCTTGTCTTTTGCGCTTGGATGTTCATGAGCGAAAGGATATTATTGACCTTAATGGATTTCAGGCTAGCGGTCTTATGTGAGAAAGTAAAGTTTGAATCGAACAGTCGAATGACCTTGATCGGCATTTTTAGACAGATTCGCTGTGACTCGTTTCCATACACGCATCCAAAGATGGCGCTTGGCTGTTCAATCCTCGTAGCCGATTCCGATCGATACGACCACGTTAACATTTCGATCGACCTCATAAATCCTGACGGAAAACATGTTGCTCACGTATTGACATACGAAGCGATTCTCGTCGGTGGGATAAATGATCACGAACTATTCAATTTCGACGTTGATCTTGTCGATTTGACGTTTGACATACCAGGCGACTATCAGTTCTCGATCTTTGTACAACGAATATTGGTGAAGACAGTCGATCTGAATCTCTGCCTTGCTACTTGAACGTATCTGGATTCCTTGGATGACTCGGGAGCGTGGATCGCCAAAAGGTAACATCCTCTTGTGTGCAACTTGTCTATCGTCCAGACTGAATTGAATCCACTTTCCTCGATGATCGCCTAATGAGCGACTGGACCGATCAACACGGCAAGCCAATCACGTTCGAGCAAATGCTCGATCAAATCACTGAGTCGATCTTGGCGAACTAGATCGCTTTCGATCGGGCTGGAATTCCCCGCAATACAATTGACCAGATCATCGGGCGTGATGGTGGAACATTGATCGGCGGCGGCGCGATGTTTCAGACGCCAGTCGGTTCAAAGCTAAATGAAGAGCAGGGCAAGCTTCTTTTTGATGCTTATCGAAAGCTTCTGGAATCATACGACCGTGGCGAGATTGCCGAGTCTGTCATAGCGGACATAATGGCGAGGAACAACACGGCCAAAAAGGTCGAGATTATTCGGAGTCAGTTAGGGCTGTAGTCTCAATGAACTCGCGAATGCCCAAATACCAGCCGTGAGATTTGTTATATGAAACGCACGGAACCTGGACATATCAACGTCAACGGTCAACAAACAATCGAACTCGTCGGTAAGTCTAGTCACGGCTACGCAAACTTGTATAAGATGGCATGCACCCAATGTGGCCATGAATACAATGCTAACGGCTGCGACATACACATTCGAAAGTGTCCGAAGTGTCAGAAGGGGAAGCCTAGTTCGCAGTGAGCTGAAGGGGATCGATCCCCGCATTCCCTCAGAATATTTGACTCGAAAACGCAGCGACCAACCTGGTCGATATCCACATTCTCGAGTTGAGCCAAAATAGTTCTGGCCATGGTGCTATCGCCAGGTCACGGTATCTTACCGATGGCCGTTGTCGAAAGCATGATAACGCTGCGATCGATTTCCACAATCGCGGGATGAGCAGAAGCGCCTTGTGCGTCGAAGAGACGATTTAGGTGGACTGCAATGAGGTAATCAGGATCTCGGTCAAACAAAAACAATGATAACCGACCATGCATTACTAGCTTTAGAAGCCGAACGTCTTAGGAAGGCTTGTTACATGGCCGTTGCTCTTGGCCTTGGAGATGAAAGGATACGTGAGGTTTCGATTCCTGCCTATCTAGGGTATCCAATTCAGCAGCTTCAGCAGCATAGTGAAGGGCTAAGATCGTTGCTGGCGGGACTCGGGATCGACAAGGAGCGAATTCTAAACCCTTCGGCAGTAGCGTGGCTTGCTGATGCCTTTGACATGTGGGCAGCCACCGAATTTGCGATTTTCGACCTTGGGCGATTAGTAGACATCGAAGCACAAATCGGAGAACTAGTCCATGGGCGCGTGATGGATTGTCCAGCTTACGCTCACGTAATACTGCAGGGATTTCACGTCGGAGCGGGTATTCGTTTCCCTGAGTATCACTTGGCGACCGACCTCAGGCTAATGATGAACTTGTACCTAGACTGCCAGGACATGATGAAGGTGGATCTTAGTCTTACGGATGAACCCAATCAGTCACTCGGTAGAAGCGTCATTCTAACCTGCTTCAACCTTCTCGAGGCATTCACAAGTGGTCTGGTCGCCGAGTACCTGATTAAGAATCTGAATGCCGATTCAGATATTGTTAGGGAACTTGAAGACAAGAATGCGGCCCTTTCACGACGATTCTCCCGAGTGCCTGGATTGGTACGAGGCGACAGACTGTTTTTGGATCTGCAGCAGCCGCCATTGGCGAAGTTATTCGGCGAGATCAAGTGGCGACGGGATTCCTTTGTACATTGCGAACCTGGCTCGGCACCAACGAAGCGAGGTTATGTAAAAGAGGCATTCTTTCACGAAATCGGTGCGCCCTTAGTTTCTGAAACAGTAGACCTGACGCTTGACGCGATTACCCTTGCCTGGAACCGTGCAACGGGGAAGAAACGTCCAAGTTGGCTCCCTTCATATCAAAAGGACGGTCGCCTGGGACATAGGGAGGTTTCTCTCTCTCGGTGGAAAAGCTAATCTCGGGTGGACGGAACGAACCGTCACGCACTCTGGGCGAATTGGATACATGTCTTGCACGACAAACGGTCTGATACAAACGTCGATTATCAGATGCACCGAGGCCAATCAAATCAACGGCAACTGCCAGCGCACTCTCGAACATCTCGGCAATATCGTCCATAACAATTCAAACCCACTATGGGATAATTTGCACTTGATGCAGTCACCCGTAGAACCTGAACTGCTGCGACATTCACGAGCGCACATGTGTCCCCAGTGTCAGAAAGGGAATCCCAGTACCCAGAAAGCGGATCGTTAAAGCCCGATCTGGCACCGCTATTAAAGCTCGGGCAATGGCTTAGTTTGGATCACTTGCTCCACGTCACTTGGGATTGGAAGCAGGGCGGCAAGCCAGGCCCTTTCGCCTGTTGTCAGCCTATCTGTGTGTAGCTGGGCAAGGGCAACGAAGATATATGTCATGCCATCCCAATGTTCAGGTTCGCCGTATGTACCTTTGATTGGACTTCTTGACCGGTCCCCGGATGTTGACCCACCTAGAGTGTTAGTGCCTCTGCCTCCATTTTAACTAGATTTGCTTTGTAAGTCGCGGGAGAGATTCCTCCAAGTGCCGAGTGAGGACGACGT
>CAIUHP010000102.1 GCA_903899015.1 uncultured Armatimonadota bacterium | reverse complement strand
TCTTCTCGCCGCGAGAGGCCTCAGAAAGGATCTTTACAATCTGATCCTCAGTGAACTTTGATTTCTTCAATGCAACTCCTTACGTCTTCAAGACGAGGAGACTAATCTAACGGCTGGTACAGATTTCTGAGGAGCACTCCACTCACTCCACCCCAAGCGTCGTAACTTCGCTTGTTATTGAGCGTAAAGGAATATCCACTAGCTCGGGCTAACGTTGCGATCATACTCCCGTGGGCGTCATAGATCGGGAATCCGACGTTGGAGAATGCACCGGGTGATCGAGAAGCCGAACTCGTCCAAGTTCCTGTTCCAGCTTCTACGTAGTCAATTCCACGAGCACCCAGACCATAGCGAGTAACCGTCAGACCCGAGCCATTGATGGCGGCATCCTCCATCGGCATCTGGCCGTCATGGTAATACTCGGTAAAGACAGTGCCTGCGGGATTGGATTTATGAGACCTCATCCCATCGGCACGGTATTCGTAGTTGGTTGTTGATGTGGAGTTAGCCAACTGCTTCATCCGGTTCAAAACATCCCATGAGTAACTTGTGGTTGAGCCACGAGTCAACCTGTTCCCTAAGGTATCGCAAGTCGTCGCAACGCCACCAATGGTCGTCGTACGGTTCAGATTATCAGTGACTGAATCGGTCCTATTGGTAGCTGTGGAGCGAAGCGACATCCCGAGGCTACTCTTTACGCATGCCCCAACGTTGTAGAGCGAAGCCGGGACGGCATCGTAACTCCAGCTTTGAGTGCCGGTGCCAAAGGCATCGGATGAATAAGCAGTAGCCAGATAGTCGAGCTGTGGATCGTAGGTATAGGTGTAACTTCCCGTCAGCGACGGTGTGCTGACTGTGCTGTCCGTGACGGTTGAAGTTGTCTTGAGTCCAAGCGTCGCGTCGTAAGCGATTGATTGATCCTGAATGATTTATTCTACGTCGTGACGATAATATGCTTGAGAATTCATTCATTTGACATCCTTCTCGCACTATATTTGAGCCGCTTAGACATGCTATCAATAAAGAACTGCATGCACTTACAAAATAGAAAGTATAAAACGAAAGCGCATACACGAAAACCTGAGGAAGTCGGCCAATAGGGGGAAAATGCTTTACCTACAGCAAAACACACGACTGCCCATATTACAGCAGTAACAATTTTTTGCCAGGTTAGGGGCTTAGTAAACATACTTTGTATCCTTCCAAGACGGTTGTTCTACTATCACTCAATCTCCATCCCCATAAGTGCCTCAATGAGTGTGCCGTCTTCCGACGCTTGTGCAACTACAGCAGGTCCAGCTTCACTGTCCTGTGCAGCTTGTCCTGCGGGGCTATCAAGTATCTTCTCTTCGGTAAGCATAAGTTTCATTAGTCCGCTAAGATTCTTGACCGACATGAGATCCCCAAAATACCTTTCGCCTAGGAAATCGCCGACCCCAATGAACCCGTCAACCAGCGTAACTACAATTCCTGCGACAATCGCTGCAACTCCACCAAAGTTTGCGTCGGCAATAGCTCCAGCTAAAAAGGCAAGCATAAGCGCACCAAACGCCTGAGAAAGGTTTTCAAATTTTTGACCTGTCTGGTCCAGATGATTCAATGGATCGTTTCCAGAGTAGCAGAACCAGTTTTCACCTTGTACTCGTGAGTCCTGGCTAACAAACCGCCCACTTCCAGGGTCGTAATACCTCGCCCTCATATATACGAGTCCCGACTCGTCATCCTGCTGATGTCCGAGACTTCCGCAATAGCGGTTCTTAGGATCGCCAGTTGAAGCCCCAACTCTTACGGAGCCCCAAGCATCATAACTTCGCTTGTTATTGAGTTGGAAGCTATTGCTACCATATCGCGCCAACGTAGCGATCATACTCCCGTGGGCGTCATAGATTGGGAATCCAACATTCGAAAAAGCTCCTGGTGAGCGCGAAGTAGAACTCGTCCAAGTTCCCGTGCCAACTTCCTCGTAATCGACTCCTCGAGCACCTAAGCCGTAGCGAGTAACTGTAAGACCGGTGCCATTGATTACCGCGTCTTCCATTGGCATCTGGGCATCATGGTAATACTCGGTAAACAAGGTGCCAGCAACATTGGATTTATGAGACCTCATTCCGTCGGCACGGTATTCGTAATTGGTTGTTGAAGTGGCGTCAGCCAACTGCTTCATCCGGTTCAAAACATCCCAGGTGTAACTGGTGGTTGAGCCTCGAGTCAATCTGTTCCCTAACGTATCGCAAGTGGTTGAAACTCCCCCAATGCTCGTCGTTCGGTTCAGGTTATCCGTTACCGAATCGGTCCGGTTCCCTGCTGCATCGTAACTCCAGCTCTGAGTTCCCGTGCCAGCGACATCGGAGGAATAAGCGGTTGCCAAATAGTCAAGCTGAGGATCATACGTATAGCTGTAAGTCCCCGTCAGCGAAGGCGTGCTGACCGTGTTGTCCGTGACAGTTGAAGTCGTCTTGAGTCCCAATGTAGCGTCATAGGCGCAGTCGTTACCGATGATCTCAGGGCTCGCTCCGTAATAGAGCGTTCCTGAACCAAGAGTGTCCCAATAGGGGTCGCAATTGAGCATTCGGCCAGCGGCATCATACGTGTAATAAGCGCGAGCACGAGATTGAGCAGGATGAGTCAGAATCGCAACCTCCAAAACCAAATAATCCAGGCTTATCTTTGTTCGTATATATTTTTGGTTTATCAATTCACAAATTAATTCAGTTAAATACTAAAACGATGCAGAAAGGCCAAAGATCAAACCTAACAAAATGAATGGGATCACCCAGATCGCTAGAATTTTGCTAGTCTTCCAGGCGATGATTCCTCCCCAAATGCCTATGAAACTACATGTGAAATGATTCAAAGAGCCGGAGTAGTTTGGTTTTAGTAGCAGATGAAAACATAATGAGGGAATCACGCCGGAGAAGAAGTGCAGCAGAGCCAGTTTTGACTCCTTCTGATAGGCCAAGAATCCGCCAACTATCCAAAGGGAGGTCATGCCGTACCATTCAAATTGGTAAGTATGCCTGTGATTATGATTCAAGCCAGATGTGGCATTGATCAATGGGAGCATAATCAAAGATGCTATAACCAAGATTCCATTCGCCCCTTGCGGTATTACATCTTTCATATAAGCACTGTATTTCATTCGCTATTAGACTCCTCGTTCACATCCATCAAAGCGATGAATGCCGCCAAAAAGCCAGCATGTTCTAGCATTAGGCCGATAACTGCAGAGGCAGGTGAAACATCAGTCGGCTTAAGGGTTAGATCAGCTAACAGTGCCGACATTCCCGACATCAGTGCGCCTGTTACAAATGCTGCATCCTTTGTCTGACAATTGTCAACACCGTTACCTCCGCCAGTGAACCACCACGCCGCCATAAATGAAAGGTCATTTATGGCCACGCAAAGCCCCATCTTAGATATAGCCGCACCAAGAAGTATCATTCCTATTGCGCACCAAAAGTTCTGAGTGTAACCACCATAACTCTTCCCGGTCTGATCGACCTTGTTAACCGGATCGTTCATGCAGTAGGTAAACCAATTCAGGCGTTGCCTCTCTGAATCTTCGCTGACAAACCTCCCACTACCCGGCTCGTAGTACCGAGCCCTCATATAAACAAGTGCTGATTCATCATCCTGCTGATGTCCGAGACTTCCGCAATAGCGATTCTTTGGGTCGCCAGTTGAAGAACCAACTCTTACGGAGCCCCAAGCATCGTAGCTCCTGTTGTTATTTAGTTGGAAGCTATTGCTTCCGTATCTTGCAAGGCTCGCTATCATGCTCCCGTGAGCGTCATAGATCGGGAATCCGATATTCGAGAACGCGCCTGGTGAACGCGAAGTGCTACTGGTCCAAGTTCCTGTTCCAGCTTCTTCGTAATCGATGCCACGAGCACCCAGACCATAGCGAGTAACCGTCAGAGCGGAGCCATTGATCGCAGCGTCTTCCATCGGCATCTGCCCATCATGGTAGTACTCGGTAAAGACGGTGCCAGCAACATTGGATTTATGAGTTCTCATCCCGTCGGCACGGTATTCGTAGTTGGTAGTCGAAGCGGAGTTAGCCAACTGCTTCATCCGGTTCAGAACATCCCAGGTGTAGCTGGTGGTTGAGCCACGAGTCAACCGGTTCCCTAGCGTGTCGCAGGTCGTTGATACACCACCAATGCTTGTCGTTCGGTTGAGATTGTCGCACAACTCGCTCGATACTGTGCCAATTGACGTTATCTGATTCCTTACTCATGTCGGACTTTCTTGTAGAAAGTAAGCATGGTTCAAATTGATCCAGAATCTTCATGGTCGTCACTATATATTCCGGATCTGCCTAATCCCGATTACGAGCCCCATCAGGAGAAAGTAACTGGACAATGCAATTGCCGAAACCCTAATCGCAAGAATATTTGCTGTGGCGATCGAAACGGACTGGAATGCAACGGCCAACACAAAGTATTTAAGGTTTTCATGGAATCTATCGACATATTTCCTGGATTTGCTATCATCGAAGGACCTTCTAACTCTCATTGCAAACCACAATATAATGCTACCAATCAGCAATAGCGTTAGAACCAGACTACTGGAAGAAATAATTGATATCATGATTGAATCGAGTCCACATCTCCAGCAACTAAATACCCGATAAGTACAAGGCCATACGTAAATGCACCTAGAACAGCACCACTTGCTAAAGTTTGTTGCCCCACTATCGCAGCCGCGGTCATAAGTGCAAGGACTGCGCCGAACACTGTAATGCCTACAGCAATCCAAGATACAGTCGTCGTATCTATTTTATTACCACAAACTAGCTGAGATGCTGCAAAACACGCCACGGCAAGTCCAGCAAGTCCTCCGCTAACTATAAGAGCAGACGCAGTTTGCAATGAAGCGATATATCCAGCTTGGAATTGGCCCAATGAGCGTGCAGCCATCAACGCAAAGACCATGCCCAAGGCTGCCAATATGTTCTCAAGGGGGACAGAATACTTACCGTCCGCGTCAACATTATTAACTGGGCTGTTCTCGCAGTAAACAAACCAGTTCGCGCCAGATCTGGCCAAATCAGAGCTAACGAACCTTCCAGACGAAGTCTCAAAGTAGCGCGAATTCATGTAGATCAACCCTGATTCATCATCTTGTTGGTGGCCAAGATTTCCGCAGTATCGGTTCTTGGGATCACCGGTTGAGGCTCCGATTCTCGTCGCTCCCCACGCATCGTAGCTTCGCTTGTTATTGAGTGTGAAAGAATTTCCACTGGCTCGCGCCAAGGTCGCTATCATGCTCCCGTGGGCGTCATAGATCGGGAATCCGATATTCGAGAATGTTCCTGGTGAACGAGAAGTAGAACTCGTCCAAGTTCCAGTGCCAACTTCTTCGTAATCGATGCCACGAGCACCCAGACCATAGCGAGTAACCGTCAGTGCAGATCCGTTGATCGCTGCGTCTTCCATGGGCATCTGCCCATCGTGGTAGTACTCGGTGTCGACCGAACTAGCGGGGGAAATCGTCGAGATATTCTTGTGCGAACGCATGCCGTCGGCACGGTATTCGTATTGCGTTGTCTTGGTTGGAGTCGTCGCCGAATTTACGTACTGCTTCATCCGGTTCAAAACATCCCATGAGTAACTGGTGGTTGAGCCCAACGTCAACCGGTTCCCTAGCGTGTCATTGGTCGTTGAGACTCCACCAATGCTCGTCGTTCGGTTAAGGTTGTCGGTAACCGAATCGGTGCGATTTCCTGCAGCATCGTAACTCCAGGTTTGGGTGACAGTGCCAGCAGCATCGGAGGAATGGGCCGTTGCCAAAAATTCAAGCTGAGGATCGTACGTGAAGCTGTAAGACCCCGTCAGCGAAGGTGTGCTGACCGTGTTATCCGTGACACTCGAAGTTGTCTTGAGTCCCAATGTAGCGTCGTAGGCGCAGTCGTTTCCAATGATCTCAGGGCTTGTTCCGTAGTAAAGCGTCCCCGAAACAAGCGTGTCCCAATAGTGATCGCAGTTGAGCATGCGGCCACCTGCGTCGTAGGTGTAATAAGCGCGAGCACGAGATTGAGCAGGATGAGTCGAGTCGTACCACGGACTTGAGCCGCTTGGAGTGAATCCAGTGTATGGCGTCTGAGCAAAAGCAGCTCCCGTTAATCGTCCTCTTGAGTCGTACTGATAGTCCATCTCCTCCGCAGTAGGAGCAGAACCAACAGCCCCGGTTAACTTCGTGAGAGTTTGGAAGACGCGGTTAGGATTGTCATTCGTTCCAAGTTCGACATAGTCGCCATATTGCCAAGTGATCGTGCCATTCGCCGTAACGTACGTTGAACTTGTCCGGTCACCGATGGCGTTGTAACCATAAATTGTGGAATATCCGTGAATCCCAGCCCCCCCTACCTGATAGGCTGGGTTAGAGCCTCCTGTCTGGTCTACCTCCGAGACGTTGCCAATTCCGTTTCCTGATGCCTGATACGCGATATTCTGGGTAACACCGGTCAAGCCATCCGTCACAGTGACTGGAACGCCGTTGTTAATTCCTGAAGTTCCATACGTGTAAGACACGACCGATGGGGTTGGGGAAAAGTCGGTCCGACTGACGTAGTTGACATTTCCGTCATTGTCATAGTTCGTATAAAAGTGATTTCCGAGTCCGTCGGTTACGGAGCATGGTTTCCCCCAACTTGTATATTGATTGTTAACGGTGGTTCGTTGGATATGTCCAGTTCCAAAGTCTTCAACAACCTGCGTCGCCTGCCCCCAATAGGGGTAGCCATCTGAACCGAATGTTGATTGAGTCTGAACATATGTCCATGGCGTTGTCGTCGTGCTCTGCAGTTTCCAAACGTTCAAGCATCGACCTTGAGTGTCGTATTGGAAGGTTCCGCAATACGTAGAGGCACTGGTTGGAGCAATCGTCCCCTTCCAAGCATCTCCAGTACCACCTGTTCCGGTGAACGTCGTGTTCTTCGGATCATAAACATATTGCTTCTGCCCCTTGCTTCCAGGGGAGGCGGCGTTTGTGAAGTAGTCCGTGTAGCTAAACCGGCCCGCTGGGTCTTTGACTGCTTTCTGCTGATAATACTTTGACGCATCCCAGTACGCATAGGAAGTTGTGACGGGTCCGCGTACGTGTGCCACACTACTCGTGTCGACAATGGTTTCAGTCTCCGACTTCGAGAGCGGGTTGCCCATGAAGTTGTAGGTGTTGTCGAGCTCCACCGATTCTTGCTGCATGTACTGGTAACCGAGTTGACGAGCGGCATGGAGATCGTTACGGAGCCACGGGTAGGTGTAGTCGATTTCCTGCAACATGTCCTGGGTCCAGAAATTGTAAGTCTTGGTCCATTGAGGGCTGAAGGCGGGATGAGGTGCGCCCATCATGTCGTTGCTTGACACGATTACGGTGGGAGGGCTCGTAGTTGCGTTGGTCGTGACTTGGATCTCACCATTAAACAGGACTGTTCCTCCGCCCCAAGCGGTGGAGACGGTGTAATCGGTGTAGCCGCCAAGTCCACTTGCGGACCAAGATGTGCCAAGGTCTGTTTGAGTTGCCGCTATTGGGCCGCTTCCACCCCCTGAGATCTGAGTAAAGGTTCCATTTGGATCCTGGACCCAATAAACGATCGGTGTCGGTATATTGCCGTAAAGGCTGGTTATGAGCGGATTCCAGGTTTGGGCGTAGGCGATATTGGTCGTCAGCCCACGAGGATCGGTAATGCTACGCAAGAGATTGGTCGCGACCGAGAGCATGCCTGCCGTCACGTAGGACATGTAGACCGTGTCGGCGAAAGCACTGCCATAAGAATAAAGGGTTGTTCGACCACCGGCGGAAGTGAAGTCGGTTAGATTAATCCCGTCCCGATATTTGTATGAGATCGTCCTACCGCCATTGTCCGAAGCCGACGCAATTCGATTGGACGGCACGAAGGTGGTCGGCCCCCAAGTGAACGTGATGTTATGCCCACCCGGCATCGCAATCATCTTCAGTTCATCTTCTGACACGGTACCGTTGTATTTCTGGAAGCTCGCCTGTGTTGTGTAATAGGTGTAATTGGTGACGTTCCCCTGACGATCGGTCGCAGAGTCGATTTTGAGAACGTTGCTTGGCTCTCCACCGGTCCCACCGCCGTAGGGCTGAGTTCCATATGTGTATGACCCGTGCTTGCTATAGACATAGACGGTGCCATCGATCGTGGTGGTTGTCGATGACTTCATGACCTCGTACATTTGGCCGCCAAGGGTTACGTATTCGTAGTCGCTCTTAATCGTGTTCTTGTCCCAGGGCGGGGTGCTGAGAATTCCGTCGACGTCTTTCTGGATGACCTCCTCCGTTCCTGCCGCATCGGTCGCCACGACCGCAGCCAGCGGTTGAACGCCACCGATGGCGTTAGGATCGTTGGTTTGGGCGCTTGGCCTTTCTTTAAAAGTGGTCGGAACACTCATCACCGGCGCTCCGCTCTTCTTGAGAATTCCGCCTGCCGTGCTTCGAACATCGACGCTGAGGCTCCAACCATAACCGAGGGGCCCCTCATCGGGATTGTTCGAACTGTAGCTGCGGGTCACATTGACGGGAATTCCGTAACCGGTATCGAAGCTGAGATCGGTCGCACTGGTAGTGTAGTTGCCGGAGGTCAGATCGATGCCCTTGAAGTTCACGCCCCACTTACGTGAACCCGAGATATAGGGATTCTGTCCCGTCTTCCCTTTCCTCGACTTCATCTCGGTCGACGTGAGGAAACGTGAGGTTTGTGGCTTCTCCACTTTCGGCGTCGGACGCTCAAACGACTTGATCGCATCGTTGATCGTGTTCGCAAAGCCAAACGGAAGGCTTAGGTTTGCGACAGTCACCGCCATGATCTTGGCGGCATTTCGGAAAAATCGGGTTTCGGTGTGGAGCATGGCTGTTCGGGGATTCGGGGCAAGGGAAAGTGGTCAGGAGTTGGTAGGACTTAAAGGTCGTATGGGACTCATGTTCCAGAGGGTTTCTTTGTAGTTGGTTTCTTTGTGTCTGTGATGGAGTGCTCAGGTTTGGGTGGGGTGCCTCCGGTTAGGGGGGACTCTTGGAGTTCGCCTAAGTGGAAGGCGATAACGGTGGCTCTAAACGTTGGGTCGTCTTCTTTGGGAAGCGGGACTTCTCGTTTGGCGTTTAGGAGCGTGTCGAAGAGGACGATCTTGTCACCTTTGCGCTCGAGGATGGCGAAATAGTGGTCGCCATCGAGGAGGATGGCGGGAAGAGGGAGTTTTTGGAAGTCGGAGCGGTTTAGGTCGAGGCCAAAGGACTCGTAGCCCAGTTTTCGGAGACCTTTTCTGAGGCCGTCGATGCTGGTTCCTTTTTCGGTTGTGCCGCAATTGTTTGCGATTTCGTGGGTTAAATCGGATTCATTTTTGACACTTGCGGCTTGTCCGCTTGGCAACAGCCCGGTTTTTAGCATGTAAGCAATGGTTTTGGGGCCGCAGAGGGCGGACTCGTATTTGGCTTTGCTTTCTTGGGCGGTTACGGCGGACTGCAGAAGTTTCTCGTCTTGGGGATCGGGGGTGCCTCCGCTTAGACGTACGAGTCGTTTTTCAGCAGCGAAGACGAGGGGACTTAACGGGTATTCGGTCATGAAGCTTCGAAAAGCGGTTTGGGCTTCTTTGTCTTTATGTTCGGCTACAAGGCAAACGGCGGCTTGATAGGCGGCACCGTCGTTGATGCCTCCGAAGTCAGCGTTCATTTGTCCGGTGCCTTTTATCTTCGTTACGGCTAAAAAGCGTTTGCGGCTGGCTTCGTAGTCTTTGGCTCCGGCATCGAAGTAGGCGAGTTGCATCTCTGCCATCCCGACTTTGTCTTGAGCTTCGGGCGTCGGATTCGATTTGAGCGATTCCACTACTTTCTCGCTATCCTTTCGGCGCTCAGCAATGGTGCCGATCTGCTTGAAAGGTTTGCGCTGAACGATTTTGACATGAGGCTTGGGTTTGGGCCAAACTGCTAAGGTGATAAGTCCCACCGCACCGGCAGACGCAACGATTCCAATGAGGAGTTTGCGATTCATTTTAGTAAGGCCCCGACCAAGGTATTGCGCTCGTTAGTCCCACCCACCAAAGCCGAGGCTGGGAATCAGTTCCTGGAAACGTCGTTGCGATACCTGAATAGGTTCCTGTTCCGAAGTAGTGCCAAGACGGACCGGTGGTTTCATCGGTAAGCGCAAAGCAGAGATCGTTGACTACCGCGGGTGGGATGACATAACCGCTGCCATAGGTATCCGCGATGTTCCAGTTAAGGTAATCCGTCGTGTTTGTTCCGGTCAACGCAAGAGTCGCCACTGGGGTCTGTCTGTAATCAACCGGCATTGCCCGAGTTGTGCTGGGATTGATCGACCAAGCTCCAGTCCAAGTAAGTGCTGATGGCCCTGCATTTAAGTTGGGGTCGGTTGCGGCTGGAATGAAAATTCCCACCGTTTCAGCTCCGGTCGGATTCGATCGAGCGCCCATGTCAAGCAGAGTCGCCGTTAGAGCAAGGCAAGTGCCCGAACCGGCGATGCTGTTCCAGAATTGCATTCGAGAAAGCCCGCTTTGATCCAGTGTTGTGGTAATCGGCATACTTCCCACGAAGCAACCGCCAGTGTAGATCCAATGGGTGAAATCCACGTTCCGCGGGGGTGCGTTGGCGTCCGCCGGATACTCACCTGCTAAGTTTGGTTGGCCGTAGACCTTCCGAGTGTCAATGGAACTGCCCTGCAAAGGCATCTCGCGGAAGTTAAAGTTGTAATACTCGTACGCGCCAGAAGTTACGGGCACGGAAGCACCGGTGTTGGGATTGATATAGTGAGCCACGATATGAAATCCAACTGTGACTTGAAACGTTGAGTTGATCGGCGGAGAGAATGGACCCGTTGCCGCGACTTGAATTGGAACCTCTCCGTAAGCGGAGACTCCGACTGACACTCCGCCTAAAGTTCCGCCCGATGAGTTGATTGGCACGTTCGCAGCTGCCGGGGTGGCCGTTCCGCCTGAGATTACCGATCCTTCCTGCGCAGGAGAAACCGCCCCGACGGTATAGGAATAGCTATCGAGGGTCCAAGGGCATGCAGTAGGTACCCCACCCACCATGACGGTCGTGGTACCTGGAGGAGTTGCCGGTGGACCTGCAACCTGAAGCACCATTCGTGACACGTGTTGGTTAGTAAGCACCTGCGTAACGCCGCCGCTGATGGTGTATGAGGTTTGAGACTTGAACTCCTCTGCCCTTTCAATACGACAGAGCCCTTGCCAGGGCTGATTACCGGGAGGTAATCCCGTCGTACCGCCGGTTGTGCCACCGCTGCTGCCTCCCGTCGTCGAACCGGTACCTGAGCCAGTCGTTGCGATCCCTGCAGTACCGCCGATGCCAAAATCCGAAGCAACGAATGGATCGTTAGCCGATTTAAATCCGGGACTATTCGCTCCCGAGAACCCAACCAGGACCAAGGCAAGGACGACGAGGCAAATACTTACGGACAACTTCATATAGTTCTATATTCCTGCGCTAATCGTGCAAGAGATCCAGGAGCAGACTATATCATTGATGTTCAGATAATGCAAGAGAAAACATAGATTCTTTACGAATCAAACGTCAAAATGGCATAAAGGGCCAATGGTAGCAGTTCTTACACGGTTCTTTCTCACTTTGAGTGGGTAGGAGTAGTAGACGCATCTCTGTATAGTCATCCCGCTCTCAGGGCGTCCGGTGATAATTCAAGCTTTCCATGTATGAGGTAGCTCATGAGGATCATGTGCTTTGGATTGGCGTATCC
>CAIUHP010000101.1 GCA_903899015.1 uncultured Armatimonadota bacterium | reverse complement strand
CTAACGGGAATCGATATTGGTTCGCAATGGGCTCCATTTATTGTCGATTAAGGCAATAACTACGCAATTGCGACGCAGCACGTCCAAAACAACAGGCTCAAACAGGAAAAAGGGCCGCCTTTATGAGACGGCCCCTTTTTTGTGTCGTGATTGTAAGGATCTACTTGCCGGTTGCTTTCAACAGGCGACCGTTAACTGCGTCCCAGTCGATGCAGTTGAAGAAGGCATCGATGTACTTCGCACGAGCGGTTTGGAAGTCAAGGAAATAAGCATGCTCGTAAACGTCGAGCGCCAGGATTAGGGTGTTGTTCCAAGCAGGATACGTGTCTTGCCCGTCTCCGATGTAGTTGAAAACGCGCTGCTCTTCATGGTCGTAGCCTAAGTAAGCCCAACCGCGACCAGAGATACCGGTCATTTTGAGGTCTGCAGCCCACTTCTCAAAGCTACCGTACGCTTCGTTGATCAGAGTGGCCACGTCGCCGGTAGCAGGACCGCCGTCTCCGCCGATGATGTCGAAGTAGACGTTGTGGTTAATGTATCCACCGTAGGCGAAGCCATAGTTGACCTTGAGCGCACGGGTCTGGCTGTAAATTTGGTTTGCTTTTGCTGGATCGGTATCGAGTTCGGCGAGCGCCTTTCGAATTTCGTTGGTCTTGTTTGCGTATCCCTGCCATAAGCCGAGGTGAGCTTTGTGGGTCGCTTCACTGATGCCTTTAGGGGCGGTGTTGAATGCTTTTTGAATGTCTGCCTCGGTGGGCACTCTAACGAGTTTAGGTTCCATTTTGTGTCTTACCTCCGGTGTCGTGCGTCGAAAGACTACCTCAAGGCTGTGGTTTGTCTCCGTATCCGACTGGGTCTTAACTGTATTACGAATTGCATTGAGAATCGTTGTTTTCTTAGCGTAAATCGAATGTAAGTTGTTGTCATATGGAAGGGAATAATCCTCAATCCAAAGGGTGAGGGTAAACTACCGAATTGCGCTCCGACGCGCGTCTACCGCCATGCAAGTTACAAGAGAAGAATTAAATCCCTGCACCGTGCTATTGAACATCGTATGCGATGAGGCGCAGGTTAAAGAGGGCTTCGAAAAGGCATTTAAGCAGATTGCTAAGACAATCAAGCTTCCTGGATTCCGACCTGGACACGCTCCTCGTGCAATGGTGGAAGGCCTCGTTCCTAAGGAAGAGTTGTACGACAACGCTGCTGAGCACATCGTTCGAGTGAGCTTCCGAGCAGCGCTTGAGGAGCAGGCAATTGACCCCGATCAAACCACTCGACCAACCGTCGAACTCAAGCTTCTGGATGACAAGACGTACGCAGCCGAGTACAGCGTGAAGGTTCCTCTTCCTCCGAAGATCGTATTGGGCGACTACAAGGGCCTTCAAATTGACAAGCCAGTCGTCACCGTAACGGACGAGGAAGTCGAAAAGCAGATTGAAGATTTTCGCAAGCGCAAGCAGACCCGCGAAGCCGTTACGGATCGCGGTGTACAAGAGGGCGATGTCGCGGTTGTGAACGTAAAGCTTGAGGGCGAGACCGGTGAAGGTCGAAACTTTATGACGATCGCGGGTCAGACATTCCCTGATCTCGACACGGCTCTGCTTGGGATGAAGGTCGAGGACATGAAGAACCTCGAAGTCACTTTTCCAGAAACATTCCAAGAGAAAGATTGGGCTGGAAAGACCCATGCCATCCAACTCACGTTGAACTCGCTCAGCGGCGTCAAGCTTCCAGAACTCGACGATTCATTCGCTCAGAGCTTGAAGACAGAGAGCGTCGAGGACCTGAAAGTTCGAGTTCAAGAAGGCATCAAGCGTGCAAAAGAGCAGATGCTTGCCGAAATGGTAACCGAGCAACTTCTCGAGAAGCTTCACGAGCGATCTGAAGTTTATGTCAGCGACAATATGTGGGAGGCCCTCGCAGACCGACGTATGCGAGAAACAGCAGAAGAGCAGCAGAAGGAAGGCAAGTCGCTGGAAATGTATGCAGCTGAGAATGGCATGACCATGGATCAACTCAAGGAAGCTTGGAACGAGAAGGCCAAGGTACATGTTGAGCGAGCCCTCATGATTCGAGAGGTATTTGTCTCTGAGAAGATGGAGCTTACCAACACCGAGTTGAACGAAGAACTCTATGCAATGGCCCAGGAGTACGGAGTCGAGCCAGAGCAGATGTGGGAAATGCTCAAGAGAAATGAAGCAATCGACGAGCTTCACTTCCGAGCGATCTCAAGAAAGGTTTCGAATTTCCTTGATGAGAACGCTGAAGTCAACCTTGTAACGGCATAGTCCGAAACTTCCTAACTTCAAATCCGTCTAGATATCCGGCAGTAGAGACCATTTGGTGCCACCTACTGTCGGATTTTTCGTAGTAGGGTGTAAGCTGTTCTATAGGATGGGGCGCGCGCTCGACCCTTCCTAAACTGAAAAGCTCACGGAGAACAAATGGGTATTCCTTATGTTATCGAACAGACCGCACGTGGCGAGCGCAGCTACGACCTATGGTCGAGGCTCCTCAAGGATCGAATTGTGTTCCTTGGCACCCCGGTCGACGACTATGTTGCGAACTTGATCGTGGCACAACTTCTCTTTTTGGAGAAGGAAGACCCGGACAAGGACATTGACTTTTACATCAACTCACCAGGCGGTTCGGTGAGTGCCGGCCTTGCGATTTACGACTGCATGCAGATCATCAAGCCAAACGTGGCAACAATCTGTATCGGGCAGGCGGCATCGATGGGTGCGGTTCTTCTTGCTGGCGGAGCGGCGGGCAAACGATATTGTCTGAAGCACGCGCGAGTCATGATTCACCAGGTGAGCGCAGGATTCCAAGGAACTACTGCTGACATCAACGTGCAGGCTGCCGAAATCAATCGGTACATGGACATCTTGATGAACATTCTTGGCACCCACACCGGAAAAGATCCGGAGAGGGTTCGCAAGGACTGCGACCGGGATTACTTCATGTCTGCGGAAGAAGCTCAGGCATATGGCATTACCGATAATGTCTTAGGCAAGGGCGTCCGCTAGGAGAAATCAACAGATGGCTGGTGCGGGAAACGATTTGCGGGGGCACTGTTGCCTTTGCGGAAAACCGAAAGAGCAGGTAAAAAAACTCATTGTCGGATTGCATGGAGCGGTTTGCTCTGAGTGCATCGACCTGTGTAACTACACGCTCTACGGCGACGGCGATAAAACAGGTTCGGTGGCATCGCAAATCGGACCCGCAATCGCCCGCGCCAAAGCCTTGACTTACGCGAACAGTCGACGCGGAGTCCCCAAGCCAAAAGAGATCGTGGCGTTCCTTGATCAGTACGTGGTCGGACAAGAACTCACGAAACGATCTTTGGCGGTTGCGGTGTACAACCACTACAAACGCATTGGCGAACCAGCCGATGACGGAGTGGAACTACAGAAAAGCAATATTCTGATGCTCGGTCCGACCGGCTCAGGAAAAACACTGTTAGCTCAAACGCTCGCGCGCATGCTGAACGTACCGTTCGCAATTGCAGATGCGACCGCCCTGACTGAGGCTGGTTACGTCGGCGAAGACGTCGAGAACATTCTTCTGAAGCTTTACCAATCAGCCGAATCGATCGACCATCACAATTCAAAGTCTCTCTGCGAGCGCGGCATCATTTATGTCGACGAGATTGATAAGATTGCTCGAAAGAGCGACAACCCCTCGATCACACGGGACGTGAGTGGGGAAGGAGTGCAACAAGCTCTCCTCAAAATTTTAGAAGGAACTCTTGCAAACGTTCCACCTCAAGGCGGACGCAAGCATCCTCAGCAAGAGTATCTTCAGATCGACACGACCAACATTCTGTTTATCTGTGCCGGTGCCTTTGAAGGGATCGAGGAAACGATCAAGAAGCGCATGAAAGAGAGCGTGATTGGATTCCGGTCGGCTCCTGAATCGAAGAAACTTCGAGACACGCACATTTTGCGCCATCTGCTTCCAGAGGACCTACTGCATTTCGGCCTTATTCCAGAGTTCGTGGGCAGATTGCCGATTATTGCGACCTTAGATGCCTTAGACGAGGAAACACTGGTCCGCATCCTTTGTGAGCCTAAAAACGCGATTTTGAAGCAGTATGCGAAGCTTTTCGAGTTAGATGGTGTCGAACTTGTCGTGGAACCAGGTGTTCTGGGAGAAGTTGCTCGAGAAGCGATCAAGCGAAAGTCAGGAGCCCGTGCCCTGCGTGCCATCATCGAGCACGTGTTGCTGGATGTGATGTTTGACGTTCCAAGCTCGGAGATTGTCAAGCGAGTGATCCTTCCGAACGGACTCATCGACGAAGACAAGAAACCAATCTTACTTACGGAAGACGAAATTCGCCAAGCCAGCTAAATAGCTCCTCCTTCTCGCAAGCGAAGAAGAAGCTGGCTCATCGCATACTTTTGATCAATGAACGAGCCCCCTTTTGAGTTTTTGACCGCAGCATCGGCTGAAATGAGGGATTACTATTGGAAAAAGAAGGATCTTTCGAGCTGTCTTCGCGTATCACGTGAGGCGATTCTTTTCGGACAGGACGCTGCTGATGACTTTCCAGACGCCCTAGTGGAAATCCTTAGCTTAGTCAAAAGGCTTTGCTACGACGTCGCTTCGTTCACTTGGATTGGGTGGGATGAGCCGGGAATTCATCCAACAGAGTCAGAAATTCAGGAAGGCTTGGCAATGGCGAGAATGAACCTTCAATATGCCATTCGGCTCGAAAAAGGTGATCTACCAACGTCGCGAGCGTACTGGATGGTAGGTGCTCATCTTCTGACCTCTAATCACGCCCACGAGGCGATTGCGGAATTCGAAGAGGCGGAATCGTATGCCATTCTCGCGGCATCAAAGCCTGACATCAAGCTCGTTCAAGCTTACTTGTTACTTGCGCAGCAGGCGGCCGATCGGTCGGTTACGAGCGATCGGTTAAACCAATTTCTTCACGCGATGGATCAACACGAAGAAACCGCTTCGCTTACTCAGCAAGTTCGAACTGCGGCATCGGTTATCGGTTGGGACTGCTAACGACTCGGGCGTTAGGCTTTGGGGCCTTTGTTTGGGGCCCCTTGTTTTCCGTGCACATCTCGGAATCGACGACCGCGCTCTTTCTCTATCTTAAGGAATTTAGAGAACGTGATAAAGCCTGCAATACAGATGCCGATGAAGGCAGCTGAGATCAGAACGATGAGGAAAGTTACGTCTGTTGGCACCATAGCGGTGAACACCGGAAACGATTAATAATAGCTGATTTCAAGCCTAAGGGCTCAACCGCAAGCCTGCGATCAGACCCTCTTTTGTGATTGCAATCGTCATCTTTAATTCCGATACGCCGATCGTGATCCGATATTCGCGGGTTGTCATCCCGTTATCCACTTTGGTACTAAGTAATTCCATTTTTGTGAGTTTGCCCAGCTTCCCGAGATCAGCCTTTGCACTGCTTTCAATTTCGGGCGTGACTTGTTTGGCAAAGTCAGGAGTGAGCAACTTATGATTCAAAGTCCCGTCGATCATGGAGGTAATCGCTTCGCGAGTGAGCTTCGTCAACGTGTCGTTGTTTGCGATTGGCTGAAATGCCTTAACTTGAAGACTTGGGTCGGCAATTCCCATCAAGTCGTTCGCTATTTTGTTCGTGTCTGACTCGTCGCTATTCGTGAGAAGAATGACAGTCAGACCCTTTTGCGGTGCTCGCTTAATATAGGTTGTAAAGCCATGAATTCCGCCTCCGTGCTCAACACACTTGCTCCCATTGACTGTTGCGAGAGCCCAGCCAAATCCGTAATTCTGGGTCGTTCCATCTTTAAGCGTGGTTGGCGTCCACATCTTCGCCAAGGAGTCTTGAGGAAGGAGTTTCGACCCGTAGAGAGCCGCATCCCACTTTGCAAGATCAAGCGTTGTACTTTCCATTGATCCCGCGGCATAAGGCCAAGTCATGTTCAAATAGTTCGCGTGCTTGAAGCCGCCCACTACGGGTGAATAACCTTGAGCACGATGTTTAACAATGTTTTGCTCACTCGTGAAATACGTGTGGGTCATCCCTAGCGGTTTGAGGATTCGTTTCGAGAGTGAATCAGCAAAGGGCCGGTGATCTAGTTTCTCTATGATCATTCCAAGCAGTTCGTAGCCGGTATTGTCGTAGTGCCATTTAGTGCCAGGCTCAAAATCGAGAGGTGACTTCTCAATAGTTTTGATGATCCCAGATGGAGTAGTCGGTTTCATGGCTGCATCGGCAAAGATTCCGGAAATCTCGGTGTAGCTTTTGATTCCGCTCGTATGATTGAGGAGATTCCGAGTCGTGACCGCCATCCAAGTGTCCGGGCAATCTGGCAAGATCTCTCGGATCGGCTGATCGATATTGAGCTTGCCTTCGTTCACCAATTGCATGATCATCGTGGCGGTAAATTGCTTGGTGATACTCCCCAGTCGATACACGGAATCTGGGGTCGCCTTGACGTCGTTTTCAAGGTCAGAGTATCCAAAGGCCTTTGCATAGGTGACTCTGCCGTTCTTTACGATCGCAACAGATGCGGAAGGCATCGCGTGTTTGTGGATTAACCCATCCAAATATGCGTCAAGCGAACGAGTGTTTTGTCCATCTTGCACAAACCCGCTAGCGAGAATCGCGGTTGAGAAACAGAGTGAGAGGAGTGCCATCGCTCCTTAGTATGGAGTTGCAACTACTGGCGTTTCAAATTAAAAGAAAATGGAGGCCTTCTCTTTTGTGAGAAGACCTCCATATTTTTCTGGGTCGGGTGAAGTTAGCCGCCGAATCCGCCGCGACCACCGCCGCCGCCGCCGAAGCCACCACCACCGAAGCCGCCGCCCATACCGCCGCCGCTCATGCCGCCGCCGCCCATGCCGCCGCCACCGAGACCGCCGCCACCACCACCCAATTGCTGGGTCTTGTTGAGAGTGCTTCTCTCAGGGGCGATATCGTAGTTCTGGTTGCCTTCTTTTGCTCCGATCATCATTGCAATGAACGCAGGGTCTGCCGATCGAATCTTGATACGTCGAATGATCTTCGTATCCGTCTTCACAGGCGTGTCATCGGACTTGGTATTAGGCCCAATGGACTCTGCTTTCTTGATGATTTCGTAAACGCCAGCCTCAATTCGATATGTTGCGTCTACTTGGCGAAGTACGTTTTGGAGAGCCGTCTCGAACGTGACGTTCTTGAGGCTAACCGTGATCGGACCTTGCACTTCTGGCGCAATCGAATACGAGACATTAACGTTCTTGAAGAGAGCTCGCAACGCTTCGCGCACGTCGGCCTGCTCCAGCTCAAGCGAGGAAATCTGCTTCTGCGAAATGTCCTCTTGGGCCAAGGCTACCGATGATGTGGCGCCAAAGAGAAATAGGCCGCATAAGAGACCCATCGCAAATTTGATACTTGTTTTCATCGTACTCCTCCTATTATTAAATACACCCAAACAGGGTTTTCTGTTGAGGGTTTTCTTTGGCTTTTTGAAATTCTTAGAGAACCTTAACATTAGCCAAAGCCATATGCTCCTAAGGGTTATTTGCTCGGGTTTGGATAGAACTAACCCCCAAATCCGCCTCGGGAATCGCCTCCGGAACTGTTTCCAAATCCAGTTCCGCCGCTATTTCCGCCGCTCCGACCGCTTCCAAACCCACCGCTGTTTTGGCCGCCATTTTGGCCACCACCCGATTGTTGGACTTTGTCGATCGTGCTTTTCTCGGGAGCTAAATCGTAGTTTTGGTTTCCACCATTAGCGCCTAGCATCATGGCAATAAATTGAGGGTCCGCGGAACGAAACTTAAATCGGCGGATGATCTTCGAAGTTGAGCTTCCGGCCAATCTGGCATGGTCTTCGACATTAACCAGGTTCGGTGTCAGATTTTCTCGCTTCTTCACGATCTCATAGACGCCTGCCTCGATTCGGTAGGTAGCGTCCACCTGCCGCAAGACATTTTGGAGAGCGGTCTCAAAAGTGACGTTCTTAAGGTTTGCCGTGATCGGACCCTGAACTTCGGGAGCGATCGAGTAAGAGAAATTGACGTTCTTGAACAGCGACCGTATGGCTTCCCGAACGTCGGCTTGATTAAATTCTAGGGACGAGATCTGCTTTTGCGAATTATCCTCTTGCGCCGATGCGGTCCTTGGTAATGCGGCTATCAATGTGCTGAGGAATGCCACGCTCAAAGCGATCCTGATGGTTTTGTTCATGTTGCTTACTTCCGTGGGTCAAACGAATAAGCTAAACCATCGTTTCGCAGATTTTTTTGCGGCGTGTGTATTCCCCCCACCATGCAAGGGGAATACACACGATATGAGGTGAATTAGCGCGAAGTTGGCACAGAGTCGCACTCTGACGGGTAAGTACTAGCCGCCAAATCCGCCTCGTCCACCTCCGCCGAAGCCGCCGCCTCCACCGAAACCGCCTCCGCCACCGAAGCCGCCTCCGCCACCAAAGCTGCCACCTCCTCCGAAGCTACCTCCGCCTCCGAAGCCGCCGCCTCCCAGTCCACCGCCGCCAAAGCCGCCACCACCGAGTCCTCCGCCACCAAAGCCGCCACCGCCTAATCCTCCTCCGCCGTCGTTCGGAGTTTTGTTGATCGTGCTACGTTCAGGTGCGATGTTATAGTTCTGATTTCCTTCCTTTGCACCGATCATCATTGCTATAAAAGCGGGGTCGGCAGACCGGATTTTAATACGCCTGATTATCTTCGTTGTAGGAACCGTTGAAGGTTCGTCAGAAGCTTTGTTGGGGCCAATTGTGTCCACCCGCTTAACAATTTCATAGACACCGGCTTCTATTCGGTAGGTGGCATCTACTTGTCGCAAAACATTTTGAAGTGCCGTTTCAAACGTCACGTTCTTTAGACTCACCGTCACGGGGCCCTGAACTTCAGGGGCAATTGAATAAGACACATTAACGTTTTTAAATAATGCGCGAAGAGCTTCCCGGACGTCAGCTTGCTCAAGCTCCAGTGAAGAAATCTGTTTCTCGGAGATATCATCTTGTCCGTAAGCGACTGTCGTCATTCCACCTAACGTGGACAGGCCCATTGCTAGGCCGACAGCGAATTTCATACCGGATTTCATCGTAATCCTCCAACAAAAGCGTACGAGGATTGCAGGTAATTTAGCGGGGCAAAATCTTTAAGGTTTGGAAACCTGAAAGATTACTAAGCTTGTCGATCGGCATGTCAAAACGAAAAATGGGCCGGATTGCTCCGACCCATTTCTTACCTATCGAAACGAAGATTTAACCTTCGTTTTCGGGTGTCGCGTCTTCGTAATCGTCTTCACCGGTGAGATCACCACCATCAGTGTCTTGAACGATTCGAGCGATGCTCCTTACTTGATCACCGGTCGCCATGTTTATCAATCGGACACCTTGAGCAATTCTTCCCGTTGTTCGGATTTCCTTGACCTTCAACCGAATGCCCTTGCCCTTTGTCGTCATGACGAGGAGTCGATCTCCGTCCTCAACTACTTCGGCGCCAACGATGCGTCCTGTCTTTTCGGTGCAGTTCATTGTGAGGATGCCGCTACCGCCTCGACCCTGAACTCGGTAATCGGTGAGCGGGGTGCGCTTTCCGTATCCGTTCTCGCTGACAACGAGGAGAGAAGCATCATCTCGAGCGACTTCCGCACTCACTACGTGGTCGGTTTGATTATCTTCTTTGAAGACAATGGCTCGGACGCCACCCGCAGCTCTTGATCGGGAAGTAGCTTCCTTCTCGTTGAATCGAATGCTCTGGCCCTCTCGAGTGATGAGCATCACATCGTCGTTGCCGCGTGTCTTGAGAGCCCAGCCCAGCTCATCGCCTTCCTCGATATCAAAGGCGATTAGGCCGTTGTTTCGAATGTTCGCAAACGCGCTGAGAGAGGTTCGCTTGATTTCTGCTTGTCGTTTTGGACCTGTTCCTCGGGTGACCATGGTCAAGAATCCGTCTGCGTTCATGTCCTTCACGCTAATCGTTGCGGTGACACGCTCACCACCTACGATCTGGATATAGTTGATAACCGGCATACCCTTCGCGTATCGACCGCTTTCTGGGATTTCATAACCCTTCAGTCGATAAACACGTCCACGATCGGTAAAGAACAGAATGGTATGGTGCGTGCTGACCTGGAAGAGGTGCGCTGGCTCATCATCTGCCTTCAGAGTATTGTTAACGCCTTTTCCACCACGCTTCTGCTGGCGATAGGCGTCGATCGAAACCCGCTTGATATATCCGTCTCGCGAGATTGAAATGATCGCTTCTTCGTCAGGGATCAAGTCCTCAGCGCTGAAATCTCCGACTTCGCGTGCCTGGATCTTGGAGCGTCGCTCGTCTCCAAACTTGTCTCGCATGTAGATCAGTTCTTCTCGGAGAACTCGCTTCAGTCGCTCAGGATCGTTAAGGATGTCCATGAGGTTCTGAACTTTCAGTGCGGCATTCTTGAAGTCTTTTTCAAGTTCCGACTGATCGAGTTGGGTCAGACGTCGAAGGGGCATATTCAGGACCGCTTGAGCCTGAACAACCGACATATTAAATGTCCGAACCATCTCTGCACGAGCGGTTGGAGCGTCGGGGCTTCTTCGAATCAGAGCAATGATCTCGTCTAAGAATCGGCGAGCAATCTGGAAACCTTCCGCATGGTGAAGTTCTTCCAACGCGCGATACAGTTCGTATCGGGTTCTGCGCTCAATGACGATTCGGCGGTGCCGCAGATACTCGTCGAGCATGACAAGAAGAGGGCAAGTTCGAGGAGCCAAGTCGACCAGTCCAAGCATGATCGCTCCGAACGTGGTTCGAAGGTTGGTGTGCTTGAGAAGGTAGTTGAGAGCCTTATTCGGATTGACATCGCGTCGTATTTCGATTTCGATGCGCATTCCGCGCTTGTCGGAATAGTCTTGGACACTCAAGATGCCGTCAAACTTGCGCTCTTTGGCAATCGAAGCAATCGCCTTGACCAGATTCTCTTTGTTGACCTGGTAAGGAATCTCGGTGACGACGATAATCGACTTGCCGGCATCGCCTGGCTCGATCATCGTTTTTGCCTGGAGAACAATGGAACCGCGGCCAGTTTCATAGGCGCTTCGGATTCCTTTGGTGCCCATAATCGTCCCGTAGGTGGGGAAGTCGGGCCCAGGGATGTGCTCCATCATCTCGTCGAGGGTGCACTCTGGATTGTCGAGACGCAGGATCAAACCATTGCAGACCTCGGTAAGGTTGTGTGGCGGCAAGTTCGTCGCCATCCCAACCGCAATTCCTTGGCTGCCGTTGCAGATCAGATTGGGGAACTTTCCAGGAAGAACCTTTGGCTCAAGAAGGGTTTGCGAATAGTTGGAATCCCAATCGACGGTCTCTCGATCAAGATCTTCCATCAATTCAGCGGCTAGGGGAGTGATGCGCGCTTCGGTATATCGCATCGCAGCCGGTGAGTCACCATCTACGCTGCCGAAATTGCCTTGACCATCGATTAGAGGGTAACGCATCGACCATGGCTGAGCCATTCGAACGAGAGTGGGATAAATGACCGCTTCACCGTGGGGGTGATAGTCGCCGCTCGTCTGGCCGCAGATTTTGGCGCACTTGGCGTGACCACTATCGGGCGTGAGGTTGAGGGTTCGCATCGCATACAGAATTCGTCTCTGTACCGGTTTAAGCCCGTCGCGCACGTCTGGCAGTGCACGAGAGATAATGACCGACATTGCGTAGTTAACATAAGAGCGGCCTAGCTCTTCATCAACGTTAATGATCGAAAAATTGGGGTTCTCTGCCACAGGTAGAAGTTCCTGACGTACCAGGCACTCGATAAGGTGCGTGAAGCTGGTCCGTTCTAAGGGTGATTGTACCCGTTTTAGGCGTCTAAAGGCCGTTTTGAGCGCCTCATGCCCATATTTGCGATACCCCCTATTTGACCGAAAGTGAGATGGCCCGTTAGGGTCAAGTGTGAGAGTCAAAAGGCTGACGGAGAGCTTTCCGTTACATTATCTTTCTAGAATCAGAAATCGACCGCCTGGAAATGTGAATTGACACTTCACAACACAATTTCCAATGATCTTTGCACCAACGCAAGGGGAGGTTGCGTAGACTCCAGTCGTGAGCACGGGACGATTAGTAGTAGGTGTAACGGGTGCAAGTGGAGCGATCTATGCTCAAAGGTTCTTGATTCAAGCGGCCGAGCACTACTCGGAAATCCACTTAATCATGAGCGATCAGGCGTTCCAGGTGGCTGCGACTGAGCTTGGAGTGCATCTCTCGCGAGCCAACTGGTCCACAGAGAGTTGGCTGGGAAAAGAATATCCCCAGATTCGATTGCTCAACTCGCGCGACTATTTCACCCCTCCTGCGAGTGGATCTTTTCGACACGATGGAATGGTCATCGTGCCTTGCTCGATGGGAACGGCAGGGCGAATCGCAAACGGAATATCGGACGACTTACTGACTCGCTCTGCAGATGTGTGCCTTAAGGAAGGCAGAAAGCTAATTTTGCTTCCGCGAGAGATGCCTTGGAATCTGATCATGCTTCGCAACTTAACTCAGCTTGCGGAAGCGGGAGCAACGATTATGCCGGCTTGCCCCGCCTGGTACCACAAGCCCGAAACCATCGAGGATTTGGCGGATACCGTTGTTGCCCGCATCCTTCAGAACTTAGGAGTGAATCAAAACATATTTAAAGAATGGATGGCGGAGTAGGGTGACCATTCCTTGTCGAGATGTAAACTTCGATTGTGATACGCGAAGATCGTCTCGTTAAACTCTTCCTCGATTTGATTCACATCAATGCGCCCGCTTTGGAAGAGCGTGAGGTTGTGGCGTGGACGAAAGCCTATCTTGAATCGATGGGATTGGAAGTTCACGAAGACCGGGCGAGTGAGAAGATCGGTGGAAACGCCAATAACATCATTGCTTGGCTGAGGGGAAGCATTGCCGACGCCCCCAAAATCTTTCTTTCGGCTCACTTTGATACGGTCGAACCCACTAAAGGTCTTGTTGTAGAAGAGCGAGACGGAGTGTTTTACAGCGCATCTGACACCATCTTGGGTGCCGATGACAAGGGTGGAATGGCACCTGCTATCGAAGCGATTCATGCCTTGATCGAATCAGGCGAACCGCACGGTGATATCTGTTTGCTGTTCACATGTGCCGAGGAGATCGGGCTGAAAGGTGCGGAAGCAGTCGAGATTGAAGATCTTGGCCTCGACTTTGGATACATTTTGGATACTGGTCCTCCAGTGGGTAGCTTTGTAAACCGGACTGCAACTCACGACAACCTGGAAATTTTGATCCATGGCAAGCCGGCTCATGCAGGCAAAGATCCAGAGAAGGGAATCAATGCGATGCAAGTGGCAGCTTCAGCCATTCAGGGAATGTGTCTTGGGAGGATCGGGCCAGAAACCACTGCGAACCTAGGCATCATCGAAGGTGGCACCGCCGTAAATGTAGTCTGTCCATTCGTAAAGATTCGAGCAGAAGCCAGGAGTACAAGCGTTGAGGAACTCGATACCCAGGTCGGCCACATGATCCAAAAATTTGAACAAGCTGCGACGGAGTGGGGAACGACGGTGGAGATCAACCATTTTCGCCACTACAATTCTTACGAGGTTCCTGAGGATGCTCCGGTCGTACAGATCGCGCTTAAAGCAAGCAAGGCCTGCGGTATGGATCCGGTGCTACGGACCACGCTTGGTGGAAGCGATGCAAACGTTTATAACGCCATGGGCCTGCCATGTATCGTTATGGCAACTGGCATGGATAAGATCCACACTCATGACGAGTGTATTTCTCGCGCATCGTTAGTGGACACTGCCCGTCTAACATATCAAGTTTTGCTTGAGTCTGCTAAGTTTCGCACGAAACCTTGACGCTGACTGAATCAAAGTTGCTCAGGAGTGCTATGCTTTTTGCGGACGCAGTCCAATCGATCATGGAGGATATGACATGAAAAAATTGTTAACAATTTCGGCTTTCGCAGCCGTATTCGCATGTGCGACGATGTCTGCGTTCGCAGACGACCTTGCAGGTCAATCGGGAGTTTCGGTTCGAGTTGGTGGTTTCTACCCAACTCAGACTGCAACTCGAGATGCCACTACAAGCACTTGGTTCTCGGCTGGTGTTGATTACAAGCTGAAAGACGCTAAGCTCCCTCTTTTACAGGGCGGCTCCGTTTCCCTTTCGGTGGATTACGCTAGCAATGGCAACTTCCGCAATTTGCCTGTCATGGTAAACTACACCGTTGGCAAGCAGATCTATTACTCAGTTGGCGTTGGCGCAGGCTTTACTCGATTCGTCGAGGATGGCGGTGGCCAGAACGATATGGTTCGCTTCGCGTATGGCGCAGCAATTGGTTACAACTTCAACAACGCCGAACTTCCGGCTTTCCTTGAAGTCCGATACCTTGGCAATCAGCAACCACGTGTAGCTGGTATTGGCGTCTACGTCGGCGTTCGTTTCTAAATAAGTCAAGCGACCTAGATTGGGGCCAAGAAGAATATTCTTGGCCCGTTCTTATTTATTAACTGAACAAAACGGTTAGGCCTTCGTTTGTGCCTAACAATCATGGTGATCTGTGTCGGTGCGGTTAGGGGAAAATTGAGGGAACCTCGAGATCAAGCTTCTGAATCCGCGATTGTTGATCGATGCCGGAAACAGGATTTCGAAGCATTTGGCCAGTTGGTAGATGCGTATCAAAACCGAGTCTTCGGTTTCATCCGCCGAATGGTCACGAACGCTGACGAAGCGGCCGACATCACTCAGGATGTTTTTATCCGAGCCTTCCAGAATTTCGACCGGTTCGATGGACGGTGCTCCGTTCGCACTTGGCTCTTTCGAATCGCGTATCACCTATGCGTCGATCGAGCTAGAAAGAATGCTCGAGCACCTCACGAAGTCGGACTTTACGATCCTACCGATGGTGACGAAGTGGATGTTGCCGATAGCCGATGGCAACCAGAGCAACTCGTGATCGACGAAGAACTGATGTCGATCGTTGAGGAAGGGATTCGATCGATGAGCGAAAAGCTACGAAGCGTGTTGATTCTTCACGACAAAGAAGACATGGGATATGAAGAAATCGCACAAACGCTGGGCTTACCGGTGGGTACAGTTAAGAGTCGATTGTTCTTAGCTCGAGCTCACTTGCAAGACGTTTTGAAGCGCTATATGGAGACCGGTGCTTAGAGAGATGATGAACAAGAGAAGTAACTCGGAAAATTCAATGGACAGAAAGCTGGAGAGTGCAGGCCAGCTAGCCATCAGCAAGATGGTTCAGTCCTTGCCGGATGAGCCTCTGAGCATGGCTTGGCGCAGTTCTCTCAACGAGAAATTGCTTGAAGCGGCCGCTAAGAAGCGAAAGAAGCAGAGATTGGCCTGGGTACTGCGCCCAGCACTTGGCTTAGGTCTCGCAAGTGTTCTCGCTGTCGTGGTGATGTTCCAACCTCACGCACCGCGAACGAGTCCGGTCGCAGATAAGAGTTTGGAGTCGGCTATCTTGACCGATCACCACAATTCCGTTTTGTTTAATGAAGTTTCTAGCGCTGGTTTGAATGCCAATGAAGTAACGTCAGAAGCGAACCCTCAGGAACCAGAGGATGGGCTTTGGAATGATTCTGACGTTCAAGGTTTATGATGAATCGGACTGCGATTGGAGCCATTTTCCTGACGGCGGCGCTTGCCTCGCCGATTCAGGCACAAGGGCTTTTCAAGCAACGCGCTAAGCGCAGATTAGCGGGCGCTCCGGCTCTTCTCGTCCGGGCGATTCGTGCTCAGCCGACGCTGAGATATACCGGCACGTACACTACGGAATTTCGACAGGGTTCAAACACTGTCAGACATCAAGAATTCATCACGCGCGACGGTATTTGGTATCGGATCGAGTTTCCAAATGATTCGCAATTTGCAGGACAAGTCATTGTCGAAAACAAAGATGTCCGCCTGCATTATCATCCTGTGACCAACGAGATCATGCAGCAACCTCCACGTCATGGTGAGGCCTGGGAGAAGGTAGCGAATCTCGCAAACAATAAGAAGTTTGTATTGACCGTTGCTCCAGGAGAAATGATTGCCGGACTTCATACCGAGCAACTTGAAGTCTCGGATTTCGACGGAAACATCGTTCAGCGCCTCTTCATTGAGCCAGAGTCAGGCGTCATCCTGAAGCGACTGCTTTTCGACAAAGTGGGTACACAAATTGGTTTTCTTGAGTTTAATCAAATCAATTTGTCGCCGGTAATCGACCCTTCAATGTTCCAGATTCGGCGCAAGAATGCAAAAATCGTCACCCCGCTTATTCAACTTGAAAGGATTGCAAAGCGACGAGGTTTTGTTGTTCGATATTTGCCCCCGCTAACCGGATATTCCCTTGAAGGCTCGAGCTATCGAAACTTTGCCGGTGTGGACGGACTCGTCGAAACCTACGTGAACGGGCAAGATCGTTTGTGGCTTTACGTCCTCAAAGCTCCACTCAATCCAGAACGACTGCGTGCCAATGCAGGAAAAAATCTCCATGTACATTCGATTGATTTGACGGGAGAATCTATCGTGCTGATGGGGACTTTGGACGAAAAAACGCTTACTCGGTTCAGCTCGATGCTTGTTGCAGGAACTTCACCTCTACGACACTAAGTTATAATCCTTTGTGGCATCTAAAAATCGGCCGCGTGCAACTGGAAACCGGAAGTCCCCGTGGGTACGGAGGATTAAACAGGGTCTTATCCTGTTTGCGTCGGTCGTTCTCATTGCCGCTTCAATCTTAGGCATTCTGTACAATAACGCCTATAACGATGCTAAGGAGGCCATGCTTGACCTCCAGAAGCATATTGACTCCGTAAATAAACCCACAAGCAAGATATTGAGCTCAGACGGGGAAGTACTGTTCAGCGTCAGCTCCGAATACCGTATTCCGCTCAAGCTCAGTCAAATTCCAAAGTTCGTTCAGAATGCCGTGTTAGCGGCAGAGGATAAGCGCTTCTACAAACACACCGGGGTCGACATGACCGCCCTCGCCCGGATCGTTTTTGTCGCAGCCGGTAAACACCGAGTCTCCCAAGGTGGAAGCACGATCACGATGCAGCTGGTGAAGTTGCTATTCAACGGCAGTTCTCGAACCTTCAAGCGCAAGATGAACGACATCGCTTATGCGAATGTGCTTGAACAGAATTTGCCCAAAGATCAGATTCTTGAGCTGTATCTCAATAAAGTTTTCTTCGGTGAAGGTGCCTTCGGAATCGGGGAAGCTGCCCGCGTTTACTTCGGCAAGAATATTGACGAATTAACGCTTGGCGAAGCCGCAATGCTTGCTCGATGCATTCGCCTTCCAAGCACCGAGAACCCAATTCGCGATATCAATAAGGCCCTCGAGAATCGCGATGTGGTGCTTGGGATCATGCTTGACGAGCAAATGATCACTCAAGCCCAATACGACAAAGCGGTCAATGAAAAACCTCACGTGAACCCCAAGCCAAGCGGTGGTGGTGTCAAGGTTAAACCGGGAGCCGAATACTTTGTCGACCATGTCATTCGGTTTGTTGAGAAAGACATGGGTCTCAGCCTAGTCAACGGTGGTTACACAATTGAGACCACGCTTGACTACAAGCTTCAAAGATTTACCGAAAAAGCAGTCCGTGAAATCGTCGATGCCAATAGCGACCAAAAGGTCAATCAAGGGGCCTTTATGGTTATGGACAGTGATGGCAAGATCTTAGCCGAAGTAGGCGGACTGAACTATCGTCATCATCAGCAGAATATCATCACGAGCGGCACCCTGCAGCCAGGATCTGGGTTCAAAGCTATTCTCTATGCTACTGCCTTAAAGGCTGGCGTTATTAACATGGGAAGCATGCTTTCCAACGCGCCAATCGTGAAAGTTGACTCTACTGGTCGGGTCTGGAAGCCCGGGAATTCAAGTCGCCGAGAGAACGCGCCCCAGTACAGTCTTCGCTCTGCTTTTGCTCAAAGCGTGAACTTACCGGCCATTCATACCATTGAAATGATCGGCCCTGAGGCGGTTGTCGAAACAGCTCACGATATTTTTGGGATCCGTTCAAAGCTTGAGCCGTATGAAACGCTTGCTCTTGGTGCGAGTGCGGTGGCACCAATTGAGATGGCAGAGGCGTATTCGGTCTTCATGCTCCGTGGTGACCGCGTTCGACCTCAGCCAGTTGTGAGAATTCTTGACGCAGATGGCTCAGTCGTGAAGCAGTACGATCCCAATCGGTTTGTATCCGTTTTTGATCCTGAAATCTGCGACGACATGGACCAATTGCTCCGCGCAGTAGTAGAAGAAGGAACGGGACAAGCCGCCCGCCCGGTTCCAAATGCTCGTGGTAAGACGGGAACGACGAACGACGCTAAAGATGCGTGGTTCACCGGCTACACCGACGGTCTATTGGGAGTGGGTTGGGTTGGCAACGAGAAGAAGATCAAGGGCACTTGGACTCCCGTGCCGATGAGCGACTCGGTCTATGGGGGAACCGTCACTGCGCGAATTTGGGCCAAAGTAATGGCCGAAGCACATAAGAAATACGGCAAAGCCCAACCGGATCGATCTCCAAGCGAGCCGGCTGCCCCCAAGAAAGCAACCGCGGCAGACTCAGAAGTGGGCGACCTGATGGCCCCACCGGATGACACAACGGACGACGCCTCGAAAACAACTGACGACGCTGGGGATTCTGGCACTCCCATAAAATCAGGAGATCCGGCGGGTGCTCCTACCGCAACGGCAAATGACACAGGTAAAGGGGATCCAGCCAGCACGCCGGGCGACTCAAAGACAAAGCCTGACGAAGGGACCCCTCCCGATACTAAGGCCGATGCCCCCAAGAAAGGCACCGCCAAGCACAGTTCGAAGACTCCAAGCAAGAGTAATGAGTCAGACACCGTGAGCGTAGAAATATGTGCTGAGTCGGGATTGAGGGCGAACCGATACTGCAATGAGACGGTCACTCGCACGTTCCCTCGCGGGCAAGAGCCGAAGCGAGTTTGCCGCATTCACGGCCCAGGATAGTCTTTCCCAATGTCAGTCATTCACACCCCGCGTAAACCTGAGATGGACCTCCGAATGCTCGCCTTTCCTGGCGTGATGGGTTCGTTGTTGCTCATCCTATTTATGCGACTGTGGTATTTCCAAGTCGTCAAAGCTCCTGAGTTGGTTGAAGAGGCTGAGTCTTCTCGAACGCTTGAGGTCAACAGCCCAGCTCCTAGAGGCTTGATCTTTGATCGGCACGGGGCCTTGGTAGCGGGTGTCAAACCAGAAATTGTCATTACGGCCGTTCCATCCGAGGTCAAGAAGAATCCTTGGGTCATTGATCGGGTGGCAGCCATTCTTCAGGTAGATCGAAAGAAACTCGACACAAAATTACGCGCGGCCGCTAATCGTCCCTTTCTTGACTCGCCTATATTTGTCGGGGCAACCATTCAAGCGGGATCGAAGATCTCAGAGTTGCGAGATGAGCTTCCGGGAATCAGTGTCGTGATGCAACCGATGCGGTACTACCCTGACAGCCGAAGTTTTACTCACTTGTTGGGTTACGTTTGGACACCAAGCGAAGACGACCAGAAGCGAATTGCCACGATGGGCAAAAAACCAGCGAATTTCGTTGGAAAGACTGGCATTGAGCGAGCCCTTGAATCGGACCTGATGGGCGAACCGGGCTCTGAAAAGCAGGAGATCGACGCTAAGCGTCGCCCAGTCCGGGTGACCGAGCGAAATGCTGCCAATCCTGGCAGTCAAGTCGTCTTAACCATCGATTCTGCCCTGCAGAAATATGCCACCCAATACATGGCCGAGCACCAGTACGTGGGTGGCGTTGTCGCGATGGACCCGAAAACTGGCGAAATCTTATGCCTCGTAAGTAGCCCCACTTTTGACCAGAATATCTTTGCCGGAGGCCTTTCCGAGGGCGAATATAACAGCGTTGCCAACGACCCACATAAGCCTATGTACGATCGAGCCATTCGCTCGGTCTACTCACCCGGCTCGACTTTCAAGATCATAACCAGCATCGCGGCCTACGAGAATCATGTCTTCAGTCCGGATACGCATTATATGTGCGAAGGCGGAGTTAAGGTCGGAAAGTCCTTTGTGAAATGCCTTAGCTACCATGGCAATATTGGATATTTCGAGGCCATGGCCAAGTCATGCAACAGCTACTTCTGTCAACTTGGTCGTGTAGCAGGGAAGGATCACATCACCCAAGCCGCGTTGGAAGTTGGCCTGGGTGAAAAAGAAGGAATTGAAATTGGTGGTGAGGCTCGAGGAGTTGTTCCAACCGACACGTGGCTAACGAAGAACAAACATCGCTGGTGGACGGGAGATACCTTCAATCTCGCAATCGGGCAGGGATACATCAGCGCAACACCGCTCCAACTTGCAAACATGGCTGCCTTGGTGGCCAATAACGGCACCAATTACAAACCGCACTTGGTGAAGGAAATCAAGCCAGCGGATGGAAAAGCCGCAAGTTCACTCGTGAAACCCGAAGTTGCTCACCACGTCGAGGCGAGCGCAGAATTTTGGGCCAACCTACGAAAAGCACTGGTTGGAGTGCTCGATCACGGTACGGCCGCTTATGGTGGCAAGATCCCGGGAGTGACTTGGGCCGGTAAGACGGGAAGCGTTGAGCACGGAAAGGGCCAGCTCACCCACGCTGTTTTCGTTGGATATGCACCGGAGGACGATCCTAAAATCGCAATCTGTGTCTTTATTGAAGCGCAAGGACATGGCGGAGATAAAGCCGCCCCTCCCGCACGAGACATTGTCGAACGCTACTTAAAAGAGAGCGAATCTAAGCCTTTGCCAAACAAGCCTTCATCCGAATTAGCAGTTGACGCTCGGTCAACCGCTCCCAAGCGCTGATAGAGTTCCTTTAAAAGCTTGGCGGCTTCTTGAGCTTCCTTGAGTTTGGCTTTTGCCTTCTCAACTGTTTCCCCGCCAAAATCCATTGGCCCATCGGGAGCTTTGGCGAATTTTATGACGTTCGGAACGGTCTTGTTCAAATACTCCATGTATCCCAATACCGCCGGTTGCATCAGATCGATCTGAGTCTGAGGATCCGTTTCCATCCGAGCTAACAACACTCGAGCATGGTAGGTTTCGGTAGGCACCATTTCAGGCAAACTTCGGATCGTGAAGTAGGTTGATTTTTCGACATCCACAAGCTTCACGAGTGCCTTCTTTGCTTCATCGTCAAAGCCCGATTTGCTACTTACTTCGGCAAGCAAAGTGAGGGCGGCCATGTTATTTGGGTCTCGCTGAAGCGCCCTTTGCAATGAATCCTTCGCTTCGGAGGGTTTGCCTGCATCCAGTTGAACCCGAGCAAGAGTTCGGTAGTTGTGAGTGCTGGGGCCGAGGGCGACCGCTTCCTTCGCGTAAGTGAGCCGCTCGTCTAGAGATCGAGTCGAAAGTGTAGAGAGTCCAAACGTATCTGCATCCCATGGTGCCATCGATCGCAGGGACTGAAGGATGTTCTGGGCATCGTTATATTGTGCAAGTGCCAAGTGTCCCCGAGCCTCAGATCTCATTCCTTCTACGTAGCCAAGAAAAGTGAGACATACCGCACAGGCTGCAACCCCCACGACGGCCACCCTTCTGAGAATACTGGGCAAGAATTCGGGAGCAACGGCATCGGTGCTTAGTAGAAGTCCGACGCCCAAAAGCATGAAGAATACGATCCCAATGCCGAAATAGGAAAGGTCGCTGTCGATGAAGCTGTGAATGAGCACACCGGAAACTGAGGCGGCGACACTGGCTCGTAATACGTTCTGCTTTGGTGCAAGCTTGCTGCCGGCTTTGAGGATGAGGAACCACCACATTCCGATCGAACCAATAAAAAGTGCGAAGGCTAACGGGCTAACTTCTGCGGCAAGCTGAAGATAAGTTTGGTGCGCTAATCGCGTTTGGGTTACCAGGCCGGGTCGAGCGGATTCATATTGGAAGCCATTGATGCCCGTTCCCACTGGGTTTTGTTCAATGAGCTTAAATGCACTTTGCCACAGTAGCTTGCGGAATCCCATGGACTGATCGGCGCTCGCTGAGACATTGGTGATACGTCCGAGTGGACTTCCCGTTTGCCCCGCCGAACCTTTAGGCTGAAACGAGATCGCTGCCGCCATCAAGGCAACACACCCGATAATGCCAAGCAGAGTCCCCATGGATCGACGAATGTCTTTCTTAGGAACCCAAATGGCGAGCAAGATGAGGAAGATGAGAACGCTTACAACAAGGGCTAGAATCGCGCCCTTCGACTGAGTGAGGAACAGAGACGTCCCAATTGCAATGCACCCAATACTTATTCCGAGAGCCGCAAGGCGTTCAGAATTGATGGCAAGACCGATACCAACGAAAAGGCCAATCACAAGGACTGCCGCCATCGCGTTGGGGCCAACCCACTGTGGAAAGACTCGCCAAGTGGGATCAATCGCTTTCATATCGCCGTATTCTCGAATGCCTAGTAGGCCAAGAAGTACGCATCCGGCAAACAGCGAAGTTAGCAGAACAACCGGCCCACGCTGACGACCGGCGATCGCGACCACGGCATAGAAAGCACATCCATACGTTAGCCATTCAATACCGGCTGGTAGGGACGCTCCCCTGAATTCCGAATACCCAACTGAAGAACAGATAATCGCGAATAAGATGAGTAACTGCCCGCTCATGAGGCTGTTCGGAACCTGCATGATCTTTCTTTGCAAGAGCATCACAATGAGAGCGATCGCGCAAAGTGACGTTAAAAACGCATGGGAAAGAGTGGGTGTTTCTGGACCTCCCGTTAAGGCGGTGAGAATAAGATTGGCGCCAGGGGTAAGACCAAGTCCATCGGTTGATATTTGGCCCCCAATCAACGGAGCAAGGAAGGCGACGATCGCCAAAAGGATAAGTGGTAAGTCGATCTTCTTCGTCATCTTCCGAGTTTCCGTTTGATTACATCCATCTTGTTTTTCGAGATGAACAGGCTAGCACGCAATCCAATGGCAGTCGCGGCTCCCACAAAAGCGAGGGGCCGGAGGAATATTGGGATCTGAGGCAACATATTCTTTCGGTAGAACCGAAACATGGATGAGTGAAACCTTCCGATCATGCGGTTGGGAGCTTTGTCGGTGCTCCGTCCGATGGCATGAGTGACCACTGCATCCGGAACGTACATCACCTTGAAATCTGCTTTCCAAGTTCGGAAACACCAGTCCACATCTTCGCAATACATAAAATATTCCGGGTCAAACATGCCGATCTTGTCAATGAGTTCGCCACGAACCATAAAGGCGCATCCGCTTACCCAGTCCACTTTGGTGGGGCCATCGTGTGAGAAGTCCAACATCAAGTAGTCACGCGTGAACGGGTTGTTTGGGAAGAGCTTTCCAAATGGCGTGTTTCGAAAGAGGGCCGCGAGCGGATTTGGAAACCGTCGGCAACTGAGTTGAAGGCTTCCATCAGGATTGAGAACCTTCGGCCCAATGATTCCGACATCGGGGTTACTGGCCACGAAATCGAGCATCTTCCTGATCGCGCCAGGATGAACCGTAGCGTCTGAATTGATCAGAAAAACGTGATGGGCTTGCCGGTGCTCCATGGCGTAGTTGTGGCCGCCGGTGAACCCAAGGTTCGTTGCCATTCTAAACAGTCGAACCCAGGGAAACTCCCTTTCCACCATATCGGGCGAGCCATCTTCGCTGTTGTTGTCGACGACGATCACTTCAAATCGAGCTTCTGACTCAGCGTCTTTGAGGCTTTGGAGACAGGCTCTCAAATCCTCTTGGGTGTTCCAACTGCATATCGTGACGCTAAGCTCTAAATCCGGCATGGTAGCCCTTGGCCCGCACGAAGGCGGCTAAGTAAATTATGAAAGTCAAGAAGGGTAACCCTACCACGCTCAATCCAGTTCCTTGATGCTTCTTCAAATATCGTGCAAGGCTCCGATGGGATTCCCAAATCATGCTGCTCCGCACTTGCTTGGTGCTTTCACCGCCATGATGCTTGATTTGAGCGTTGGGAGTGTATAAGCAATCCCAACCGGCGACCTTGAGTCGATAGAGAAGATCCACTTCATTAAAGAAGATTGGGAATGACTCATCGAAAGGAGCAGTTACCGGACCAATTGTTTCGAGTGCCTCCCGGCGAAACAACAGGAAAGTTCCCATCGGTTGAGGGGCAAGTTGTTCTTGCAGGTAGTCGAATCGAGACAAGCGGTAACTGTCCCAAGCACCACCGATTCGACTGCCAAAGCCTGTTACATCGCCCACGATTCCTTGAAGGGTAGGGAAGCCTCGAACCGAATGTTGAATCTTGCCATCCAGCCCCACTTGCTTCACGCCTAAAACGCCAACCTTTGGGTGTGCTCGAAGACAGTTGACCGCAAGATCGAGCGATTCATCCACGAATTCCGTATCTGGATTGAGGGTCAACAACCAGTCACCTTTGGCCACTTCGAAGGCGAGATTGTTGCCTCTTGCGTAGCCAGTGTTTTCTTGACTTGCGACAAGAATTATGTTCGGAAACTCTGCAACCACCATCGCTGCACTTCCGTCTGTGGATGCATTATCGACAACGATTACTTCAAAGGGAATCGTTGGAGGAAAATAGCCAATGGATGTGAGGCACGCACGCAAATGACCCTTCGTGTTCCAATTCACGATAAGGATGCTTAGCATAGGAAGCGATTTTACACGAAAGGGGGACTTACCCCGATTTGGCGGGAATTGGCACAATGTTCAAGCTTTTTGGACCAAATCAAGTTCTGAAGGCAGAAAAGTAAGGATAGTGTAGCGAACCCTAGTATAGGTTGACTTGGTATTTAGCTGGCAGGTATGTTCCTGATTAGTTTGCCAAGGCACCTTAATATGGTGGGGCAGAGCGTCGGAACGACCGACGTGGAGGAGATAGCTTGCAAATCAAGAATCTGACCTTGGGGCTGGGACTGGTCTTAGCTGGTACGGCTCTCGCGCAACCGCAGACATACAAAGTAAAGAATGGCGATTGCGATTGGACGATAGCTCGAAAGTTCGACACGACCATTCATAACTTGCATCTTGCAAATCCTCAGCTTGAAAACTGGGACGCACTTCGAAACGGCTACGCTCTCAAGATTCCATCTGCAACCGCTCCTAAAATCGTCGCCCGAGTCGAGCGACACTCCTCAACCACGACTCAGCATTTAACGACTCGCCCTTTTAAAGTCACGGGCGACGACAATGACTGGCTGATCGCCCACCACCTAGGCGTTTCGATTCACGTTTTGCATCAGCTCAATCCCGGTGTGGATTGGAACCGACTCCGGCCCGGCAAGAAGATTGTTGTTCCCGTCGATGGCGGCTCAGGTGAAGAAAGAGTTGCCAAGAGTTCTAGTCACAGCAGCTCGAAAGTCAAGATTAACCGCATTCGGGGCCGATACGCAGTTGTGAATACGGACGGTGTTTCGATCCGACGAGAAGCCGGTCAGCACGCTGAGCGAGTCACTACGGTCGGAACAGGCACAAAAGTAGTGGTCCTCGACCGAGATGGAGCTTGGTACAAGCTTAGATTTCCTCGTGGCACCGAAGGTTGGGTTCGAGGAGATTTCCTGAATGCCGCCAAAGCGCCTAAGAAGAGCCGACATTCGGAAGACGACGGTGAAACGCGAGTTGCTCGGTCCAGTAGTCGAAGACATCATTCCACCAGCCATGAGTCCGTCGTGGTGCTCGATTCCGATACGAAGAGCAATCCAATCGTGAAGCGAGCAGTTGCGATGCGAGGAACTCGCTATAGTCTCGGTTCAAACTCTCGATCCGCTACCGACTGCAGCGGTCTCACTTGGCAGGTATACGGAAGCCAAGGGATCCACCTACCAAGAACCAGTGGCGAACAGTCTCACGTTGGCAAGGCAGTTAAGAATAACCAGCTTAAGCCTGGCGACCTCGTTTTCTTCTCTTCGCGCGGACACCGTCACGGTGTAGGACACGTTGGAATCTATGTTGGAAACGACAAGTTCATTCATGCCAGCAGTGGAGGCGGAAAGGTCCAATTCAACAGCTTGCATGATCCTTACTACCAGCGAAACTACAAAGGAGCTCGACGAGTTGTAGAACTCAAGAAGAGCAAGTCTTCAGCGGCGTCCGTGACCAAGAAGGCAGTTCATCATGAGCAAGTAGTTGCATCGTCGGACACGAATCCAACTCCGCTCGGCAAGTAAGATCAAGCTCAATCAAATTTTCGGGGCCCTTGCGATGATGCAAAGGGCCCCGATTTTGTTTTAGTGGAGTGAAGACTTGAAAAGGTTTCCACCAAAACTGCCTTAGCCCCTTGTCTTTTGAGTCCAAATTCTTCCACAATGATGCCTCTTGGCCCGGTCGTCTAGTGGTTTAGGACATCGCCCTTTCACGGCGAAGATCGCGGGTTCGAGTCCCGTCCGGGCTACCACTTCATTCATGACGCGCTCTCCGCGCGTCATTGTTATTTGTCTCGGTTGACCGCATTAATTCGACCAAGCGAGCTTCAGTCACTTCCAGGAACCCGCTAACACAGGCCACCGTAGCCGACGGTTCCATGCCGTCGTTTTTACTGGCGATACCCTATCCTATGTAGGTCAAGACGACGGCACGGTTTTGATTGGTTAGTCGGATGGTTGATATTCTCAGTGGACGCGTGCCTTAGAAGTTGAAGTTCATTTTAAATCCAATGTCAGCCGTCTTCATCTCACTAAATTAGTCCGCGTTGTTTCCTTTCCCGGTCACTCATTGGGGTCGGGTAGGGATCCTCAATAAAGCCTAGTCTGTAGGCATTCTTATACGTAAGCCAAGACAAAGATTTATCGTTTTGTTGACCTAATAGTAAACGGCACACGTGAGCCATTAGCAATCTCCTAGTGTTGAATTGCTCCCCGAAGATATCGACACCTTTGATGAGCGGATATCCATAGTCAATTGAGCTTTTTGGCTTTGCGCCCATTGCCCACTGTGATTCGGGATACAGGTGACGGAATGCCTCTCCCCAAAGCAGGGAGGCGTCTGAAATCATGTTGATGGTCTCAATATCGGGACCGAATCGAGGAACATTTGAGATCCACAATGGAGACTCCTGGGGATCTGAACTGCCTAAGTTCGCTTCATTCGCATGACTTGCCAAGAGCGTTAAGTTACCTAGACTAGTTATTACTCCGGGAAGCTCATCGAATTTTAACAAAGGAGAACCTGGCGTCAGATCATAACCCCGTGTTTCGCGCAGATAGCGTGAAATGAGTTCAATCCTCGCCGGCATCTGCTCAATGACCGTCGTATAAGCCTTTTTGAGAACGGCTGGCGTTAAGAACTCGGGCTCATTAGGATATGGGTTTTCGAAAGTTGAATATGGCATATCACCTAATCCAAGAAGACGGCTTTATGCCGTGATTTATAAGCTCCCGTATCACGCCCTTTGTAACTCGAGCACCTCTGGCGAAGATCCAGTTTGCACCGGTAACTTGCTCTTCTGAAATCAGCATAGCGTCTTTAGCTAGTTGATCTCTAAACCTTTCAGTTAGCCCTACTTTGCCCGCTTTAATTTCGTAGGCTTCGCCTGCTGCAGAATACCGATCGAGTTCTTGATAGACTTCAGGACTTTCAGAGTGCGCTTGGACAGGCTCAGTCCTTACGGACGATCCAATGATGGAGGTGTAAGAACCCATCAGACAGTTCCTAGAAGGGGCGGCCATGGAGACCGGCTGGTGGGGTGAACAGATACCATTCGATTTCTGGCAGAGCAGCAGACATTCGATTATGAAGTTCGGCAGTGCCAGGTTGTTCGGTCTGGTAGTGACCGGCCGCAACGAGTGTCATGCCGGATTCTGTTGCTTCCACCGCGATGTGCTGCTTGATCTCGCCAGTCATAAACAGATCGGCTCCTGCTCTCTGGGCATCCATCCATTCGGTATCCGCCGCCCCACCAGTGAATCCGACCTTCTTGATCACACGGTTAGGGTCTCCCCAGGTCCAGGATCGGACATCTAGAACTTGATCGGCTAAGGTAGCAAATTCGGACAACATCATGGGGTGGGGTAGGGTACCTAGACGCCCGGCGGGCTGTTCCTTCTTTACGCGCAACGGATAAAACTCATAAGCGGGTTCCTCATACGAGTGAGCTTTGCGAACCGCTCTTTCCACCACGTTGACACGATCCTCTGGCACGATCATCTCGATCCGCGATTCTTCGACTTGTTCACATAAACCGGAAGTACCAACTGTCGGATTCGAACTCACTTCACCAATAAAGGTTCCAAATCCTTGACCAACAAACGCACATCGTCGATATGCCCCAATGACGCCTGCACCGGCTTCCGAGGCAGCATCGATCAGACGCTCGACGTTGGATTCTGGACAAGTTACGACCAACTTAAATTGGCGAACCTCGGCTGCCATTCCGAATGGAACGACATCTTTCAGCCCAAACATTGCGGCCAAAGTATCGTTGATGCCTCCTCTCGCAGAATCCCAGTTAGTGTGAGCGGCAATAAAGCTCATACCGCTTTGAATCAGTTTGACGACGGTTCTTCCTTGATGACTGCGAGTATCTACCGTATCCATTGGATTGAAGATCAGCGGGTGGTGGCAAACGAGCAGTTCAGCCCCATTCTCAATCCCGAACTTGACGGCACCTAGTGATCGGTCGAGTGAAACGACGGCTTTGGAAACTGCCTGCTCGGGACTACCTACCTGGAGACCCACCCGATCATAGGAGAATGCATATCGCTTGGGTGCGATGGTTTCTAAGGCGAGGAGTACGTCTCGAACGGAAGCCATGAACCTATTTTGGCTAGGAACGGCAGGGAGAGAGGCTTAAAAACAAGAACGAGGGCAAAATTGCCCTCGTCTTATATGGCTCGTGCGTTGTCAGAAAGCTGATCGAACTCAAGTTTTATATGATTGTCTATATGATTGCTTTGGCTCGTACAATACTCAGCTAACTTTCGCAACGCCTTTTCAGAGGTTGCATCCAATCTGTTTGGACTTGTGAGACACAAGCTTAACAGTGAATACGCCTCCTCTTCAGTGAGCCTTAGTCCATCTGGAACGATTCCAGTGTTCATGTTGCCCTCCTATGCGGGATGCGCACTTATATGGTAGACGTTTTCTACAAGGCGAATTACACTACCGACAGATAAGATCGGTCAATTTCTCGGTTTCCTTAACACTTCATAGGGAATAGGTCCCGACGCGGTATCCTATCGCAATGCCTCGAGGCGAGTATTTGCAGTACGGTGGGCAAGCCGTCGTTGAAGGTGTGATGATGAGATCGCCGAGATTCTTCTCGGTTGCGTGTCGCGCACCCAATGGAATGATCGTTCTTCAAGTTGAAGCGGTTGAGAAAACCTGGATCGGACGTCAGAAATGGCTCAAATATCCGTTTCTTCGAGGAAGCCTCGCTTTGCTCGATTCAATGGCACTGGGTTCACGAGCCCTAAAGTTCGCTTCCGGCATTCAAATGGATCCGCTGTATCAAAAGATTGATCCAGCCGCTGAAAACCAAGCCCCAACGGCCGCCGATCTTGGCTTGCCAAGCAAACGCGTTCAGGAGGGTGCGATTGTCGTGACCCTGCTGGTCAGTTTCCTCATGGGAATGGGCATTTTTGTCTACCTTCCTAACTTGGTGGCAGAATCGGCATCACGAGCGACCGGCCATAAGAACGGAACCTACATCAACATCGTCTCGGAAGTTTTGAAGATGGCGATCTTCTTGGGATACATCGGCCTTCTTGGGCAGTTGAAAGATATTCGCGAGATCTTCAAGTATCACGGCGCCGAGCATAAGGCGATCAATACGCTTGAAGCGGAGCAACCGTTGGAACTGGATTACTGCTTTAAGCAGACAAGGCTCCATCCCCGGTGCGGCACCAGTTTTGCGATCATCGTATTGATCTTAGGTCTTATATGCTTCACCTTTGTTCCTCGATATCCGGTAACGGGGCATCAAGGCAAGAACGTCTTCCTTGATGTTTCGGTTCGGGTGCTGCTTGAACTCATCATCCTGCCGATCATTTCGGGAATTGCCTACGAGCTTCTGCGAATTGCAGGCAAGTTCCGCAACCAAGGATTCGTAAACTTCTTCTTCAAACCGGGAATCTGGAGCCAATATCTCACGACCCGAGAACCAGATGCAAGCCAAATTGAAGTCGCACTGACCGCCCTCAAGGCAGTCATCGCCGCTGAAGAAGCAGGCAAAGTGGAATCCGAAGTACCGATTACGGTGGAGTCGATCTATCCGCCCTCCGAAGTTACCGCTTAACCAACTTTGCGGTTGGGTAAGCGTGTGCCTTCCATCAGCACTTGCTTTAGTCGTTTGCCAGAGTGGTGATGAATTGATCGGCTATTCCGCGAGCTTCGGAAGCGGTGCAGCCAAATTGATTAAAGATCAAACTCACGATGACGTTCTTTCCTGACTTCGTCGTTAAGTAACCCGAAATGGACGCGACCATATCTAAGCTGCCTGTTTTGGCTTGAAAGGTAAGACCTTTCAGGCGATTGCTCAGTGTGCCGATACCGGGATGGGCCATCGCGTTCCGCCATGCTACACCCGTCGGTTGAAAGCTTTCCCAAGCGAGTAATTTCCCAATTGCGCGCGTGGTGACGTAATTGTGCCGGCTAAGGCCGCTACCGTCATAGGCATGGACATCACCCGGTTGGATACCTACGACTCGAGTTAGAAAACTCTCCAATCGGGTTCGAGCAAGTTCGTAAGGACGGGGTCCGAGCGGACCTTGCACCTGAGCGCCCATTAGGAGGAGGTTCTCGGCGATGTTATTGTCACTCGGAGGGAGGCACCTGCCCACCATCTCGATCGTAGACCCGCCTTCGATCACATAGTTTGGAGCCTGATTCGGCACCTCGGAAAGAGAGTGAATGCTTGACCCGAAAAGGGACGCTGCCGCCTCATCTGGGTGGGGAAGTGCCAAGGTATCAAGCACTTGGTCTTTGGCTGGTAACTCACCGGTGACCGTGATCCGTTTCGCGAATAGATCGTATCGCAAGTCAACTTTGCCTTTCGACGCAATTCGATCAATCTTGACGCCAAACGCCTCAGGCACCAAGCAGACTTTTCCTCGTTTGCACGATGCCGTAAACGCGCCCTGATCGAATGTTAGAGAAGTGACGGCTGCGGAGTATCGGTTTGGTAAGTCATCTATTTCCCAACTATCTGGAATCTCGGGACCATACGATTGGTGAACAAAGACCGGTAATCGCCGATCTAGTTGCAGGGCCTCTCTCGCTTGAATCAGCCGATTGTAGGTCATGAGCGGATCGCCGGGCGAATCAATCACGATTCGGTCGGACAATTTCCAGATATTCGTTTTGGGACGATACTCTGGTCCGAGAGACCAGAGAGCAAAAGCGTTGCTGAGCAACTTCTGATTGCTCGCTGGCACGACATGAATGGACCCGTTATGATCGTATAAAGTCTTTCCGTCGGTATCCAGTACGGTAGCCGAGATGATTGCGCCGTCAAACTTTGGGCTCGCTAAGATGCGATCCAATTCGCTTGGGGAAGGAAAGTGGGTAAGTGCAACGAACACGCCCTATTTTAACGCTGACCGCGTTAGATTTGAGAGTTAGTTTTCGTCAGGGAAAACTGGCTCTTGGATATGGTCGTAATTCCCAGCTGCAATGTCGTTCGCAATCGAATTCGCAAAGAATTGCAGTGCTGGTTCAGGATCTGAAGCGGCAACGCCACGAAGAGCCTCGACAACTGTATTTCGCATCTCAGGAATCCACTCGACGACGTGAAAGAGACCATGAATCGCACTTCGTCGTCCAATCTTGCTCGGAGCTTGAAGGCACTCCAACAAGGTTGGACCGCCGAAGGTATGAGGAATATGACCTCCTAGAACCACTCCTGCCTTATAAATGGTGCGAGCGTAGTCATCTTCTGCATCCCAGATAAGGTCACGCATGGCCTTCACGGCGATCTGCTCGTCTTCCACTGAATGACAGTAGCTTGGAAGATCTTCGAAAAGATCCAGCACGCACCATTGGGCAGACCTACGGTTTGGGTGTCGTCGGTCGTTCAAAACTTCAATCAGGGCCGAGAAAAAGATGGGATTGCTCGCGTGAGTTTCAATTTCTGTACTTGCCTCGTTCGCGATGTCGCGATCATCACTATAGAGCAACTTGATTAGGTCGACCGGTGGAAGATCACGTACGTGTCCTCGAAATCGACCTGGAAGGTTTAACATCCGATTGATTTCGAGTTGCCGTTTGAGTAGCGGCTCCGAACTAAACCTCAAGTTGAGGAGCATCAACTCTTCAGTGGATCCTTTATCTTCGTGCCAAAGCTCCTCGCATCGGCCAAATACGCCGTGAGGTGTCCTAGCCACTTGGACTTCAAACGTGTCGCCGTAAGCTTCGAACGTCGCATGTCCGGTCCAATCAGAGGAAAGGACGTGGTAACTGTAACTAACCGGGTGAGGCGGCCACGTGAACTTGATGCGATGAGCAGGTTTCTTGGCTACCGTCGAACCGCCATTGGCTTCGACCGCACGATCAATCATGGTTCGCAAGGCAAGAACCATTTCGTCTCCAGAAAGTGAGTTAAAGGCCGTATCCATTGGAAGTTGGCGGAACTTCTTCGTTCCGCCTATTAGCTTACCGGCTGGAGTTCATATTGCGAGCAAAGAACCTTTGAAGCATCTCATGGCTGTCCTTAAGGTGAAGCAACGAAATCTCATCCAGTCCTTTCGGATTGTGGATTTGTGCAACCATTCGACCATCGATTCTTCGTAGGGCATCACCTGCGATGATCCGGACATCTTCACTTACTGAACCCTGGGGCGCGCCGGCCTGAGTAACGAGGCCGCTCAGAAGAAACCGTTGCAAGTCTCGTCGCAATGGTTTCACTGCGGCGGGTTGACCAAGTTCGCTGAATACGGCTCCGATGATCGAACCGTAATGCTCAGTGAGCTTATATTCATTCGCTGATTTGAAGCTGTTCTCCGCGATTCGGTCCGTTGTGCTTGCGCTGAGTAAGAGTGCCAGAAGGCTACTTTGCTGGGTGCCAATAAAGGTACGTAAGGGAGCCGTCCAGCCGCTTCCGTTTTCGTCACTGCTAAGTGTGTTCAGGACTGAAGCAGGAAGATCGAAAGCAGAGGCATCCAAGAAGTTCTTCACGAGCAAATGCATTGCGTGGCGTTGAATATCCGAGTTGATCGGCTGGAGGGTTGGCTTTTCGTTTTGATCACCTTTGAAGTTGCGACTCTCAACAATTCCTCCCACAAAGCGGGCTTCGGTTCGAGCTTCGCGGAAACCTTTCAGGATCGAATTCAGGACCAACATCGTGCGGGTCGAATAGCTTTGACCCGGTTTAGGTAAGTTGGTGATCGCGTATTGTCGAGCTTTTCGTAGGGCCAAAACGACCTTGTCACTGAACTCAAGAGGATCTTTTGCACCATCGAATCGGACAGCATACGGATCCCATCGGTCGACATTCTCGTCCGGCATATAAGCGTGCCCCTTGACTCCCGATTGGCTCGCTATCTGAGACAAGGCGAACTTTTCACCGAGCGGCGTCTTGGCATCGATCGTGGAATATCCGTATTTGATTGCCCACAAGTCATAAGTACCAACCGTTGTGCTGTAGAAATTTCCGCTGCCCTTAAGCACAGCCATTACGTTTGGTGGCATGTAATCCATCACGCTTGCACTTATTCCTTGCTCGGCGGTGATCTTGTCGTCCGCAAGCTGAGCGGTGGTGAGGTTGGTCGAACCTGCGAAGTTGTGTCGCAGACCCAAGCAGTGTCCTGCTTCGTGGCTGACGCACATCGACAGGAACTTCTTTACATATTCTTCTTTGCTAATCGTATGAGGGGACATCTGAAGGGCATCCCAACTGAGGAGCGATTCGGAACCGAGTTCGGACTCGAACTCACACAGATGACTGCTCCAGCCGAACTTCGAAAAGCGCTGTTCAAGCTGCTTCTTGGCACGCTCTTCAGGGCTCGCGAATAAGAAGTAGTCGTCTGATTCCGTTCGAGTAGGGTCACGCAAGAGAACCTGCATGGCGTGGCTCACTTGAGGATGAAGCGAACTTTCGTGGTTGCGGAAATGCTCCTGCATCAAGTCACGAACGACATTCGCATCGATCGTTATACTTGCGTTTAGAATTTCGCCCGAAATAGGGTCGGTTCGGAACAGAGAAATAGCTGAGAAAGGAGTGGATGGACCCACAACCATTCGAACCACGTTGTATCGACCATCGGCATGGTCGTAATCGGTATCGCCTTTCGGGACATCCTGAACTTGGACTGCGTTCTTGAATCCGGCGGCTTCAAAAGCCCTGTTCCATCGGAGGATTCCCTCTTTGATTGCTGGTCGATAGGGCTCTGGGATCGATGGGTCAATCGTCCACAAGATCGGCTTGACCGGTTCGCTCATTGCCGCCGATGGATCCTTTTTGATCAGATTGAACCGATTGATCAACCTTTGAGTCCGGTCGGTATCCAGATACTTGTCGAGATTGAAGAACGTGTCGTCGAAGTAGCCAATTCGAGGGTCAGCTAACCGAGCCTTGTAGCCATTTTCTCGGCGGTACCACATGGTGTAAACCACTTTCAGGGGCGCACTTCGGCTATCTTCCAGCGTGTCGTCGCCGCCGAGTCCGAGCAAAGCGGCCAGAGGACTTGGCTCGGAACCTCGCGGGTTGAAGAAGTGAAGATTCATCTCCACGACCGTGCTGTCTGGGAATCCCTTTGCTTTGTCGACCCCGGTTTTTTCTCGGTCGATCTGATAGGGGCCACCAAGTCCACCCATCACCATTTCCGAAAGGTGGAAGAGATCTCCCATAAACAGATTGGAAATGTTAACGAGCAGAAGTTTCTTGTCTGGATTCTGTTGCTCAATCCGGAAGCTCGCTAACATTGCTTCTGGGAAAGTGCGTTCTGCTCCAACCGCAAACGGATCGGCTTTGTCCCAACGGTAATTAATATGGGGGCGAACAAGCCAAACCTGATCCTCGTTTCGATGCCACTTGAAGACGTCAACATCGTTTCCACCGAGGGGCATTCCTGCGCTCATAAAACCAGAATCCAAGCCTGTTTCTAGCGATGCTTGAACAATAAATAGTTTCTCAAGCTTGTCTTCCGGGAGTTCTAAGAGGACTTCCTTCTTGCGAACATAGATCGGCATGGATCCGTCAATCCGCTTTAAATCTTTGATTGCCGAGTTGTAGCTCGAAACCTTGGCGTCGCTTTCCTCCTTCTTGGTGTCGTTCTGTGCGAACGCGTATCCGGGAAGGAGGGATATCGACAATGCCAGGAAAACAGCGGTGCTAATGCGTTTCATAAATGGGGGGATTCTCCTTGCTGATGCGCAAGCCTATGATTGTCTTATGTCGTTAGGACTGCTGACAGTTCCATTGTCAGCCGAAAAACCTTATCCGTGTTAACAATTTGACGCTAAATGGGAAGGTTCTTACTTAATCGAAGGCTGAAAGGCCTCTTTACTTGCAGGTGAGAGCCAAAAACAAAGAAGGTCACAGCTATTTCTAGCCGAGACCTTCACGTCGCATAACGATGAAATCTAGACCGAAGCGACGTCGTGTGAGAAGACAAATGAGCCTTCTCGATAGTCAATCACCATCGAATCTCCTTCCTTGACCTCGCCTCGCAGAAGAGACTGAGCAAGTGGGTTCACGATCTCTTTTTGAATCGCTCTCTTCAATGGACGCGCACCATAAACGGGATCAAAACCGGCCGATGCAAGTTGAAGGTTGGCTTGCTCCGTAAGTCTCACCTTGATTCGACGCTCTGCCAATCTTTCCGTTAAGGAATGAAGTTGGATCAAGACAATCTGCTTGATTTCACTCACACCCAACGAATGGAAGATGACGATGTCATCCAATCGGTTGATGAACTCCGGACGGAAGCTTAGCCGGACGTCATCCAGGACTCTCTGTCGGATGGATTCAAAGGATTCCTCCGAAGAAATTGGATCGTTGTAATACTGCGACCCAATGTTACTGGTCAAGATGATGACGGTGTTCTTGAAGTCGACCGTGCGTCCCTGGCCGTCCGTGAGTCGCCCATCATCCAGCACTTGCAGAAGCGTGTTGAACACCTCTGGATGTGCTTTCTCGATTTCGTCCAGCAATATCACTGAATACGGATGCCGTCTGACCGCTTCCGTCAGCTGACCACCTTCTTCATATCCGACATAGCCCGGAGGTGCTCCAATTAATCGAGCAACGGCATGACGTTCGCTATATTCGCTCATGTCGATGCGGATCAAATTCCTTTCATCGTCAAAAAGAAATTCTGCGAGTGCTTTCGCCGTTTCCGTTTTGCCGACACCGGTCGGACCCAAGAATAGGAACGATCCGGTAGGTCGATTGGGGTCAGAAAGGCCCGAACGCGATCTCCTCACCGCATCAGACAACGATCGAATGGCTTCATCTTGTCCGACAACTCGGCTATGAAGACGGTCCTCCATGGTGAGCAGCTTCTGCATCTCGCCCTGAACTAACCGGCTGACCGGGATACCTGTCCACTTAGCGACGACTTCTGCGATATCCTCGCTGTCGACCTCTTCCTTGAGCATCTTGCCGCCTTCCTGAATCTTCTCCAGGACCGCAGTTTCTTCTTCAAGTTGCTTCTGAAGCTGCGGGATGCGACCATATTGAATCTCGCCAGCCTTGCCCCAGTCTGAGTCCCGCGTAGCGGCATCCAATTGGGTGCGGAGGGATTCGATTTCTTGCTTAAGACTTCGAACTGACTCAATCTTGTCCTTTTCCCGTTGCCAAATTCCGCGCATACCGCTTGCCTTTTCGCCAAGCTCCGCGAGTTTGCGCTCGGTTGCCTGAAGTCGTTCTTTACTGGCTACGTCTTCCTCTTTTCGAAGGGCCTCGCGGTCAATTTCGAGTTGGATGATTTGACGTTCGACTTCATCAATCTCAGCGGGAACGCTATCGATTTCAATCTTCAAGCGCGAAGCAGCTTCATCCATCAAGTCGATCGCCTTGTCGGGCAGGAATCGACCAGTGATATATCGGCTGGAAAGAGAAGCAGCCGCTACCAATGCAGAGTCCGTGATGCGGACACCGTGATGGATCTCATACCTCTCTTTCAGGCCACGAAGAATACTGATCGTCTCTTCAACACTAGGCTCGTCGACCAATACCATTTGGAAACGTCGCTCAAGAGCCTTATCCTTCTCAATGTACTGTCGATACTCATTGAGAGTCGTCGCGCCAACGCAGCGCAGTTCTCCCCGCGCAAGCATAGGCTTGAGCATGTTGGCCGCATCCATCGCACCCTCAGCCTTTCCGGCACCCACGAGTGTGTGTAATTCGTCGATGAACAAGATAATCTGACCATCCGAAGACTTGATCTCTTCAAGAACTGCTTTCAACCGCTCTTCAAATTCGCCTCGGAATTTGGCACCCGCTACAAGGGCACTGAGATCTAGGGAAATAACGGATTTGTCTTTGAGACCTTCAGGAACATCACCACTGACGACTCGCTGAGCAAGTCCCTCGACGACCGCGGTTTTTCCAACTCCCGGTTCGCCAATGAGGACCGGGTTGTTTTTTGTTCGCCGACTGAGCACTTGAATGACTCGACGAATCTCTTCGTCACGACCAATAACCGGATCGAGCTTGCCGCTTCTTGCGCGTGCGGTGAGATCGATTCCGTACTTTTCCAGGGCCTGATATTGTTGCTCGGCACTGCGACTGGTGACTCGGCGACCGCCTCGTACTTCTTCAATCGCAGAGAGCAAAGATTTGCGATTCACGCCTCTTGCTCTTAGGATTTTTCCTGCTTCGCCCTTCTCTTCGGCGATACCCAAGAGTAGGTGGTCCGTGGAGACATATTCATCCTTGAGTTTGTTCGCTTCCGTGAAGGCTTGGGTAAAGATCTGTTGCAGTCGAGCGGTGAGTGCTTGACCATAGGGTCCGGTGGAAACCTTGGCAATTCGCTCCAGTTCCGTTTCGACATCCTCGACAACAAGATTAGGATCGGCTCCTATCTTCTGCAGCAGAGGGCGTGTGACTCCGCCTTCTTGCTTAAGAAGGGCCAGTAACATCTCCTCCGCGTCAACGTTCGGATGGTTGTGTTGCTCGGCAATTGACTGGGCCGATTCCAGGGCTTCCTGGGCCATGATGGTTAGCTTTTCTAGTCTCATATAGAATTGAGTCCATGACTATCAAGTCACTTATTAATACAACATTCAACTAGTCGAGAAGGCAATGGGTTCCAAAATTATTTTCCAACGCAAAAATCGTGGAAAATTCGGTCGATCATGTCGGGCGTGGCTGTCTCGCCGGTGATCGCACCTAGGTGGTGGGCAGCATCCGATAGCAAAACACTCAATAAGTCGTCGGGCGCATGATTGTTTATCGACACGAGACACTCCTGTAAAGATGCTCGCGCTTGAGCCAATAGCGGCTGATGCCTCATGTTGATCAGCGGTTGACCAGGCGCAGCCTCAATTTCCGAAGTCAGAGACCTCAACAGCTCGCCAAGCCCTTGTCCAGTGAGTGCGGAAATTGGGGTTCCTCTATTAGAAGATGTGAGATCGGTTTTGTTCGCAAGAATCGTCACCGGCCTGTCAAAGCTTTCAAGGGCATCAAGGTCGGTTTGTTTTAAGTCAATCTGAGCATCGTAGAGGTACCAAATCGCGTCCGCATTGGCAGCAATGGCGCGGGTTCGCTGGATTCCAATCGTCTCGACAACGTCTTCAGTGGGGCGAATTCCCGCGGTATCGATCAGAACAATCGGCAGGCCGTTCACTTCGAGGCGTTCTTCAACATAATCACGCGTCGTTCCCGGCACGTCGGTAACAATGGAGCGGTCTTCTCCAAGAAGTGCGTTAAGCAGAGAAGACTTGCCTGCATTGGGTGGACCGACAATGGCAACGCGGAATCCGTCTCGGATAATTCTTCCTGCGTGGGCGGTCGCGAGAAGGCGGTCGATCTGGTTGATGATTTCTTGAACGTGAACGGATGCCGCTTCATGGTCGAGTTCGCCTATCTCTTCACTGAAATCCACGCTCGCTTCTACTTGGACCAAGACCTTTAAAACCGCGTCACGGATACTTGAGACCTGTTTTCGAAGAACTCCCTTTCGGTTTAGGTTGGCCGCGCGTAATTGAATTTCCGTTTGAGCATCGACGGTATCGCGGACGGCTTCCGCTTGAGTGAGGTCGAGCCGCCCATTGAGAAACGCCCGTAAAGTGAATTCACCTGGCTCAGCCAGACGTGCTCCCTGTTGGCAGCAGAGCTCAACGAGTGCACGAGAAGATGTAGTAGAGCCATGAATGGAAAGCTCTACCGATTGCTCGCCGGTATAGCTGTGATTCTCAGCAAAGGGAAGGGCTAGTCCGCTGTCCCCGTGAGAATAAACTCCGAAGATCGCTTTGTGGGTTTCGGGTTCGTTGGGCCAGTTGCCGAACACTTTGGAAGCAATCTCCCAAGCATCTTCGCCTGAAATTCGAACCCAAGCGACGGCCGCTTGCTGATTCCCCGTGATCGGTGCAACGATCGTATCGAAGTGAGTCGAACTCATTCTCTATAGGATGCCTGAAATTTGATGGCTTCGGTGGGAAGGCGAACGGCTTGCCTCAAAGTGAATTGGACGGCTGCGTTGGGCAGACCATTAACTACCGAATCTCTATTGTCGGTAAACTACTTGAATGAAGCTGTTTGTTGACACCGGCGATATCGAAGAAGTAAGGCAGGCTGCGGAGTGGGGGATCATTGATGGCGTAACGACCAATCCTACGCTCATCGCGAAGTCCGGCCACGGGTTCAAGGAGACGGTTCTCAAGATTTGCGAACTCGTACCAGAGGGTGCGATTAGCGCTGAGGTTGTAGCGACGGACTACGACACCATGCTCAAAGAAGCCCTTGAGATTCACTCATGGCACCCCAATATCGTGGTTAAGGTCCCTCTGATCGAGAACGGCATTCGGCTCGTTAAGACTCTTTCGGACAAGGACATCCAAACAAACGTCACCTTGGTTTTCACCGTGTCCCAAGCACTTCTTGCTGCAAAGGCTGGTGCAACGTTCATCAGTAACTTCGTTGGACGCGTGGATGATATTTCCGACGACGGTATGGTTGCCGTGGCCAAGAGTGTTGAAATGGTTGAAACCTACGGATATGACAGCGAAATCCTTGTCGCTTCGATCCGGCACCCACTTCACGTGGTCCAAGCGGTTGAAGCCGGTGCTCACATCGCGACCATGCCGTTCAAGATCATGAGCATGCTGTTCAAGCACCCTCTGACGGATGCGGGCTTGAAACGATTCCTCGCTGACTGGAACGACGCTGGTCTCAGCATTTTCCCTAAGTAACCCTTTAAACCCCGGCGATCAATCATCGTCGGGGTTTATTTATCATTCAGCATCCAGTTTTCACATAATTCTGAAAGTTCGATATACTGATACAAGTGGAAATAAAGACGGGTTGGCGCGGACTGGATCCATGGCTAGCGGGGTTGGCCTCGTCAGTTCTGGTCATGGGCGTGACATGCGGGCTAATTCGGTTCTCATTTGTCACGAATACCGCTTACGGTTGGACCGTTTTTCTAATTGTTCCGACGATCTTGGGCTTTGTTGCCGTTCTTTTGGGGCGACATGAGCTGTCTAGACCCTTCCGCAAATCGGTATCACCTGGATGGTGGTCTCTTCTGTTTGCTTCGGTCGAACTGCTTGTCTGGAAGTTTGAAGGAGTTGTTTGCCTGGTAATGGCTGCTCCTCTGGCGATTCCTCTAGGCATTCTCGGCGCGTGGATCGGCTACGAATTCAGAAAACAAATCCACGAGTGGCGCAATCGGAGCATTTCTGCGATCATCGCGGTCGGTTTTATCCCTCTACTGTTGTCAGAAGAGGCCATCCACCCTTTACCAGTTCATCGTCATGTTGAATCGACTTCAATCATTATCGATGCACCACCTGCAAAGGTTTGGAAGTTTGTCGGCTCGAACTCCAAGTTGCCGCGTCCTAAAGAGTGGCTCTTTCGGGCTGGAATCGCGTATCCAATTGAGGTTCTCTTGGAAGCTCCCAAGTTAGGTGCAGGCAGGGTGTGCCGACTCTCGACGGGAGACATGTCGGAAAGGGTCGTCGAGTGGGAGAGGGGGAAGCGATTAGCCTTTAGCGTGCTCCACACCCCTGAGTCCATGAAAGAGTCCAATCCATTCGGCGAGATCCATCCGGCTCATCTCAGCGACACTTTTGTTTGCGAGAGGGGCGAATTTGACTTGAAACCCTTGCCGGGCGGACGAACTCTCTTAACCGGTACCAGTTGGTATTCCTCTTCGATAAGTCCTGACGCGTACTGGGTCCTGTGGACCGACTCGATTGTTGAGGCGGTGCATAACAGAGTTATGAATGAGATAAAGCGAAGAGCGGAAACACAGTAATGCCAATCTGGGGGTTCCTTACGCTAGAATCCTACTATGCGATATCAGGATCAGGTGGTAAGGGCGACTCAGAAGGCGCTGGACGATGTATGTCGAGCCGCGCTTGCCTTGCCAGCTGACCGCCTGGACTGGGTTCCGATGGGTGAGGCTCGTCCGGTATTAAGCCAAATGCAGGAAGTAGCCACCGCAGGGACCTGGTTTATCCCAATTATTAGGGATCGAATGGTGCCTGAATTTGATGAGCACGCTCGAAAAGAGGCACTGAGACTCAGGAAAAGTTACGACACGATCGAAAAGTGTGTGGAAGGAGCTCGGAATTCGACCTCTGAGTTATGTCAAGCGATCGCTGATTTTCCCGACAGCGCGCTTGAAGATGAAATGCGCCTGCCGTTTGGCGGCGGCGTATTGATGACGATGGCCGACGTTTTGGTTATGCACCATTGGAATATGGTCTACCACTTGGGGCAGATCAACCAGATCCAGCTCATGCTGGGCGATCGCGAAATGCACTAGCTGCTAAGGGCTTAAATTCGCCTGCCTTCAGCAAAAAACACCTTTTGGGTCAAATTACAGAGCCGTTCCCGAGTCTCGTCCCAGATTGCTAGGGTCTGAGCCACCTTTTGCTCTTAATTCTGGGGCCCAAGAAGTACAAGACGTTGCAGAACGATTAAAAGGATGCGAAATGCAGAAAAAGCTTAACCAACCCTTGACCTGAGCTTCGCCAATGGGTACCATATACGACTGTCAGCGGCTGAGAGACAAGCGAAAGCGAAGTCGAAAGTAGTGGTTGACCAGCGAAGAAAGCTCTTTGAAAGTTGCATAGCGATTGAATAGAAGCAAAGTATCGAGCACTCGAGAGAAGCTACAT
>CAIUHP010000100.1 GCA_903899015.1 uncultured Armatimonadota bacterium | reverse complement strand
CTAACGGGAATCGATATTGGTTCGCAATGGGCTCCATTTATTGTCGATTAAGGCAATAACTACGCAATTGCGACGCAGCACGTCCAAAACAACAGGCTCAAACAGGAAAAAGGGCCGCCTTTATGAGACGGCCCCTTTTTTAATTTTGACGTTGAGTATCCCTACTCTGTAATATTTATTTGCAGTTCTAACTGGTTCTTATTCTTTGGCGAAATCGGCACCGCGGGTTGAATGGGATATCAGAAGGTAGCTAAATGATGGTTATGCTGGTCATCTTATCGGTTTTGAATTCATCCAGTTTGCCAAGCCACTGGAAGGATCTCAACAGGCAATCGATACGAATTGCTAACTCTGAGCTTCGCTACATTGGTCGAGACCTTATTAGCTCGGATGGCAAGTTCCTGTACAGTCTCGATAGCCGTATGGACCTCGAAACGGGAGTTTCTAGGAAATATGTCGCGGAAGTAAGAGAAGAAAGGACTCGATCTGTAACCCACCGGACCATGCGGGTGGTTTGGATGGACGGTAAGTCCCCGATTAGCAGATGGAGGCCGGTTGCAATTTCCCAGCTGTTTTATGGCAAGCAAGGAGAAATCGGTTGCGTCATCGCATTTGATGATCTCGAGTCAGGCTATTTCGTCGGTGAGATTGGAAGAACTGAGGTCGAGTCACCCTTGAGATTTGAAGCCATCAAACGACTTGGACTCTCTTGGTGGTTTCCTGTTAAATCGAGCGAAGCTTCGCTGAGATCCTCATCGATTCAAGCACCAGCGATCTACGATGGTTTAACTCAATCTGCAATTTCGATCCCCAAGGCTCTAACTATGGCAAGCGGGATTCCAAATGGGATCGTTCCCCAGCACAAACTGGCTTATTTTCAAAGCACGGTGGAGGCGTCTAAGAGTGATTTTGGCTTTGGCGTATTTGAATATGGAAAAGGACCGAATTCCATAACCCGCCTTCCAAAGCTTCGAGAGGAGCCATTTTGCTTCTATGCTCAATCTACTCCTCACGTATTGGCAGACGGTAGCTTCTGCCTGAGCTTCATCCGCGGAAATCGGCACAACCAAAATGAGTATGGAACCGCTATCTATAAACGCGGAGCACGAGACTGGGTTTACTATGAAGGGCTCGAAGTATGTGGAACATCCTCAAACGGAAAGTTCGTAGCCTATTCAAACTTCCCGTGGCGAGACATCAAATTAGCTAGGATCTCGGACTAGAAGTTCGAAAACTGTTTATCGCGGTAGCCTAACGATTATGATTCAAGCGCCTTTGTTCGGTCAGGTGATTGGTTCGATGACGGGAGACTTTGTCATTGCAGAATGGACCCAAGAAGCTACCGACGGAAACAGTGAGCCGATGTTGGTTGCCCCATGGCATCGGCACCTTGACTGTGACGAAGCATGGTACGTACTGGAGGGCACACTTTGCGTTCAAGTGGATGATGTGGTCTTCACGGCTCATGCAGGCGATTGTGTGGTGGCTCTCAAGGGCACCAAGCACTCGTTTTGGAACCCTGCTCAGGTTCCGGCCCGATACTTACTGGTTATGACACCTCTGACGGCGAAACTCATTGAGGCGATCCACGCTGCATCGGAACATGGCACCGAGGCCATGCAACGTATTTTCGCCCAGCACGGGGCGGAGTATTTGGGCTGGTGAACGAGAGAAGCGTCTTTGGGATTCAAGTCTTCGGTTTGGATGTGGACTCTCTGACTCGATGCCGTCACTACCACTCCGACCGGGATATTGTAGCGATCCGATTTGCTTGCTGCGATACGTTTTTCAGTTGCTACGAATGCCACGTTGAAATCGCAGGACATCCACCCTCTGTGTGGCCAGCCACGAGAAATTCTGAGAGAGTGATCTTATGCGGAGCATGCGGTAGTTTGCTGACCGTGAGCGAGTATTTGGAAACGTCTTTGAATTGCCCAAACTGCCAAGCCCTCTTTAATCCAGGATGCAAGAACCACCGTCATTTGTATTTCGAAGAATGAATGGGTGCAAGTCGAGAGCGCTGTTCGTCTCGACACTATGCTTCGCCCCTCGCTTCCTTTTAGTGCCCGGTTCATTTTGGGGATCGCACTTGGTGGTGCTACATGTATTGCGTTGGCTCAGACCAAGACTCCTCCCGATGCCACTTGGATCGAACCCAGTGATTCAAAGCTCCAGTACTGGGGAAGAGTGGGTTTGGACGACCCGAAGGAAGCATGCTTCTACTACTCCTCCACCGGTGTGAGAGCAAAGTTCCATGGCAGATCGCTCGCACTCAGATTTGAAGAAGATAACTATGGACCAGCAAATAGTTTTGGGGTCAGAATCGATGGCGGAGTCGAGATTCCACTCGTCCTGACGCCAGGACTAGATGGCACCTATATCGTTGCCGCTGGCCTTCCCGATCGTGTTCATAGTTTAGAGATTTATCGGCGGCAGGACACTTATGGCGGCGTTGCCAAATTCAAGGGCATGTGGATCGATAAAGGAGCAAAGCTGGAGAATCCTCCTCGTCTCCCTTCAAGAAAGATCGAGTTCTTTGGAGATTCCGTGATGAGCGGAGCCGCATCCATCGCGTTTGGGTTTGAGCAAAAGTCCGACCCCACCATTTCTTACGCGAACAAAGACGATTTTATTAACGACGGGTATTGGAGCTTTGGAGCGATAGCGGCTCGGCTACTCAATGCCGACGCCAATGTCCAAGGTATTGGAGGACTTCCCTTAAGAGACAATACCGGTTGGTTTGGCGGACCACTTGAAAACTGTATTGGTTTAGAAACAACGTGGGACAAGCTTGATCCGATTCCTGGGCAATTCAAAGAGTGGGACTTCCAGCGTTTTGTTCCAGATGTTGTTGTGATCGCGGTCGGTCAGAACGATGCTCGAGGCGGAGACATTCATGATCCAGAGAAGCGAACTCAGTGGAAGTCGGCCTATACAAAAGTGATTGAAGGTCTACGTAGTCACTATCCAAAGGCTCATTTTGTTTTAACGACCACGGTTCTTATGCACGATATGGAATGGGATAAAGCCATTCAGGAAGTCGCGGATGAGTACAACCCGAAGTCGAAGGACAAAATCGTGCGTTACTACCGCTTTACGCGAGCCGGAAAAGCAACGCCTGGTCATCCACGTATCCAAGAAGAAGAAGAAATGGGTCAAGAATTGGCGAAATTTATTGACCGAATTCCCGGCGTCTGGCGCCATTAGGTTAAGGATTTTCGTGCCGTGTTAGCCGGGGCTTGTATGCTCGATATTAACCCTTCGGTTAACACCAGATATGAAATTTAGACGCTACCTCACGCTTTCTATCGCTATCTGCGGGCTGGTTGCCAGTTCTCAAGTAGTGCAAGCTCAACACCTACAGTGGCGTCCCGCTAGTCCAGAGAAGCCGACCACATGTATTTACGGCGAAATAGAAGTCCTTTCCACCAACAAGTACATTTATTATTGTGGTTGTAATTGGTGGCCCGGCAATCCGGCGGGCGGGTACACCGGCATTCAGGATCAAGGTGGCGGAGTTCACAACATGATCTTTTCGATCTGGGATACGAGCCCAACTCTTCATCCATCGGTTACCGAAACCGAGAAAAGAACCGAATGGAGCCGGTTTGGCGGAGAAGGAACGGGTGCCCATACCCATCTCAACTACCCATGGGAAATCGGCAAGACGTACAAATATTTCGTGAAGAAAGATCAAGATTCGACCGGTGCAAACACTCTCACGAAGCTGTATTTTTTCGATGACAAGCTTCACCGATGGGTCCATCAAGCAACGATCTCAAATCCTAACGATGGTCATGTCTCGGTCAAAACTTTCGGGGGCGGACTGAATGCATTTCTTGAAAACTGGATGGGTGAAGAGCGTCAGAAACCGAAACTAGCGCTCTATCGACTTTGGACCGGCAACAGTCCGAGTGAATTGGAGAACGTGACTGCCTGTACGGGCGACGGGAACTGGGGAGTACTGAACGACACCTTTTACTTAGCTGAAGGCGAAACGGATGCTCTCGCTCCCATTTTCTCGAAGTATCAAGGCAAGGGTTCCGGCCCGGTGCGCGGAGGTACGAAAGGAGTTCGACTCACCGTAACATCTCGTAAGGTTCCACCGAGCACGGTAAGGGCTCTCAATAAACTGGATAAGTCTTAAAGACCGATTGGAGTTGGGCTGCCGGAGAGACAATGTCGCCTGAGAAATGGGGGCTAATTCTCATTCACTTCTTGGGAGAGGATTTTCGACGCGTTCCTCCATATGGATTCAACTATTTGAGAAGCAGGCACCACTTTATGGATGCGTTCCGTGCTCGTTCCGGCATAAAGGCACATCGGTTCCCAATCCCCTTTCATATCGTGACGAGGCATCGTATCCTCATATCGAAAGAGTGGCTCGCCACTTTGGGTCGAGCCGAGGATGTCGCCTTCACCCGGTTTGAATCCACTTTTTGGACACCCTGAAGCTTCCCATTTTTGAAAGGTCGAGTTAATCAGAACTCGGTGGGGAGCACCTTCCCAGCCGATGTTGAAACAATTTGTAAGGACAGTGTCCTTTGCTGAAGCTTCGGTGATCCGTTCTTTATATTTGGGGTGAGCTTCGCTTTCGATTGAAGCAAGAAATCGAGTACCGAACACGCCGCCATGTGCTCCTGCAAGCATGACCGAGGCTAGGTCTGACCCATTGGCAAGTCCGCCAGCAGCGTAAACAGGTGTTTCTCCCGATACCTCAAGAACTTCAAATAGAGAAGTCGACAAAGGCTGATGCGCCTGAACATGTCCGCCTGCCTCGACTCCCTGGACAATCAAGAAATCGGGATTTAATTGAAGCATGGCTCGTGCTGAAAGTCGACTCGTCACCTGAATACCGATTTGAAGGCCTGATTTTCGACATTGATCGATATGGAGAGTTGGATCTCCCCACGAAAAGGTCACGATTTTAAGCCCTGCCGATATTGCAGCCGCTAGCGATAGGGGATCGAAATGCAATACAAAGTTCGCGTAAAACGGCTCACTCGTTTTGCTTTGAACCTCCGCTAAAAGTTCACTTGCTTGGTCGGGATTCCTCCACGTGAGTGAAACTCCTCCTAAGGCTCCTGAATTGCTCACCGTAGCGCATAGCGAGGCAGACGCCGCGGACGCAATGGGAGCTTGAATAATTGGGATCGGAGAAAGGGCCGAATGATTCACGGCCCTATTCTACGACGCTAGCGTCGCCGCTCGACAAACTGAAAGTGAATGTTGTCGAGATCTTCCGGGTGACTATCGGAAACCGCCCAATACTCCACATTGCAGTCGCTCCATGTCCTCACAAACGTACCTTTGCGATCCAGTTTCTCGTCGATGCCGACGTCAAATGGCGTGATGGATAGATCGATCGTTCGATTTTGGTATCGATAGCGAAGAGTCGCAATTTTTTGGCCGCCAGCATGACTAATCTTGCCGCCGACCAGATCAAAGCCAAGGCCGTTCAGATCTGAAATGGCGGGGCAGTACTTGACACCTTGAGTTCGGAACCAAGCCCTCATGGCATTTGGATCTTGTGTCGTATGATCCATAACGGTGGATGGGGCATGATAGGCGTCAATCAGTTCGTTGACAGTCCGATCGACGGGAGACGCGCTCATCTTCCATAACCCTAAGCCGCCCAGGGCGAGGGCAACTCCCGCGACTCCAAAGAGTATCGGGCGCGATCTCCACATTGGAACCTTCGGTCGTTTAAGGAATTGAGCACCTAAACTTGTAGGAGCCGTAACGTAGTGAACGGACGATCGAACAGAAGCACTAATCGCCTTTCGCGTTTCAAGTGTCTTTCGACAAGCCTCGCAAGACGCTAGGTGAGAGTCAACGGAAGCCTTAGCTGGCGCAAGTAATTCGCCATCCAAGTAAGCGTCGAGTTGCGTTCGAACGGTTTCACATGTATTCAAAGCATACTCTCCTTCGTCAAAAGAATCTGAAGTCGGTCTCGCCCTCGAGCCAACCGGGACATAACCGTTCCAATTGGTTTCTCGATCACTTGCGCGATTTCTAAGTACGACATCTCTTCGATTTCTCGGAGCAAGATTACTTCACGAAACTCTGGGGGAAGTTGATGGATTGCCCGCAATACTGATTCGCTATCTAGTGCAGCTAACGCGGACTCTTCTGGGCTCGGACCTCTCACTTCAATGAACTCGAAATCTTCATCGTGAAGCGTTTCAGTTTTTGATTTGGATGTTCGATGGTTCAGTACATCCATGCATTCATTGCGAACAATTGCCAATAACCATGGACGGGCATCGGAGCCGCGCATTCTTCCATAGGCCCGAAAGGCTTTGAAAAGCGCGGACTGAGTGGCATCCTCCGCGTCTTGAGGGTTGGTCAGGAGCCATAACGCCAAATTGAAGGCAGCGTCGAGGTGACGCATGACTTCGCGTTCAAATTGGTCGTTCTGATGCCGGCTAAACAAATGCCCGGACTCCTGTGTTCGATCTTCTCTCCATTGCGAAGTTCGGTGAGCCTCTTGCCCAGCGAAATGTCCGGTCAAAGCAGGTTCCATACGGCGGGCAGACTCGGCAGCACTTGCCATGCCGCTTTGCCGGTTTCCGCGATATACAACACCTTTTACGGGGCCAATCATTCACTGGTTCCTGGATGACCTTCAAGAGAAGTTCATCGAACAGTTGACTACGTTGGACCGTAATTTATTCCCACATCGACTTTAGCTTGCCATTCTAACTCTCTTTTCCTCTATCGGGGGATAATGGTCCATGTTTTCTTGGAACCGAGCGCTTCTGGGTCTTTTATTGATAGGAGTCGGAGGTAGCTATCTAGGTCACGCCCAGACGTGGCCCCAAACTCGAGCCGAACGCTCGCATTATTTGGAGACCTCTACTTATTCAGATGTGCGTCAATACATCGAGGAACTGCAGGCGGCGGGAGCTCCCATTGCGACTGTGAGCTTAGGGAAGAGTTTCCTTGGCCGAGACATGCCACTTGTCATCGCTTCCTATCCTCGTGTTTCATCTGCCGCAGAAGCCCGTCGTTTGGGCAAGCCCATTGTTTACATTCAAGCCAATATTCACGCTGGAGAGGTCGAGGGAAAGGAAGCGGCTCTCACCGTGCTCGGACGACTTTGTAAAGACGGCCCAACTGGATTGCTTGGCAAGATCGTCTTGTTAGTTGCGCCCATCTACAACATTGACGGAAACGAGAAGTTTGGTCCCGTTGAGCGAAATCGTCCCGAGCAAGATGGACCGGCTATGGTGGGCGTTCGTACGAATGGCCAAGGCTTCGATTTGAACCGTGATGCTATCAAAGCGGAAAGTCCGGAGACTCGCGGCTTACTCGAACATGTCTATGGGGTGTGGGACCCTGACGTCATGATGGATCTGCATACAACCGATGGAACACGCCATGGTTGGGAGCTGACTTATGCGCCGCCGATGAATCCGAATACGGACCCCGATGTGATGCATTTTTCGAGGGATCAATTGCTTCCAACCATTCGCAAGGAACTTGCTCAGAGATTTGGCATGCTGACTTTTGACTATGGGAACGTTGAGCGCAGAGGAACCGCGAAGAATCGAGCCTGGTATAGCTACGGTCAGGAAGGACGCTACTGCACCCATTACAATGGCCTTCGAGGTCGGATTGCGATTCTTTCGGAGGCAACAACCTATATTCCGTTCAAGGATCGAGTGGTTGGGACTGACCGGTTTGTCACGGCGATCCTGGAGTATGTGGCTGCCCATTCCAAGCAAGTCATCGATTTGACGCGCAAAGCAGATGCTCGGGTAGTCGAATGGGGCCTCAATCCCGCGAAAGCTCCCGATCTTGGAGTGCGATTCGAATTTATGAGCAGGGGAGAAGAGACGGTCTTACTTGAAAGGCCATTACCGCCTGGCTCGCCAGCCCCGTTTGGTCGGCCGAAAGCGTTGGACAAGGTAAAAATGCCGATTTACGATCGGTTTAAAGTCACTCGCACGGCAAAATTCCCTTCCGCCTATTTCATTCCATCTGGACAAACGGAAACGATTGAACTTCTAAAACGACATGGCATTGTCGTTGAGAAGCTTTTGAAGGATTGGTTGGGTACCGCGAGCACGTTTACGATCACCACCAATTCGGAGTCGTCGGGTGCCTTTCAAGGCCATCGATTGGTAAGTCTGGAAGGACAGTTTTCGTCATCCAAAGTTCTTGAGACCAAGGGTGATTACGTTGTGCGCACGGCTCAGCCACTTGGTTTGTTGGCTTTCCATTTATTGGAACCGGAAAGCTTGGACGGAGTGTCCGCATGGGGATTCGTGAAGGGGCTCTCAACTGGTAACGCTTATCCGATTCTCAAGGCCTTTGAGCCGGTAAACGTGGCGACGGAAAGAGATTGAAATAAAAAGCTCCCTCTTTGCCACCCAAAAGGCAGAGAGGGAGCTTTCAGTTGTGAGGGTCCTTAGTGAGTAACGGTCAAAGTTGTGCTTTGACCGGTGTTGCCGTCAGAGGCAAAGATCAGTGACGAGAGCGTTGTTGCTACCGCCTTTGTCGTCACGCTAAACGTAACGCTTGTCGATCCTGCCGGAACAACAACACTCGCTGGTACGCCAACCACTCCTACCGCACCAGCGGAGAGTCGCACTAGCCAACCACCTGCGGGTGCGGGACCAGACAATGTGACGGTGCCCGTCGCACCGGTGCCGCCTTGAACCGTTGATGGACTGACAGATACGCTTGCGATCGCGTCGCCATTCACGGTTACCGAAGTCGAGCGCGTAGTTGTTCCGTCGGTAGCATAGAGCCCTGATGTCAGAGTTCCTGCCATAACCTTTGTCGCTACGGTGAACGTAGCTGACGAGGATCCAGCAGGAACCAGGACTGTCGCTGGAACGGCGATCTCACCTGGAACACCAACCGAGATTTTCACGAGCCAGCCTCCGATAGGAGCAGCACCAGTCAGAGTAACCGTACCGGTTGCATTATTTCCAGCCGTGATCGAGCTTGGGTTTACCGAAACGCTGCTGATACCGTCCCCGAGAATAGTCAGAGTTGCAGACTTGGATGAGTTACCATCGCCTGCGTAGATACCGGTCGTATAGGTTGTCGAAAGCTCCTTACCCAGGATCGTGAAGGTCGTCGACGTTGCTCCCGCCGGAACAAGGACAGAAGCGGGCATGCTGACTGCGCCAGGTACACCGGCTGTGAGGTTCACGTTCCAACCGTTTGCAGGGGCTGGCGAACTCAAAGTCACGGTTGCGGTTGTCGAGCCATTTCCACCGATTGTGGTGGGAGAAAGGCTTAAGCCGCTGATGAGGTCTCCCACGACTGTAAGACTTGTGCTCTTATAAGTGAGATTGTCGGTAGCGTAGATGCCTGATGTGAGGGTTGCCGACATCACCTTTGTAGTTATCGTGAAGTTGACGGTGGTTTCACCGGCAGGTACGACTACAGACCCAGGAAGCAAGACTTGCGAAGAAGCGCCGGCGGAGAGATTTACGTTCCATCCTCCATTTGGGGCCGCCGACTTCAGGGTGATGGTTCCAGTTGTTGACGTTCCAGCCGCGATGCTTCCTGGGTTAACCGTCAAGGTTGAAATGCCGTTGTTAATCACGGTCAAGTTAGCCGAGTGCCAGATGACTGAGTCATGGGCGCTGAGCTGGACCGTCATCCCAGGTGTCGCTTTGAGCGAGTTCACGGTGAACGTTGCGGATGATGCTCCCTCTGGCACGGTTACCGTTGCGGGCATCGTGACATAGTACGCACTACCGCTGATCAAGGTGATCACCCATCCTCCTGCTGGAGCAGGTCCGCCAAGCGTGACCGTTCCCGTAGTTGAATCTCCTGCGTGGATACTAGTTGGGTTCACCGTAATGGACTGAAGCGCGGTCGTCGCAACCGTCAAGGTTGCACTTTGGCTTACGCCACCGGTTTGCGCGGTGATCTGATCCGTGAACTGGATCTGCCACATTTGTGGTGACGATATTGAGAAGGTTGCGGTGTTCGATCCAGCCGGAACCGTCACGCTAGCCGGAACCGTCACGTAAGTCGGCCGTTGGTTGACCAAAGTGACGACTAACCCGCCTGTGGGAGCGTTCCCGGTAAGGGTCACTGTTCCAGTGGACGTTGTGACTCCGCCCGTTATAGTGGTTGGGTTAAGAGTGAGAGAGGATATTGTTGGTGGTTGAACCGTCAGCGAAGCGGTGACATCCGATCCGCCAGAAGTGGCAGTGACGACGCCCGTTGTCGTAGAGCCGACAATCTTTGTTTTGATTGTGAAAGTTGCAGAGTTTGAACCAGAAGGAACGGTCACAAAGTTTGGAACAATGACAGACGGATCACTGCTTTTTAGTGTGACGATATCTCCACCGGCTGGAGCGTTAGATCGAAGTGTGACGGTGCCAGTCGAGGTATTTCCGCCTGCAACTGAGCTTGGCGTAATATCCAACCCGGTTGCCGAAATGTTGTTTACTTGAGTCCCAAGTGCAAAGACGATTCCCGTTGTGCCGCAGGCATACAGAGTTCCGTCTGACCCAATTGCGGGAGCACCGTAAAAGTGGCTTCCTGCGGTGTTTTAGGACCACTGGAGCGAGCCGTCGGTGCCAACAGCAAAGGCAATTCCTGAATATGAAAGCGCATACGCGGTTCCGTCTGAACCAACTGAAACTGAGCCGTAGAATGCTGAGCCAGAATGATATTCCCATTTGGCGGAGCCATCTGGGTTGATCGCGAATATCTTGCCGGAAGAATTGTCTGCAACGTAGATCGTTCCGTCAGGAGCAATTCCAGGAGCGCCAAAGTAAAATTCGCCCGAGTTGAAGCTGATCCATTGATTGGTGCCATCAGGGTTGATGGCATAAACTGCGCCACTAACGCTTGCTGCTAAGATCGTGCCGTTTGGGGAAATGGTGACGGAACCTTTGAAGCTATCGCCTGGACGGGCGGCATATGTCCAAATGTTTGTGCCGGTTGAATCGAATGCATAAACAAATCCATTTGCTCCAGCGAGATAGATCGTTCCGTCTGACGCAATCGCCGGACATCCGGAGTAGAAGCTACCTCCGGTTTGGCGGCTCCATTTGAGAGCACCGGCAGAGGAAACGGAGTAGAGCCCACCGTTGCTGCCTGCGATGTACAGGGTTCCATCCGATCCAATGGATACGCCAGTCAATGCATCTGAGATTGTAAGGGTCCACTTTAGGGAACCATTAGGTCTGATGGCATACACTCCAGCGTTTGCTCCAACCAGATAGATCGTTCCATCGTTACCGATTGCGGGCGCTCCGGAAAAGCCGTCACCGGATTTGTACCTCCAGATTCTCGCACCATTAGGCGAGATCGCAGTTAGAGTTCCAAGTCACCCAGATGTGTAGACCGTGCCATCGGCAGCGACAACCGGTGAACCATAGAACGTAGGGTCGCTACTGTTGTAGCTCCATCGATATTGTCCGTTGGAGCCGCCCGCTAAACCTTGACCGTTGTTTAGGTTGCTGGCTTGAAATTTCGGCCAAGGGGCCCCGGTCTGATAGTTGGGACGAATCTTGGTTCGGGATGCAGCTTCCCTCAGATATGGGTGGTTGTTCTGAGTTCGCGAGCTATGAGTAGATCGCCCGTTTGAAAACGGTGAGACTTGTGCCTGTGCTACGGTCGTGAGCACTAGTAGGCAAAGGCCAAGGAAAGTTGATATGCGAGATTGAGTCATTCCGAACGCTCCTATGGAATGAAGCAGACCCACTCATCCCCGACTTAATCTTTCCTCCTGCTTTAAAAGATCAAGTCATTGAGATGAGCCAAACTGTGCAACCGAGACCGGTTTGAACAGAATTGGACCTGCATCCAAACACAATTCCTCCATTTTTACACGGTTAAATCTGTGAATGCAATATGTTGGGGGGACTACTCCATCTTTGCAAGCCCAGAAAGGCCTAACTTATACTCTCGAGTTTGCAGCGAAGTCCCTATAGTCCTTTTAAGGGTCGCAGGGAATTTTTCCAACGCTGCCTTTCAAGTGGCAATATGACTAAGAGTGAACAATGATTCGATCTAGATCGACTCCCCAGTCTTTTGGGTTCCCAAACTCTAAAGTGTTTAGCCCTGCTTTTAGCTGTACTTTTAGTTCGACGGCATCTAGGAATCGGCCGTCCCAGCCACCAGTCGCGGGGAAGTCGATTGCTTGTGGAGAGCCCCCATTCACGCTAACGTACATGACGCGATGAGATCCACTCATGTAAACGATAGCAATGCCAAACTCTCCGTCTTTCGGCGCAGTTACCTTGTTGAATCGCAAAGTGCTTTGCGGATTGGAACCGATAAAGCGCACGAGTTTTTCACCCGAGCATTTGCCGTCTTTGATGTCGTCCACCACTCGCGCAAGCCCGCTTAATGTGTTGTCAGGAGATTCGGCCTCGTAACTCGTTCCACTTAAGTTAATCGTCGGAAGTGCGGTGTCGGTAACGTCAGCTGCCTCGATTGTGTACAGCCGGTAAAGAATTGAGGCGTGGGGTGCGACGCTTACGGTTAGTTCGTCGGTCAAGTTTTGAAGGTCCTTTTTGAGCCACAAGTCGCGAACTTTGGCTGACTTCACTCCAATATCCGAAAGTCGCACCGAAATGGAGCTTGTTTCTGTGGACCGGTTGAACATGGCAATGTAATGAACATGGGGATCATAAGCCTCGGCGACCCAAACCGGCTTAAGTCCATTAGCAAGTGTGTGGTTGCCACTGCTCTTTTGGTTAACGTCGAGAACCTCCCGATTGGTAATCAGGCTTAGTGTGTAGGGATCGGTGTCGGGAAGATTTCCACCGAACATGAGTGGGGACTTGCTGATAACCCAAAGGGTTAACATGGTTCGGATTTCGTCTTTCGTCAACCTCGAGTCGGTATCTGCGGGACCCGTGTTTGGACCGTATTTTCTAAGTCGCCCCAGTGGCAGCATGTCCGGATCGGGCCAATGGTCGGGCCCCCGAAAAGGAGTCCAATCCGAAATCGGGCGGAACGCGTTGTCAAGTTGATCCCAATTGTCCCAGAGGTCACCCAGCAACCTCCACATATTAGCGTAGGTGCTTACATGGCCACCTTGGCTGAGAGGAGTTGGGCCTGGTGAAAGGCTCAATACTATCCGGCGTCCAGATTCTTTAATGGCCTTTTGGTAACCCTCTATCTCAGCGCTGGAATAGGGATCACTCAAGTCGTCAACTTTCACAAAGTCGACGTGCCAACTGGCGTAAAGCTTAAAGATGGAGTTGAGATAAGCCTGAGCAGCGGGCTTCTTCATATCCAGGCCCCACATATGATTCAGCCAGGTGCAAGGGTCCTTTGTTGTAAACGCTTCATCGGCCGTGAAAGGGGATCCAAGGATGGGAGATTTTGCGGTAACCGCTTGCTTTGGAATTCCTCGCATGAGATGAATTCCAAATTTGAGTCCTTGTTTATGCAGAGAGTCGGCCAACGCTCGGAAACCTGTTCCATTCGCTGACGTGGGAAAACGGCCGATGTCGGGCAAGAGCCGACCGTACTCGTCCATGTTCAAATGGGGGTTAAATTGCGCATCTTGATTGGGGGCGGAATCGGCTGCCAATCGGGGACATGACCAGACGTAGTCGACAACGATGTATTCCCATCCGTACTTCTTGAGGTTCTTGACCATGAAGGATGCATTTTGCTGAACTTCCGTTTCGTTGACCGCATAACCAAAGCTGTCGTAACTGTTCCATCCCATCGGAGGAGTGTCCACAACATCCGTCTGGCCAACGCCGATTCGGGTAAGTGCCATGCAAGATATAGCTAAGAAGACTCTAATAATTGGGGAGAACTCCATTGGATAGTTCCAAGTCTATCGCGTAGATAGCTGCTTCGCGACATAATCGGCCATGAGTTGGTTGTCTTTTGGGGTTGCGACATGTTTGTCGGCTACCTTTTCGTGGCAACTCCCTCCCGTTCAAGCGAAGCCTCAACAGGATTTGCAACGCAATCAACGTCGAGAACGATCTCCTCGCGCGTTCCTTATGGCGTACTTCGTGGACAACGGCCAAGATGGAGTGTTTTTGGCTACCAGTGACGACGGCTTGAAGTTTCGACCGCTTCTCGAGCCGAATGTTGCGGTTATGAAGTCTGCGCTTGGTAATAACGGCCTTACACGCGACCCATGCATCATGTTCGGCCCCGACCGACAATGGCACATGGTTTGGACGACTGGATGGTGGAAGCGGACAATCGGGTTAGCGCACAGCAAAGATCTCATTCACTGGACCCAGCAAACGGTTCCTGCAATGGTGGACATGTCAAATGCTCTGAACGCCTGGGCACCTGAGATGGTTTACGATGCGGCAACGCAAAAGTACGTTATCTTTTGGTCTTCCACTGTAAGAGGAAGGTTCGCATCGACTGCGCGCCCAGATGGCGACTTGGGACCCGACAACGAGCCCCTGAATCATCGTTATTATTTTTCAACAACGACTGACTTTAAGCAGTTTTCTCCCTCTCGATTGCTTTGGGACCCTGGATTCAACTGTATTGATGCCACTTTGCATCACACGAGAGAAGGTTGGCTATTCTTCGGTAAGAACGAAACGCGCGTCCCAGTTCCAGCGAAATATTTGTTCGCTGCGACAAGTCAGAGTCCCATGGGACCCTTTCATATCGTTAATCCGAGGATCACAGGAGACTATTGGGCGGAAGGACCGACCGCGGTTCGTGTAGACGGCAAGATTCGCGTTTATTACGATCGATATACGGAAGGAAAGTGGGGGATGATTGAGTCTACGGATGTGAAATCGTGGACCGATCTCAGTGACAAAGTTCAGATGGTTCCCGGGGCAAGACACGGCACGATTGTTATTGTTCCCAAGCGCTTCGCGGATCGCATTCGTGAGGTCGTGAAGACCGAACATGAACGAACATCGGAACTGCCGCAGAAATAAGCCAAACTCGGCCTAATATCGAGTTAAGGAGTTACAATCCAAGCCCAACCGTTGGATGGGGAGTATTGCACTGTGCCTTGCCGGAAATTTCCAGCTTCGTCCAATGCGACAACCGCACCTGTTCCGCTTGGGAGCCACATCACATTCGTAACTGAGATCGATTTTCCGGTTACAATCTGCCTTTCCCCGCAATAGGTTGCTAGGAACTCGTTAAGGGTGTTCTGAGCTTGAGCAGTGTAATTGCCGGCTGGGTGAAATTCATTCTCGACGGATACCGTTTGAGAAACACGGGGAACTTGCACGCTTTGTAAGTACCCAGGCGTGACATTTGCCGTGGATTGGTTGTAAGCGACTAATCCCGCCGACGGCGTTGATGACGATTCTCCGCCTGACAGTGCTCTGGAAGTTCCTTCGATGTCCAGTGCTTTCTTGAACTTATCGACAATACTTGCAGTTGGATCGGTAGCTTGAACGTGTGATTTGCGCGTAGCTTGTTGCATCTGTGGAACGAAGATGATTGCAAGTGCGAAGATTGCAAGCAATCCGGCGACGCTAAGAACTGCAGTTCGATCAATTTGGAAACCGCCTCTTGTTCCACCTCTACCTGCCGACGCAAATAAATCGGGCTGATAAGCACGAAGCGCCTGGCAATCTGAACACAGAAATCCAGTGTAGAGGGGTTTGCCGCAATGGCTACATTGCGTTTGCGTCATACCTTCATATTAACAAACATTTGTTGAAAAAGATGCACGTCCATCCGCCGATATTGGCAATCTTTACATTGTCCGCTTAGAATTCTTCTAGGTTTTTCGGAACTTGGGCACGAAAGAGGTCTTCGAACCCATAATGCATTTTGGTCTGCTAACCACCAACATGAATAGTTCCATCGGCACCCATCGACCTCAACGAGCAGTATTGTATCGGACCTTATTGTTTCTGGCTGTTTTGTTGAGCGCATCTTTGTGCCAGGCAAAACCTCCGTTTCTTGCTCTGTTCAAGGACTACTACAAGGTTGATGGTTCGACTGCTCTTGGCCAAGCGGCTTGCAAGACGTGTCACGTCGAACAAGGAACTCGCCGAAACCCCTACGGAAAGGACCTTTCGAAGCTTGTAAAGATGTCGCCAGACGGAGTGCTTACCTTGGATATGCTCAAGCAAGTCGAGAACCTCGATTCTGACGGTGATGGCTGGAAGAACATTGATGAAATCCAACAAGGAAACTTGCCGGGAAATCCAAGCGACCACCCCGACGGGAAACCGGGCGACCCGCCAAAGAAGAAAAAAGCGGTATCAAGCGGTAGCTTTCTTAGTAGCCTTCTTCCAAGTAACGGATACCATCCCGTAGTTGTCCACTTTCCAATCGCCTTGTTTTTGTTCGGCCTGTTACTCGAGATTCTCGGTATTCGTAAGTCGAATACAGAGTTAGGAAAAGCAGCCGGTTGGAACCTTGTCGGCGCATTGGCTTCTCTATCGGTTGTTGTACCGAGTGGAATTGCTGCGTGGTTATTGGGAGGTCACAAACTGGAAGGCACCATGCTGGTTCACCTCATCCTGGCGATTTCAGCGCTGGCTCTCATGATAACAACACTTGTAACTCGAAAGAAGCTTGGCCACACTCACAAGGGTTATCTATTCGTGCTGATATTGACCGCGGTGATTGTAGCGGTCACCGGCCACTTTGGTGGTTTGATGGTTTACGGCTAAGTCAGGAAACGAATAGGGGTGTCAACTTTCATGAGTTGACGCCCCTTTTTTGGATTAGTGGTTTGTTGAAGCGACGGACTTGAAGTCCATCGATGCTCCTATGAGGCCCGAAGCTGTAACTGTCAAATGAATGGCACCCGCGTGATCGTTTGCCCGGACAAGGCCCATGCACAACCCGTGGTAGGCTGATCGAGTAGGTGCTTGGTCAGGTTCGTGGCAGCTAGCGTCGCCATTGCCGACTCCGGCAAGGGTTCCTTTGCCAGTGACCTTAAAGTGAATTAGGTTACTCGCAGTCGGAACAATTCGCCCCTTAGCATCAACAACTTGGACTTCAACGGTCGTGAGGTCTTCGTTGTCCGCAAGAAGCTTAGTTCGATCCGTTTTGAGAACGATAGACGCAGGTGCTCCGGTCGTTTCAACTCGATCCGTCACGATGAGCTTGTGGTTCGAATAACCCTTGGCCACAAGTAAACCAGGATGGTAATTCACGTTCCATTCAACGTGCTCGTGGCGTGGAACCGATTTCTTTCCGAGACTCTGTCCGTTCAGGAAGAGTTCGACCTCGTCACAGTTGCTCTGAACCCACACGTTGATCGGCTGACCTTCTTTGCCAGCCCAGTTCCAATGAGGATAAACGTGGATCGAAGGCTTGTCACCCCACCAAGCTTTGTAATAGTAGTACGAGTCCTTGGGGAATCCGCACATGTCCATGATGCCGAAATGGCTGTTGATGCATGGCCAACCATAAGGAGTTGGCTCTCCCTTGTAGTCGAATCCTGTCCAGACAAATCCACCGGCGACGTAAGGCCGATCAGCAATGGCTTTCCAAGCAACTTGAGCAGACTGGGCCCAACCAGGGAAGTTTACGTCGTAGGCGCTCACGTAACCTTTTACCTTGTCTGTAACGTATTCGCCACGACTGCTCACGGCACTGGCAGTCTCGCTGCCAAAGAACGGCTGGTTCGGGAATTTTCGATGAAAGTCATCGTAGCCGCCTGGGTTATAGTTCGCGCCTTGTAGATCTTCCACAAGCGAGATGCCGTAACCCCATCCGCCGTTCATGGCGCAAGAACATGGCCGAGTCACGTCCCATTTGTGGACCTCTTTCATCATGGCTGCGAAAATTCGTCCGCCTTCGGGAGTTCCTTGAAGTGGTTCTTCGTTACACATGGACCACATCACAATGCTTGGGTGATTTCGATCGCGAAGGATCATTTCGCGAAGCTCAGGGAAGTCAGCGATTGAAGTTCCGCTCGGAGTCTTGCCGCCTGTCGCGTTACCCAGGTGACGATTTTCGTCCATGACGACCATACCGAGCTTGTCACATGCGTCAAGGAGTTCCTTCGCAGGTGGATTGTGCGAGCATCGATAGGAGTTCGATCCCATCTGCTTAAGCTTCATGATGCGCCACTCCAGCAAACCGTCTGGCATGCCCGTGCCTACTCCGATAAAGTCTTGGTGATTACACGTGCCTTTAAGTTCGACATGCTTGCCGTTTAGGAAAAATCCTTTGTCTTTGTCATACCGAATCGTTCGTATGCCAAAGTTGGTCGAGGCATCGTCAACCGCGTCTCCGTTTTTAACCAACTTGCTGACCACTCGGTAGAGACTTGGTTGCTCAATGGACCAGAGCTTTGGGTGGACGACATTCGCAGATTGGGCAACGGTTTTCGACGTGTATGGAGCAATCGAAGTGGAAGTCTTGACGGTCGTTAAGATCTTGCCTTTCGGGTCCAAAATGATTGAATTGACGAGAACTTTCTGATATTTTCCAGTCTCGTTAGTAATCGTCGTCTGCATCGAAACCTTAGCAGTTGACTTGGCTAGATCGGAGGCAACGTATGTTCCATTTGGAGCAATGTGAACCCGGTTGGCTACGTTGAGCCAAACGTGCCGGTAGATTCCTGCTCCTTCGTACCACCATCCTTCAGCTTGCCTCGGATCAACATGCACTGCGATTCGATTCACGCCTCCGTAGTGAAGGAAGGGAGCGATGTCGTGCCGGAATCCGATATAGCCGGTTGTGTGAGAACCGAGAAAATGTCCGTTCAGCCAGATCATGCTGTTTCGGTAAACGCCATCAAACTCAAGCCAAACGCTTTTGCCTCGAATATTTTTCGGAACCTCGAAGCTCTTTCGGTACCAAGCAGGATTTTGAGTGAGAGAGCCGTGACTCGCGTCCGCCGTTGGGGTGAATGGGCTCTCCAGCAAATAATCGTGAGGGGCATGCACGACTCGCCACTTTGAGTCGTCGAACGTCTCCTTCGCGGGTGCTGGTTGGTCTTTGTCCTTGCTGGAAACTCGCGTGGTGACGAGACCCATGATTCCACCGTCACCTCCGGTGTTTTCGACGAGGACGAGAACAGTATTCTTTCCTCCTTCGTGCCAAACGCGGTCAAGGTTGACATCAAAGGGATCATTCCAAACTTCGTGCTTTCGGATCAGCTTGCCGTTTACGAATACGGCGCAATTATCATCAACACTTTCGAAGTTGAGAAGACGGCTTGCTCCTTTGGCTCCTGCTAGACTTGGGCCAAGTTCGGCTCGAAACCAAGCAAAGCCGGGTCGATTTCGAAACACGGGGCGTCCTATGTGGTAGTTCTTCCACTGAGCCGTGTCAAGGTCCGACGGCACGGTCGTAATGCCAAGGTCTGTTCCTTCTGCTGCGGGAACCCACTCCCATTTGGTAACTTGGTTTCCTCCTATCGTCGGGTTTGGATCGAGTTTGAACCGCCAATTATCGTCAAACCGAATGCGCTGTCGTTCGGTGACAGTGTTACTCCAAGCCCAGTGATTGTTAGGCACATCGGGGAATTTATCCTGAGCGCCTACCTGCTGAAAAGTGATTCCAAGGATGCCTGTAAAGGCAACGAGAGTGAGTTGCTTGTGTCGTGGCTGCATGGTTTTTGCTGACCGTAGATTACATGATTCTAGGGGAACACTGGGTGGAGGTGTCATCGATGGCGGATCCTCTGGGAAGCCTTTCCATTGGAAACGAGAAACCCAAATCGGTGCCTTATTCGTCTCCAACCTAAAATGGCGAAGAAACTCGATCGATCGACCGTCTCGTTTGGAAGCTGGTTTCTCACCGTGTTTTTAATCGCGATTCCGTGTGTCGGGTTCATCACGATCCTTCTCGGCGCGTTCTTCTCGAACAACGAGTCTCGACGCAATTTCTATCGGGCACACTTGGCTTGGATTGGCTTAGTTGTAGTCCTATATGGTTCCCTTTTCGCCATCGGGATTGCTCCCGACGTAAGGCAAATGCTCCGAGACTATCAAAAGGAGCATTCGCAAAGCGCCACTTCCAAGAAACCAACGGTGAAGAAGGCGATCACCGAATGATTCCAATTCACAAGCATCTTCCACTTCGAGTTTAGGTCACAAATTCACGGTCACCACGTTCTGAGTCGAGTGAATCAATGTGCCTTCGGGAGAGGCAACAACACTTCCTCCCGTGACCTTCGACGTTCCATGGATCCCGACGAGGCAGAGATTCCAATGTGTCGTCTGGCCCTCAACCGTCACCGTGATCTTACTGCCCGATCGCGCAGCCGACACTGTTAATGCGGTGCTTCCATCAAGAGCTGGGACAGTACATGAAGTTGCTTCGTCATCTGCCAAGTCGTAGATTTTAAACGTGACGCCATCTGCGTAGTCGTAGTCTGGGCAGTTGTCTTGGGCTCCGATGGCCAAAATGGTGTTGGGACGAACCATAATTGGGGCGGATAGGAAGCTGTGCGTCTCGTGAATCCACTTGGGACCGACGTGAACCTCGTTTGAAAGGTAGTTCGTCCATCGACCTTCAGGAATGTAGTAAGCAACGCTTCCGTCTTTCGAAAGGACGGGTGCAACCATGAGGCGGTCTCCCAGCAGATATTGTTTATCCAAGTAGTCGCAAGCGGGATCGTTGGGAAATTCTAGGATCATGGCTCGCATCATAGGAATGCCCGTCTCACTTGTTTCCACCGCTTTTGCAAACAAGTAAGGCATCAATCGACACTTGAGCTTCGTAAAATATCGGAGCACATCCACCGCCTCGGTGTCATAAACCCAGGGCACTCGATAGGAGGAACTTCCGTGCAGGCGACTGTGAGTGGATAGCAGACCAAAGGCAATCCAGCGCTTGTAAACTTCAACCGGCGGTGTTCCTTCGAAACCTCCAATATCATGGCTCCAGAAGCCGAATCCGGAAAGGCAAAGAGAAAGCCCGCCTCTCAGGCTTTCTGCCATGGATTCAAAGCTCGAGTAGCAGTCTCCGCCCCAATGAACAGGATACAACTGACAACCGGCGGTAGCGGATCGAGCAAACAAAGTGGCCTCACTGCGCCCTTTCTTTTCCTGCAGCACCTCGAACACTGCTTTGTTGTAAAGGTACGGATAGAAGTTGTGCATCCGAACCGGATCGGAGCCGTCGAAATAGGCGACATCCGTGGGAATACGCTCGCCAAAATCGGTTTTAAAGCAGTCGACTCCCATGTCGACGAGCCCAGCAAGCAAACCCTTGTACCATTCGGTTGCGTCGGGGCTGGTGAAGTCAACGATTCCCATTCCGGGTTGCCATTGATCAGTTTGCCAAACGTCTCCGTTAGGCTTCTTGAGTAGGAACCCCTTCTGTTTGCCTTCTTCGAAGAGGGGAGACCGCTGTCCAATATAGGAATTGATCCAAACACAAATCCTCAGCCCGCGATCCTTCAGTCGCTTAAGCATCCCGACAGGATCTGGGAAGGTTCGCGGATCCCATTGGAAGTCACACCAATTGAATTCGCGCATCCAGAAGCAATCGAAATGGAAAACGCTTAACGGCAAATCGCGATCTGCCATTCCCTGAATAAATTCGGTACAGGTTTCTTCGTTGTAATTTGTCGTGAATGAGGTTGTGAGCCAGAGCCCGAAAGTCCAAGCCGGAGGCAATGCCGGTTTGCCGGTGAGGTCGGTGTATCGCTTAAGGATCTCGGCGGGTGTGTCCCCTTGGATGATGAAGTATTCAAGGGATTGACCTGGAACCGAGAATTGAACTCGAGATACCTTCTCCGAGGCCACTTCAAAACTCACCTCGCCCGAATCATTGACGAAAACCCCGTAGCCACGATTCGTGAGATAGAACGGGACATTTTTATACGCCTGATCGCTTCCAGTGCCGCCATCTTTGTTCCATGTGTCAACCACCTGACCGTTCTTGACAAAGCTCGTGAAGCGTTCGCCGAGACCATAAACGCATTCTCCAACGCCAAGTGTGAGTTGATCTTGAAGGAACGGCCCTTTACCGTCGACGTCCATGTAGCCGATTCCTCGACCAGGGCTACTCGTGAGCGGTTTGCCGTGCGCAAGAAATTCGATTCCCCACTCTTTTTTAGAGATGCGTGCGGTCAGAGCCCCGCTGTGAAGTTCTGCTCCATCTACTGTGAGTTCCGACCGAGCAGCCTGATGCTCTTGAAAGAGCGGGAAGTGCGGGCTAGAATCTTGAACTCCTTGAAAATGCGTGATACGAACCCGGATGATTCCTTCGCACGGGCTACTGAGATCCACGGTGAGAAGTGGACCTTCCAGAGTGTCCCCTCGATGGCGAATGGGCCGAGTCGGAGCGTAGATCCGAAGGGTTCCTTCTCCAGATTCAATATCGTAAGCTTCAGCCGCATAGTGAGCGCGAACGCCCTTCTGCATCATCCAATTCCCGTCCGTAAACTTCATTCATCCAACCTCGATCAGCTCAACTATGCGTAATGGCAGGCTCAAGATGCTAGTGATATGTCGGTATATCACGAGTTTTTGGTCTCGGCTAAGCGATCTTCTCCCTTTCAACGTTTGTTGATGACGGACTTGTCTTGATAGATTCGCTTGAGTGTTGAAACGGAAGTGCTTGGTGCCTTGACTTGCCCGGGCCAAGAAACGAAATAAGACCAATCAACACCGAATCGATGCATTTTAGGAGCATCCGGCACGCCGCCAAATTCGGTAAGGGAGAGTAATTTCTTTCCGTTGAACTGGCGCTTGAGGTCTTCCCATATTCCGCTCAATGGGTCCGAGTGGTCACTCGGGTAGGCATCGACGCCGAGCACGTCCACATAATTGTCACCGGGATACCACGCCGGGTTTGAGCCAACCGTAAACACCCAGATGAGGTTGTGGAGTTGGTGATGTTTCGTTAGGCGATCGTAGAGAATGTGCCAGAGCTGAACGAACGGTTGAGGCCCTTTAGCCCCCCACCAGAACCAGCCTCCCTCTGCTTCGTGAAGAGGGCGCCATAAGACGGGTACTCCCGCATCTGAGAATTTCTTTAACTGGATCGCGATTGCGTCGATATCTCGAATAAGCAACTTGTACCGTTCGGTCTTCGGGTCAGCAAGTGCTTGAGCTAGATCAAACGTGGTCGCGTTGGTGTAGAAGCCTTTGTACCACGAGGCATCAATCTCCTTTCCGGCTGCATCCTTGATCTTCTTGTCAATGAGATCGGTTGGAGCATTCCAGTGCCACGACATCGTAATGATTTGACCTAACTTGGCCCGTTTGATGACTCTTTCCGTTATGTCCTTAGTGTTTGATCCATGTTCAACTCGTGAAGGAGAGTAGTCCATGAAATCGCTTCCAAATATAGCGGGCGTCACACCTGCCGTCTGCTCAATGTACGAGGTGTCATTGATGTCGTATTGCCCGCTTAGAGTCCTTTGTCCATAACTGGCAGAAAGACGCTTGAATAGATTCTTAGTCGCCTGAGTTGACTGACTATCCACCAGGGCTTGGGGCACTTTGCATAAGTCTTGCTGAATCTGAGTTGGAACGAGTTCGATGAAGTCGACGTCGAAATAGCCCCATCCTTTTTCGATCTCAATGATATTGGACCCGCTCTTTAACTCAATTTTCCCAGCGATGATGGTATTGAACTTGTCTCCGGTTGCTGGGAACATTCCCGATATCTCGGAACCATTTACTCTGAGGCCGAAACCTTTAGGGCCACCTGGAGCGCAGTAGCGGATCTTTACTTCATAGATTCCGCCAGTCGCCTTGGTGCGGAGCGTCGCAGCATCGCCCTCTTTCGTAAAGCCGGTAATGTATCCCGAACCAGAGTAACCAGTTCTTGTTTTGGAAATGGTTGGTCCCATAAGTTCAGCATCTTCTGCCTCCAACTTAATTGGCAGTCTGGATTGACCAGCAAAAAGAAGGTGACTACTCAAGAGAAATAACAGGGCAGACATAGCGACAGTCTAATGGGATTCTTGCGGGAGTTGGATTCAATTGGGCTATTTCGAATTGAGATTCAAATATAGAACCGAATTGATCGGTAGAATTTCGCGTGCCCCTTTGCCCCATCGGCCCGCTTGCATGTCTGGCATTGGCATTCACACAGACTGCTCGCCCATTGGTTGAGATCAATGAACCACATGGTATGAGTCCATTGTTTCTCGACCGAACAGTGCAGCCGACGGTCAATTTCTACCGATTTGCCAATGGCACGTGGCTCGACAATATCCAGATCGCTCCCTCCGAATCTCAGACGTCAGCATCGAGTCAAGCGAGACAGAAAAATGCGGGGATCATGCAGCAGATTATTTGCTCAACATCCTTGAATCCAAACGTTGAGATGGGTTCGATCGAACAGATCGTCGGCACTTTCTACCGGGTAGGAATGGATCGCAACCTTGCGGAACAATTGGGCGCGAGGCCAGTGGAACCTGAACTAGCGAGAATCCAGGCGATTGAGACCCGGCGCGATGTGATGGCTGAACTTGGCAAGTTACACCGGTGGTCCGTATTCGCGGGATTCTCAGCTCGTTTCCAAATGGATCCGAGCGACGCTACCCACCGCTTAATTTGTTTGGGCACGGGAAACCTCAGTTTGACCCGACCCGAGTGGTATGCCGCTAGTGGGCCAAAGGGACTCGAATATCAGTCACATTTGAGAAGGACTGTGGAACAGATGTTCCGACTGCTTGGGGACTCCGCGGACACTCTCGCGAGTTCTGCTGCAAGCGTCGTCTCCATTGAATCCAAACTCGCGCGAGCAATTGGAATTGTCGGAGGGGCTAAACCTCTCAGCGAGCCGGTTGGCAAGATGAAGATGTGGCAGCTGGGTGCGGCGGTTCCCAAAGTGGATTGGTGGATCTACTTCGATCACTTGGGGCTTCCGCTACCTAAGTCGGTAACCGTGGATAATCCAAGTTACCTGGCGACCTTCGGGGATATCCTTCAAAGTGCGACCATTTCGGACCTGAAGAACTATCTTCGATGGACGCTCATTTCGGCATCGACCCCCTATTTGTCTCGTCCATTTCGAGAATGCCTCTTTGATTTGCAGAGGACTCTTAATGGCCAGTCCGAGATCGAGAGTCGCGAGCAGTTTGTTTTATCTCAGACTGATGTTTGTCTCAGCCCCGAGCTTGGACAGCTATTGATCCGAACTCAATACGGTGTTTCCTCTCAAGAGCCTGCCCTGGCGATGGTAAGCAGGATTCGAGAAGCACTTCGATCTTCGATTTCAGATGCGGCTTGGTTAAGTCCGGATGCGAAGTCAAAAGCTCTTGACAAGCTGAACCAGATTCATGTGAGTGTGGGCTATCCTGATCGGTGGCGCAAAACGGAGGGACTCGTGATGAAGTCCGATTCGTTTTGGTCCAATGCATTTCGGACTCGGGAGTTTGAGTTTCAGAGGTCCCTCAATGCCTTGGCGAATCCGGTTGATCGCACAGAGTGGAACTGTAGTCCCTATCGAGTCGACGCATTTTATAGTGCGAGTTTGAATCATCTGATTCTTCCGGCAGGCATTTTGCAGCCACCCTATTTCACGGTGGAAGGCGATCAAGCATCGAACTACGGTTCTCTTGGCGCTGTTGTCGGGCATGAATTCATGCATGCATTCGATGATGAAGGACGGAAAATCGATGCCGAAGGGAACCAAAACGACTGGTGGTCTCCGACCGATGAAAAGCGGTTTAGACAATTCGAAGGGAGCATGGTAAGCCAATTCGACGGCTATCAAGCGACACCCAGACAGCATATAAGTGGCTTGAGAACATTGGCGGAGAATATTGCTGACCTAGGTGGGCTTCAACTTGCCTATAAGGCTTTTCAGCATCAGGAATCGATGCATCCCTCTTCAACTATTGCGGGCCTGACCCCAGAACAGCGTTTCTTTGTCGCGTTTGGCCAGATACATCGAAGCAAGATTCGTCCCGAGCAGATGCAACTCGGTCTGGAGCACGATCCTCATTCACCACCGGAATATCGGGTGAAAGGGGCTTTGCAAAACGTGCCTGAGTTTTGGAAAGCGTTTCATGTTCCCAATCCGGTTGGGATGCATCCAATCTGGTGATCTTTAGGGGGTGGTTGTAGAGGCGGGAAAACTCGCTAAAGGACCATCCCTTGCTGAAGCGCGAGGAGTTGAGGAGCACAATGGCTCAATGATTGAACTTCAATACCGAAGGACTAACCCTACGCAAGCGACTAGAATGTCTCAAGTTCGTTGATATTCCGACGGGTGGATAGAAATAGTTGTCTATGGGAAGTCCCCTAGTCTCTCAACTACAAGGTCGGCTAGACGGTCGTAAAAGACATAATCGCGCGCACCAATGCGACGCTGAACTTGACCTCCCCATTGCTTCTTGAATCGAGTGATTCCCGCATAAAGGTGGTCGCGCCGCTCGGTTGCGTCGATGCCATAGAAATCGTATTCAACACAACCATGTTCGCGGCTACCTTGGATTGCCGCAAGATGAAGGGGGTAGACCGGCATCACATGGCGATTCTTTGAACTGGACCCACCGTACAGGTAGGTCGCGCGTCGACCAAAACGAACGACAAGAATTGCGGCCAGAATTTCGCCGTCATGGCGAGAGACGTAAAGCTCTCCAGCCTGCCGTTCGAGCAGGGTTGAGAGCAGATTTAAGAAGAAACCGAATGGTTCGACGAAAAACCCCGTTCGGTTCGACGTTTCCAGCAGCAAACCGTAAAATGCGTGAGCCAATTCCATCCCGGTATGGCGAGTCACGACGACACCGTGGCGCTCCGCGACCTTGAGGTTGTACCGGCACTTGGGATGAGATTGAGTTAGGATTTGCTCGTCCGTTAGCGTCAAATCCAAGATTAACGTGTCAGCAGGAGTAAGGTCCGTGGGAGCGTTGGACCAATTTCGAAGGAGGCTCGGTAAAGGGGTGGGGAGGTGAGGCTCTATCCGAAGGCCAAGTACGTTCGGTTTAGCGTTTACGTGAGTCACGAGGCTTCTCAATGCAGTGCGGCACATTTGTTGATCGTGCCAGGGCAAGACTGGCCCCTCCGGACAAAGGACAAAGCTTGCGCCAGCTGACTGTGGGTAGCTCAACAAGACGGCTGATCCAACTCGGCTATCGCCTTTTTCACAGACGACCCTTTCAACTTCATGCCCTTCTCGCCGTTTGAATTCGGACCAGAATGAGGACTGCATGAATCCCGAAGCTGAATTAAGTCCAGCAAGAAGATCAGACTCCTCGACCTCGCCAATCCTTTCGGGTCGCCAAGCGACGTTCAATCTAGCTACTCCAGGATTCAAGTGCGGACGCAAAACGGGAGCGATGCTCCTGGTTCGCTGCAATGCTTTGCTGAAGTTGCCGTTGCTCTTGGATGATCGACGCGAGATCGGCTTGAGTTTGTTGAATCGCTTGTTCTACAGGAATTGAGTCAGTTCCGTAGTCAACTTCATAACCTGGATCATAGCTATTCTGCACTTGAATGTTTTGGTATTCGCGAAGGTCATTCTCGGTTGACGACTGTTCAGCTTGAAGAGATTGAAGGTCCGTTTGGTCAGATGCGATGTCTTGATCTGATTCCTTAATCATCTTCTTCATCACAGAGACCAGAGCCGCTTTGAGATCGGGATCAATTGAAATCTTGTGACCTGACGGCAGCACCATGGAGGTACCGTCGCTTGTACTTACCTTTCCGCCTGGACCGTAAAGAGCGATTCGGTTGTCAGACAGGATATGACATCCGACGAAAAGTTCTATTGCTCCATCTTCCAGGTTGATGACATTTGATTCTGAACTCGTGCCTAACTTTTTGACTGCTCCTCCTAGTCGGCGTTTTAGGTCTTGTAAGTTGAGATATTCCGCGTTGTCCGCTTTCACAGTGCCGAAGAATTCCGAAGTCCAACCAGCCCAAGATAGCCAATCTCGTCGAACGGCAACTTCGTGATCTAAGTCACCCGCTTGACTCGACACTTCGGCTCTGATTTCACTGAAAAGCTTGGGCTCGGCAAAGACGGGAACGAGGTTCTTTCCGGTCTTAACATCCACGAGGTTCACGGCGCCTTGGCTCACTACTAGGATCGCATTTTCGGAAAGGGAGACGACAAAGTCCCCGTTATCCATCGCCACTAAATCGTCATCAAGGACAAACAAAGGCTTGTGGCCCATAGTTTGGTGCGGTTGGTGGCCATTGGTTGGCTGAGTTCCTCGGCTTCCCCCGGCCCCACTATATCCGCCGCCCCCACCATAGCCGCTGTAATCGTTATAGATATAAACGCGCGGTGTGTAGTGATATCCGTAAATATCAACAGGATCATAGCCATAAGTGGATCGAAATCCTTGACTTGAAATTGGAGCAGAAACTCGAGTGGACACGCCACCTCCAAACGATTCATGCTCAGAGAATCCCCGAGAGAAACTGGAATGTCCTAACCCAGCATGCCCCTTAGCAAAAGCTGGATCCGGTGAAATCGAATTTGCGATGGTCATGACGATCAGTACCGTCGCAAACAACCGTGCAGCCCATTTGCCCCAGATTTCCAAATCAAGCACCGTGCTCGCCAAGTAGGACCGTAGGATTTCCAACTCCTCAAGAATGCGTTGAGGTAGGAGCTTGGCTCGCTTGGATAATTCGACCACTAGCTTGTGCAGATCAATATGCTTGAGTGAGCCGGCAATTTGTTCCGCAAGCGTCTCAATCATCGCGCGAGAGTGGTAAGGGTGGTTGACCTCAAGATGATCGATGAGGTGGGGAAACTCGGGAGGAGGAATCACCTTGGCATCTCGACCGGGAATTTCTGGGTCGAGAAGGAGCCTTTGAAGCACCGGATTCTCTCTTCGATTGACCGGCGCAAAGTGAAAACCAGCCCGGTCCTTATCTGAGAAATGGGCTCCCTTTTCGAGACTACCAAGAGCGACTTGCCGCGTCGGAACAGGGCATTGGATCGCTTGCAATCGCTTGATCGTGAGTTGAGACTGAGACGCCAATATGAATCCCCAGGCTCCAAAGCCATGATCTCGGAAGGAGGGAATACACACTCGGTAGGGCAGAGTAAAGAGGCCAGAAGCCTTGACGGTGGCCACAATGCAAGCAAATGCTGCGGGAGTGTTCTGAGGGGAAACCGAGTTAATGGCGATCATGCCACCGGGACGAAGGGCATGCTTCAGTTTTTGATACCATTCGACGGTGAAACCTTGGGCACTCTCCTGGGTTGTTGGAAATGTAAAGTCGCAGATGATCGCGTCAAATCGTGACGACTCAAACGGATATTCAAGGGCATCCGCGACCACCACTTTAACCCGTGAATCTTCTAGTGAATGGGCATTCAGTTCGGCGAATTCCGATCTTGCCAGATCAAGAACTTCGGGGGAGCAATCGATAAGCGTGACATCCGTGATGCCAGGGAACCGGAGAACTTCTCGAAGGGCGAGCCCATCTCCACCGCCGCAAATTAATACCGACTGAGGTTTGTCCGCTAAACAGAGAGCGGGTAATGCAAGGCTCTCGTGGTAGACGGCTTCGTCGCGTGAATCAAATTGAAGATTTCCGTCGATGTACAGTACTTTGGCATCATCGCCAACTTTGTGCCAATAAATATTCAAATTGCTCTCGCCTTAATCTGGATCAAGGTGCCAGTGAATCCGGCAACTACACCTGCTACCAAGCTGTGAACCAACATCACGGCAAGGAAAATGACAACGTCCATCGACTTATCGGCTGACTCCATCTTCGACCTTGAAAGCGCCATGCCGATCAATGTGTAAAGACCGATGCAGCCACCGGCAATGAAGAATGACCTCCAAAACCGTTTGGATTTCTCGATTCCAATGAGGCTGTTTCCGGCAAAGATGCCAACCATAACCGGTATGGCGACAAGGGCAATCACTCCCCAAACCGCAGGTCCCCAGGCAGCGGGAGATTGAGTTGAGAGCAACGCATATCCAAGCACGCCGGTCGCAAATGCGTAAACTTGAAGGTTGAGGTTTCTCTGGCGAGCCCTCTGATTGAGTTGCCAGATTCTACGCTGAAGTTCATCGACTTCTCGTGCGTGGCCAGCAATCGAGAGATTGTTTATGTGGTGGAGTGCACCATCAATGTCGCCTCGATCAATTGCCTCATGGGCTGCCTGAACTTCGTTACTGCTCATTCGGATTCTCGTCAATGGATTACGCACCTGGGATGATTTTCGCTACAAAAACTGCATTGATGACATCCCAATGAATCAGCCATTGAGGCCATTATAAGGCATGACGAAGTGGGAATATCGTGTGATGGACGTTGCCGGCGAAGAGTATGAGGATATCGAGGCGACGCTCAACGGTTTAGGAGCCGAAGGCTGGGAACTGGTCTGTACGACGGAGACCGAAGAGAGCGTCTGCACGCTATGGCTCAAGCGACAGCGCTGGTAATCGTTACGATCCCCTAACGAAGTCGGGATTGGGATCGCACACCTGAGCTATCGGTCAGGAGTTGTGACTCCTAAAAGTTTGAATCCATAGCTCGAGAGGCGAAGCATTTTGGTTTTGAGAGCATGCCCGGTCATCAAGTTTCGCGTGAAGTGGCGGGTAGGAATGGAAACCGTTTGAGATTGGGCGGATAGGTTGACGATGATCAATGTCTGGAACTTGCCCCAAGCCCGCTTGATGATGAGAATGGAAGAATTGGTGGTCGGCACCACCTCTTCCGTTCCGATTGCCAATGCGGGACTTCTTTGGCGAAGCTTAATAAGGCGGCGGTAGAAATTGAGGAGCGAATCAGGACGATTATCTTCCTCTTCTACCGAAATGCCGTCGTTGTCGCTTTCAAATTCGCGGTTGTCCCATGGACCCGTGCCACGATAAAAATTGGCCGTTCCCGGGGCATTTATCTTCCGGTTCCAGCGGTATGCCAATCGGACGGGAATGTCATTGGCGTCGCTATTCCATTTACCTTGGACACCCTTCATGCCTAGCTCTTGACCGTAATAGATGAGTGGCGTACCTTTGAGCGTCAAATTCAAGACCGCTCCTAGCCGAAGCAATCGGGAGTCGTTCTTCACGATACTTGCGAATCGCGAAACATCATGGTTTTCGATGAAGTTGAATTGAGTTGTCCTCGGCTCCCAAACCTTTACTGAGGTTTCGATCACCCGAGTAATCTTTTCTTTTTGGAGTGATTTGATGGCGAAGTAGAGCGGAAATCCATAGACAGCGTCGACGTTCGCTTTCTTGAAATGATCTGATCCAGTCCCCCAATCTGATTGTTCGGCCAAGAAAAAAACAGTCGGTTTGATGCCCCGGATTTCTTGCTCGATGGGGAGCCAAAACTTGGACAGCATACGAGTTTTGACATGAAGATTGTCCAAGTCGTCCATCATGTGATCGATTCGGAAGCCATCGACTCCGTGTTGAGGATGTCCGTTTGGCGCAGCCCAAAAACGAAAAATGCTTTTGGCCCACTCGAGAACTGCTGGCGAGTCGGGGTTGATGGCGGCGACTTTGATTTTCGCGCCACCCCACCAATTAAGATTCAAATCGTAGAAGGCCGACCCTTTGGTCCAAAGATTTCTTGCAAGGGAAGATTGAGGATCTTTCAATGTGGCCGCCAGCCACGGGTGCTTGTCTGCGACATATTGAATTTCCATGTCGAGGATGACCTTTAGCCTTAGGCTATGCGCGGTTTGAATGAAGCGGAAGAAGTCCGAGTTTGAGCCGAATGCCGGGTCGACATTGAAAAAATTGTCCGCGAAATAGTTGTGGTACTCCCGGGCCTTAAATATGGGATTGATCAGTATGGATGTGATGCCCATCCGTTTGAGATAGGGCAATTTCTTAATGATTCCGTTGAAATCCCCGTTACGGTCTCCGTTGCTATCGCGATAGCTTCGGGGAAAGATTTGGTAGACGATTTCACTTTCCAGAGGGTGAGCCTGAGTAGTTGATGCCGCACAAGCAACAGAGGCCAATGCGACCGAGGTTAGGCAAAGCAAGCGGGTAAGCATCGTCGAATTTGAGGTTTACCGCATGCAATTGAAGCCTCAATAGTCCCGAATTGGATGATAACGTGCGTTTTCAGCAGATAATATCGGTAAATCATCATCTTAAACACCGTTTGTTTGGGATGGCGAAGTTCACGGAGGAGCTAACTGTTGAAGATCATTGTTACGGCGACTTTTCTAGGATTGACCGGTTTGATGCTTGGGGGTGTTTCTGTCCAAGCTCAAGTAGAGCATCAGTCGTATCAATGGGACAACGTCACAATCGTTGGCGGTGGCTTCGTCAGTGGAATCCTTTATCATCCTGCTGAGAAGGATTTGGTCTACGCCCGTACGGACATTGGCGGGGCATACCGGTGGAACCCCCACAACCACCATTGGATCCCGTTGATGGATTGGATTCAACGACCCGATTGGAACCTGTACGGAGTCGAGAGCATTGGGCTAGATCCAGGCGATCCCAAGCGGCTCTACCTAGCTTGTGGGACTTACCTAGGAAGTTTCGCAAGTAACGGAGCAATCCTTCGTTCGACCGATCAGGGACGAACTTTTAAGCGGACGGATATGCCCTTCAAAATGGGCGGAAACGAAGACGGCCGCTCGATCGGAGAGCGCATCGCTGTCGATCCTAATAATGGTAGTCACCTTCTCTATGGATCGAGGACCGATGGTCTCTGGCGTAGCGGCGATTATGGAGCCACTTGGAATAAAGTCGACGGACTCTCCACGGAAGGCGTCAACAACCGAATCGGAGTTAGTTTCGAAGTGTTCGATCCTTCGACTGGGACCAAAGGGAAGGGATCGACAACCATCTATGCCGCAGTTGCATCAACCCGAGCCGGCTTAGTCGTGAGCAAAGATGGTGGCGACACTTGGCAAACCGTTCCGGGCCAACCTACCGGTGTTTACCCCCACCACGGTCTCATGACTCCTACTGGCGAACTTGTCTTAACGTACAGCAATGGACCTGGCCCCAACGGAGTCTCGAATGGAGCGGTCTGGAAGTTCGATACGAAGCAGTCCCTATGGATTGACATAACCCCGGTTCGGCCGACTGCTTCGAAAGGTTTTGGTTACGCCGGGCTTTCAAATGTTCCCCAGCAGCCAAACGTGCTTGCGGTGACCACCTTGGATCGCTGGGCAGATGGGGACGATGTGTTCCTCACACGAGATAACGGCACAGCCTGGACATCGCTAAAATCCACTGCCCAAATGGATAGCTCGGGATCTCCCTTTTTGAACTGGGGCCAAAAAGCGCCTAAGTTTGGCTGGTGGATGGGAACAGTGCAAATCGATCCGTTTCAACCAAGTCGCATTCTCTTTGGCACTGGAGCCACTATTTGGGGAACCGACGATGCCACGCCTGGCCTGTCAGGAAAGCCGACTCATTGGACGGTACGAGCACAAGGGCTTGAAGAAACGGCGGTGATCGATCTTATGTCGCCACCGAAAGGTGCGCATATTTACAGTGCGCTTGGAGACATCGGAGGCTTTCGTCACGATAATTTCAAAGTCGCTCCGAGAGAGGGGATGCAGTCTAACCCACTCTTCAATAACACGGACAGCGTTGATTTCGCCGAACTAAATCCTGACGTGATGGTCCGGGTAGGACGCGCCGGAAACGGAATTCGTCACGGAGGATTCTCGACCGACGGTGGAAAGACCTGGCAACCTTTTGAATCGGAGCCACCCGCCAATCGGGGAAGTGGACACGTTGCAATTTCTGCCGAAGGGAGAACAATCGTATGGACGCCATCTCGGCAGCGTGCGTACTACTCAAGAGATTTTGGCTCGACTTGGACTCTTTGCGAGGGAGGTCCCCAGGAACTGATGGTGGTCGCCGATCGGGTTGATCCGAACTTGTTCTTTGGATTCGGTCACCTTGGCAACGAGGGGAGTTTTTATCGAAGCACCAATGGCGGAAAGTCTTTCGAAAAAGTGGAAGTCGCGTTGCCGGCAGGAACGGCCGTGCTTCGCACAGTCCCAGGAATGAATGGGGCGTGCTGGCTTGCGGTTAGTAACCACCTGTTTCGATTCGACGGCATGAAAGTGGGTCCAGAGGCACCCAACGCGCTTGCGACAACCTCGTTAGTAAGCACTTTTGGGTTTGGAAAGGCCGCACCAGGACGTAACTATCCTTCGATTTTCCTCATTGGAGGGGTGAACGGAGTAGAAGGGGCCTTTCGTTCTGATGACGAGGGCAAATCATGGATTTGCATTACGGATGCAGCACACGGTTTTGGAACGATGGACCACATTATTGGAGACCCACGCATTTACGGTCGGGTTTACATCGGAATGAATGGGCGAGGTGTCCTATACGGCGATCCCAAGCATTAACTGGTCAGTTACGTAAACTAAATTTGGTTGCGAATTGCCCGGCGTCCATCGATGTGAAGAGAAGTTCTTGGAGGAAATTCCTTTAATCTTCTCTTTACATAGCATTACCCGCTAACTCCCCGGCAAATTGGGTCCATTCGACTGTACAATCTTCCGAGTGAGTTCAAAGTCGAATGGCCGAGCGATCGTCAAAGTATTTGCCACAACCGGCATGGAAAGCATGCGCGAACAGGTTGAGGTCGAGTTACGTGAGCGGTTGGCTAGTGAAGCTCATTACTACACCGTAGAATCGGGCAAGCACAGCGTTAGTACCTTCTCCAACCAGAATATGGAGGTCCAGGTTGACAACGTTCGCGACCACATCGTTGTAGTGCTTCACACTCAGACGCCCCCTGTAAGCGACCACATTGTTGAGTTGCTTGCCCTCTTGGACGCGATCAATAACGCTCACCCACGGCAGACTTTTGTTGTTTTCCCTTACATGCCCTATAGCCGGTCGGATCGTAAAAATCGTCCCCGAATTTCGGTTATGGGTCAGCGACTGCCTGAGATCCTGAACAAGGTTTTGAATGTTCGACGAGTGCTCTTGCTTGAGCCTCACGATCCCCACATTAAGCAGTACTTCGTCCCGACCGCAGATGAGGTCCCTGGCTTGCCGATGTTGGTCGAGTATTTACGAAAGGAATACATCTCCAACCACAAGCCGGAAGATTGCGTGGTCGTGTTCGCCGATTCGAGCGCCGCAAAACGGTTTGAAGAAGTTCCCTCGTCGCTCGGTATCGAACCGGCGTACATCTATAAGTCGCGGGTGGACCATTCTGAGTCACCCACGGTTAAGGTTGTCATGGGCAACGTGAAAGGTAAGCACTGTTTCCTAGTTGACGACGAGATTCTCACTGGAAACACGGTGCTGAAAGACGCGGCCATTCTGAAAAGAGAAGGCGCTGCAACGGTTCGCATGCTCGCCGTTCACGGCGTTTTGTCAGATCAAAAGCTCACGACTAAAGAGTTGATGGACAAACTTGTCGACTCGCCGGTAGATGAATTTGTCGTGACGGACTCGATTCCGATCATGGACAAAGTTGAGCACTCACAAGGCAAGCTGAAGATTATTCCAATTGCGCCGCTGTTAGGTGAGGCTTGCAAGCGATTGATCCTTGGTGAATCGCTTAGCGAACTTCATCGGATCGGCGAATAGTCACTAGCGTTTAATAAAGAGATCCTGTGCGTCTCCCAATGATTTGGGACCGCCTCGATCTTCTAACACATACACCGAACCGTCGGTATTGATGCGCATCAATCGCCCGCTGACTTGAGCTTGAAAGTTGTCGGTAGGTGTAACGGAGCCGTACCACTCATTTCCCAAGACCCCCAGCGTCGGGTCGGTTCGGGCAACTGCCCACGGTTTCACTTTCAGCTTGCCCTCTTGGAGGAAGTTTTGGATGTACGAGAAGCTGATTCGAAAGGGAGAGGGGGCACTCTTTTCGAGTCCAGGATCGCTTGGAAATGACGTCGCTTGGGTGTGTGCGTATGGGTCCAGTCCAGACAGGAAATCTTCGTGAACCGGATCGTACGTAGCGGCGGCCAACAGATTGGGTGCAGGAAGCGTGTCGTACTGCTCTTCGTACAATGACAACGAAATGTAGACCTTTCGCATGCGTCCAGACTCATCGAGCAAGAGGTTCCCCCTCTTGTTTCGGAGTGATATGGGCAAGAGTATCACGAGCGCAATGATCACGACAAGTACGGCCAGTAACCATTCCATCTTGCCAATTCCACGAATCCGGCTCTTGCTCGTCATGCTTAGTTTCATTCTGAACGTTTTTGTTTGATTGTCGTTCGATTGTGCTCAATGTGAAGGTAACTACCGGGTTTTGACGAAACTGGAGTCGGTATCGTCGAATGCTTCTGCACTGACTGAGGGTGAACGCAAATTTTAGGTTCGACGAAAGGTAGACTCGTGATTCATGTCGACGGCCCCCTGAGCGTCGATTTGAAGGTAAAAGCATGGCAGCCGTTGCGGACGTCCAGACAGTCAACATCTCCATCAACGATATTCCTCTCCAGGTTCCCAAGGGAGAGATGGTCGTCGAATCGGTCAAAAGAATTGGCCTTGAGATCCCGATCTTTTGCTACCACCCTCGCTTAAAGCCGGTCGGCATGTGCCGCATGTGCTTGGTTGAGTGTGCATACAAGATGCCAGACGGCAGCGTTCGGAAAATGCCAAAGCCCCAGGCCGCTTGCACCCTCCCTTCGACAGAGGGCCTTATGGTGTACACCGACACCGAAGCGCTGCACAAGGATCGCAAGGGTGTTCTCGAATTCTTACTGATCAACCACCCACTCGACTGCCCAATCTGTGATCGGGGTGGAGAGTGTCCTCTACAGAACAACACCCTTCACTACGGACCATCGACGAGCCGCTATGTTGAACTCAAACGGCATGCTCCAAAAGCATTTCCTCTTAGCAAGTACGTCACTCTCGATTTAGAGCGATGTATCCAGTGCGGTCGATGCGTAAGGTTTACGGAAGAGATTTCTGGAGATAGCCAGCTTGGATTCCGATTCCGAGGGGCGAACATGCAGCCATCGACCTTCGAAATGCGCGATTTTGATTCGAAGTTCAGCGGAAACGTCATCGAGATTTGCCCAGTAGGAGCACTCACTAGCTCGAAATATCGTTTCCGTGCGAGGCCTTGGGACCTCCAAACTCGCCCTGGAATCTGTACCCTTTGCAGTAACGGCTGCAATGTCCATGTTGACTATCGCGTTAACCAAATCGTCCGAATCAATGGTCGTACGAATGAGATGGTCAACGAAGAGTGGACCTGCGACCGAGGAAAGTTTGGACACGACAATTACAACGCGTCCAATCGACTTTCTGCCCCGAGAGTTCGAGGTAACAATCGACTGATCGAATCCGACTGGTCAACTGCCTACGAACAAATTTTGAGTGCATTAAGTGGCCTTTCGGGCAGCCAGATCGCATTTATTGGTGGAGGCAAGAATTCAAATGAAGACCTGTTTGCCCTGAAGAATCTGGTGAACGTGCAACTCGGTAGTCAGAATTTGGATTTCCGCCTCTCTCGAGTATTACCAAGTCAAACCATTGAGTCCCAACTTGGCTTACCGAAATCAAAGTCGTCGATAGCGAGCTTTGAAAAGCAAAAGGCTGTTCTTGTATTCGGGACGTCGCTTGCGGATGAAGAACCGATTCTTTACTTGCGCATTCGAAAAGCATGGTTTAACAATGGAACCAAGGTTGTGGTTGCGAGTGACGCTGCGACCGAAGTCGATAGCTTCGCTCACCTCATTCTGCGGTACAAGACGGGAACCGAGGCCACTCTTGCTGCGGGTCTCGCTACAGCTGCGGGATTGAAAGGTGCCGATGCTCGGATGACTCCTGAGCACGTTGAGTCCATTACAGGCGTCTCAGCAGAGAAGATTGTAGCTGCGGCGGAATTGCTTCGAGATAACTCTGCTCCGGTTGTGACAACCCGATCGATGTACAACTTGGCTAACGGTCAAGAAACAGTTGAAGCTCTCGCTGGATTTGCCGCTAATAACGGTTCTGCCTTTAATCTTTATGCGCTCGACGCGAATGAGCAAGGCGCAGAGGAGATCGGAATCCTGCCTGGCAATGAGGGGCTGAATACGCGAGCCATTCTTGAAGGTTGTGTCACCGGACAAGTCAAATTCCTGTGGCTCGTAGGCGTCGATCCATTCGCCAGCTACTTCGACAAGAATTTGGTTGAAGCAGCTCTTGAGAACGTGGAGTTCCTGGTTGTTCAAGAACTATTCGAGTCGAACACGTTGCCTTTTGCTAGCGTGGCGCTCCCCATGAGCGCACCGAGCGAATCTGAAGGAACGTTCACGAATTTGGAACGCCGTGTCCAGATCATGAAGCAAGTTCTCCCGAGCCATGGAGATTCAAAGCCAGCTTGGAGAGTTTTCGCCGAGCTATCTCTTCGGTTAAAGCCAGCAGCTCCGCTGTTTAATCCGTCGGAAGTCATGGCAAAGTTAGCGACCGAAGTGCCTGCATTTGCAGAGATCAGTTACTCGACATTGCCTTCGGATGGGCAAGTTCTCGCATAAGGCTGGGTTAAGAACCTCGCAACGAAAGCAGTGAGAGTGCTAACCTACGACCCATGCGGTTAGCTTACGGAATTCTCATTCTTTCGTTTTCGGGCTTGGGTGGTGCGGTCGCAGTGACTGGCCAACAAGCTCCTCTCGCCGAACAGCAGTTCAAGAACATTAAGTCGTTCAAGGGCGACAAGGCCAGCGATGTCATTCCTGCCATGCAGTTCATGAGCGCGTCGCTCAAAGTTGATTGCGACTACTGTCACACCGCTGACCGAGCGAGCGATGACCTAGAGCCAAAACGGGCGGCACGAGAGATGATCGCCATGCAACGTGAGATCAATAAGACTCACTTCAATGGCCGAAACCAAATTACTTGCGCAACATGCCACGGTGGCAAGATTCGCCCCGTCGGCGTTCCGCCGATCACGGGTCTAGAAGTTCGAGCCCGCCGAGCAGCAACGGTCGTTGCTGACGATGTTCTTGCCAACTATGGCAAAGCGATGGGTGCAGACGCCGCATCGAAGGTTGCTGGACTTCATCTTGAAGGAATGAGCGAGTCTGGAGCCGTCAAATCCAAAGTCGAAGCTACTTATTCGGGATCGAAATTCACCTTCACCACGAAGGGAGCCAAAGCCGATAACAAGATGGGCTTTAACGGCACGATGGCTTGGTTCACAACCGAAAAGGGTATTCAAGCTGTTCCGCTTCAATATGCTGTCCACTATGTAAATGAGAAGACCCTATTCGTAGGTCTCGATTCACTTCCGAAGCTCACAAACACCTCGGGCGGTACTGCGAAGATTGAAGGCAAGGACAATGTTGTCGTTACCGGTACGGGACCGGATCGCACTCGCGTAAGCCTATATTTCGACAAGACAACGGGCCTGTTATCAAGATCGTCTTTCAGCTACCCAACCATCCTGGGAAGCATGACTCAGATCAACGATTACACCAATTACAAGAAGGTCAATGGTGTTCCGCTCCCGATGAAGATCGTGAACCATGCTTCTGAAGGCGACACGACGATCGAGTACAAGTCCGTAAAAGTGGATAACAAGATCGACCCAATCAGCTTCGACCCTCCAAAGTCGTAAGATTACGGAGGCACGGTAAGTTAGGGAACGGATTGCCAATCAGCAATCCGTTCTTTTGGGGGGATTTGGCGGACAAATGCCTTCGGAACCTGGTCTGCGGGCCCTATCGATAGTCTCTCCAAGCCGTTCATCAGGGCCCCTGTAGCCAGAGGTGGTTGTGCCTCCGCATACCGATTCCCAATCGTTTACATCTCGGAAATCAACGACCCAATTCGTGTTGAATTCCGAATCTCATGATGCATCCGCATACCCATTCCCAAACGTTTACATCTCCGAAATCAACGACCAAGTCAGTGTTGAATTCCGGGTTGTGTAGCATCTCCGAATAGGCACGGAGGCACGAACCACCTCCGGCTACGGGGGCTTATGTTAACGGGGAAAGGAGGCCATCGGCATATGTCACGATTCGGAAACGATACGATCGTGACCTTATCGATGGCCACCTCCTTTCTACCACCAGAGCCCCTGTAGACGGAGGTGGTTCGTGCCTCCGCATACCCATTCCCAAACGTTTACACCTCCGAAATCAATGACCAAGTCCGTGTTGATTTCCGAGGCTCATGATGCCTAGGGGACTGGTCGGAGGCACGAACCACCTCCGGCTACAGGGGCTTATGTTAACGGGGAAAGGAGGCCATCGGCAAAGGTCCGACATGGAAAACGATACGATCGTGACCTTATCGATGGCCACCTCCTTTCTACCACCAGAGCCCCTGTAGACGGAGGTGGTTCGTGCCTCCGCATACCCATTCCCAAACGTTTACATCTCCGAAATCAATGACCAAGTCAGTGTTGAATTCCGGGTTGTGTAGCATCTCCGAATAGGCTCGGAGGCACGAACCACCTCCGGCTACAAGGGCTTCTGTTAACGGGGGAAAGGAGACCATCGGCGTTGGTTCGTTAGTAGATGGGCGGTGATGAGGAATGTAAAACATCTGTACGAACCCGTCGGACAGATACGAGACATTCGTGTGGCTTTGGCACAGCGAACCATCGTGAGTAATCATGCCGTCAATAAAATGGCGGGAGAGATGGTGTTTCAGACTGCAGTTGATCTTTGGCGGGTACCTCCTTCATCAATTGATGTGGGTGGGGGATTCGAGGAGCGCCGGCTGCGGATCTTGGTTTGTTTGCGGGACCCTTTGGAGCAGACGGTTGTGATGCTCAATCTTCGTTCGCGAACGAAACATCAGATCATTTCAACAACCAAGAGAAGTTTCGTAGAAACGTTTCGGTTTTGGAAGCCAGGTTTGGCGATTCTAGATCAGGAGAGAAACATTCTGTTGATTCGAAGCATGGAAGGTGGGTACGACCTACCGGTGATATTCATCACGAATGGCTCGGACACAGAGGTGTACCTTGGCTACAAGCTTGGAGCGGACCTGTGTATCAACCGCCCGTTGGATTTCGATGATCCGATTGGTTTGGGTGGATTGTAGCAAGCTCCCAACCCGTTCCCCGCTAGAGCGGGGAACGGGTTACTTTTACAGGGTGGATTCCAGCCAGCGACCTTGCTTCTAAGGAAACAGGTAGGGCATTTACGCGGACACTGAACGTACCGGGTTGGGAGACCGTGATGAAGTTATCAATGAACTTCGAAGGGGCTCCGTCTTCGGTGAGCATCAGATCGACCAATGGCGTGGTTGTTTTGATCGTGAGTACGCCCTCCTCAAAGGTTGAGACAACCAATGGTTCAGCCGATGGGAATCGAGCAGATTTAGGTTCGGCAAGCAGCTGCCACGCGTCAACTTCGCCAAAGCCATCGACCGCGACAATGATCGTATCAGGTACGGACATTCCATGAATAGACGCTTCCAAAAGTGGGCCTCGAGAATTGGGTTCGAGCTCAATTTCTGCTTCCCACACTTCCAGGACTTCGCCAGTTCTTAGGTGGATCGCGGACAAGATCACGGGAGCAAACCAAGGCTCTTCACCATCGTTCATCGCCCACAGCGTGAGCTTATCGTTGTCCCGAACAATACTGAGAAGACGGTCACCATACAGCCGACGCAATTGGTAGCCAAGCGCCTTGTAATCACCGTCACTGTCCATGATGGACCAGCTTTGAACTGGCCAACAATCGTTAAGTTGCCATATAAGCGATCCACGGCAGAAGACGGACCGCCGATAATGCTCGACCCCACATCGTAAAGCATCACGCTGATTGAGCTGACTGTAATAGACCCAGTCCTCTAGGGTCACTGGTTCCGGGTAGTGGAGCTTAACGTAGCCGTGGAAGGTTTCGTGCCCCTTTCCGGTCCGATCGTGCCACTGAACGACTTTGGAATGAGGATCCCAGTCAGTGTCGTCAAGGGTCTTCGACCAAAGAGCGGTGCTACACGAAGAGGCAAAGCCGTACTCGCTCGAGAAGCGGCCAGTTGAATCGGCATAGTACTTCCAATCTCCTCGACCATGCCAGACGTCCCAACAATGCTGGTCGCCGTAGCCGCCAGAGTTCGGGCCAGTCTGCTTTTCTGACTTTCCATCGTTATTGGGGTTATCGCCAATCGGGGAAGTCGAGATGTAGGGAATGGTCGGGTTGAGTTCTGAAACAAGTTGCGGAAGCACCTTGTCGTAATGATTCACACCGTAATAGCGACTTGGGTGTCGTTCTTTGCCACCCCAAGTATTGATGTGCATCTCAAGGTTTTCGTTGTTTCCGCACCAGAGTGCGAGAGATGGATGATTTCGAAGGCGCTTGATGTTCTCAGTAGCTTCGACTTTTATGACGTTTTGCCATGCTTCGTCATCTGGATAGTAAGCGCAGGCAAATGGGAAATCTTGCCAAACGAGGATGCCTAACTCGTCACAAAGCTCATAGAACTCATCTGTCTCGTAAAGACCGCCGCCCCAAACGCGGAGCATGTTGAATCCCATATCGACGGCTTTCTCCAGTCGATCCCGGTACTGATCTCGGTTGACGACGGACGGGAACGAATGATCGGGAATCCAGTTGGCGCCACGAGCCCAAATCTTGTTTCCATTAACTTCGAACTCGAACGACTCGCCAAATTCGTCTGGTTCACGGAGAAGTTTGATATTCGTCAGTCCGATCGTCGCATACACGATATCGTGGATATCGATGGGTTCTTGGTCATCTAATCCAAAAACAACTTCTTGGGGCTCCCGAGCACTCGCAAGCGTAAACGCAAATTCATAGGTAACCGGATTTCGGGGATCCCAAAGCGCAGGAGTCTCAATAACGACGGGTTGACCGGGGCCAGCCATCATGAACTCGTCTATCGATTCGCCATCCGGATCAAAAACGTGCACCATCCATCCATCCGCTTCGCCTTGATGTTCGACAGAACAGAGAACTTCCACCGAGCCATCGGGACGGTGAGTTTGCTGAACGTGGGTATCGAGAATGCGAGCAGAAAACTCAATGAGGGAAACAGGGCGCCAAATGCCGCACGACACGAGTCGGGGACCCCAATCCCAACCAAACATGTATTGGGCTTTACGAACAAATGCTCGCTCGTCAAAGTTCAAGACATCGGCAGCAATGCCTTCCTTCGCAAAGTAGGCGTCGCGCCGAGCGTTTCCAACATTCACTGCGGACTGAAAGTCGATGCGGAGGGTATTTTCGCCAAGCTTCAATTTGCTGGTGACGTCAATCTCGAGTCCCACAAACATGTTGTCGTGCTCACCGATCTTTTCATCATTCAGGTAGATCGTGCATACGGTATCGAGACCTTCAAACTTCAACACTCGGTTTGGCAATCTATCAGTCGATCGCCATTCGAAAGTGGTTCGATAGCTCCAATCCTTGAGGTCAACCCACTGACAACCTAATTCGTTCATTCGCTCAAACGGGTGAGCGATGATTCCGTTTTCAATCAAATCAAGGTGTACGTGGCCAGGCACGGTTGCAGGCAACCAACCCGTTTCCACCGTCGCAACCTTGCCGCCGGGCCAAGATTTCTCTGCGAATTCCCAATCAGAGTGCAAATAGGTCGTCTGAAGCATCGCCCGAAAGTCTACTTGGACGGTGAGGCGTAAATGGAGGAGTTTTAAGGTTTTGCTCGAGCTTGGTCATCCGAACTCGGAGCAACGCTTGTTACCAGACTCGTTCAGGAGGATAAAGCACCAATGCGGCCGCTCCGAAAATGCCAGCATCGAACCCGAATGGAGAAGCGCTCAGACCCGGAGATTGAAGATAGAGCTTGAGCCAGTCGCTTAACCCGACCGCACCGCAAACAACAATCTGATCAGGGAAGTACATCTCTTGAAGCACGATTCCTGCTTGAAGAAAGGCTTGCAGGGCGGTGGCCTTCTGGCTTCCGGAAGGCGTCGGGCTCAGAGCGGCTCCGCCGAGCATGTCTTCAAAAGTCTGCCCGCCAGGCCCAGGCAAGTCGTTGAGGCGAGGATACTCTCCTCGGGAACCCATTTGAATCTTGCCGTCCGCCACAAAGCCACACCCGACGCCAGTTCCAAGAGCGAGCGTAGCCACCCTTTTCCCTGCATATTGCGATAGGCATGCATGCCCCCACGCGCTCGCAAGGCCGTCATTCAGGGCGACGGTTGGGACTCCGAGCGTCGCTTCACTAAAAACCGTTCCTACGTGATCCGGAATGAGGGCTTTCGCTTCCCAGAGTTCGCCCGTGGAAGGATCGACGGTACCGCCTGAACTGACTCCGACCGCGGTGACTCCGGAGGACTCAATTTGGGATCGAATCCAATCAATTCGGTCTTGGCGTGCTTCAAGAACGGGCATGCGTTCGACTTTGAGCAATTCCCATTCAGGTGAGAAGATTCCGAACCTCATCCAAGTTCCGCCGATATCAACCGCTCCAACATTTCCGTTCGCCCTTCGACTTGGCATAAGAGACCGAGTGGTTTTTATGGGATCGTTGAGGGCACCGCCGACGATGACGCCCTCCGCTCCAATGCGAAGCGCGGCATTTACTTGCCACTTCTGGCTATATCTTCCTTCCGCAAATACGGGCACCTTAGTTATTTGGACAATTTTTCGAAGCAAGTCCAAATCGGGGCCGACTGTCGAAGGGGACTCAGCCGTGTAACCGGCTAGGGTTGTACTTAGGCAATCGGCTCCACATGCAAGTGCAAACTCGGCGCTTTCCAGTGAATCGATATCGGCAAGAACAGGAAGTCCATTTTCATGAGCCAAGGCGATCAACTGTCTCAAATTCTCTTGGTGCGGGCGGACTCGCGAGGTGGCATCCGTCGCGATGACATTGACTCCGCAATCAATCAGTTCGCGAATTTCAAGCTCAGTTGGTGTGATGTAGACTCGGGAATCTGGGTAGGTGCGCTTAATCAGTCCGATAATGGGAACGTTCGTTGCTGCTCGAACGGATCGAATGTTCTCGACGCCTTGTAGGCGCAAAACCTGAACTCCTTCTTGAATGCTCGCGAGGGCTAATTTTGTGAGAACGTAGGGATCATCGGATGCTGAACCTTCTGTCGCTTGAACAGACGCGATCAGCGGACTCTGTGCGAGTAGATCAATCAGAGAAGTCAAAGTCACGAAACATTTTAGTACGAACGAGGCTCGGTAAGAGTTAGTCTTCGCCCAACAGCTTGCGGAGTCGTTCTTTCTCGAGACGCTCCTGCTCCCGACGCTTTACTTCATCGAAGTAGCTTTGATCGTATTGCACGTTTCCGCGCGTTGTAGCTTCCTTTTTCTTCGGGTCGATTCGCCGACGCAGAGGGATAACAACACCATTAGGAACAAATGGCAGTCCCGGAATTTTATCGGAAGCAAAGAGGAAGGCCAGAAACAATGGAATGCAAGCCGCCAATCCCAGAGCGGGATATTGGAAACCGAACATGAGCAAGGTAAGGACTCCGAAAGACCAACCAATAAAGATTCCGTTCAGCGGGATCACGCCATAGAGCATGATGACCGCACTGCGGTTGCGGACTGCCCAGGCTACGCTGGTGGCAGCAATTGGCAGATACGGTCCCGAAATCGCGATTGGACTTCCCATTGATTTCGCGACGGTCCACAGAGACGCACTGGCAATGAGGATGCTCGCTCCGAAAAAGGAAGCGAATCGCAAGGAACCCATTTCTCGTTCGATGATGGAACCGATTTGGTAGAACCATACGAGCAAGAAGATGCCTGCCAAGAGGGCCATTCCACTCCCAAAGATGTTCCATTCCCAGGGGTAAGTGAGAAAAGTCCAGGGTGTTTGAAAGGAAAAATTCGTGATCCGCAGCGAAATCAGGCCCGTGGGATGCGTGAATCCCACGTACACAACCGCCAAAACGAACGATGTTAAGATCGCCGTTGTTGCTGTTGCTCTTTGATTCCTAACCCAATCCTTAAAATCACCCATCTTCCAATCCAATTATGGATAGTTACGTCTGTCTGCTGTCGAAAGGATGACCCATAAGCATAGATTGACGGTTTTCCTCAAAGAATTTGAGAGGTTCTCGAAGGGTATGTGCCAGTGACGTATGATGGAATGGATGAACCGATGTTGGAAACATCTGGGGTTTGCGTTGCTTATCTTGCCTTTGGTTGGGTTCGAGGCTCCCATCCCGGACAAGTCGAGTGGAAAGCAGGTTACGACGGCTATTTCACTTAACGCGTGGCGGAAACTGGATACCAAGGGACAGGCATGTTCCTCGTGCCATAGTCCTGATGGCCTGGAACTTGCCGTATACAATTTTTCCGACAGCGATATTTTGCGACGAGCCCAAAATCACCTGCCCGACGCAGATGCCGAGCAGATTCTTGTCCAGATTCATGAGTTGCGTAAGGCTTTTCACATCGAAGCGGAACTTGATCCGATGAAGGATCGACCGCTCCAGCCTGGTGGAGAGGTGCTTGATGGAGCAACTCCGATGGTTCGAGATAAGCGATTCTCTGAGAACCTTCGAGATCAGCTTCCAACCTTATTTGGCCCGCCAATTCGGTCGCTTGATGAGGCTGCAAAAGCGAGAGATGAAGTCTTAGGCATCAACTTGACCCAACTCAAGATCGGAATTCCGTTTAATCGGCTGAGTGAGGACGTGGCTCACGGTTCCGAGCACGCATCTATTGCAACTTGGATCAGTGACGTTAAGTTAGAACGCGACGTACCGCACGAACTGGAGGACGTTTATATCGCCGACCCTAGTGCGAAGAACTATCAAGCGATCGAGAGTTTCCTTACCAATCCCGACAATCGGCCAAGTAGTCCTGCTCAAGCGATTGGCTTGAACAAGAAGCGGTCTCTGCTTTACTTCCAGCACGTCATGCGCATGAAATTGACGGGTAAGAAATTAGACATACAGCCAGCACGGTTGAACCCCATGTGGGACCTTGGGGAGCGCGCTCGTCTCGATGGCCACCTAAGCATGGACCGTCTAGGACTTCCGGATGACGTGGCGGCCAAGAAGAAAGCAGGACCGAGTTATTTCGACCAGCTCCATGACCTACGATTGCCATGGTATTGGCTCGGTTGGATGTTTGACCCAAGTCTTGAACGCATTTCCGGTTTAGGAGAATCCATCCGAGGAGATTATTTCAGCCGCTATCTCACTACCGACGGTCCGTACCCAATGCACTCGGCATTCATGATTACTCGAAAGATCGTCGAGGAGTCCTTTGTTCCAAGCGCTTGGACGGTTCAAGTTCCGCAGCATTTAAAGATCTATTACAGCACCTTTACGGATGACAATGGATTCAATACTATGCTTCCAACGGATCCTGAACATCGGCAGCTTTTCGAGAATTTTGCCAAGAACTCATTCCGGATGAATTTGTATCTTGAGTTGGCAGAACTCAAGAAAACAAACACGATCTACCAACGCCCTATGCTGATTCAGCAGATTCGACGGATGAAAGTCGTCTTTACTGACCCGGAAGATCAGGCACTTGCCGATCAGGTTCTTTCCGCGATTGCGAAAGGGAAGGATGGCGCGAGAATGGGGAAGGGAACCTAGACGAGGGTTTGGATAGGTTCCCCAGACGGACAAAAGTCTTCGCTATCTGCTCAACCGGGTTGAAGGCAAATTTCGTCTTCGTCAACTTCGTAGTAACTGTGTGAGCGCGTAACTTAGATGAGAAGGGTGCACGCGAGCTTTGCCATTCAAGAAAATCAAGCGTTCCCGTAGACGGTAAACTTACGTGAAAGACGTTAGGAATGTGAATGAGAAAGCAAGGACCCAAATTGAGTACGCCCACGAACGGACCTGCGGCGGTTGCTTCTCCGATCGAATCTCTCATCAGAGACATTGCCAGCATTCCCGTGTTACAGGAGCAAGAACAGTTAATGGCTAACGAAAATTTCGACGCAGACCTCGTGGTAATTGGTGCGGGACCGGGTGGATATGTGGGTGCCATTCGCGCCGCTCAGCTCGGAGCCAAGGTTATTGTCGTCGAGAAAGAGTTTTTGGGCGGAACGTGTTTGAATTGGGGTTGCATCCCTAGCAAGGCGCTCATCGCCAGTGTTGAGAAGCTGCAAAGCGTGAAGCATGCCGACAAACTCGGCATAAAAGTTGCTGGCGAAGTGTCCTATGATTTTGACGCGATCGTAGCTCGAAAGGACAAGATCGTTCAAACCCAGCGCGGTGGCGTCGGTATGTTGTTCAAAAAGAACGGCATTAAGCACGTAGAAGGCTTTGCTTCCTTTGTCGACGCTCATACGATTCAGGTTGAAAAGGACGGCAAGAAAGAAACGATAAAAGCGAAGAACTTTGTCCTCGCGATGGGCTCCTCCGTCATCCACATTCCAGTTCCTGGCCTCGAAGGTGGCCGAGAAAACAATGTTTGGACTTCAGATGAAGCAGTGAACCCGACCTTCGTTCCTAAGAAGATGGTGATTCTCGGGGGCGGAGCGGTCGGCGTCGAATTCGGCTATGTTTACAACGGTCTCGGCGCAGAAGTGACGATCGTTGAAATGCAACCACACTTGCTTCCGATCATGGATAGCGACTTGGGTGTCGAACTCGGGAAGTTGTTGGGTCGACAAGGCATCAAGATCAAGACCGATGCGACAATCGAGAAATGCGAGCGCAACGGCGAAGGCTGGAAGGTCACCATCAAGAAGGGTGCCGAGGTGGAAGTGCTTGAAGTAGACGTCGTTCTGTTAGGCGTCGGACGAAAGGCGAACACTGCAAATATGAATCTGGAAAAGATCGGCGTGCAACTCCACAAGCGCGGTGTGACTCTCGTTGATAACACGATGCGAACTCACGTTCCTCATATCTACGCGATCGGCGATATAACGGGTGAGTTCCAGTTGGCTCACGTGGCATCGGCAGAAGGCATCGTTGCCGTAACGAATGCGATTACTGGTTCCAACAAGATGATGGATTACAAGGCCGTTCCCAACTGCGTTTACACCTCGCCGGAAGTCTCTGGTGTGGGTCTCACGCAGAAGGAAGCAGAAGCTAAGGGATATGACGTCTCCATCGGCAAGTTCAATTTCCGACCACTTGGCAAGGCAATGGCTACCACCGAGCAGGATGGATTTGTGAAAGTCGTGGTCGATAAGAAGTACGGCGAAGTCCTCGGCGTCCACATGATCGGTGCTCACGTCACCGACATGATTCACGAAGCCGTAGTCGCCCTGAAACTGGAAGCGACGGTTGAGTATATGGTGGACACGATCCACGCCCACCCAACCATGTCCGAAGCCGTCCTCGAAGCGTTCGAAGACGCTCAAGGCCACGCGATCCACAAATAGGCGCGTGGTTTGAGCTGTGATATAAGGGGGGCGTTCTTTGAGTTGCCCCCATGTCCTTTGGCTAAGGCACCTGTTCACTAAGTCTAAAGAGGCAATGGCGGCTTGATTCCGCCAATCTGCGTTTTTCTCCTGGGATCATGAAGATTCACGGCAGAATTATCGATTCGTTGTTGAATTGCCTCTTTCTGCCCATTTATCCATGCTGTGTCTCGCTCGGCTTGAGACAAGTCGCGAAAGCGGAACGGAATCCCTTCTGGAGCGTCGCCACCGTGGATTGACTGCGTTACCTCTATCCTTGGGTCGAGATAGATGGTGATATTAAAGTCTGTACCTGTACCGAGTTGGAATAGCTTTGGATCGATCCGGCGTTCGACATCGTCTCGTGGGGTTGCGTAAATATAAGTGCCATCCTCTTGTTTCACAATTCGTGCAGGTTCACATAGAAACTCGCCCAAGCTTCGGAAATCATCCCAACCCTTGGGTAACGGGGTTCCTATCGTATAAACCTTTACCTGCCGCTTAACCGTAACTTTTAGTTCAATAACAGAATCATCCCGGACCCCAGCTGGGGTAACGTCGGGTGCGAATTTTAGAACTTCAGGAAGAGGGGTAGTTGATTGTAAGCCAGAAAATCCGTCGCTCAAAATGTAGTCATAAAACGCATCAGTAATTCCCAGTTGACCCAATGTCATTCGCCCACGCCTAATTAGTTCAGACCAGTTGACATCCGATATTGATCCAACAAGCCTATAGAAATCCTTCGCTGCATCGAATCCAAGTGGCCTTTCACCGGTGTTTTGTATGCCAAAAACCCATTGGGGAGCGAGCCAAGCCTGAGTAGAATCAATGTCTCGGTAAAGTTTTGCGATTAGCCTTACGTCTGGCTGGCGATGCATTTCTTGAGCAAAGTTGGCAAGCACCTTCCTAGAGACTTGGCACTGTTCGGCTACTTCAGCATCGACCGGTCGCATTGCGACTCCGCTCGGTATAGTCACGATTTCGTAAGGTTCCTGAGAATTTAGATTTGCGCGAAGTGCGTCCAGATTCACCGAATTCCCTACAATACACGGTTTGACGAGGTTCCAAAGACCGTCAGAGACCCAAATTGCAAAGCATCCGGTTGTTTGGTCTCTCGCAAGTGCTTCGACGGCATCTCGCACAAATAAATTCAGAGGTTCAGACCGATCCGGGTGGAGTAGCCAATCAGGCGCTAGATCCGATGTGTTTCTCGGATAGGCGGCAGCAGCCAATGATTCACTTCGAATTGGCGAGCTCAATTTCGAACGGTATGCCGGGTGACTGGCAGAAATAGCCTTGTCACTAAAGACCTCACCTGACGGGCACGGTGACAGCCGGATATCGAAAAGTCTTTGTCCGTTACGGTCGAAGGATTCTACATTTATCGATATCGAACTGACGAACGAAAACACAGAGAGTCTTGTCTTCGCAATCGGCTCCAGTGCATTGGATGAGAGCATTTCGGGAGAAATACCTGCGGAAACGAATTGTTGCCTTTGCTCAGAAGTTAGTGTAGGCAACGACAATTTTGCCCGCTGGTCCAAGTATTCAGAATCAAGATCTTGATGGTCGGGGAGCGGCTTTGTTTTGTATGCCGGTTGATCTTCCCACACCGTAGCAGCCGAGTCGATCGGTAAATCAGCAATCTTTCTCAATCCGATCCTGCGAATTAATTTCTCCGCAAACGGTTCTGATTGTTGAATGAGACCGCTGTACAACAGTCCAAGAGATTCTGGTGAGGCTTTACCGGCCTGGATTGCACTGATCAACCTTGTCCTCTCACCAACTGAGTTGACCAATGCTTCTCCAATGCTCCGTCCAGTCAATGCACGCTTTCGATAGGTGTTTACGTCCTTGAGGTATTTCTCTATCCAAGCCAAGCGTGCATCGGAACGTCGCTGACGTATACGCAGTTGGTCAGCCTTTGTGCGAATGATCATTGTTCCCGATTCGGTTTCTAGCTGACTTGCGTCGAGAGCACAAGTTAACGCGGAAATCTGAGTTTCGATTGAAGCTCCATTTGGAGAGATATAGACCAAATCCTGTCGAATACGCTTATCGACTACAACAGGCCGGACCCGACCTACAGATAGAAGGGCCGCCTCAGTCCCTGCGGATAGGACTTGATGCGGGCTCGATATTTGAGAAGCTAAAAGAAAAGCAATCAGCATGGTAGGAATCGGATGTTAGTTGTTTCACATTTCATATTCAAATCATGAACTTAGTTAGCAGTTGAATCAATCATTGAGTAACCACCATAGTATTACTTGTGATGAGATTAGTGCCTGTTCCAACCGTTGAGTTTGCGCTTGCCTGGTCGCGAGTGTCGCCGAGTCCAGCTTTTGTATAGCTAACGCTCCCGGTGGATGAAATTGTCACAATAGAAGCTATACCCACCCATTGCACGTTTGCAGCATCGTAAGACCATGTCAAAACTGATCCAGAAATTACATAAGTAGGAAGTGCTGTTGGCCCATTTGTGTGAGGATCCGAACCAGCACCCGTTTGAGAAGAAGATGCATTTACAGAGGAGCAGGCCGCAGTTGCGGTTGCGGTACCAGTCGCTCCAACTATTAACGCTCCCGTGTCAGCTTCAGCTGTGAGGTTTATAGTCACCGAGCCTGTGGCAACCGGTGTCTTTGTGCTATTCGTCGAATGAAACGTACAAATAAATTGATAAGGAACAGAATCCGAGTAGCTATTAGTGCCTGAATTCGGTCCTTTTACCGAAGTAAAAAACGGCTGAGTAACACCAGTTCCTGTTCCGATCCATGCCCCACTAAGTTGGTACTGTACTCCGAAAGTAGTTTGTGATCGGCCAATTGCTGTGACACCGAGGCAAATGGCGAGCGTTAAGATCAAAGTCTTCATATGGGAATGTTAACACTAAAACCTGAAAACGCCAAAGGACTTACGTAAAAAACAGGAAATTGTATTTAAGCCTACATCTAATCACTAACTTTGGCGGTCACAGAAGCGTATGACTTGCGAGAAAAATCACTCAGCCATTCTGAATTGTTGTTTGTGTTCAAAGCCCGGGACTCAGTACTTCCACTAGGAATTGACCAGTCACCGAAAGCAAGTCTCATTCACTTAGTTTGAGACCCGTCGCTACAAGGTTTCGACACTACCAAGATCGACATTCAGGGTAGCCGTTGAGGAGGCCTTTACTTCTCAGTTCGAGGATGGCGGATGCGGCCCAGTGGTCTTTGCGGACATCACGGAACTGGACCAGCGCGGATCCGGGCTGGGTGACTTGAGCTCGTTGGAGTTTGGCAACTGCGATGCGAACGGTAGTTTTCATCTCGATTGAATCTCCTCCTAACTCCTTTAGTTGTTTGGAGCTGAAGTCGATGATCGGTATGACGACTTGCCCCCCGTAGACATATCCGTTGCGAGATTTGAGCTCGGCTGTAGCTTTGTTGAATGCCTCAGTAGCGCTTTGTCCGGGAGGTAGCAGACTGGGAAGTTTGCAATCTCGCTCAAGGTCGTTGGCCTTGTCTCGAAGGAGGGAAGTTGTCGTGTATGATCCGTCCGCAACGGAATATCTCGTTGCCGGCGAAGGTCCTCCTCGCCCTAGATACGGCTCGTGACCTTCAGCTAAGTCTTCATCCATACCCCGGAGCAGTCTGACTTTTTTCAACTCCTTGAACGAATTGAATACCCAGTGATCGTTGGGCAACATAGACGATCCGTGTTGGCAGGCAAAGCTCAATAGGACGCTACAGGCAATCTGGGGAATCAGGAGCACGGGTTCATTATATGGCGGAAATCGACAACCCTGACGATATGTGCTCTGTTGAACCTTCGCCGTTGGTCTCCCATTAACGTTTACGGGAGCCACTGTAGGCGGAGGTGGTTTGTGCCTCCGAGCAAACTAGGAGGTGTTTGCAACCCGGTATTCGGCGTAGAGTTTTTATCAGAATTCCTTGTCGGAAACGCATCCAAATACGTAGGCGGAGGCACGAACCACCTCCGGCAACAGGGGCCCTGGCTGTTGGAAGTAGCATGCCATCGATAGGGGCACGATTCTTTCGCCTTGAACTGCCGCGTATTATGGGATCGATGAAATGGGTTGTCGTTGGAGCACTTTTGAGTGCTGGCATCTATGCTTCTTCGCCGATGGTCTGCCTTTAACGTTAACGGGAGCCACTGTAGGCGGAGGTGGTTTGTGCCTCCGAGCAAACTAGGAGGTCCTTGCAAACAGGTATTCAGCGTAGAGTTTTTATCAGAATTCCTTGTCGGAAACGCATCCAAATACGTAGGCGGAGGCACGAACCACCTCCGGCTACTGGGGCCCTGGCAGTTGGAAGAAGGAGGCCATCGATAGGGGCACATTCCATATAAAGGTTAGATTTAAGTACCGGATCTCAGAAACCTCCGATAAGCTAAAGGAGTGCCAAACTTCCGCTGGATAGAAATCGAATCGTCGGGAAAGCTCGCGATATCGCCGCATCCTGCGGGGCACGACTCCCTTGAAACGGATCTCAAGAAGCTTCGGTCCAATGGGGTAGACGTGTTGGTTTCGATGCTCGGGCGTGAAGAATCGGAATATCTGGGATTAAAAGAGGAGCCGGTCGTTTGCGCGAAGGTCGGACTCGAGTTTATTCAGGCACCGATCATTGATCGTTCGATTCCGGAAACGGCGTCCAATATTTATCGGGTTGCTATGCTGATCGGTGACCGGCTTACAACGGGACAAAACGTAGTAGTTCATTGCCGCATGGGGATTGGACGTGCTTCAGTGATGGCGGCTTGCGTGATGGCTCTACGAGGAATTGAACCTTCTGATGCATTCGAGCTGATCACCCAAGCAAGAGGTATTCAAGTTCCTGACACCCTATCTCAGAAGTTATGGGTGGAATCGTTCGCGGCTACTTTTTCTTCGCCGGAACGAACGCCATAGCGACTGAGTTCATGCAGTAGCGCAAGCCGGTTGGTTGGGGACCGTCGTCGAACACGTGGCCCAAGTGTCCACCACAGCGGGCGCACTTAACTTCGGTTCGAACCATTCCGTCGCTTCTATCGACAACCTCTTCAACTGACTTTTTGGTGAGGGGCTTGAAGAAGCTTGGCCAGCCGGTTCCAGAATCAAACTTGGTGTCCGAGCTAAATAGTTCTTGCCCGCAACCAGCACAGACGAAGGTGCCACGATCGTGGACGTCTAGAAGCTTGCCGGTGAAAGCTCGCTCGGTGCCCGATTCGCGTAACACTTGATATGCCATCGGAGAAAGGAGCTTCTTCCATTCAGCGGCCGCGTGTGTAACCGCATACTTGGTCTTTGGCTTCTGAGCATTCGCTATTTCTGCGGTGCAACCGGTCAAAGCTACGAACACAACGATCGCCAAACCTGACATCCATGGCTTCATGAAATTTACTACGGATGAATTGTGGGAATTGTCTTCCAGGGTTTGAATTTTATCGCGCGTTATTGAACGTTACCGTGTTGACCGATAAATCTCGGTCCTGGCGAGGCTCAGCCCCATGGCGCGCGAAATAGGCAAGGTAAAGGGCGGTCGCTAGGATGCAGATTGGAGCTATTAGCCTAACTGATAATCTCATGTGACTTCCTGACAGTCAAGTTACCCTTGCGATTGTTAAGAGAAGTCAATCAATGGGCCACTTGTCAGGGGAACCGGTCAATAGTCCCGTCTAGCCGAGCGCCTGCTAGGCTCAGAATGCCGATTTTGAAGTGAGTGAGCGGTACACGAAAGCGGCCAGACCAGTGACCGGAAGTCGTTCTAAAACAAAAAAGTCCCGAGCGATGGATGACATCACTCGGGACGGGTTCTCGTGAGGAGGTTCTTAGGCAGCGAGCTTGGCAGCGGTTGTTGCGTCAACTACGATGCCAGGTCCCATCGTTGCGCTTACGGTGATGGCTTTGATGTACTTGCCTTTGGCAGTTGCAGGCTTCGCCTTAATGAGCGCGCCGAGACCTGCTTTGAAATTCTCAAGAAGCTGCTCGTCGGTGAAGCTCACCTTGCCAATCGCGAGGTGAACGATACCGGCTTTGTCTGCTCGGTACTCAACACGGGTTGCACCCTTAATTTCTTTAACTGCAGTTCCGATGTTGTTCGTGACGGTGCCGTTTCTCTTGTTGGGAGTTCGTGGTCCGAGCATTCGGCCGATTTTGCCGATCTGGGGTGCCATATCTTCCGTTGCGAGAAGGACGTCGAAATCTCGGAAACCACCCTGAATCTGAGCAATGAGCTCGTCTCCGCCAACTGTGTCGGCTCCAGCAGCTTCGGCCTGAGCAGCAAGGTCACCCTTCGCAAGGACCGCAACCTTTCGGACCTTACCGGTGCCGTGAGGAAGGTTGGTGATACCACGAACGTTTTGGTCGCCCTTTCGTGGGTCGATACCGAGGTTGACCGCAAGGTCAACGCTCTCAACGAACTTAGCGTTGGCAGTTTGCTTCACGAGTGCGAGAGCAGCTACGATGTCGTGTGCAACGTCTTGATCGACGGTCTTTGCAATGGCGGTGTAGCGGGGCGAATGGGGATTCTTTCTAACGTTTGTTCTCAATGCATTTCACCTGTGGTGCAGGCGGACGATGTCGTCCTCCCACGGATTTGGAAAGGAGAGTATACCGCAGGAAGCAAAGAGCCCGCTGTCAGGTTCGAATCGACCCGTTACGAAACCGGTTCGAGGGTCGCCTTGAGATAGGCCGCTCGGGCGAGAGTTCCCACGACAAATAGTACAAGAAGCGCTAATGCGAGCTTCAAGGCGAATGGTGCTACGACAAGCAACATCCAAAGTCGGGTGATCTTCACGATTCTAGTATGCGGGATTTCTCGGGAAATTGGAGATCACAACGGTTCAAATCTAGGTAAGCGACGCCATTTACGGGTCGGTCTTGAACAATAAACTGACGTTAGGCCAGTTCCGAACGAAAAGGTTCACTACTCGTCGCCTTTGAGGGTCTCAAGGCTCCATAATCAACGGAACCCGTGATACTTTTCGCACTTAGCGATATCGAGCGCAATTTCACGCCAACCCTTTTGGCCCGAGGCAGAGATTATCTCCGCAGAAAGATGGTTACCCGATCATGGATAACCTCCAGTGGGCTTGTTTGTGGCGAAGTTAGGGGCTCGGGATCCGAATCCTATCATGTATCCATCGAAGTGATAAAGCGAGGCTTGCGCTTTTCCCTCAAGTCAACCTGCTCCTGCCCGACCGCCGACCAGTGTAAGCATGCGGCGGCGCTTGCCTTGCATGCCTTAGATCACCCTATGCCAATACTAAAAAATGGAGCAACCGATACAGAAACTGAGAAAGGCGACGAATCGACCGAATCGCCCTCATTAGCGGTGCCCGTCCCCCACGAAGTCGCCGAATGGCTTGACCGACTTCAGGCTACCCGTCTTGACTCTGATGATTTTGAGCCAGATTCCAAGGCTCGACTGTTCTACCAATTAAGCAAAAAGACCGCTCCAAATGGATCTGAAGTTCCGACCGTTGTCCTGGTCAGCCGATCAATCTTGAAAAACGGCGAGTTCGGATCTCCGGTTGAGTTCAAGGTCGCAACCGTCGCGTCGGGAAATCTGCCCCGATATCTCAACAAGTACGATCGGGCACTCGTTGTCGATATCGACAAGAACGCCGTAAAACTGGACTGGAACCGGGCCGAATTCCGATTGGACGGCGCTCACGGCGCTCGCCTAGTAGAAGCAGCAGTCGGATCTGGGCGAGCCTCATGGGGTGAAGCGCCCGAGCGGACTCTGAAGTTAGGCACAAAACGAAAAGGAACTCTCAAATGGAAGGATGCCGGCCCGAACGGCGTGTTACAGCCAACCATTGACTTCGGTTCGGAAGGCATCGTTTTGTCGGTATCGCCTCCTTGGTATATCGATCTTGCCACGAACGAGTGCGGACCACTTGAATGCAAGCTTCCGCCTCAGGTGGCAGGCACCTTTCTTCGTGTAGGTCCCATTCGACCGGAAGTTCTACCCACCGTTCGTCAGCGGTTAGAAGAAATGGGAATTGCGGGCGATGCGTTGCCCAAGCCCAAATTCAAGACGGTTATTCGGACGCCGAAGCCGGTGCCTTGCCTTGAAATTCAGTTTGAATCCTGCTTCCGCTCGTCCTATTCCTGGGGTGACTCCAAAGTTTCGGCTCCGCTCGCGTTTGCTCGTCTCACATTTGAATATGAAGGCATGCCAGCTCCCGCAGACGGGGGAGATATTCGAGTCGAGACTTCGGACGAGATTGTGCTATTGCGGCGTAACCCAATTGCCGAAGCGTCGGCGATGGAAAGGTTGGAAACCAATGGGTGGGTCGACTCAACATATTGCGGTTGGGAGATTCCAAAGGCCCGAGGCAAGACCTTGTGCATCGTTCCGCCAGACGATTATCGACTCCAATATCCCATTGAGCGAATTGAGCAATTCAAAGAGTCTCTGTTTCCACGGCTGACTGACATGGGTTGGAAGATTAAGCTGGATCAGACTTTCAGAATCGTCCCAGATGAAGACATCGAATGGGATCTCGGATTAGAAAGTGGTTCTGGCATTGATTGGTTTGAGTTCCAAGTTGGGATCAAGGTCGAGGGCGAACCATTTGACTTGAAAGCGGTTTTGAAGACGCTCTTCTCGGAGCAGTCGGGACAAGTCGGACGATACGGTCGGGGACGAACTTCCGAAGAAAATGACGACATGTTCGTCTTTGATCCGCAAGGACGGGCCGTTAAACTTTCTCGTAAGAGGCTGAACGCGATTCTGCGACCACTCGTGGAACTGTTTGGTGGTGTTCAAGAATGGCCCGACGATTTGCGCTTGCCAAAGTCGATGCTCTCAGAAGCGTCGATCATGGAAGATACCGTCGAAGATTTCGACATGCCTTGGCGCACGTCTGACGAACTTCAAGGACTCTCTTCTCGCTTAGAAGAATTCGATCATCTTGCACCGCTAGCCGAACCGGAGGGCTTCAATGGAGACCTTCGCGGATACCAAAAGGAAGGTCTCGCCTGGCTCGACTTCCTGCGCGAATTTGGATTCGGTGGAATTTTGGCCGATGACATGGGGCTCGGCAAGACGGTCCAAGTCTTGGCATTTCTCCAGCAAGAGAAGAAAGCGGGCCGCATGACGCTACCGGTGCTCATCGTCGCACCAACGAGTACGATGCCCAACTGGCGCAGAGAGTGCGAGCGGTTTACTCCTGAACTTAAGGTAGTTACGTTACAAGGCACTGGGCGACACGGGCGCTTCTCCGAGTTAACGGATTGCGACATCGCTTTAACGACGTATCCGCTATTGGCACGCGACAAAGATCACCTGAAGGCATCGAAGTATCACGCGATTGTTCTCGATGAAGCTCAGAACGTCAAGAATCCAATCACAATTGCGGCAAGGGCGGCTCGAGAGCTTGAGGCGAACCATCGCATTTGCATGAGTGGTACTCCGGTGGAGAACCACTTGGGTGAACTTTGGTCGCTCTTCCACTTCCTAATGCCAGGATTCCTGGGAACAGATGCCGAGTTCAAGCGTAAATTCCGAGGACCGATCGAGAAGGGTGGTGACACCGAAGCCCGCGATCGATTGGCACGAAGGATTCGTCCATTCATGCTACGGCGAACGAAGGACAAGGTCGTCAAGGAGTTGCCGGCTAAGACGGAGATCATCGAAACGGTTGAGTTCGAAGATAAGCAGCGCGACTTTTATGAATCGATTCGATTGGCTATGGACAATCAGGTTCGCCAGCTTATCGCGACCCAGGGATTCGATCGCAGTCGCATCCAGATCCTTGATGCGTTGCTCAAGTTGCGCCAAGTCTGCTGCGATCCACGATTGGTGAAACTGCCTTCTGCAGACGATGTAAAGGAATCCGCCAAGCTGGATCGCTTAATGGATATGTTGAGCGTGCTCATTGAAGATGGCCGAAAGGTTTTGCTGTTTTCACAGTTCACTTCCATGCTCAACCTCATTGAAGAGCGCCTCAAAGAGGCGGGTACCAAGTGGGTGCGGATCAGTGGCGACACAACCGATCGCGAAACACCGGTCGAGAAATTCCAAGCTGGTGAAGTACCGCTATTCCTTATCAGCTTAAAAGCTGGTGGAACCGGACTCAACTTGACTGCGGCGGACACCGTCATCCTGTATGACCCATGGTGGAATCCCGCGGTCGAGAACCAAGCAATCGACCGGGCCCACCGAATTGGGCAGGATAAACCGGTTATGGTCTATCGGCTCGTCGCGGCGGGCACGATCGAAGAGAAGATGCTCCAAATGCAGGCACGTAAGGGCGACCTTGCAAAAAGCATTCTCACCGATGATGGCGACGTCATTCGAACGCTCACCGCAGAAGATCTGCAGTGGGTCTTAGCGAAAGACTAGGGTGTCACTTGGACTGCGTTCGTTGATAAACGCGAACGTAGTCCACTTCAAATCGAGCAGGGAAGGTCGTCTTGCTCGGATCTCCACCGGTTGATCCGATGGCAAGGTTCAGAAGAAGGAACTCTGGCTGATGAAAAGGGTTTGTTCCGTCTGGATTTAGAGTCAAGCTTAGGTCAGTCGAATTCAGCAGTTCATCGTCCAGGTAGATCTTGATGAATGCTTCATCCCAATCCATGCGCCAGACATGGAACTTGTCTCCCCAATTGGGATCCTTGGCAAGGAACTTAGAGTACGGAGTTTTGACAGTGTTCCAGGTTCCGTTCGCCCAAGCGGTGTTTGCGAGAATCGTGTCGTGGTAGTACTCCAACTGATCGATTTCGCCGTTAAGCGGCCACTTGCCCTTGACGCCTAGGCTCCAAATTGCGGGCCAAAGTCCAGGGTGAGCATCGATCTTCGCACGTATTTCAAATCGTCCGTATAGAAACGAATGCAATCCGCGAGTTTCTAGGCAGGCCGATGTGTATTGAGCTACGGGGCGATTCTTCCGCCAATCAGGACTCGAAGCATCAAAACTTGGATTGGTAACATTCTCTCGACGTCCTTCGATGATGAGTTTGCCGTCCTCAACTCGGGCATTTTCAGGTTGATACCATTGAAGCTCCTTGTTCCGGACAAAGCCCTTTTCGAACACCCAGTTCTTAGGGTCTGGTGCTCCTGGCGAGTCGAATTCGTCATGCCAGACCATTTTCCACTCATGGGCGGTTGGGTGAGATGTTAGGAACGCAAGAGCAACCAATGCGGGGAGCATGGTCTGAATATACCGGCTCCTAAGAGAACCATGACTCGCCTCCGATCGAGGACCGAGAGGCGAGTTAGGCTAAGTTTGGGCTGGGCTCTGTTTAGAGATTCTTTTGAATTCTCGATACGATCTCAGCCTTGGGCATGAGGCCGATCGCAACATCCACGACCTTTCCATCTTTCAAGAAAGTCAAGTTGGGAATGCCTTGCACTCCGTACTGAATGGCGATGTCGGGAGATTGGTCCACATCGACTTTCAGGAATGTCGCCTTGCCAGCGAACTGTTCTGCGGCTGCTTCAAGTTCGGGAAGCATGCGCTTGCACGGTCCGCACCAAGTGGCCGAGAAATCTACTAAAACCAGTCCCTCTGCCTGAATGGCCTTCTGCTCAAACTCTGACGTGCTGACTTCTAATACTTTGCTCATTTCATATCCTCCGATGAATGTATTGTTCCACAGATTTGGCATATAGTCAAGTAGTTGTTTAACTATTTGATGAAGTATTCTAAGACATGCCCGAAATGAGTCTTGAAGATCGAGCCCGTGTGTTCTCCGCATTGTCCGATCCGACGCGTTTACGCCTGGTGGAGATCCTTGCTTCGGAGGAAGAACTGTGCGGTACCCAGATTGCGCACCGGGCTGGCATAAGCTTGGCACTCTTAAGCCACCACTGGAAGATTCTCTCGGACACTGGAGTCGTGAAACGCGAGAGGAGGGGACAGAAACAATTCTGCCGATTAGATCGTGACGCCCTCGAATCCGCCTTCGCGCTGGTTTGGCCACGAAGCCGGATTCAGACCAAGCTTTAGTGCGCGTCGACCGGGGCTTGGGCCGCTGCTTTTGGCTTCTTTAAGATGAAGATTGCTGGCGCGGTTACGGTAAAGATGATTAAGATCAATATAAAGGAGTCGTTGTAGCTCATAGTTGCCGCCTGAACTCCAATCGTACGGCTAATGACGCTCAGCGCCATATCTTTTGACTGTTGGACGCCGTGGCCAGCAGCCAGAAAGTGGCCGCTTAGAGCCTTCAACCGATCGGTAAAAATGTGGTTGCTTGGATAGGTGTAGCTCACCAAATTCGCATAGTGAATCTTGGTTCGGGTGTTCAAATATGTTCCGAGGATTGCGATTCCAAACGAACCTCCTAACTGTCGAGCAAGATTGATCAGTCCCGAAGCTTGTTGCGCTTCATGTCTTTGGATGCTGGCGTAAGCAACCTGATTGATCGGCGCGAAGAGGAATCCGAGTCCAAAACCTCGAACAAGCAGCGCAATTCTTGTGTCCGGTTCACCGCTGAGAATGGTGAGGTGCCCAAGATCCCACATGGAAATCATGAAGATGACGACACCCAACATGATCAGGATTCTTGGGTCAACAAGAGCCTTCTTTCCATTCAGAAGCCGGCCGCAGATGAGCGCACTGCATGCAGTTGCGAGTCCTCCGGGAAGCAAGACGAGGCCTGTCTTCGTTGGCGTTAAACCAAGGATGGTCTGGGCAAAAAGTGGAAAGAGATAGACGCCACCATAGAGACCGAATCCTAGAGCGACGAATAGGAAGATCGACGAAGAAAGCGCCGAGTTCTTCAGGATTCTGAAATTGACGACCGGATTGGGATTGCGAGGGGACATCTCCCACCACAGCAGAGTTCCAATGCAGCAAATCGAGACAATCGCGAGTCGGAGAATGACTGCATCTTGGAACCAGTCGTTCTGCTGGCCCTCTTCCAAAACATATTGAAGACAACCGAGACCTACGGCAAGCAAACCTATGCCTAGCCAGTCGACGGTTCCATCTTTGGAGGCAGATACGGAATCCTCCAGGAACGATGTCACAAGGAAGAAGGAAGCGACGCCGATAGGCAGGTTGATGAAGAAACACCAGTTCCAGGTGTAGTTATCCGTAATCCAGCCACCTAAAGTCGGTCCTAAAGTTGGCGCAACGATCACTCCCATCAAGAAGATGGCTTGGACGATGCCTTGCTGTTCCGTAGGGAATATTTGCCTAAGCGTAGCCTGAGCAGTCGAAAGAAGAGCAGCTCCTCCTGCGCCTTGGAGAATTCGCCAGAACACTAATTCGATGAGTGTGTGAGATGTGCCGCAGAAGAACGATGCTGCCATGAAAAGCAGGATCGAAAAGCCAAGATATCGTTTTCGCCCGAACCTGCCTGCGAGGAATGCAGTCATCGGAAGAACAACAACATTGGAGAGAATGTATCCCGTCGACACCCAACCGATTTCTTGGTTTGTTGCGCCAAGATTTCCTGCCATTTGAGGCAGCGCTACGTTAACGATGGTGGTGTCAAGCACCTCCATGATTGCAGCCGTGATGAGACCTAAAAGGATCCACCAGCGATATTTACTGACCTCGCTGGTGTAGCCAGACATAACTTGTCCGGCGCTTTTGGGTCCTTGAATAGATGGTGCGGTGCTGCTTCCTGCTCTTGCCAATGGGTGCTCCGAACGGTGTGAAGTACACCGTACCAAAACTTCTACGAGCTATTTTGGAGAATCGGCCTATAGGTTTGCCCGAAAAATGACCAAAATCGCGTTTTGGTCAGTTAATTACGCCTTTGAAAATTAGGCGTTACGATCAAATGGAGTCTTTCAATTTTCAAAAATAAGCTAAAACGCCAGAAATCTTCTTGATTCGTTTGTAATCAAGAATAAGCGGAGTATCTATTAGCAAGAGAGATCATGCGCTACCTATTCGCTTTAAGTCTTGTGACCATACTGGTTCCAACTCTTACTCATTCGGAGTTTGAGAGCTGGAAACCATTAGTTTTGAGCGCACAAAGACACGCCTGCCGAATCTCTGAGGAAGCTCAGTCGGCTCTTTCCTCTGGTTCAACGCATGCTATTGAAGAGCAACTCTTTCTGCAAGGAGTCACGGTCGGTTCAAAAGATCAAAGTGTTTCGGTCGCGTCACTCAATCAGGCAATACATGCTTGGAACGAGTGCATTTCAGACCATCCATTCCGACTAGCTTCCCCTGGTGAAGAAGCATCGATCAATGTCTCTAAGCTTGCTGACATCCAAGAAGCCTCACGTCTACAAGGTCAAATAGAAATTGACGCTTCACCGAGCGGACATCTGAAGGCCAAAGTTGAAATATCCGATCGAGATCGAGGTCAGTTATTGAGCGACACCGCGATTGGTGCAGTGCTGACTCATGAACTGGGACACTTTGTGGGACTGGATGATTCGTTAGAATCCGATTCCAGCGGACAAGAAGTCATGGGCGATTTTGACCCGGAGCATCTCGTGCTAAGGCCTTCCGCGGCGGAAGAATCCACCGTAAGAAACCTTCGAACAGAGCTTCGAACCTACTTAAATCGGAAATCTCTTCCCTGAGAACGGCTCTAACCAAATAATCGTTCAAATTCAAAGTAAAATTCGCGCATGTTCGTGGGTAGAGTTGGCCTAGCCGTTTTGAGCCTGTTCCTTGGGTCTCATTCTTTTCAACCCGTTCGAAACGAAACTTCCGTTTCATTGACCCGATTTAGCCCGTCACCCGACGAAGTTCGACAGGCATACGATCGCACAGACAAGCTTCCCGACCTTTTGAAAGGGAAGGCTTTTAAGCTCAAAATCACGCCTCACTGGTACGACAAGGATCGTCGGTTTTGGTACCGAAACGACCTTAAGGATGGTGCCAAAGAATTTATCGTCGTTGAAACTACGAAGGGCCGAAGAATGGCGGCTTTCGACCAAGGTCGACTTGCCGAATCCCTATCGAAAGCAGCGAGTGTCAACTACGCCTCGACCAAGTTGCCGTTTTCATCAATCGACTTCAGTGACGATTTGGGAACCGTGTTCTTCAACGTGGGAGATGCTCGTTGGAAATGCGACTTGAAGACCTATAACTGCGTTCAAATTGGAACCGCAAAGGCCGAAACTCCACCTCCACCGGTAGAAGCAAATGACGAATCTGCCGACCTTGAATCCAGCTTTTACGACCCGATTAAGGAATCTCAGCGCCGACGGGGACAGAACCGTGAACTCAATTCTCCCGATGGAAATTGGCTTGTCGAATTGACCGCTGGGAACTTAAGCATCCAACCGAAAGAGGGAACCAAGACTACGTTCACAACCAAGGAAGGATCAGTCGGCCACGGCTATGTGAGTGTCAGCTGGTCACCCGACAGCAAAGAGTTGGTTGGCGTTCGAATCATTCCTGGGGATCGTAAAGAGGTTTATCTCATCGAATCTTCGCCAAAAGAAGGCGGTCGCGCGAAACTCCACTCCCGAGTTTACGATTTGCCGGGTGACAAGCTTGATACGTTTGATATGGTGCTCATCGACCCCGTGAAGGGCACGGAAACAAAGGTGGATATGGAGCCTATTGATACAGGCGATGCCCCTGAGATTCGTTGGAAGAAAGATAACCTCCACTTCACTTACGAAAAGACCGACCGAGGTCACGGACGATTCCGAGTCATCGTAGTAGATGCCTTAACAGGCTCGACGCGACCTCTCGTCGACGACAAGGCCAAGACCTTTATCGACATCACGAGCCAATACGTCCATTATCTCAAAGAGACGGACGAAATCATTTGGAGGTCGGAACAAGATGGTTGGGGGCATCTCTATCTCACGGACGGTGAGAAGGGCACGCTTGAAAACCAGATAACGAAAGGCAATTGGGTTGTACGCGGCGTCGATAAGATCGACGAGAAAACTCGACAAATTTGGTTTCACGCAAGCGGCAAGAATGAGGGGCAAGACCCTTATTTGATGCATTACTACCGTGTTAACTTCAACGGTACCGGGCTGACTGCATTAACAGAGTCAAACGGAAACCATACCGTTCAGTATTCGCCGACCAACCAGTTTCTTATTGACACCTATTCGCGGGTGGATCAAGAGCCAATTCACGAATTGCGGCGAGTGTCGGACGGCAAACTAATTTCGACATTTGAAAAGGCCGATATCTCGGAACTCAAAGCTACGGGCTGGAATTATCCCGAGGTATTTGTCGCGAAGGGACGAGATGGGACAACGGACATATACGGATTTGTCTGTCGGCCCATGCACATGGACCCGAACAAGAAGTATCCGATCATCGAGAACATCTATGCCGGGCCTCAGGATTCGTTTGTTCCCAAGAGCTTTAGCCCGTTCTACCGGATGCAAGCCCTCGCCGAACTCGGATTCATCGTGATTCAGGTGGACGGCATGGGGACGCGCAACCGATCGAAAGCTTTTCACGACGTGTGCTGGAAAAACCTTGCAGATGCGGGTTTTCCTGATCGAATCTTGTGGATGAAGTCCTTGGCGTTGCGGTATCCGTACATCGATTTGGATAAGGTGGGAGTCTATGGAACGTCCGCAGGTGGCCAGAACTCGACCGGCGCTGTTCTATTCCACCCAGAGTTCTACAAAGTTGCCGTTTCGTCTTGTGGATGCCACGACAACCGAATGGACAAGGTGTGGTGGAACGAGCAATGGATGGGTTATCCCGTCGGCCCACACTACGCAGAGCAATCGAACATTACCAACGCGGCCAACTTGAAAGGTCGGCTCCTGCTGATGGTCGGCGAGATGGACACGAATGTTCCACCGGAATCGACACTTCGGCTCGTGGATGCACTCTTGAAAGCGAAGAAGGATTTCGACTTCTTAATGCTTCCCGGATTTGACCATACCGATGGTGGTCCGATGGGTGAAAGAAAGCGGCGTGACTTTTTCGTGCACAACCTGTTAGGCGTGGAACCACCCGAACGAAACTCGGGAAACTAACACCCACTTCATGTCCCGGACTCTCTTTGGGCCCGGGACATTTTCCTTTGTCGCCATCGGTTTTTACACTTGCGAGAGAGGGAAGACTTAGACTAATCTTGGTTCTAGTGCTTGCCTACCTGTTGTTAACCGCGCAACTTTCTGCTCAAAACCTGCCCCCTGTAGGAAAGAGCGTTATCCGTGTTCCGAAGCTAATCAAGGCACCAGACTCCTTTCTGACAACTGCTAAAGGCTATAAGATTGAACTCTTCGCGGGCGGCCTACGCCAGCCCAGGAAAATCGCGGTGGCACCTAACGGCGATATCTTCGTCGTACAAACTCGACTAGAATGGCCAGTTAAAAATCAGCCTCATGAAGTCATCGTTCTCAGTGGCTACAACCAGAGCCACGGTCCTACCCACCGATCTGTTTGGTCGATGGAACTCTACTATCCATTTGGCATCCAGTTTGCGTTCGACCATTTGTACGTGGCCAACACGGGCTCGATCGTCCGCTGGAACTATCGACCGGGGCAAGTGACGGCGAACGGAAAACCTGAAACTGTGCTCGCTGGAATTCCTGAACGAGGCTATCGAAACCATTGGACCCGCAATATCTTGATAGACCCAACGTCCAAATCCTTGTTCTTGACGATCGGGTCGGTCGAAAACTTGGATCAAGAGGAATCGAGGCGTGCAGTGATTGAGCGCTATAAGCTTATGGACGACGGATTGATATCAGGCAAAGCAGAAACCTTCGCGAGCGGGATGCGAAATCCAATCGGGCTGACCTTTGAGCCACGAACTCATTCACTCTGGGCGAATGTTGCTGAGCGTGATTACGAAGGCGATCACCTTGTGCCTGATTACTTCACTTCCGTGCGAGAACATGGATTCTATGGTTGGCCGTACGAATACATTGGGAACCATCACGACCCTAAAATGCCTCGCAAGCCTGAGCTAGAACGCACGGCGATTGTCCCGGAAGTATTGTTTGAGGCTCACTCGACGCCGATCGATGCTGTATTTGTGGACGAAGGAGCGATCGTCACCCTTCACGGATCTCAGAATCGAAGCAAGCTAAATGGCTATAAAGTCGTTCTGATTCCGTTTGGTACAAATGGCAAGCCATCAGGTCCTCCAAAAAACTTGATTACGGGTTGGCTACCAAAGGGCTCCAACCGGGAAATCTATGGAAGACCCGCCGGCTTAGCGAAATTGCCAGACGGATCGATTTTGATCGTGGACGATTGGGGCGGCAAGATCTGGCGCCTTAAACGATCACAAAATTAAAATCTGAGGTCTGCAGCCTATTCTTCGGGAAGCAACAAGAGCTTTTCGTCGCTATCAAAGTCAAAAAGACCGGCATAACGACCCCAGTTGAGGGCGGTTTCAAATTGGTTTCGGGCCTCTTCGTCACTGTAGTGCTCATCCAGTAGATCGAGGAAGAAATCCTCATGGATTGGCTTCCCACGCGAAGCTAAAAGAACCTCATGCATGGTGGTCACCATCGGAGCAAACTTGAGCGCTTGATCTCGGAAGATATTTCGAGCCGTCTCAACCTCAGCGTCGGCAAATGTTCGTCCCGTCTCGGTGAGCGTGACGTCACCGTCTCGAACCAAGGCAAAGCCGAGAAGCACCGCCGCGTCGAGAATTGGAAGAAGGTCATCCGCTTCAATTCGGAGTCGATCGGAGATGACTGCAACGTCTTCTGGGCCGCCATACTCTTCTACCAACTCAAGTAGACCGCTGATCGCGCCTGGTCGAGCGTGTGGCAGAGGCGTGACATCAAGCAACGAACTGCTCTCTTGGAGTACCGGCGTGATCTTGGTGTCCGGCTTGGTCATGATCGTGTAGATATGGTCGGCCATTGACCGGAAAGCGTTGGAGTTTCTTTCTCTCGGTCGATTTAAGGTGACCCGAATTTCACCTCGAATTCGGCCTGGGTTACTCGACATGATCACGACGCGATCGGCAAGCATAATCGCCTCTTCAATGTTGTGGGTCACGAGGACAACGCTCTTAGCGGGGAAGTTTCCTTCTTCCCATAGGTCCGCAATTTCACCACGTAGGTTCTCAGCGGTCAGTACGTCGAGGGCACTAAACGGTTCGTCGAGCATGAGAACTCGCGGTTGAACCACGAATGCGCGAGCGAACCCGACTCGCTGCTGCATACCGCCTGAAAGCTCGCGAGGATAAGCCTTTTCGAATCCTTCCAAGCCAACCAATCGAAGTGCATCCATAGACCGCTTCTTAACCTCTTTCTGAGGTAGCCGCTTAGATTCGAGTCCGATCTCGACGTTCTCGTTAACGGTCAGCCACGGAAGAAGTGCGAAGCCTTGGAAGACCATCGCAACGTCAGCATTAGGCCCTGTGACCGCAACACCATTACTGTAAACAGTCCCCTTACTTGGCTTGCTGAGTCCGGCAATGCTTCTTAGAAGGGTGCTCTTGCCCGAACCGCTCCGACCTAATAGGGCGACAATCTCCCCCGGATAGACCGACAAGTTGATGTCATCCAACACCGTAAATGAGCCACCCGATTCCGGTCGCGGGTAGACCTTGCTAACGCCTTCGATTCGAAGCAGCGGCTGAAGTTGGGTGACAGTGGCCATTTTTGTTAAGTCTCGCGGTTTGGATGGGTCTTCGTCTTATTATTCTTTACCAACTAACCCAGTCGGTATCGGGTTTCAGCAAGGGCGTAGAGTTTGCGCCAGAAAAGGCGATTGGAGAGAACAACGAAAACGCACATGAGGGAAACACCGAGGACGATTCGTGGTGCGTCTCCAGTCGTTGTCGCTTTAGCAATATAGGCCCCAACGCCGTCGGCGGTCAGTGTGCTCTTGCCCCAAGTTACGACTTCGGATACGATGCTCGCGTTCCATGCGCCTCCCGACGCGGTAATTGCGCCGGTTACCCAGGCCGGGAAGATCGCTGGCAGGATGAGCTTACGCCAAAGGGGGATGCCACTCAACCTCATGTTAGCGGCCATCTCTCTAAGATCATTGGGTACCGCCATCGCGCCTGCGATGGAGTTGAAAAGCACGTACCATTGAGCTCCTAGGATCATCAAGATGATGCTCCCGAAGTTCAGACCTAGCCCGAGACGGATGAAAATAATGGTTGCGGCAGGGAACAGAAAGTTCGCCGGGAAAGAAGCGAGAATCAGAACAATCGGTTGAGCAATCCGTGAGAGTTTGGGATTGAATCCAATGGCGACTCCGATCGGAGTCCACACCGCAGAAGCGAAAAGGAGGAGGCACACCACTCGTAGGAATGTCAGGAAACCTAAGCCGATCACTGAGAAGATCTCCCTTGCTGGGACTTCAGAGGTGATGATATGGATGCCGACCGTAATCGCGCCAACAACAATCGTACCGATGATGATGCCGAAAACCAGGTCTTCATTGATCCGGGATTTCTTTCTCTTCCACGTGAGTTTGATCGTGGGACGTCGGAACCTTTTGAACGAAATCTCCGGTAATCGGCGACGAACCTTTCTCCATTCCTGGCTGAATATTCGCGGGAGCTTGGACGATCGGAGCAGATCGAGAACCCAGGACGATGCATGGGTTGCGGCCGTGCTCTTGTCCATTCTGAATTTCTCAGCCCAGGCAACAATCGGTCGCCAGAAGAGCTGATCAATGGCGATGATCAAGACGACCATCGTAAGGATTGCGTAACCGAGCGCCTTTAGATTCTTTTCAAGAATCGCCTTAGCGACATAGGAACCAATTCCGGGAAGGGTGTAGCTATTGTTGTTGACCGTGATCGCTTCGGTAACGGCGACAAAGAACCAACCGCCGCCAAAGCTCATCATGCCGTTCCAGACGAGGCCAATCATCGCGGCGGGAATCTCGACCGATACAAATCGACGCCATTTTGAAAACTGGAAAACGGTCGCGGCTTCGTCCAACTCCTTCGGCAAGGTAATGAGGGAGTGATAAAACGAGAAGGTCATATTCCATACCTGTCCCGTAAAAATCGCAAACAGCGACGCCATTCCGAGCCCGAGGATGCTACCGGGAAACATCGAAATGAAGAATGTAACCGTGACCGAAAGGAAGCCTAGAACCGGTACCGACTGGAGAATATCCAGCAACGGAATCATCACTTTTTCTGCTCTTTGACTCTTCGCCGCGATATAGCCATATGCCAGCGTGAATAACACCGAGCCACCCAAAGCAATGAACATTCTCAGAGTCGAACGAGCTGCGTAATAGGGCAGATTTACGGGGTCGAGGTAAACCTTGGGCGACAGGCTGGGCGGCTTGAAGGCGACGAAAAAGCCGGACCCTACACGCGCGATCGTGTAGAACAACAAGAAGAGCCCCAACAGAATTGCCGTATCGGCAGGACCGATAGGACTGCGTGGCAAGGCGTATTTAGACGGAAAGGCTCTGCGGATCATAAGGAATGGCTCCCCGACTACTGGGCGTCAACCGTTAAAGATAACGGGCCATTCGTTTGTACCTCTTCTTCGCCAGAATATGCGTTCTTATCTCTTGCTAAAGAAACGCTTCGTTAACGATTCGGCCATCCCACTGCTTTGCGGGAGTGAGGCCGGCCAAGGAAGCTAACGTCGTACAGGTATCAAAGATCCGAACGGACTCCGTGATTTCGAATCCTCGCTTAATGTTCGGTCCATTCAGGATCCAAGGAATCGTCATATCCTCGTCCATCTCCGTTCCGTGAGATCGCTCATGACCACCATGGTCGCTGAGAATCAAGATGTTTGGCTGGGCTGGTTTATCGACGAAAGCGTTGACGACACGCTCGATGCATCGGTCCGCATGGGATATGGCATCGATATAAGGGGCCGACATCCAGCCATGATCGTGCCCCGCAATATCTGTGTATCCCAAATACACAAATATCAAATCGAAATCGTTATCACGGATGTGTTGAGCAGCCATCTTCGCAATCCATTCATCGCTTGCGGCGGTTGAGGGATCGTTGTATAGGTAGGAGAAGTCTGGACTGCTTGGCTCCATCAAGTCTCTAAGCTCGCCCCAGTTGAAGAAGATGGCCGTCTTTAGGCCCTGATCTTTTGCAACGTCAAAAAGGCTGGGTACCGGTCGAGCCAGGGGCTGAAAGGTATTGGAAGTGATGCCGTGACGAGGAACGTCCACGCCTCGATGCATCGATGTGTGGCAAGGCAAAGTTACCGAAGGCATCACTGTTCTGGCCTTCAGCGTTGACGAACCGTTTGCGATAAGCTGATCCACGAAGGGTGTATCAGCTTTTTGGAGACCATCGGGACGCATGCCGTCAACGGAGAAAAACAGAACAGGATTTGCCATGGAACGATTAGCCTTTCTTTTGCGCAAGCAAAGCGTCGCGAATTTCAGTCAAAAGCTCTTCTTGCTTCGTCGGAACTGGGTCTGCGGCGGCAACTTCCTCTTGCTTTCGCTTCAGCTTGTTGATCGCTTTAACCATCAGAAAGACCGAGAAAGCCACGATTAAGAAACTGATGATGTTATTTAAAAACGTTCCGTAATTGAGCGTCACGGCTCCGACCTTGTGAGCGGCATCAACGGTCGAATAGGGACCCGGCGTCGTTCCTTCTTTCATGACCAGGAACATCTCGGCGAAGTCAACTTTGCCTAAGATCAATCCGATCGGAGGCATGATGACGTCCTTAACGAGTGAAGTGACAATGGATCCAAATGCACCGCCAATAACGACGCCAACGGCTAGGTCAATTACGTTTCCTTTTACGGCAAATTCTTTGAATTCCTTAAACATGCCGACGTATTACCCTAAAGCTAACATACGGATCGGATTTTTAGGGTCGTAACATCTTTCTTGCTGCTTGAGGCAGGTCAAAGTTCCTCCCCATTTGCCAAGCAGTCTCAAACGCTTGAGGAGTCAGCGCTTGCTTTGACCGATTCACGAGGTCGTCGTAATCCTTCGCTTCAACGTCAAAATTGAGGGCGCCTAAGTCCTCTCGCAATTGTTCAACGAATCCGAGAAACGTCACGGCTAGGGTGCTGTTCTGGACTGCGGAAGCAGCAAAAGCTTGTTCGAGAAAGAGGGCTTGAATATGATAAGTCTCTTCCGGAGCATTCTTCCACACTCGCTCTTGCCATTTCAAAGCGGCGGGGATATCCTGCCGCTTGCGCTCCATCTTTGCCAAATGAAGATACGCGTCGGTCAACGATGGACGCACACCAATTTCTTCGAAAAGCGCGACTGCTTCCAAGAGATAATGCTTTGCGAGGTCAAATTGGTCTTCGAGAGTCGCGAGGTTTCCTAGATTGTTGAGCGAAGTAGCGATGCGATATTTGTTATTGAGCTCGCGGGCTGTTTTCAGGCTCTTCTCGTAAGTCACTTTCGCCTCTCCGAATTCTCGAAGTTCGACCAACGTGTTTCCAAGGGAAAGCCACGCCCGGGCCTGAAGGTACTTATCGTCTATCTGCTCGGCACGAGCCAAATTATCCTTGAGGAGTGCGATGGAATTCGAATAGTTTCGAGTTCGATGTGCCTCCATCTGAATATTGAATTGGGCAGTGATAATGCCCCGCGTGTCATCGATCTTTTGGCAAGCTTCGAGAGCGGTCGCATGCATAAAGGCAGCCTCTGCGAAGTCGCCATGAATCCAGGTCAACCGAGCAAGATTGTTCAGGGCCGTCGCATAGATTTGAGGCTCGAGAGGTTCAACCGCATCTAGACGTTGAAGGGCAAGCTTCAGCCAGTGTTTGCCTTCACTCGCTCGACCTTGAAACTCCCAGAAGAATGCAAGCGAATTCGCCAATGAAAGAGCCGAATCGATGAGGTGATGGCCGAGATACCATTGAAAAGCTGCCGTCAAATTAGCGTATTCGGATTCCAGCCGGTCACACCAATAGCGCTGCTCATTTCCAACGATCTGCTCCTCGCTTGTTTGAGCAAGTTGCGAATAGAAGCTGGCATGTAGGTTCGAGCATTCAGCTTGCGCTGCGGCAGGAAGATGCTCGCTCGCATAATCCCGAAGGGTATCTAGCATTCGGAAACGCATCCATTCACCATCGGTATTCTCCGATTGAATGAGTGAGTGTTCACTTAGGCTGCTCATTGCCGACAAAACATTCGGAATCTGGCAAACTTCAGCGGCCGCCTCAAGTGACCAGCCACCTTGGAAGACCGAAAGCCGATGGAAGATGCTTCGAAGCTCTGGATCAAGGAGATCGACGCTGGAATCAATGACAGCTCGCATCGTTCGATGGCGTGTGGAGATATCCCGCCGTCGGCTTTCAAGTAACGCGAACCGGTCCGAAAGCATCGCAACCATCTGGCTCGGAGCAACTGTTTTCGCCCATGACGCTACCAACTCGATGGCCAGCGGAATCCCTTCTAAGCGTGTGCAAATTTGGCGGATCACGTCGGCATTACGCTGGGTGATTTGAAAGTCGGGCAGGACTGCTTGAGCTCGATCGACCAAAAGTGCGACGCATGGATTTTGAATGAGCTCGTCTGGATGGTCGGATGCGCCCGGAGTTGGCAAGGCACTCAAGGTGAAGATCCGTTCGGCATCAATCCGAAGGGGTTGCCTGGATGTGACGAGGATCTTCAGATTTGCTACCGACTCAAGGAGGGTCTGGAGATAGTTGGCCCCGAGGTCGGCGAGGTGCTCAAAGCTATCCAAAACGAGCAGAGTCTTTTCGTTGCGGGAAAGTTTTCGGTGGATATTCTCGGGGCCACGGACCCCGATCGCACTCGCGATCAATTCCTCGATTTGATGCCAGTCCTGGGTGTCCGTGAAGGAAATGTAAAAAACGTTGCCGGCAAAAGAGGGAAGTAGCCCGAGTGCGGTTTGAAGCGCTAAGCGAGTCTTGCCACAACCTCCGAGACCGACAATCGTTACCAGGTGAGTTGAATCGGTGGAGAGGAGAGTCGTGAGTTTTTCAATCTCGGATTCGCGTCCAACAAACCGATTCGTCGGTGAGGGGAGATTTGTTGGGATCTCTTCAACGGTGATAGGCTCTTCTTTAGTCTCGGACACCGCCGGAGGCTCCATCATGGAGGCGTTTGTACTCCGCCGAGAGGAGGCTTCTTGGTGAAGCTGGAAGGCTTCATGGGACGGGGTGGCTTCTTCAGTCGCAAGAATTCGAGCTAACTCTTCGTATTGCCGCTTAGCTGCGGAGGGCCGACCAGCGTCAATGTAGAGGCGCATCAAATCACAATGAGTGCCTTCGTCGGCGGGATCTGCTTTGAGGAGCAAGTTCGCAGCCCGGATGGCCACTTCTGAATCTCCAATCCCCCGTGCAACATCCAATAGATCGTAAAGCGCATTGGTGTAAAGGTCGGAAATACGTAGCTGCTCCATTCCTACCCAGTCCGCATAGTAGCCGGCCAGAAATTCGCCTCCGTAGAGATCAACCGCTTTCTTCAGTAGGGCACATTGCTCAGTCTTTGCTTCGACAGATTCTGCTTTTAAAATGAGGCGTTCGAATTCTTCAACGTCGGTGACAACCGCATCGGGTTGAAGGCGAATGGACCGTTGGTCAGTGAGTAGGACACTTCCGTACACGACGCTAGCAGGTTCCAACTGTCGGCGCAGCGAAGACACCGCTTGATTGAGCCGATTGCGAACGGCAACCGGATCGCCGCCGGGCCAAAGTAACTCTGCAAGCACTTCTCGAGAATGAGAACTGGTGCGATGCAAAGCGATGTATCCCAGCAGGGCGCCGGTCTTTTGAGTTTGAAAACGAGTTATGGTCCGGTCGGACTGAACCACTCGCAATCCACCGAGCATTTCTACTCGCCACGGCAAAGACATGGCTTATTATGGTTCGCTCGTTTTGGTTAGCTGTGCCCTAGATATTTTTTGGGAAGCTTTAAGGTAGAGGATTCTCCTTCCCAGAGAATCGTCCTGATCCACCATCGCTCACCATCATTAAAGAGTTGGAGGCTGTTAATGCCTCGTTCAAATGGTTTATCGTTCGGGTGATATCGGCTCTCATACGTCGAAAAAACGTGGGCAATATGTCCGAAACCATCGGTAGTGCGAGATATTTCACGCTCAAAGAAGCCGGTTTTTTCCATGTAAGGCCCCGAGGTTTCGATATATCGTTCTAACGAAAAGTCGATCTGCCGAGGCTTGCCAGCCTTAGTTTCGACAACCGCTCCCATATTGGCGTTGGCGACGAACAGACTTCTCATCCGATTCCAATCACGCTTTTCGCCAGCAGGACCAGAGATCACTGCATAAAGCGCGGCTACGATGTGATCGATCGAGTCAACGTCTCCTGGTGAGGCAACAATAGTGTGTTTGACGCTCGACGCAGTGTCACTCTTATCTTGTGCGACCGACCAAGATGCGCAGGCGAGAGTAAGAAGAATGATTGTGAGCGGCCTCATAAGGAGTCGTTATTGTCACACACTCGCCTGTTTTTTGCGAGATGTTGTGTTTTAGGTGTTCTTTAGCATCATTCGGCTAAATTAGACGGTAAGACGAATCTTGTGGTTTGTGGCTCTGAATTTGAGCGGCGAGAATGCAATCCCCTTCTCGCTCAAAAGTGAGGCAAAAACCCTGATTGAATCGAATGGACATGATTTTAAAATCGATTAATTATTGGTCAATGCCTGGCGGTCTAGAGGGCACGCTCGACGTATCTGCTTTTCTACATGCTGCCAAACGCCACGGATACGATGCAGTTGAACTGTGCATCGGAGAATCGGGAGCATTCGGACTTGATACCGACGAAGCGAAATGTGCTGCGATCGTTGCCGAAGCAAATTCACTTGGACTCACCATTCCAAGTACGGCGTCGGGACTCTACTGGGCCAGAGCCCTTGGTGATTCCACTGAGTCAGCCCGCACACAAGCCGTTGAAGATCTCAAGAAAATGCTCCAAATTTCGAGCTGGCTTGGAGCGAAAACGCACCTCACTATTCCAGGTGCGGTCGAAGTGTTCTTCCTGCCAGAACGAGAAATTGTTGATTACGCTCACGTTTGGAAGTACGCAACCGAAGGTTTGAAGCAAGTTTTGCCAACAGCGGAAGCAGTTGGAGTTCGGATGGGCATCGAAAATGTCTGGAATAAATTCTTGATGAGCCCGATCGAGATGAAGACGTTCCTCGATCAATTCAACAGCCCATTCATTGGATCGTATTTGGACGTCGCGAACATCCTTCCTTTCGGATATCCAGAACAGTGGCTTCGTATCCTTGGAGACAAGATTGTTGGCATTCACTTCAAAGACTTCCGCAAGGCAGTAGGCACGATTGAGGGCTTTGTGGATTTGCTCGAAGGGGATGTGAACTGGCCCGAATTGATGAAGGCGATCGAAGAAATTGGATACAACGGACCGGTGGTCGGAGAGATGATTCCCTATTACAAGCACCATCCAGATGTTCGACTTGCGAACACGTCGCGAGCGATGGACGCCATCTTGGGGCGTAATTAATATGGGAAAGACCTTGCGAATCGGAGCAATCGGATGGGGATTGCGCGGAGGATTAGCCGCCATTGCCAACCGACCAGAAGATGATGCGGAACTAGTGGCTCTGGCCGACTTGAGCCCGGCCGCACACGCTAAGTTCAAAGAACGGATGGGGGACGACAAATACGTCACCACCAATTATTTGGATTTGCTCGATCAAAACTTGGATGCGGTTTTTGTTATGTCGCCGGACTGGCTTCATGAAGAGCATGCGTGCACTTTGCTTGCCGCGGGCATGAACATTTACCTTGAAAAGCCGATGGCTATCACAACGGAAGGTTGTGATAGGATTCTAGAAACCGCCAAATCAAGCGGATCCAAATTATTTGTCGGGCATAACATGCGCCACTTCGGAGTGGTTCAAAAGATTAAGCAATGGATTGACGAAGGGAAGATTGGCGAGGTTAAAGCCGGCTGGTGCCGACATTTTGTCAGCTATGGCGGTGACGCTTACTTCCGAGATTGGCACGCAGACAGAACGAAGTCCACCGGCTTACTCCTTCAAAAGGGTGCTCATGACATCGATGTTTTACACTGGCTCTGCGGCGGATATTCCGAGACTGTTTCAGCCATAGGAGACCTCTCCGTCTACGGGAAAATCACAGATCGTCTCAAGCCAGATGAATCCATCAAAGTCGAGTTTCGCAAGGTTTGGCCTCCATCCAGCCTCGACAAGCTCAATTCAGTCGTTGATGTTGAAGACATCAACATGATGCTGATGAAGCTGAATAATGGTGTTTTGGCATCTTATCAGCAGTGCCACTACACTCCTGATGCCTGGCGGAACTACACGATTATCGGTTCAGAAGGGCGGATTGAGAATTTTGGCGATTCACCGGGCAAAAGCGTGGTGCGTATGTGGAATCAAAACCACCAAGGCTATGTGGAAAAGGGCGATTTGGAATATGAAGTCCCAGTCGCAACCGGCGGCCACGGCGGAGCAGACGAGTTGATCGTTGGCGAGTTCCTCGATTTCCTTCGCAGTGGAACCACTTCCGTTACGTCGCCAATCGCGGCTCGACAAAGCGTCGCAGCCGGAGTTGCCGCGACTCAATCGGTTCGATCGGGCGGCGCAGTCGTACAAGTCCCACCGGTCGCACCGGACCTCACTGAATATTTCAAATAATATTCGGTGGCTAAACAAAAAAGAGGAGCTCGCGCTCCCCTTTTTTGTTCCCGACAGCTTCTAGGCCTTGATCTGGCGGATTTCTTCGAGGGTTGTTGCTAACGAGATTCTTGATGTTTGGGGCGTTACGATCTCTAATGGTTGGCCAGAGCCCAATCGATCAACGAAGTATCGAAGCTCGTGATAGTAACCTCCCAAGTCGGAAATGTTTCCGCCGCCGGCCGCTTCCATCTTAGGAATCTCTGGAACCACTGGGTCCTTACCTTCTTCGTAAATCGTAAGTGGACCCGCATCCATAATTGCGGCTCCGTCCTCGAAAATCGCTCGGAAGGCATGCTTAAATGGAGCACTTCCTGGCAAATTCCAGCCTCCTTCGAGATGAGCGATGGTTTTGCCATACGTCATGGTTGTGAACACTTGACTTGCTCCCCTGCTGTCGACTGTTCCCCAGGAAGTAGCTGAATCGGGTGTGCCGAGTAAATAGTGAATGAAGTCGGTATCGTGAATGTGCATGTCCAACACGCCGCCACCTGCCTTTGCTTCATCGGCTTGCCAGTTTTCACTTGACCAAGCTGGGAACGCTCCGTAACGGGTTAAGTTCACCGAGAGCAATTTGCCGAGAGTGGCTTCGTCGGTAATCTTTTTGAGGATGGTGTATTCCGGCCAGAAACGAATGCAGTGGCCGATCATGAGTTGAACTCCGGCGGCTTCACAAGCTGCGATCATGGCATCGGCTTCGTCAAGACTGAGCGCCATCGGCTTTTCGCAGAAGACGTGCTTGCCGGCTTCAGCTGCTTTAATGGTGTATTCACTGTGGAGGTATGTGGGGAGACAAATGTCAACAACATCAATTTCTTCAGATGCAAGCATCTCTTCAAGCGAAGAATAAGCGTTGGCCCCAAATTCACTCGCATATTTGGAGGCAACGTCAGAGTTCTTGTCGGCAGCACCGACGAGCTTGGCGTTGTCGAGAGTCTTGTAAACATTCGCGTGCATTCGGCCCATGAAGCCACATCCAACCAATCCGATTCTAAGCATAATTTATCTTGGCCGAATCACTCTAAATCCTGCCTTTAAAGCGTGACCTTCAGTCGAAATAGTTTCTTTCAGCCTTGGCAATTACAGGAGCAAACCGTGCTAAATAGATGGCATGAGCGTTCTCGTCGAGATTTGTGCTTGTTCCGTTGACGATGTAGTTGCGGCGGAGACAGGGGGCGCTCAACGAGTCGAACTATGCTCTGCGTTAGCACTTGGCGGGCTAACTCCTTCGATTGGCACTCTCTTGGAATGCAAGCGAATCTCGACATTGCCGGTGATGTTTATGGTTCGCCCAAGGTCGGGCGGATTTAACTATTCGCAAGCTGATTTTGATGCGATGGAACGAGACGTCGATATGGCATCTGAGAGCGGCGCAGATGGATTTGTTTTCGGCTTCTTAAATGCCGATGGGACGATCGATCGAGTTCGAACCAAACGCCTTGTGGACCGAGTTCGAGGCCTGCCGACCGTGTTTCACCGGGCTTTTGATGTCACCCCTGACCCGATTGAGGCATTGGAGACCATCATTGATTTGGGGATGACTCGCATACTGACGAGTGGTCAGAAACCCACTTCGATCGAAGGATCAAAGTTGATTCGCGAGATGATAGAAAGAGCAAGTGATCGGATTGAGATTCTTCCAGGAGGCGGAATTCGACCCAATAACGTCGCCGAGATCGTTCAAAAAACGGGATGCCGTATGGTGCACCTATCTGCAACTACGACAAAGATAGATTCATCTATGAAGGTAAATCCTTCCCTTAGGTTCAACATCGCCAATGCGCCACCTGAAGATAGCTTTGGCGCAGTTGACCCATCGATTGTTGCGGCAATCGTGAGTGAAGCTCGCACTCAATAGCTAAGTCGCATCTTGGTGGAATGTGTAAACGTCTGGAGGCTTTGTACCATGGCAGACAATACATCACCTAGCAATCAAATATCGGATCTTTGGAGCAAGCTTCGGCCGGTTCGCTACGAGAGAAAGGCTCCGGAAGTAAAGAATGCAAACGATCTGCACGAGAGTGAGCTGTCACCGCTAGATAAATTTGCGGTCAAAATCACCGACAAAGTTGGATCGATGGGGTTCTTCCTCATCATTTTCACCTGGACAGTCCTATGGTGCAGCTATAACATCCTGGCAACGGAATTTCCGGGGCTGCACTGGGCGGCGTTTGATCCATTTCCAGCCTTTGTGGCTTACCTCTTGATTAGCAATGTCATTCAGATTTTCCTTATGCCGCTGATCATGGTTGGCCAGAATCTGCAGGGGCGGCACTCTGAGATTCGTGCGGAGCTTGATTTTGAAATCAACAAGAAAGCAGAGCAAGAGGTGATGGTCATTCTTCGTAACTTGGAGCACAACACCGACTTACTTATTCAGTTGATGAAGCATCAGGATTGCCGAATCTCGGAGGAAGAACTTCGCGCTCTGACGGCAGAGAAAGAACTGGCAACGAAGGTTGCTGAAATTGCACCAGCAAGCTGATTTACCCATGAAAAAGGTCTCCCCCCGCGGTTAGCGGCAGGCGACCTTTTATATGACTGGATTTGACTATTTGTTGGTTGCGCCTGCTTTAATCCAAGCGCCGATGGTAGCGATCTCAGCTTTGGTGAGGTTCTTCTTGGGTGGCATTTGCTTGCGACCGGTTAGGTTGATCAAGCGGAACAAGAGGCTCTGATCTGGCTTGCCGGGAGTGATAACCGATCCATCGTCGTTACCCTTCATCGTTCCCTCATAGCTCTGGAGGTTTAACATTGCCTTTGGCTTAGGAGCACTGTGGCACTGGAGGCAATTCTTGTCGAAGATCGCCTGGACTGCTTTGTAGTTGGCAGGAGCAGTCTTAGCTGGCTTCGCTTTGGACTTCGATTTTGCCGACTGGGCGGGTGCGAACATGGCGGCCGAAACCATCACGAGAGACACGATGGAGATGTACGAGATTTGCTTCAAGGAGGGGGTCATATCTTTCACGAGGGCCCACACGTCATTGGGGGAGCCTCAATAACATATCAGTTTTGGACGACTAGGTGGTAGCCCCTACACCAAATTAAACGGCCCAAAGTCCGTTTCTATTCCATTTTGGACAATTGCTTAGGAGGTTCTTACGAAGCACATGAGCCTTTAGGCGATTTAGCGAACCAATAAGGCGATCTACCTTAAGGTCGTGAAGTCCCGGGACGAGGTAATTTAAACTTTAACTATGGAAAGAATTAGGGTCATTGACTCTCACACCGAAGGAGAGCCGACTCGGCTAATCATTGAGAACGGTCCAGACCTGGGTTCGGGTTCGATGATGGATCGCTTGATCGCATTCAAAGAAAAATTTGATTCGACTCGCAGCGCGGTGGTCAACGAGCCCCGAGGTTCGGAGGCAGTGGTCGGAGCTTTGCTTTGTAAACCTGTCTCAGACAAGGCGGCCGCAGGAGTGATTTACTTCAACAACGTCGGATTTTTGGGAATGTGTGGACACGGAACGATTGGACTCGTTGCCTCTTTGGTTCACATGGGCAAAATCGGCCCGGGCACTCACGTTATTGAAACGCCAGTGGGGGATGTTTCCGCGATTCTTGCTGACGATGGAAAAGTTTCTATCCATAACGTTCCGAGTTATCGCTATCAGGAATCCGTTTCGGTCGAGGTACCTGGCTATGGGCAAGTTACGGGCGACATCGCCTACGGTGGAAATTGGTTCTTTCTGGTAGGAGATTCGCATGTTCCAGTATTGGCTTCCCATCTAGAAGCTTTGGGACACTATTCGAAAGCGATCAAGTCTGCTCTATTAGCCCATGGCATCACCGGGAAGGATGGAGCCGAGATTGATCATATTGAGATTTTTGGCGCTCCTGAGCGGGCCGATGCCAATAGCAAGAACTATGTTTTGTGCCCCGGTGGTGCCTACGACCGGTCGCCTTGCGGAACGGGACTCAGTGCCAAATTAGCTTGCTTAGCTGCGCAAGGCAAACTTTCTGAAGGGGAAGTATGGCGACAAGAGAGCATAATCGGAACGCTCTTCGAAGGCAAGTTTGAATGGTCGGGCGCGTCGATCTTGCCTACGATCACCGGTCAGGCATATGTGACGGGCGACAATATGCTGATATTCGATCCGAGCGATCCGATACGCAACGGAATCCAGCTCTAACTTGCCATTGGGCAGTTCAAATCAGCGCCTTTAAGCGCTGATTTGAATCGTTTTGATTTCGGTGTAAAAGTCCTTTGCCGCCGGACCTTGCTCTCGTGTTCCTGAACTGCTGCCCTTGACACCGCCGAACGGTGCGTGAGGATCCACTCCTGTCGTGTCAGCGTTGACTCGAACCATGCCTGCTTCGATCCGACTGGCGTACTGGAGAGCCGCAGGCAAATTCTTCGTGAAGAGGGAAGCGGAAAGGCCAAACTCGACGTCATTTGCAATTTCGATCGCATGGTCGAGGCTTGATGCGTCGATGACTCCTAACACTGGACCAAACAATTCCTCTTGGCCAAGCTGAGAATTTGACTCCACATCGACAAAAATGGTCGGCGGAACAAAAAATCCTGTTGCAGGATTGGCTCCTTTATAGTAAGGTGTTCCTGCGTTCGCTAGGGCAGCCTCGATCTTGGCTTGGCTGATTCCGGTGATGACCGGGCCGACAGCGCAGTCGGCTTCCAGGGGATCACAAGTTCGGAGGGCAATTACGGCTTCAACAAGCTCCTTCAAGAACGCTTCCTTAACGTCGGAGTGGACAATTGCTCGACTAGTTGCGGTGCATTTTTGACCCGCAAATCGCATGGCGCCGCCGGCAACTAGAACAGCCGCTTGCTTCAAATCGGCATCTGGCATGACGATTGCTGCGTTCTTGCCACCCATTTCGGTTTGGAATTTGATATTGCGCTTGGCGCAAGTCTCGGCCACGATGCTGCCGACCCGGGCTGATCCGGTGAAACTGATCGCTTTCATTAGATTGCTTTGCATCATCGCGTTGCCGATCGTTGCCCCATCACCGAGGAGAACATTGAAGACTCCCTCGGGCACGCCGGCAGCCTTCGCGGTCTCGGCGAGTAGGATGGCGCACATCAAAGATGTTTCGGCTGGCTTTAGTACAACTGAATTTCCAACTGCAAGGGCAGGAGCGGCCTTCCAAAGGGGGATGGCAACCGGGAAGTTCCAGGGAGTAATCAGTCCAACCACGCCGACGGGCACTCTTAAGCTGTATTGAAGTGAGCCTGCTGCGAGCCCGGGAATAACTTGACCGCTCTCTCGAACCGCTTCACCTGCGTAGTATCTTAGGATCGCAACGCAACGCCCGACTTCGCCTTTTGCTTCGCCGATGGGTTTACCAACTTCACGAGCAACGACCAGTGCCATCTCGGCGGACCGAGCGGTAATTTGGTCAGCCCACTTGTTGAGAACTTCCGCTCGAGCCGCGCCCGGTAGATTGCTCCACTTCTTTTGACTGTCAGCGGCCGCTTCGATTGCCCGATTGACATCGTCGACGGAGGCGGGAATGGCGCTTGCCACTACCTCACTCGGATTCGCCGGGTTGATGGAGTCTAGAGTTGAATTTCCTTCGGTGACAAAGGTTCCAGCGATATACGAGCCGATGACGGGAGCTTGGGTAGAGGTCGGAGTTGCCACAACCCTTTAAGTTTGAACGATTTTAGTCAAAAATGGGCGAGTTTAAGCGTCAATACTGAATCACCTTAATTCCATCCAGCGGAAACAATCGGTTGTGTGGTCATTCACGAGCCCCGCGGCTTGCATGAATGCATAGACCGTCGTCGGACCAACAAAGCGAAATCCTTGTTTCAAAAGATCTTTGCTGATCAAGGTGGAGAGAGGTGTGTAGCTAGGAATCTGCCCGGAGCCAACCCATTCGTTTTGAATGGGCTTTCCGTCAACGAATGCCCAAATGTAATTGCTGAAAGAGCCCTGTTTCGATTGAATCTCGAGGACCTTGGCGGCATTGTTGATCGTGGATGCGATTTTGCCGCGATGTCGAATGATTCCAGCATTCTGAAGCAACCGATCTACGTCGTCTGACCCAAAGTCGGCGACAATTTGCGGATCAAAGCCGCCAAACGCCTCTCGGTAACCTTCGCGCTTCTTCAAGACGGTGTCCCAACTTAATCCCGCTTGTGCTCCCTCCAGAGTGAGCATTTCGAAGAGAAGATTGTCATCGAATATGGGCACTCCCCATTCTTGGTCGTGGTAGGCGATCGCAAGGTCATTCGATGGCCACCAACATCGATTCAAAGGTGCGTCAAGCATTAAACGCATCATGCCACGAATAACCGAATCGATTCCTTCAAAACCCGGCATGGAGTCACTCAATGTCTGAAGACGCAGGCGCTATATTTAAGTTCGAGATGAGCAGCGTTGCTAAAAACGATCCTTGGCTAGAAATCGAGCCTTATAAAGTCAGCGTGGATGAATATCGCACGTTCCGTCGCGATGGCTACTTAATCGTTCGGGGCCTAGTTCAGGCAGACCATGTGAAAGCCCTGCTCGAACACACCGAGGACTTGATGCATGATCGCATTACGGTGCCGGGGGCTGACCCATTACCGGTTGGAGCAACGTTGAAGGAGATTGAGACTCGGTTGTTGCGGATTCACATGCTGCACACCGAATTGGAAATTTGGGAGCATTACCTTCTGTACCCGCGCGTGCTCGACGTCGTTCAGGCTCTAACGGGGCCCGATGTTTTGGCGATGCAGACGATGATGTTCATAAAGGGTCCGGGCGCCTTTGGCCAGGGTTTTCATCAGGACACCTATTACATACCGACATTTCCCGATACTTTGATCGGTGCTTGGATTGCACTTGATCGTGCTGATACCGAGAATGGGTGCCTGTGGATGTCTCCGGGAAGTCAATGTGAACCGATCTACCCTCCGACAACTGGTTATGGTTATGGCGACTGGGGCTTGGAAGGCTTACCCACGGTTGCTAATGTCGGTGCTCACTCAAACGACGACGAGAACCTGTCGAATGGCTTAAAGCCGGTTGCCGCTCGATATACCGACCGGGAAGTTCCTGCGATTATGGAGCCGGGAGATGTTGCGTTCTTTGGTGGTCATGTTCTTCATCGATCATTGATGAATCGAACGGAGGACCGAACTCGGCGCAGCTTCGTCAACCATTACTGTAATGCGAGGAGTTTTACGACTTGGGGTGGGGGAAATGGCCAGCACATTCTTGCGCGGGGAAACACTCACCTCGAATATGCTCAGCCGAAGTTCGGCACGCCATGCGCGGCCAATGCGGTTGAGCGGATGTCGATCAGCGACAATCCCCTTTCACCACCCATGATGATGGCGACGCCTTCCGGAACGATGGAGCCGCAGGTGCCAGTTGACGAGCCCCATGACGATTAGCTGGTAAGTCGTATTGAGTGAGACCGCTCCGTATTGTTAACGTACTTTCCACTACTCAAACACCGAACATGGCTGAGCTGCGAAGGGATCGAGAGTGCCCCTGGTTTGAACGACTAACCGAATCAGAAGGCCGATGCTTAAAACCGTGACCTTCGAGAGATTTTCACTCCCTGTAACCAACTTTTCCATTACCCCCATATTAAGTGGGTGGGGGACTATCTATTTAGTCTGCACATATGCAGTTAAGGGACGCTTAGGGCCTTAATGTGGCGCTCGCGAGGTCAAAATCGAGAGAAATCACTTTTTAATGCCAATTTGAGCCTAAGCGGTTGACTTCCGAAAGTCAAAGCGGTACCATATACGACTGTCAGCGGCTGAGAGACAAGCGAAAGCGAAGTCGAAAGTAGTGGTTGACCAGCGAAGAAAGCTCTTTGAAAGTTGCATAGCGATTGAATAGAAGCAAAGTATCGAGCACTCGAGAGAAGCTACAT
>CAIUHP010000099.1 GCA_903899015.1 uncultured Armatimonadota bacterium | reverse complement strand
TTGACGCGATTGGTATTTCGAATCTGAATAACGGTGGTTGCGGTTCCGATGAACTTGTTGCCGAAGATCTGGTAGTCGCGACTGTCAGTGTCGTGGTACTTGGGATATTTCCAACTCTTATCGGTAATCGGATCTTGCCAAAGATTGATCGCCCCATTATCCCGAATGAACACGTTGTGGTTGATCGCAATATCCTGACCGTGTTCGATCGCGATAGCCTCCCCGTTGTATCCAAAGATGTTACCGACGATTTTCGTGTCGAATGAGAAGCCGCCCCAAACACCATGCCAGCATTCAACGAGTTTGTTGTTGACAAAGGAGTTACTCGCAAAAGTTGCTTCAATCGCATTGCACGGGGAATGGCTGAAGTCGTTTCCGTAAAGGATATTGCCGTTACAGCCGCCCCTTCCCGTGTCCATCATGGTCTGCCCCGCCCACATAAAGAAGCCGTCGCCGCCATGCGTTACCGAGTTGAATGCGAAGACATTGTTGTGGCACAACTCGAAAATGAGGATGCCCGCAGAATCCTGCCCCCGGTTATAAACGCCGTAAGAGAATCCTCGGACGCACCAGTCAATCTTATTATTCAGAACCTTGTTGCTTGACGAATGGTAGAGGCCGAGCCCGACGCCACTGTTGAATGAAAAGTCGTTGTTCCGAACCAAGCCATTATTGCTTCGCACCAGCATGAGCCCGCATTGACCACCGACGGATCTCGTGTGTTCGACTGCAAACTTCTCGCAACCTTCAAAGTACATTGCCGCGCCATAGCGTAGCCATTCGTTGTGCTCGTTGTGATGGTAACTTTGCCAGTCACTGAGATCTTCTTTGTCGACGGTCGACATCAAATGCTGCTTCCAGTTGTAAGAGAAGTTGCTCTTTTCGATGCGTAAGTGGGTGCAGTTTTTAGCCCAAAGTCCGACCATGTAGCCGCGAACCGTCAGATTCTTCAAGGTGATGTTGTCACCTTGAACCAGGATTCCGAGGCCCTTTCTTTTGTCGGGATCGACGGTTGAAGGGGAGCCTCGTAGCACCGAACCGGCGAAATCGATCACGAGGTTGTTACCCTTGATCACGATCGCGGGAGAAAGAGTAGGGATTTCTTCGTCTCCCGCCTTTGCAGTTCCCTGCTGTGTTGGAATCAAATAGTCGTAAGCGGCAACCTTGCAGCTCTTGGTCAGAGTCATGCCTGGTTTAAGTTGAACTGTCTGAGCGGGCGTCGCCATCGAAACCGCAAGCAGAATCCCTGCAATCGGAAGCATGAATCCGATTGTACTTGGGTGGGGCCGGTCCTAACTCTTATTGCGGATGTGGAGCAAGTCGCCGTCTCGGATCACGTACTCTTTGCCTTCCAACGACATCTTGCCTGCAGCATAAGCGGCGTCAAGTGAGCCAGCGGCGAGATAGTCTTCGTAGTGGACGATCTCGGCTCGAATGAATCCCTTTGCGATATCGTTATGGATGGTGCCAGCTGCCTTGAGAGCCGTGCTGCCTCGTTTGAGGGGCCACGCGTGGGTGTCGTTATCTCCCGCAGTAAAGAAGGTGATGAGGCCAAGCGCAGAGTAAACGGCCCGAATGACTTTATCGCTCGCGGGTTCGGTCAGTCCGAGCGACTCCAAAAATTCGAGTTGATCGGCGGGTTCTAGCTGAGCGATTTCTTCCTCAATCGTGGCGCAAACTGGAAAAGCGGGCGTGCCTCGTTTTGCGAGTTCTTCAATGCGCTTCATCATCTTTTCAGAAGGAGTCGATGCCTCGTCTTCGTTCACGTTAAAGGCGATGACCATCGGCTTCGAACTCAAGAACTGGTGGTTACGCACAACCACTTGATCGTCTTCCGAAAGCTCCATGGCGCGTATGGGAACGCCGTTTTCAAGGGGATCTTTAATCCTTTGAAAAAGATCATTCTCCATGTAGTCGGGGGAGCCGGGTGTCTTGAGCATCGTCGACCGCTTCAAACGCTCAAGACGATTCTCCACGATTTGCAGATCTGCGAGCACGAGTTCGACGTCGATCGCTTCTTGGTCGCGTAAGGCATCCACGTCGTCGTGGTAGGCGACGGTGTTCGACTCAAAGCCGCGAACTACATGCAGCAAGAGATCGGCCTTCTTGGCACTGTCGATCAGCTTCAACGAGAAAGCTTTGCCCGAACCAGAAATAGGATCGAGGTCGTCGTGAAGGATCACTGAGGCAGGAGTTTGTTTCTTCGGTTTGACCTGGGCGACGATGGTATCGAATCGAGGGTCAGGAACAGGAACTGCGGTGATATCCCCTTTGGCAAGGCCCCGTGAGGCCGCTCTATAGAGGGTGCTTCGTCCACTCGCGGAATATCCGATCAGTGCAACTTTCATAGGGAACCCGTTGGTTTACTTCGTTTTAGAAAACTCGACCTTTACCGGTCGAGGTCCAAGCTGAAGAGGAAGAATCCAAAAGAAATAGGTTGTGAACGCAAGCGCGAGCAACAAAATCCAAGGAAATTTTTCCTTGCGCTTTGATGAGAACTGCTGGGGCCGGGCCACGATAGGGAGGATACCCCTGTTTCAGTTTGCTCTCTTGCCAAATGCGGCTATCATAAATACCATGGCGACAAAGCCGGCTGGCATCTTCGAACCGATTGTTGCTCCGATCCTAACTTTCCTAACCTTTTTTGGTGAGATCACAATCATTTTTCTGGACGCGATCAAGCGGTGCTTCCGTCGTCCATTTGAATTCGGTGAAACCGTCAATCAGATGGCCTTTATCGGAGTGGCTTCGGTTCCCATCGTTGCCTTAACGGGATTTTTCTCCGGCGCCGTATTGTCGCTGTACCTTTCTCAATTTCTAGGTCGCTACAACGCAACTGGATTTGTTGGAGCAACCGTTGGTTTGACCGTGACTCGAGAAATTGGTCCCGTCATCGCGGGAATCATGGTTGCCGGTCGGTGCGGATCGGCTATGGCGGCCCAAATCGGAACGATGGCGGTTACCGAGCAAATTGACGCACTGAAGATGCTCAGCGTCCATCCAACGAATTACCTGGTGCTTCCACGAGTCATCGCCGGAATCACAATGCTGCCCGTGCTTGCTCTCGTGTGCATGTGGTCAGGCATCACAGGCGGGCTCCTCATTGCGACAACCGAGCACATCACCGCACTCGCGTTTATGCATTCCGTTTCCCAGTTTGTAAAACCGGAAGACGTTATTCACGGCATTCTCAAGACGCCAGTATTTGGACTCATTATCACTTTGGTCGCCTGCCAACAGGGCATGCGAACAAAGGAGGGTGCGGTCGGAGTTGGTAAAGCAACCACGAACACCGTGGTGGTATCCATGGTGCTGATCTATATCGCGAATTTCCTACTGGCCCGAGTGATGTACAACTAGAGCGATCAAGGTTTCGGCTGGGGCTTTGGCTTAGGTTTCGCCATGGCCTTGCCTTTCGACTTGCCCTTCACGACCGCATCATCCTTGCCGTGGCTCGACTTCGTTCGGATGCGAACAGGCGTTCCTTCAAGTGGGAATGCGGCTCGAATCTTGTTGAGCAGGTAACGCTCATAGCTAAAGTGAAGCAAGTCAGGATCGTTGACAAACAGCACGAACGTTGGCGGCCGAGTGGAAACTTGAGTGGCGTAGTAAATCTTCAGTGCACGGCCCTTGCTGGTGTAGGGGCGAGCAAAAGTAGCGTCCTGGATGAGCCGATTCAGAAGCCCAGTCGAAACTCGGAAGCTGTAGGCTTCCTGTGCTCGGAGAATTTCATCCAGCACGGGCTCCAAGCCTGAACTTTCCTTTGCCGAGGTAAAGGCGGCGGTTGCATAAGCCAGCTCGGGTATTTCGTTCGAAATTGTCTGAAGGAAGTCCTTCTTGATCGGTGATTTGAGCTTGGGTTGGCCGTCTGGTGGCTCTTGAATGTCCCACTTATTCACCGCAAAAACGCAAGCCTTTCCAGCGTCGTGGGCCAATTTCATGATGCGCTTGTCGCCGTCGGTTAGGCCTTCGCTGCCATCCACGACGATCATCGCACAGTCTGATCGGTCGATCGCTTTTTGAGCTCGATCGACCATGTAGTATTCGACCGAGCCTTGAATCTTGCCGCGACGTCGAATACCTGCGGTGTCGATCAGTCTGAATTTCTCGCCCTTGTATTCGAGTTCGGTATCAATTGCATCTCGGGTCGTACCGGCAATGTTGGAGACGATCATTCGTTGCTCGCCAGTAAAGGCGTTGACCAACGATGATTTCCCGACGTTGGGTCTGCCAACAATCGCGACCTTGATCTCTTCGCGCTCGTCACGCTTTTCAGAACTGGGTGGTAGTAAGTCGACCACAACATCCATGAGGTCGGCAATACCGCGACCATGGAGACCAGAAACCGGATAAACCTCGCCAAGGCCGAGGCTATAAAATTCGTTTGCGAAATCGTCGCGCTGCGGATTGTCTGCTTTGTTGACGACTACGAGTACCGGCTTTTCAATCGGCCGCAGCTGATTGGCAAGGTCCATATCATCTGGGTTTACGCCCGCAGTGGTGTCAGTTAAAAAGAGAACAACGTCGGCTTCTTCAAGGGCAACATTCGCCTGAACGCGAATTTGATCCGCCAGGGGGTCTTCTTCCTGGAACACGATTCCGCCGGTGTCTACAAGCTGGAACCTTCGCCCGTTCCACTCCGCTTCGGCATAAAGACGATCGCGAGTGATTCCTGGGGTATCTTCGACCACTGCAATGCGCCGACGTATGACTCGGTTAAAGACAGTGCTCTTTCCGACATTTGGACGGCCAACGATAACAACAACAGGAAGCGTAGAACGCATGGGGGAGTCAGAATGTACCTGATCTTACAACATCTGCGTTGCGGAGAGTTCGGGGCCCCCGATAGAGTTTCATGAAGGTTTTAGGCGTTTTCTTACTTATTTTAGGTTCGGTTGCATCCGTTTTTGGAGCATCTGACAGTGATTTTAATACATCTTCCCATGAAGTAAAAGGCTTTATCGGACGTGGACTTTTGGTGCTTGGAACGGAGGAAGTTCGGACGGGTGGAGGCATCGGGTATGCCTATGCACGACGCGAGCCTCGCTTTTTCATCAACAAAATTCCCGCACAAGTCGTTTATGAAGGTTATTTCGAAACCACGAAATCTCCCGGCGTTTTTGGTGCCGCTCCCGATACCTCGTTTGCAGTCGGAGGACTCGCATACGCTCGTTGGCTACTTCCCGCCAATCGGCACGGTCTCGGAGCATTCGTCGATTTGGGTTGGGGGCTCCAGGCGCAGAATCATGCCACGGATAACTTGGATAGTATCGTGAATTCGACTCCGTTACTGGATGCGGGAGCGACCATCGCGATTGGCAAACAAGAATTCATGCTGGGTGCTCGTTACCTACACATTTCAAATGCAGGTACGAAAGGGCACAATAAGGGCGAAAATCAGCTCTTCTTGCTGATCGGCTTTCGATACTAAGAGCCGCTAAACCGGAATCACGAGAACATCTCCAGGGCCATGAACGCCCCGGACAAGAATGCCTTCGATATCGGCTGTTCGGCTTGGTCCGGTGATAAGCACGGTTGTGCGATCGGTAAGTTGGGTAAAGGCTTCCGACATCGTCGCCACAATTCTTTCTTTTGGTACGAGTGCAACGTGCAAGGTGGGAGTAAGGCTTGCCAACCGGGGTCGACCGGGACCGGTTGATAACATCAGAGTGGCTGTTTCGGCGATCGCGAGGTCGACGGTAGTCACCCCGACTTCCGCGGCCCAAACATCGGCTCCTCCTGATTTTCTACCGAGACGAGTTGCCGACTCAACATCGAGAACATGGGGACGAGACAAAATCACTTCAAGATCTTGCAGATTTCCGATGCGGCCGCCCAAAGCTTCAAGTTTGGTCGCAAAAATCTCCCACAGCGCATCGTACGTGAGAGCAGGCATGGGTGCCGGAGGCAATGGTAGGCGAGATTTTTTTCCCGCCTTCCCTAGATTTGTAAGGATCGCTTCACGATCTCCCATTCCACCACTTCCTAAAATCTCGTCCCTCTTTTGTGGGCAAGTCTTTAAATTCTTCCCAGCCCGATTTTGCGGGATGCTTTGCGATCGGAGCTAACGGCAACATCTTCAGTCCTAGCCTCCACCGAAAACCACTCGTCGATCCAACGGAGAACATAGACCAAGGAATCATTTCCTTCACGAGCCCTTTTCGGTTGGCCTCTTCTCGCAGTTGAAGTAGCATGCGAGGGATCGGAATCTTAACCGGACAAACTTCTTCACACGAACCGCAAAGAGTTGACGCCTTTGCTAAGTCAGGCAATTTCTCAACCCCTTCCAGAGCCGGGCCCAAGACGGCACCTAGGGGACCTGAATATACGTTGTTGTAGGCGTGGCCACTTGCTTGGCGATAAACGGGGCAGACATTGAGGCAAGCACCGCAGCGAATGCAGCGGAGGATCTCTTTGTAAGGACCGTTGAGAACTTTGGATCGCCCGTTATCGAGGATGACGAGGTGAACTTCCTTTGGACCATCCATCTCATCCTTTCGCCTCGGGCCTGAGATCATGTGAATATAGGTCGTCATCTGCTGCCCGGTCGCAGATCCCGCGAGAAGTCGTAGGAACAGCGGCAAGTCAGTCTCGCTTGGTAAAACCTTTTCAAGCCCCATCACAGCAATATGGACGTCAGGAGCAGTGGTCGAGAGACGATTGTTTCCTTCGTTCTCAACGAGAACGATCCGGCCACTTTCGGCAACCGCAAAATTGACGCCACTGATGCCGATCTTGGCTTCCCGGAATTTCTCCCGGAGATGGTGCCGAGCTTGCATCGCAAGTTCGGAAGGAACCTCGGTGTAAGGTCCGAGCCCCTCGCGCTCAAAACTTTTTGCCACTTGCTTCCGATTCTTGTGGATGATCGGAGTGACGATGTGACTAGGTGTGTCGTCATCGATTTGGACAACGTATTCACCCAAATCGGTCTCGACCACTTCATAGCCATTCTTGATGAGATGCTTGTTTAGGTGGATCTCCTCGGTGGCCATCGACTTGGCTTTCACGATCGACCCGCCTTCCGGTGCAGCGGCCTTGCAAATCTCTAGAATCGTCTTACGGGCAGAGGAGGCGTTCTTTGCCCAGTGAACTTCAATGCCGTTCAAACGACACTTCAGCTCGAGTTGAGGCAAAAGGTTGGGCAGGTTATCAAGTACGTAATCCTTGATTTGAGCGGCCTGAGTTCGTGCCCCTTCTAAGTCATCAAAGGCGATTTTTAGAGCATTACTCCGCGCATCCACTTTGGCGACCGAAGCGCTCCGTACGCTTTCGACGGTCTCAGTGGCAAGGTCGCGAGAAAACTTTTCAACCGATGGAATCTTCATTCGCCGATCCCCTCTGCGAGCAATTGGGAAAAGTGTCGCGTTTTGATCTTGAGCTTGTTGCGCTTGATGAGCCCGTTGAGTTGCATGAGGCAACCCATGTCTCCTCCTACGATTTCGTCGGCACCCGATTCAAGAATGTTCTTGAGTTTTTCCATGCCAATTCCTGCGGAAATCGAAGGATGGTTGGCCGAAAAAGCGCCGCCGAATCCACAGCATTGCTCTCCTTGGTCAAACGGTACAAGTTCGACCCAAGGCAGGCTGGCTAAGAGTTGACGCTGTTCTCCTTTGAGCCCAATTCCTCGTCCATGGCATGAGGAGTGGAAAGCAACCTTTGTCTTCGCGGGCATCTTCTTAGCAGTTATTGGCCAAGTTTCGATCTTCAAGTGTTGGACCAAGTATTCGCCCAACTCAAAAATCTCAGGATGGGCCATGTCGGTATAGAGCATGGGATAGCCTTCTCGAACCATCGCCGCACACGAGGCGCTCGGAGTAACAACGGTGTCCTTATGGATGAGCGTTGTGCGCATCAAGTGGCCCGCGGCAAGTCGCGCGGCAGTCCAATCACCCGAATTGAAAGGGGGTTGACCACAACAGGTTTGATCCTTGTCGAAGACCACAGTGCAACCGGCATGTTCAAGGACCCTAACGGTGGCAATTCCGACTTCGCCAAAAAATGCGTCGCAAAGACAGGTCAACATCAGTCGCACTTTTGGCTTAGGTGCGCCTGTTGTCATGGGCTCAGTCTGAGAAATGTTCGATGCCGAGCGAGACACTTCAGCATCGTACCTCGCATAAGTTCGAATGCGCATTTCACTGGGGCCTTAATTCCCTAGCGAAATGCGCATCAATAGCAGAGTTGTTATTTGTTAGCGTTGCGGTAGACGTAACTATCAACCGACATGGGCGTGCTCGTTCCCGGAACCTGAACATTCAAGCTCAACGAGAATGCACCCCCGCCTTGGAAATATCCAGCTTCAATCTTGTGAATTCCTTTCGGTAGCCAGATCGTTCCCGCCTTGGGGGAGGGGCTGTGCAAGCCGTCGTTATCCACCACCGTTAAGTCCCCTACTTTGAGCCAGGAACCATCATCGCTGCCAAGGGTAAATCGATACACTCCTTCCTGTTCGGCTTTGAAGTAGCCGCTAAAGTGCATCGCGAAGTTCTCATCTCGATTTCGACCATCCAGGCTGATGTGGTCGGTCGCGCCAGACTTGATGGGCGTAAGCTTCGAGAAGTCAGGAACGTTCGACCAATTCCCTTCAAAATAGGCTGAATTCCAGCCCGGCGCAAGTGTGGGAACGGGGATTGTTCGTTGAGGGGCGCATGACACTTGGGCGGTTTCACCGGTCTGTCCTGCTTTCGAAACGAAAGCAAACGTCACGGTAGCCGCATGGTTGAGGGAGAAAGGTGACGTGTAGGCAGGCGATTGAGCCGTTGGAGCTTTCCCGTCCAGCGAATACCGAAGAGTGCCTGGGGACCAACGCTCTTGGACCGCTGCAATTTTCGCCGAATCCTTGAACAGGAGGGCGTTCGTCTCCACTCGTGGCGCTGGCATGTAATAGCTTGCTCCCAGTCGGTCGAGTCGCTCAAAAATTGAAGGCATCCGAGTCATGAACTCCTCGTAATTGCGGCCTGCTTTGGGTGACCAAAGCGTTTCAGACATCGCCGTAATACGAGGGAAAATCATGAATTCCACTCGTGAAGTCGTTGGAATCCATTCCGTCCAAACATTCGCTTGTCCGCCCAAAACATGCTTGGCTTCCTCTTCATTCAACGCAGGAGGAACCGGGTCAAATGTGTAAACGTGTTCCGTCGTCAAAGACGCGTTTGAGTAGTCAAAGTACGAGTGAGATGTGGGCGACATCACAACGTCATGTCCGGCCTTTGCGGCTGCGATGCCGCCGTCGATTCCACGCCAAGACATGACGGTGGCTCCTTTAGCAAGGCCACCCTCCAAGATTTCGTCCCATCCAATCAATCGGCGACCTTTGGAAGCCAAGTAGTGATCAATGTGGCGAATGAAGAAGCTTTGGAGTTCTTCCTCGTTCTTTAGCCCCTCCGCCTTAATCTTTGCCTGGCAAAGCGGACAAGCCTTCCAGTAGCTCTTGTCCACTTCGTCTCCGCCGATGTGAATCCAAGGCGAAGGGAACAATTCCATCACTTCGTCAAGCACGTTATGAACGAAGTCAAAGGTTTTCTCGTTTCCAACGCAATAAACGTTGCTTGCGGGCTGTCCTGGCTGAGCGGCTGGCTTCTGATTCTGGCACTCCAGATCGGGATAGGCTGCAAATACCGGCATCGTATGCCCGGGCATCTCGATTTCCGGAACCACCGTAATATTTCGCTCCGCCGCATATTTCACGACGTCTCGAATTTCCTTCTTCGTGTAGTAGCCGCCGTACTTTGGAAGCTTGCTCGCAGGATCAAAGCGAAGCTTGGATTGGTCCCATCCGGAAGTGATGCCGTATCGCCATGCACCCATGGACGTGAGCTTAGGATACTTGTCGAGTTGGATGCGCCATCCACCATCATCTACTAGGTGCCAATGGAAGACGTTCATCTTCATGAAGGTTAGATAGTCAAGATATTTCTTGATGTAAGGCGCGGGGAAGAAGTGGCGCGAAACATCAAGATGCATCCCACGCCATGGAAATCGAGGATAGTCTTCGATGGTCACCGCCGGAACCGACCAATGGGCATCTTGACTTGCCTTCGGCCCCTCAATCGCGGGCGGAAGTAGTTGCCGCAAGGTCTCGACAGCATAGAGAGCACCTGCCGAATCGGCGTATAGGACCGTTATTCCATCGCTACCAGATTTAAGTGAGTAGCCTTCGGCATGAAGCGAACCTGTGGGAGCTTTCTCAAAGCGAATCGCTCCTGCCGACGAACCCTGTTTTCCTTTGTGGAGTTGGAAGCCGGAGCCCTTTATAAGCATCGCTTGAAAGATCCGAGTAGCCTCCGTGTTCTCTGGGTCAATCAGTACAGTATCGCGAGTAATCTCAAACGGGCCACCAAATTCGGCATGCATGGAAACCGGCTTCGGCAAGATCGGTGGCAACGTCGTCTGCGACGCACCAATTATAGGATGAAGAACGAGGAGAAGCGAAGACAACATCTTTGTCCTTCTAGCCTAGCGGAATTCAGCCTGTCTCGTATAGACACCTGTGGGTCAAGTCGAACTCATTTGAAAGGAGAGGCTCGGAACCCAGCACGTGTTATTCCTCGAAAATCCTAAGCTATCAACAAGGCGTGCCTCACGTAGAATCGAATGAGCCTTGAACATTTTAGAGACTGACTCGTTGACTCGGAGATATGAAGATCTAGTAGCAGTGGATGGTGTTTCATTCACGGTTCAGGAGTCAGAAGTTTTTGGGTTGGTGGGGCCAAACGGAGCGGGGAAGAGCACGCTCATCAAGATGCTCACGACCCTCCTCGCGCCGACTTCCGGTACCGCACGCATTTGCGGATTCGATATCCGCACGCAATCTTCCGTGGTTCGGAGACAAATCGGTTACGTCCCACAAATGGTTTCGGCGGACGGCGATTTAACCGCGAAGGAGAATCTACTCCTCTACTCCAAACTGTACGACGTTCCGCGTGACGAACGCCTTTCTCGATCCCTTGAGGCCCTGAAGTTTATGAACCTTTCGGATGTCGCCGACAAACGAGTGCGGCAGTTTTCAGGAGGCATGATCCGACGGCTAGAGATCGCGCAATCGATGCTGCATCGACCCAAAATGTTATTCCTCGACGAGCCGACAGTGGGACTCGATCCGGTAGCCCGAGCTTCGGTATGGGAGCATATACTTCAGCTTCGCGATAACTACCAGACCACGATCTTATTGACCACTCACCTCATGGAAGAAGTGGAGAGCCTTTGCGACCGAATGGGAATTATGAACAGCGGCAAAATGGTCGTTGTTGGAACTTCCGATGAACTGAAGGCTTCCATCGGAAATCGGGAGGCGACGCTGGACGATGTCTTTATTGCTTACGCGGGCAAGCACATCGAAGAAGCAGGCGGATTTAAAGAAGCGGCCCGGGCCCGTCGAACTGCGAAGAGGCTCGGATGAATATCGTTTCTAGCTTTGCAATCAAGTCTTGGGCAATGGTGGAAGTGGAGACTACCAAGCTGCGCAGGGACCCCACGGAAGTTCTCACCCGTGCCATCCAGCCCGCGCTTTGGATGCTTGTCTTCGGTCAAGTTATGGCTCGGACAAAGGCCATTCATACCGGAAACCTCGCTTATCTCGATTTCATGGCCCCGGGAATTCTTGCCCAAAGCGTCCTGTTTACATCCATCTTTTACGGGTTATCAGCGATATGGGAAAAGGATCTCGGGATCCTGCAAAAGTATCTCGTGAGTCCAGCACCTCGGTCTGCTCTGGTTGCGGGGAAAGCCATGTCGGCGGGCATTCGTGGAGTCATTCAAAGCTTCTTCGTCTACGCCCTTTCTCTCTGTCTCGGAGTGCATCTCAATTGGAATCCGGTCGCTCTCTTGGGCGGTGTCCTCGCGATCATTTTAGGTGCAGCCTTCTTCTCGACGTTCTCCCTAATCATCGCTTGCATCGTCAAATCCCGTGAGAGATTCATGGGTATTGGTCAAGTGCTGACCATGCCCCTTTTCTTTGCGAGCAATGCGATCTATCCCATTGAGATGATGCCGTCGTGGCTCAAAGTCTTATCACAACTCAACCCGTTGACCTATCAGGTTGACCTTCTTCGCAGCACGATGATCGTTGGCGGACCGCAAGGATTTCCGATAGGAGTTGACCTTTTGGTCCTCGCCATCTCAACCCTGGTGGTCGTCGTGATCGCATCTCGCCTCTATCCTGGGCTGGCTCAATAAGGTCAGCGTTGATGTTTAAGAACGAATTCGACGATCGGTGTCGGATCATCCAGGCTGTGGGGATGGTGCAGCCCGCCCGGCTTGCGAATGACTTCAATCGTGCCACCGTGTTTCTTGTAGCGCTCCTCGACAAGGTCGGTATTTTCGGAAACAGGAACTACCTCGTCGGCGGATCCGATGACATGTAGAATCGGGATATGAGCCTTGGCTAAAGTTGCCAATTCATTGATCGGATTGTGGCGATATGCCAGTGCTTCCGCCTCGTCTTTGAACCCGTAAGTTTTGATCAGGCTGGTCCAATCATCCTTACTGCCGGGGCCTTTTCCATTACCTCCGGGCCAACTGGTGAAATCACAGACGGGTGCGTCGCCGTAAATCGCGGCAACTCGTCTAGGGTCGCGAACCGCGAAGTTGTAAGCGTAAAGACCGCCACGACTAAAGCCTTCAAGAACTACTTTACGATTGAGTTTGTAGGTTCGAGTCATTTCGGAATAGAACTTGTCCAGATGGTCAATTGCACTCGGCGCTCCAAACGTATTGCCAACGTTCATGTAGGTTAAAAAGTAGCCTTTCTCTAAGAGAGCCAAATCCGCCATCGGGCGGTGATCGAAGAACTCCATCCGCCAGATCCAATGGTTTCCTTTGCCAACCGACTTGGGTTCAACCACGTTGCAGTCACATCCATCCACTTTGAACGAGTGCATCACGAAGCCGTGATAGTCGCCAACCGTTCCCGGCCACTGGGGTGTCGATTTCGTAATTGGCATCGTGAGTAGGACGGCAAGCGCCAGAAGCTCCATGTCTCGCATTATAACGTTTAAACCAGACAGGAGAGTCTCTCCTTGTCGGCGCATAATAGGCCAATCGATGGTGATCTTCATTTCGTTAATCTGTTTGCCCACTCACGCCGCTCCGACCGTACAACCGCTGTCCTCACCGATGGAAATCTTTGTCAGCTCAACTGGAAACGATGCAAGCTCGGGATCAAAATCCCAACCTCTCAAAACGTTGGAAGCAGCGGTGCTCCGCTTACGCGGCCATTCGGATGAAAACAGAGTCATCACCGTTGAGTCGGGAACGTATCGCTTGGCCAAACCGCTGGTTTTAGAACCTGCCGATTCGGGCCTACAAATCCGTGCCGCAAAAGGCGCGACCGTCTCTGTAAGCGGTGCCACAGCCATTCATCCGTCGTGGCAACCGTATCGCGACGGCATCTTCCAAACCACCGTTCCAGTCGGGTTCAAGACGGATCAGCTCTTTGTGAATGGGGTGTGGCAACCGCTCGCTCGCTATCCGAACTACGATCCCAAGGCAAAGTTCTTTGACGGTGTCGCGGCCGACTGTCTATCACCTGCTCGCATCAAGTCATGGTCCGATCCTACAGGAGGATATATCCACGCTTTGCATGCTTATGAATGGGGTGATGTGCACTACCAAATCACTGGTAAGGACGCGAAGGGGGGGCTGACTTACGAGGGTGGCTGGCAGAATAATCGCCAAGTCGGCTTCAAAAAGGACGTGATGTTCGTGGAAGGAATCTTCGAAGAACTGGACTCACCTGGCGAGTGGTTCCTGAACTCATCGACTCATACCCTGTACTACTATCCACCCAAGGGACTCGATCTTCAATCGGCCGAAATAGAAGGCGTGAGTCTCTCGAACCTCGTGAAACTCGAGGGCTCGGAAGCCCAGCCAGTGAAAGATGTCTCCATCGAAGGCATCACCTTTAGGCGAGTCGCACGTACCTTCATGCAAAACAAGGAACCGCTTCTTCGTAGTGATTGGACCATCTACCGAGGAGGTGCGATTCACGCAGATGGAACCGAGAACTGCATCATCCAAGACTGCTTCTTCGACGAAGTAGGGGGTAACGCGGTTTTCGTCAGCAACTTTAACCGGCACTTCAAAGTGAGTAAGTGTCGCATCGAGAATGCGGGAGCAAATGGTGTCTCGTTTGTTGGCAGCCCCAAAGCGGTTCGAAGCCCCTTATTTGAATACGATCAACGCCACAAGTTGAGTGAGATCGACCTCAAGTCTGGTCCCCTCACCAATGACTACCCAAGCGATTGCCTGGTTGATAATTGTCTGATCACTCGGACCGGCCGCATCGAAAAGCAAAGTGCCCCGATCGAAATTGCAATGTCTCGCCGCATCACCGTACGGCATTGCTCCATTTACGACGTACCCCGAGCAGGAATCAACATCGGGGATGGTTGTTGGGGTGGTCACCTGATTGAGGGTTGTGACGTTTTCGACACCGTCAAAGAGACGGGCGACCACGGGTCGTTTAACTCGTGGGGACGCGACCGATATTGGCGGCTCGAAGATGTGGATTTGAATCACATCGCAGACACCGACCACTCAAAATTGCCTTTGCTGGATGCTTTCGAACCCAACACCCTACTGAACAACCGATGGCGGTGCGATCACGGTTGGGACGTAGATCTCGATGACGGTTCATCCAATTATCGCATCATCGGAAACCTTTGCCTACATGGCGGATTGAAGCTTCGGGAGGGCTTCTATCGAGTCTGCGAGAACAACATAATCGTGGACAACAGCTTCCACATCCATGTCTGGTTCAACAAGAGCCAAGACGTTCTGAGCAAGAACATTGTGTTCACGCCATACCAAATCATTCAGGTTCCACCGCCATTCGACGAACGAGTCGACAATAATTTACTTCACACCGAGCGCGCTTCAAAGGCTCCCGCAACCGCGCTCCAAAAGCAAAGTGGCCGTGATGTTCATTCGGTGTTGGCGGACGCCATGTTTGTCGATCCGCTCCACGGAAATTACCAAGTGAAACCAGGGTCGCCGGCATTGACGTTAGGATTTCGAAACTTTCGAATGGATCAGTTTGGAGTTTTGGATCCTAAGCTGCGCGCGCGTGCGAAAACTCCCGTCCTTCCATCCGGGATTCGAGAACTCGCTTCTTTCGAGCGAGACAATGAAACTGTTGATTGGTTAGGAGCAAAAATCAAGAACTTGAACGGCTTAGGTGAGCAGTCGGCGGTCGGCTTAGGATCGGAAACGGGAGTGCTCATCGTGGAAGTCCCGGCACACAGCATTGCCGCCAAACTCGGTCTGCACCCTCTCGATGTGATCCTCAAGGTTGGCATCTTCCCCATATCAAGTCGAGCCGATTTAACATCAACTTGGAAGAACCTATCCATCGGAAACCACGAGAAATGGATCATCTGGCGGGGCCAAAGGGAGAATCTTATGTCCTTCCAAGTGCCCTAGCTCTGATAAGATAGCCTCAAATATGGGAATCAATAGCGATTTTCAGGCGGCTGTATCCACTCTCTTTCGAGAGGCTTTCGAAGGAGTACCCGTTGGGCAAAATTACACATGGGTTGTGGAAGGCAAGGAAGGCATCTTTGATGCATTGGAATCAGCCGATGCGGAACGGGCTTCGGTCAAGCCAAGTGCTTCCAGTGCCAGCCTCGCCGCGCACGCGTTTCACTTGCTCTATCTTCTGAGGGCGGCCAACACTGCTCAAGGTCTCCCTAAACCCGAAGGCACTTGGAACTCTTCTTGGTTAGTGGAAACAGTGACTGAGGAAGAGTGGAACGACCTCAAATTCAAAATCAAAAGTGAATATGAGCTTTATCTCGGTTGGTTGAGTACCAACGAGAACTGGTCAGAGATACGGGCATTTGAATCGGTATTAGCTCCGGTTCCTCACGTTTTCTATCACCTCGGCGCGATGCGCCAGTTACTCAAAGTCCTCTAATTGAGATTCTTGCTTATGAACTTATCGCCTCTTCTAGCCTCATTATTCACACTGATACCGCCTGCTCAGCCCGTAGTGATCGGCACCCACTACACCGATGCACTTGCCGGGGTAGTCGTTTATCGAGGCGCCAAGGAATCCGTCCTTCTGAGCATTGAATGGGTGGGCAAAGATGGAAAAGTTCACAAAGGCTACAACGATCTATCCGCCGCGAAGCTTCGGTTTGGCGAGGCCGCACCGGATGACAGCTATCACCGCATTTCCTGGGAAGTAGGACAATCGAAAGTTACTTACGAATGGGGGCTAACGGGTTCAGGTTCGGCAGTTGGAACAGTCAGCACCACCGGCGATACGGAAATTAGGCTCCGCCTTGGAAAGGCCTGGCCCGGGTCTCAACCCGAATTCGTTGCGAACCCGAGCCGACACATCGAGAAGTCGGGAAACCTGGCCGTATCCCTGGATGTCGACGGACATGTCTTGCCCAGCGGCATCCAAGCAAGTGGATGGTCGGGAAGGTATCTGGTGAGTAAGAAATCTCCTCTCAATTTCTCAATTGGAGTGGAAAAACTTGCCAGTCCACGCCTCGCAGAAACCATTCTTGACCGAGCTAAAAAGCGATATTTGAAGACCCGATTGTGGTCTGAAGGCGATTGGGGTGGTTTTGTCGATCCACTTCAGAACCAGATGGGTAACTCCAAGGTCTTCTCGATAGAGACAGGACGGTTGGCGCAGATTGTGTCCCGTCGGTGGTGCTTACCCGATGGCCAAGTTTTGTTCTGTTGGGACAGCTTCTTCAATGGGCTTCTCTCAAGCCTTGAAGACCCTGCCGGCGCCAAACAAACGGTTCGTGCTGCACTAAACGGTGTGACGAAGGACGGATTCGTACCGAATTATTCCGGACGCGGATGGGGAACCAGTGTGGATCGTTCTCAGCCCTGCGTCGGCGCGATGTGCGTTTGGAAGATCAACCAACGGGCACCTGACTTAGCCTTTCTCAAGGAGGTCTATCCCAAGCTAGTGAAGTGGCATCAATGGTGGTACGCGAAACGGGACGGTAATCATGATGGAATCCTTGAGTGGGGAAGCTCGACCGGTGATCTCCAGAATGCAAAGTACGAAAGCGGACTAGACGATAGCCCGATGTTTGATGACGGCAAGATGGTCGGACCCAACATGAATTTGGACTCCACCGATCTCACCGGACTCTACGCGATGGACGCAGACTATCTTGCTAAGATCGCCGATACCATTGGCCGCAAAGCGGACGCTAAAGCCTTTCGAGATGAGCGAGCCAAGATTGCTCAGCGGATGAACGATAAACTGTGGAACAGCGCGCTCAATGCCTATTGCTACCGATATTGGACTCCAAAACAACCGGTTGAGACTCTCGATCAAGAGTCGGTCTTCAGTGCGGACGGGAAACCCGGATTTCGAAGTGAGTTCTATCACGGAAGAAAACTAGCTGGCGATCCCCTCGTGAGGCATGAGTCGAAAGTTGATTTTGGTTGGACCAACGGACCTGCAGCAGGATTTGGGCAAAACGACTTCTCAGCACGATTTACTGCGGACTTCACCGCTCCATCCACGGATGCCTATGTCTTTCACGTAGTGTCGGATGACGGAGTTCGCGTTTGGCTTGACGATCAAATGATCCTTGACTCGTGGAAGGTTCAAGCACCCACCGCGCTTGACTCGAAATCCATGAGACTTGAAGCGGGGAGCCATCACCACTTTCAGCTTGAATATTTCCAAGGAGATGGAGGCGCAGAAGTTCACCTTTCAGTTCAAAAAACGCTCTTGAACGTGCCGGGACAAATCTTTAGCACGCGCCTTTCTCCCCTCAACTTTTATCCCCTGATTGCGGAAGCCCCTTCAAAAGAGCGAGGTCGCAAAACGCTCGACCTTTTCTTCAGCTCCTCGAAGTTCGGTGGTGATCAGGTTTGCCCAACCATCTCTCGAGACGATCCGGCATTTCCGGCTCAAGGTTATTGGCGCGGCACGGTTTGGGGGCCAACAAGCTATCTCGCCTTCCTTGGCATACGCAAATATGCCACGGACGCCGAGTCGATTGACTACGCGGAAAAATCGGTCCGGCTGTTCATGATGAACTGGATCGTTGACGGAACTTGCCGAGAGAATTTCAACATCAAGTCGTTCAAATCCGGCTCGGACCCTCACTACACCTGGGGCGCGCTCATGTGTCTCCTTGGTCTGGAACAGCTTTGCGACGTTGAGTCCGACGGTCGTATCCGCCTAAATGGAAATTCCGGTCGCAATATTGCCGTTCACAACCTTCGAATCAAGGGCCGGATCCTTGAGTTGCATGTGTGGCCCCACCTGGCGACACTACGGGAGCATGGAAAACTGATTGCGGTCGCGCGAGGAAAGATTGCCAAAGTCCGAATTTAGGTTCCAGAAGGCTCAGCATCCGAGAGTCGTGCGGGCCGATGGAGAGTGCGGGGATCCTGATACAGCCTTCGGACCTCTGTCGGATCGTTGTGATCCGATGTAAAACCGGACCAGGTCATAAACCAGGCCCACATAGGCTCCCGAGCTAACAGTTCGGGAGTCGGCATATCCCCAACCTCGCCAAAAGCGATGGGCTTGCCATTTGCTAGCTCAAGAATGGCTCGATAGTGTTCGGGGCGATAGTCGTTGGCATAGACATCCGTGGCCAGAACATCAACGACGTCATGCCCAGGAAAGAAAGGTGGGTACTCCTTTGCGTCATGCCGAGGAGCATTCGCATTCCACACCCATAAAAGATTGTTTAGCCCGTGAACTTGTACAAAACGATGATAGAGCTGCCGGTAAAGTGCCTGATAACCCCGCGGACCAGGGCGGTTGCACCACCAGAACCAATCTCCATTCATCTCATGATAAGGGCGCCAGAGGACAGGAATGTTCTCATACAGGAGTCGCTTCAGGAGAGTAGCAATCACGTCAGATTGATCAATCCAGCGCTGATGGAGAGCGGTTCCAGGAGTAATCAAAGCTTCCCAGTCAGCATCGCTGAGAGAACCGATAATGTTCTCCTTAAACGTAACGGGCTCGTCATGCGTTGGTTGTACTGCATGCCACATGAGAGTGACGATCGATCCGTCTCGATATTGCCGGATCGCTTCTGCGATAACTTGATCACGAAAATGGACACCGTCTTGGTCGTCAGCCGAGAATCCAAAATCCTGACCCCAAACCGCAGGATATGAGCCTCCTATCTCGGCGGCCTCCTCGCTGTATCTTGAGATTCCACCGGGAAAGTTGTGTTGTCCCGACATCACACGTTTGCCAGAGATTTCAGATAAGAAGTCGAGCAGTTCGCGCGCTTCCGGAGTCGCGTTTGGGTTGACGGGATGGTGGGCCATTTGGGCGAGACTACCCTTGATCCCAATCCAAAAAACGAGGCCCATCCCTCAATGGATGGACCTCGTGTTCTAGAGTGAAGCGGTTGGGCTACAAGCTATCCGCGATGCCAATCCCGGTCTCGATCCCAATGTCGGTCGCGATCTCGCTCTCGCTCAAGTTCTCTTCGTTCGTGACGGATGATGTCTTGCTGACGATCGATGTCGCGCTCGATTCTTCGGACGGCACGCCAGTCATGATGGTCAGCTGCTCGATCTTTTGCAACTCGAAGGTCGTCGATTCTACATTCGGCACGGTGGATCTCACGATCGTGTCGATTCTCCCATCCGCCCGCAGAAGCTACTGACGAAACACCGATGAAAGAGGCACCTATAACGGCAAGTGCGAAAACGCGAAACAGCTTTGTTTTCATTTCTATCTATCTCCTTTCAAATCTTTCGGCTAATTCCTTAACCTTATAGCGAGTTAAACGCCTGTTCCTGAGAATCGTTCTGTTTGAAATTCGAACCTGAAAGACATCCAAGGAACGGGTACTTTCCCTAAGTGACTCCCAAACAACAGGTTGAAGATCGGATTCATGCCTTCGGAGGCGGTCAGATCGCAGTTGGCTATCACGACCTCGGAACTGGAAACAGCTGGCTCATCAATGGGGAAGCGACTTTTCATGCTGCGAGCACGATGAAAGTCTGTGTGTTGATGGAGCTGTTCCACCAAGCAGAACAAGGTCTGCTCAAGCTGAATGATCAGATCACGATCCTCAACGAATTCGATAGCATCGTGGATGGAAGTAGCTATCGTTTGAACCCAGAAGGAGATTCGGAGCAGGGCCTTTACCAAAGGATTGGCGAAAGGGAAGCGCTGATTCAGCTTGCAAAGCCAATGATCACATGCAGTAGCAATCTCGCCACGAACCTCTTAGTTGAACAATTAGGTGCGAAACGAATCACCCAATTCATGCATGAACTTGGCGCCACCGACATGATTATTCGGCGAGGCGTTGAGGACGGCAAAGCTTTCCAGATGGGACTCAACAACGAAGTCACGGCAAGTGGTTTCCTCACGATCCTCGTAAAATTGGCTAAAGAGCAGGTGGTTTCGGCGCGAGCTTCACGAGCAATGATTGAGATTCTATTTGGCCAAACTCACCGCAACTGCATTCCCGCAAAATTGCCTGCGGACGCCTACGTTGCCAATAAGACGGGGTGGAACGACCTCATGTGTCACGATGTCGCGATTGTCTATCCTCCAAGCGGGCAAGACTATGTCCTGACCGTCTTTACGAAAGGCATTGAGGAGCTAACCATCGCACCTGCATTGATCGCAGATATTTCGGAGATCCTGTACCAGCAACATGCGTAAATCACTGATTCATGTTCCTGGAGCCGCCGGAGCCGATGAGGTCGGTCGAGGGCCACTCGCGGGGCCAGTAGTCGCGGCCGCAGTCATCCTTCCCGAAGGGTTTGATGTATCAGGAATTGACGACTCGAAGAAGCTCGACCCCAAAGCAAGAGAAGCTCTTTATGATCGCATTCAAGCGGGTTCGATTTATTGGATTGAACGTGCTGAGCCAGATGAGATTGATCGAATCAACATTCTGTGGGCGAGCATGGCTGCAATGGAGCGAGCCCTAGCGGCTCTATCGAGTCCACCCAATTACATTTATATCGACGGCAACCGATTGCCAAATTCGATGCGTTGTGAAGGAGAAGCTGTCATCAAAGGTGACGGCAAGTATGCGTGTATTGCAGCCGCGTCTATCCTTGCCAAGGTTTATCGAGATCGATTAATGGTTGAATACGCAGCGGAATATCCTGAGTATGGATTCGACCGTCATTTTGGCTATCCAACTCCCGAGCACCTTGAAGCTTTGCGCACTCACGGACCCTGCCCCATTCATCGGCGATCATTCGGTCCCGTTAGAGATTTTGACCAGCCATGTCTGATGCTCTGAAGCCAAATCGTGTGCAACTTGGACGAGAAGCGGAAGCAAAAGCCGCTCAATTCCTGATTGATCAGGGTTACGCGATGATCACGCGGAATTATAAGGCTCACCGAGGTGAGATCGACCTCGTTGCGATGGACGGAGATGTTCTTGTTTTTGTGGAGGTGAAATACCGCCAAGCTCCCGGCTATTCGCCTGAGGAATCGATTGGTCAACAAAAACTCAAAGCGTTAAGCCGAGCCATTCTTGAGTACATCACTGAAATGGAGTTAAAAGACCCACCCACTCGCCTCGATCTCATCGCAATCGATCGCGACGGCACGAGGCATTACAAAGACATTCTGGCCCCGTAATGGCACAAAGTCAGAGGGCCCTGGCGAGTGCAGGGGCCCTTTTGAATGATTAATCTTCGAGTGCGGACTGAGCCGCTGTTTTGATTCGATCGTGGTGGGAAGGAATCGTAAGTGCTTTATGGAACACGTCCTTGTTACCTTTCTTGTCCCAGGTTGCTAACACCCGAATAGCGGCGACGACGACTCCGATCGGATCTTTATCGGTGATGAGTGACCGGAGCTTCGCTGTCACTTCTGGAGTTGCAGGTAACTCGCCCAAAGCTTGAACGGCTTCTGCTCGTCGATCAAAATTGGGGTGGTTCAGCAGTCCCATAAACAAGGGTCTCAAGTCTTCTCGCTTCAGGTTCGTAAGACCCCGAATCGATCGGAAAGTGGGTGCCATTTCCAAATCAGCCTTCACGCCATCCGCAACCAGATGAATGGTTTCGTCGGAAGGATTCCCTTCGAGCAGCATCTGCATCGCTCGGTTTCGATCGATGCAGTTTGGAGCGTATTTGAAGATTGTTGGCAACTCTTCTTTTGCCCAAAACAGCTTCGGCATTTCCTTGAGGAACTCGTGATTAGGGTCAAAAAGCACCGCGTCTGGCTTTCTATCGAGTGGGAAAGTCGCGGTCGAAATTTTGTCCTTGACCGGGATGGGCATTTCGGTCACTTTGCCATCAACTATGATTCCTACCTTCGCAGGGATCTCGTAAATCGGTGTACCGTCGCTCGTGTCCTGAGTCTGGCTGACCACAACGCTTACCGACTTTGCCGCTTCGTTCCATGTCCAAGAAGTTTCAATGACCGGATGACCAGGCTTCATGAGCCATTGGTTGAAAAACGGCTCGCAATTGATTCCGCTTGCATCCGTCAGTGCCTTGCAAAGCTGCCACGACTCCACCGGAGTGTGGGCGTTGGTCTGCAAGTAGAGCTTGATGCCAGCCCAGAAAGCATCATCGCCTAACTGCTTGCGCAGCGTGTGAAGAACGACACCACCCTTCGGATAGGTGTGCGAATCAAACATGCGGTCAGCGTTGGGATACATCTTCGTGATGATCGGGCGTTTGTAGGAGCGCGCTTCGCCCAGATAGGCTTGAGTGTTGTTCTCAACCTCTTGGTCGTATCCGTTTTTGCCCAAGCTGTGCTCGAAATACATCATCTGCATGAAGGTCGCAAAGCTTTCGTTGAGCCAAATGTTGCCCCAATCTTTACAAGTGACAAAGTCTCCAAACCACTGGTGCCCCAACTCGTGTGAGTTCAAGCTAGCCATGCGATGGAAGCCTTCTCGTGGCTCGGCGAGGCTGCCTTCACCAAGCGTCGTTGCACTTGCGTTCTCCATGCCGCCGCCAAAGTCATACATGGCATCCTGAGCATATTTCGGCCAAGGATATTTGACCCCCGTGATCTTGGAGTAGTAAGACAGCATATCCTTGGTGTCGCTGAAGGATCCATCAATGAGATAGCCTTCCCCCTTTGGCACCACGTACATAAGCTTGACGCCTTCCCAGCTATCGGTCTTGATATCGAATGGACCGCCGCAAACGGTTAACAGGTAGGTTGCATGCGGTAAAGGCATCTTCCATACAAAGGTTCGTCGCTTTCCATCCGGCGACTTAGTGTCCGAGATTAGGTTTCCATTACCCACAACGTTCCATTCCGCAGGAACGGTCACTCGCGTTTGACTCGTCGCGAAGTCATTCGGGTAATCCCAGGTTGGTGCCCAATTACTGTTGGATTCACTCTCACCTTGAGTCCAGAAACCGACATGATTTGGGTTCGCTTTTGTAGGCTTGATCCAGTGGAATCCACCTTCTCCGCCAAACGGCTGCGCCTTGGTGTTGATCGCGTTATAAGCGACCGCGACCACGGCTTTTTGACCCTTCTTAATCGAAGTGGGCAGGTTAATGACGAGACTTCGACCTTCGTGAGTAAACCGAGCATTCTGCCCATCGACGGTAACGGCCGAGATCTTGAGCTCTCGACCCGCCATCAGATGAATCGACTTCAAGCCATCTCGAAGGGGAGCAAGGGTATTGACGGCTTTGCCTGTAAAACCATAGTTCGCGGCATCGATATCTAAATCAACCGAGATATCGAGTAGATCGAATTCGCGATCCAGCGCGTAATGTAACGAAGCGTTGGGCGGCAAGAATGGATTCGAGCGCTGAATTCCATTGTCCAAGAGATGGGCAGACGAGGAACCGGCGATTCCCAAAAGGGAGGCAGCAAGGAAGAGAGTTCTTTTCATATTAGTACGGGCTCATGGCCAGTCGGACGAATGAGGATATTTTAGCGACTCCGCTTCAACTTGAGGGGCAATCGCGATATTCTGCGGCATTTTCAGACCGACTTTCGGCCCTTCTATCGCCATCACGTTCTAATCCGTGCAAACTAAAGGCAGTAACGAAACCGTCCAAGCAAGTGTTGACCTCATGAACGACGCCAATAGAACGCAATTATTATCTTCCGACCCGAATAAGACTCGGATGGGGACAGCGCCGGTGCTTGACCCCAACAAGACGGTCATGGGGAACGCGCCGAGCTTAAACGCGACGCAAACGATCAAACCGATTCAGTGCCCGGTATGTAAAGCCTATAACCCGGCAGGCGTCATGTTCTGCATTGACTGTGGACTCATATTTGACCGAGCTCTGCCTGGCGATGCGTTTGGTGCACCTGCGATTCAACTTCCCATGTTGGTTGAGCAGAGCGGTCGCGAGCATCCGTTGCGTCCAGGCGTCAACGTGATCGGTCGAGAAGGGGATGTTCTACTTTCTGACGCTCGGGCCAGTCGAAGACATGCCCAGATCACCAACACCGATGGCGTTCTTGTTCTGGAGGATCTTGGAAGCACCAACGGAACAAAGGCCGACGGCGTCAAACTTGGCGCGGGAGACCGAAAAACGCTGGTTGGTGGAGAGAAGTTGAGCTTTGGAGGCATTGAGCTTCAAGTCTCCTTGCCAGGTGCGAAGGGTGGAAACACGACTCAGGTATTCGGCGCAAATAAGACGGCCGCTATTGCAGCCGCCCCTCAAAAAGAGGTTGCTCCTGCCGTGTTGATTGGGGAAGGAAAGGAATTTCCTCTGAAGAAGGGGCTCAGCGTTTTCGGTCGAAAAGCCGAGAACGATGTTCAGATCGCCGACCCTTACATCAGTGGCAAGCATGGTGTCATTGAAGTAACTGAAGACGGTGTCTTCATTACCGACACCGGAAGCAGCAATGGAACGATGCTGAATGATGCGAAACTCGTTCCAAACATGCGAACGCTCGTGACTCCCGAAGACGTGATTCGATTTGGAAGCATGGAATTCCAGGTCCGCATCAACCCGCCGAAGGTCTAAGCCTCGGCAAAAAGAACTCTTGACCAATGAATTCTATGGATGAAATTACAGCCGAATATACGACTGAACAACTCGTTCCCAGTGTGGAACTCAAGTTCGTTCCCAAGGTAACTGTCGCCGCGAAAACGGATCTTGGTCGAGTTCGAGAGAACAACGAAGACAAATTTGAATACTTTGTAACCGAGGATGAGAAGACCATCGCGAGCCGCGGACTCGTGTTCCTAGTTTGTGATGGGATGGGTGGACATGCCGCCGGGCAAATTGCCAGCGAACTCGCGTGCAAGACCTTCATCGACGTCTATTTGCATCATCCGTCATCCGAGCCAACGACCGCCATGGTGTCGGGAGTTCAAGCGGCCAACCGATTTGTGGTGGATGTAGGTCGGGCAATTCCCAGCCGCAAGGGAATGGGGACGACGCTCAGCGGTCTGATCCTTATTCAGAATATCGCCTACACGGTTCAAGTGGGAGACAGTCGAATCTATCGACTCCGAAATGATGAACTCACGATGTTGACTCATGACCATACGTGGGTCGACGAAGCCATTCGGGCTGGAATCATTCGCCCTGAAGAAGCTGAGACTCATCCTTACAAGCACGTTCTGACGCGAGCCATTGGCACCGAAGGTGACGTGCGCCCTGACGTCGAGTCGTTTGACTTGCAGCCAGGCGACGTGTTCATGCTTTGCAGTGACGGCCTCGTGAATCACGTTGAAGATCACGCCATCTTTGAAGTCCTTCGTTCGAAGGCTCCCGCGGAAGCCGCTTGGACGCTCGTCGGACAAGCCCTCCTCGGAGGAGGCAGTGACAACACCACTGTGATGATCGTTCGAATCGACGAAGTCCAAGCCAAGTAGCGAGGGTTACAACGTAAAAGCTCTCGTTCTAGAGCTTTGCTCGCTCATACTGCAACGGCCAGGGAACGTCGATTCCCAGGTCCTTTGCCGCATGCAGAGGCCAATAAGGGTCACGGAGCAGTTCTCTGGCGAGCATGACAAGGTCTGCCTCGCCATTTACGACAATGTCGTTGGCCTGCTGAGCTTCCGTGATCAGTCCGACCGCGATGGAAGGAACTCCTGCTTGTTTCACCGCCTGTGCAAACGGAACCTGATAACCGGGACCCACTGGAATCGAAGCTCCCGATATATTGCCTCCGCTTGAGCAGTCGATCATGTCTGCTCCGAGTGCTTTTAGATCCTTTGAGAGTCTCACGGTTTGGGCGAGGTCCCAGCCCCCGTCTGCCCAATCGGTCGCTGATAGGCGTACCAGGAGTGGAAGCTCTTTCGGCCACACTTCGCGCATGCTTGTAACAAGGTAGCGTGCCAGCCGAGTCCGATTCTCAAAGCTCCCTCCGAAGTCATCTGTTCGATGATTCGTGAGGGGCGACAAGAATTGGTGGACCAAGTAGCCATGAGCCGCATGTAACTCAATAATTTCGTAACCGGCATCGTGCGATCGCCGCGCCGCATCGGAAAATGCCTCAATAACCTTTTCAATCTCGTGGATGGATAGCTGGATGGGAGTAAGGTAGTTCTCGCTAAAGGCTAGCGGGCTGGAACTATAAACATCGCTCCATCCTCCTTCTGATACTGGAACGGCGGCATGAGGCTTCTCCCAGGGACGACGCATGGAGGCCTTGCGACCCGCATGTGCGAGCTGAATAGCGGGGGATGCGCCGTGAGCCTTGATAAACTTGGCAATGCGGGCTAATTCCTTGATATGCCCGTCCTTCCAAATGCCGAGGTCTTGAGGCGAGATACGGCCTTCGGGGAGGACGGCGCTTGCCTCAAGCATGACCATGCCTGCTCCGCCGACCGCACGGCTACCGAGATGAACGAGGTGCCAGTCGCTGGCATAGCCATCGTCGCTGGAGTACTGACACATGGGAGAAACCGCGATCCGATTACGGAGGGTTACGTCCCGAAGCTGGAGCGGAGAGAACAGGTTCACCGACATGGTCTACGTGATCTTATTCCAAAAGATCGCTCATAAACCAGACGGCGAACCGATCAAGTTATTAACGGATTTTACTTAGCGTGGGAAGTTTGATCCGGGCGGATGATTGATGATGTTCATGATGTTGAAGCCCATCCAAAGAATCTGAATCACAAGCACGACAATGCTGAATATCTTGGGTCCCTTCGCTTTAGGATTTCCTTTGCTCTCTGCTTTACCAGCAAAGATCAGCGCTGGAATGTGAAGGAATAAGCAGCAGAAGAAGCCAAGAACCGCGTAGATCCAAGCCTTCTTAACATCTTCCGATCCATCGTCGCCGAAGCTGGCGCGAGGATAGCCTTGCTGATAAGGTTGCCCACCCGCATAAGGATTAGATGCCGGTCCAGGTTGAGTAGCGGCGGCTTGCTCTGCTGCCGACTGGACTGGGAAATTGAGCCCTTGAACCGCTCCAGCGGCTAAACGCATACCAGATGCTTCGTCTTCCAACTGTTGAGTAGGAAGGAGACGCCCCTCGGTAATCCAGCTATTTAGGGTCGCGACATCTGCTGGGCCATATTTTTGCCCGTCATCACCAATTACGAAGTACCGCACGGATTAAAGGATAGCGCAAGTGTAAGGAATCTTGTAGGAATACGCAGAATTTACACCCTGAGTCACGCAATTTTAGACAGATTTCTTACCGAACTATCGGTAAGGAATGACTCGCCCCAACCCGAAAATTCGGAATACAACCCATAAGCAAATCGCAACAACACACGCGGCAATCGCTAATATTCCCAGTGGGTGGCCGTTCTCTCTTGCTCTTGCTGCGGTTCGAATTCCCCATAGAGCCGTGAAGAGACCACCGATGGGTAACAAGAATGAGAGGATCGGTGAAATGACGGCCAGTGCAAACGCCAAGATGATCGGTCCGTTATCTTGGGATTGGGTCTGCGTATAGTAATTCGGTTGTTGGGGTTGCTGGTAAGGCGACTGCTGATACGGTGGTTGCTGATAGGGGTTCTGCGTAGGTCTACCTTGGGGTGCGGCAGGAGGAGGAGCTGTTGGGGCAAATCTCAATCCTTGTACGGATGAAGCTGCCAACTGCATGCCCGACGCCGCGTCTTCCAACATCGATGTGGACACGATACGCCCCTCGGCAATCCAAGCATTGAGCGTGTCAATATCGGCGGGGCCATACTTTTGGCCTTGGTCACCCAGAACGTAATATCCCATTGAAGGCTAGTATGAATGACCAGCCAATCAATGTCCACACTGCTTGCAATGAATTTAACTAACCGAACGACTAAATGAATCTTGCATAGTTCGCATCGAACATGGCTTTCAATTCCTTTGCCTTCTCGTCGTAAGCCGATGGATCAGCCCAGGTATCGCGAGGCTTCAGCAAATCAGAAGGAACATCAGGACACGAAACGGGGACATTGAGTCCGAAAACGGGATCGACTTCATGCTCGACCGTGTCTAGAACTCCAGCAAAAGCAGCTTGAAGCATGGCCCGGGTGTACCTCAGCTTCATGCGACTTCCAACACCAAATGCTCCCCCGGTCCAACCGGTGTTGACGAGCCAAACCCGAGAACCGTGTCGTTTGATCTTCTCCGACAAAAGCTCTGCATAGACCTTTGGAGGCAGAGGTAAGAACGGCTGTCCAAAGCATGTCGAGAAGGTAATCGTTGGTTCGGTAACTCCAGCTTCGGTTCCCGCTACTTTAGCGGTGTATCCGTTGAGGAAATACACCATCGCTTGCTCGGCGGTGAGCTTGGAGATAGGAGGAAGCACGCCAAGCGCATCGCAGGTCAAAAATACGATGTTCTCTGGGTGTCCGCCAACGCTTGGGATCTGGACGTTCGGGATGAATTCCAGAGGATAAGCAACGCGAGTGTTCTCGGTGAGAGTAGTGTCGTCGTAATCCGGTGTTCCGTCTTCACGCAGAGTTACGTTCTCAAGGATGGAGCCTGGGCGAATGGCATTCCAAATTTCAGGCTCTCCCTCCTCGCTTAACTTAATGCATTTCGCGTAGCAGCCGCCTTCAACGTTGAAAACGCCGGTATCGGTCCACCCGTGCTCGTCGTCCCCAATGAGACGTCGATTGGGGTCCGTCGAAAGGGTGGTTTTACCCGTGCCGCTTAAGCCAAAGAAGAGTGCGGTATCGCCTCCTTGCCCAATATTGGCGGAGCAGTGCATGCTTAACACTCCCTTGAGGGGAAGTAGGTAATTCATGATCGTGAAGACCGATTTCTTCATCTCTCCGGCGTATTCGGTGCCGGCGATCAAGACTTCCTTGGCATCAAAATTCATGGCGATGATCGCGTCGCTGCGCGTCCCATCGACTTCCGGATCCATCTTTAACTTGCCGAAATCAACGACCGTCCAATCAGGTTCAAAGGTCGCCAACTCTTCTGCAGACGGGCGGATAAGGAGCTGCTTGATAAAGAGCGCATGGTAAGCGCGTTCCACGATGAAGCGCACACGGATCTGGTGTTCTCGGTCCGCACCACCAAAAGTATCGATGACATAGAGCTTGCGTCCATCGACGTAGTTCTTGAATTTATCTCGATAGGAAGCGTAAAGCTCGGGCGTAAGCGGATTGTTGTTGTCCCACCAGATATTTGACTCGGTGGTTTCGGTTCGGACAATTTGCTTGTCCTTCGGTGTGCGTCCGGTGTACTTTCCGGAGTAAGCCACAACGGCTCCGGTACTCATCGCTTTGCACGCATCTAGGGCAATGCAGTCAGAGATAAGCGAGTCGATGCTCGGATTAATGACGACTTCGCTCGCGGTGTCGAGATTCATAAAGGGAGTGGTTATAACGGTAGACGGCATCTTTGGCGTTTCCCTGCCGGATCGGCCTAAGCCATTGGCTCAACCGCTCCCGGAACGCTTAAATTGTACCTGTCAGTCTGGATCCAAATATCCCAGAAATAGGACCTCGAACAGTCCTAGCGGCTACCGTCACGAGCAGTACAGTTCAAAATCGGGGCCGTTTTGGCCTTCGAGTCGTCACGCGCTTGCGACGGGTTTTCACCATTGCCTCCGTGATCTCCATGTACATAATTCCTCGTGCTTTCAGGCCGTTGACGATGCCCATCTTCTGCTCTTTGGCGCAGTTGCTAACCCCGCGAAGGAGAACTCGAATGACTTTCGCCTTTCTTTTCTCGGCGGTATTCGTGAGCGCCCACTCGACCCCCATTCGAAGGTCTGCCATGTAGGGAACGGCCTCAAAGAGTTCTCGTTTCATCGCACGTTGCCCACTCAAATAGGGAGTGATGCGCTGGGCCATGTCGCTCCAGACCTTTCCGCCTCGGAAGATTCCCACGCACATGTCACATTGATCGTTGAGCAAAGGTCGGATAATGTCGTCAATGTGCTGACCTTGCAGTCCGCCTAGGTCTGCATCCACAAAGGCAAGGATGCCGCATTTCGTGGCTTGGACTCCGGTTACTAAGGCCCCGCCTTTTCCGCGGTTCGCCTTGAGCTTGATGACCTTAACGCCTTCGACGGTTCGGGCAACTTCCGACGTACGGTCTTTGCTGCCGTCATCGACAACAATGATTTCTGTTTTCAACTTGGACGCCTTAGCTGCCTGAAGAACATTCAGAATCCGCGCTTCTTCATTGAACGCTGGAATGATAATGGCGACGCCTTTCTTTGGTTGTTCTGACATGGATGAAAAGGTTTGGTTCGCTTAGATTAGACCTCGTCCCTCCAAACGTGCCCGAACACGGCTCTCTACGCGGCTACCCGCTTGATTCCAACTGGCTCCCATATTCCCAAGTAAGCCATGAGACGAAGCAATCAACCTTAGATTGCTGTGCGCATGCTGAGGTTTCCAACGCCGCTTGTAGGGCTCATCTCCACGCATAAAATCAAAGTGTGACATACCAGCCTCGATTGCGCGACGGATCGTGTGGGCAACCAACAAGGTTCCGGGAGAAACTGAGCCTTTTTCTGGGTCAAACCCGGCTTGATAATAATAAGTGGTATCTCCCATCGCCATGGCATAGATGGCACCGATCGGTTGATCGTCAAGTCGCAAAATGCTCAGCCAAAGCCAACCGTTTGCGCTCGCGTGGACGGCCCAATCTTTGTGAAACTGAATACCCTTTCCAAGAAACGCGCCGGGCAGGCCTCGCTTTCGCCACCGCAATTTGTGCTGTTCAAAAAGCACATCCATTCCCTCGTTGATCCGGTCGGCTCCTACTTGCTCTATTTGAGCTCTTCCCGTTTTAAAGAGGGATTTATCCAGCTTACGGACATCGTATCGAAGGCTCTTGCCGATTGATTCAAGGTAAGCGTCATAGGTCGATGGTAGGTCGAGCACCAAGCAAGTAGCTTGATTGATTCTCGTGCCTTGAAACGCGGATGCCACCGCTCGGGTTTCGCGGACTTGATGCAAATCAACTAGATCCACGTTCTTTGCCTCTGCAAGCGAGTTCACGAGCTCAGCCGCAACGGATGCTTCATATCCTGGGATCGCGAGTGGATGCAGGTAATCAGATGGCCCCATTCCCATCGGTCGAATGGTTCGCCACGGTCCCCTCGTTCGCATGAGAGGCATCAGCCCAACAAGCTTGTCAGCATCATAAAAGGTGATGACCTGCGGCACGCGCATTCCTCCATAGTGTTTCCACCATGTTTGATGCCACTCGAAGGTCTGAAAAGGAGTTGCGTCAGATGCGCTTTGTACAAGCGCTTTCCACGGACTCTTCAGCTCGTCAAAGAGCCCCGCACCGACGTGCACTTGTGAGCGGAGCATGTTCATAGTATAGCGGGCTCCCTTGAGCGACTCAGCCGCTCAAGGGATGAATAAGTTGGGACCCGTCGCAATCTAGAATTCTGCGATAGCTTTGGCAGCGTAGGCAACTTGATCCACCGTAAGATGTTGATGAATCGGTAAGTTGAGAATCTGTTTGGCGACCAGTTCTGATTGAGGTAGCGAACCAGCACCGTGCCCATATTTCTCATAGGGAGCATGAAAATGGATCGGCACCGGATAGTAAATCATGGTGTCAACGCCTCGCTCTTTGAGGTGAGCTTGGAGCGCATCTCGTCGATCGGTTCGAATGCTGAACTGATGAAACGTGTTGTTATTACCGGGCGACGTAATCGGCAAAATGACTGATGCATTCGCGAGAACATCATAGTAAACCGCCGCCAACTTGGCACGTCGAGCGTTCCACTCATCGAATTTTGTAAGCTTCACGCGTAGAACGGCTGCCTGTACTTCGTCCATTCGAGAGGTGTAACCCACATGGTCGTAGTAGTACCGCTCGCGGCCCATCCCATGAACCCGGATCGATTTGCAAGCGGTCGCGATTTCATCATCGTTCGTCAAGATAATGCCGGCATCTCCCGCTGCTCCCAAATTCTTGGTGATGTAAAAGCTAAAGCCCGCACCAATTCCAAAGTTGCCTGCGGGCTTGCCCTCAAACGAGGATCCGATCGCCTGAGCGGCATCTTCGATGATCTTGAGGTTATGTTTCTCAGCAATCGCGGTAATCGCTTTCACATCTGCCAGCTGGCCAAAAAGATGTACGGGCTGAATAGCCTTCGTTCGAGGTGTAATCGCTGCTTCAATCTTCGCTGGATCGATGCAGAACGTCGCCGGATCAATATCCACGAAAACTGGAGTCGCGCCGGTTTGAACGATCGTCTCTACGCTCGCAACGAACGTGAAAGCTGGGGTGATGACCTCGTCGCCCGACTGGATACCTGCCGCATCCATGATAATGCGAAGTGCGTCGGTTCCAGAATTTACGGCAATTCCGTGTTTCATTTGATGAAGGGCCGCAAGCTCCCCTTCGATCAGCCGATGGTTTTCACCCATCGAATAATTACCGCTTGAAATAACAGCATGGACGGCGGCATCCATCGGTGCCTGCAACTCGTCGTACTGAGCTTTGATGTCGTAGAAGCTAACTCGCATGGAACTACTCGGAATCCCTATTGTGGCGTATCCGAGTAGTTCCGTGGTTTCTCGGTCACCGTAGCCTATGGAATCGGCAAGAGAACGAGCTTTTCTCCAAGAAAAACTCCGAATTTTCGACTGTCCTTTGACCAGAAGAAAGAATCGGTCAACTGATCGGATTTTTGCTTAAGGAGTTTGACGGGAGGCCCGACGGATGGGCCTAATTCACGACAAGTCATGACCGCCGCAAAGTGCATTTGCTTTTGCAGGGCTTGCAAGCGCTTCTTTAGCTTGGCATCGGTGATCGTTTCGTCGAACCCGCCTAAGGCTTCAAATTTCTTAAGCAGACCTGGCTCGCTTTGATCGACGAAGCCAACATTAGCAACTCGTGCTCCATCGGGAGAAACGAGTGATGCGACGGTAATACAGAATCGATCCTTAATATCGAGAGCTTCCTTGTCGAGGGCTGTCCATATTTGCTTTGGCGGGTCCTTAAGGTCCATCGGCACTTCCTCGATTCGGACATCGCTGGCAGGAATGCTCTTCGGTTGAGATCGAACGAACATTTCCGTGAGCACGATCGTTTGGCTCTTCTCCTTTTGAGCGATTGAAGTTATCGATCCATCCACGTTCAGGCTTTGTACTTTTCCGTTGGTCACAACATGGAGTCGATGACCACGTGTGAATGCTAAGTCACGCTGGGTTCCCAGCCAGATGGCATGTTCTGGATTTTCGGGAAGCGCGTAAGTTCGGCAGACCTCTTTCGATGCGACGTGAACGACAACCGCTTGGTTGGCTCGTGTGCCACACAACTCGGAACTATCTGGCTTCCAAGCGTACGGTGGTGAGATCGAGGGGATGAGAGAAAGGTAGCCCGTCGATTCCTCGACCAAATAGGTCTTCTTTCCCGAGGCTACGACAACCCACTTACCGTCGGGAGAATAGACCGGAGATTCGGGGCCTTTGAGTGAGACGAGTCGATCTGAAGCTTGACCTGATGTGTCGCGAAAGAGCAAACCGCGATCTCTTGTAATCGCAGCCGTCCTTCCATTCGGCGACAAGTCGGCTTCAATAGATGGTTTACATCCGGCAACATTGCCGACGACTAAAACCAGGACGAGAAGTCCAAGGTTCAATTTAGCCATATTGCAGCACCTCCAATGCTGTTCATGTGACGGCTCTTGTTCCGTCACATATCATCATTGAACAACACGTTTGGCATTTAAGTTGCTGAAAGTTTTCCCCATTCCAGATCCTGGGCATCTTTTGAATTCACAAAAGATCCGTAAACTAGGCGAGTGCCAAAGTTCCACATCGTGCTTGCTAGCGGATCCCCTCGACGGCAGGAATTGCTCAAAGAATTAGCTGAGAACTTTGAAGTCGTGGTTTCTCACGTTGACGAAGACGCTCTCACTGTTGAGGACCCGTATGCGACCGCGGAGGGATTGGCCCAGGCAAAAGCAAATGCTGTCTTTCTGACACGGCCCGATTCACTTGTCATCGGAGGGGATACGGTGGTGGCTCTGCCGATCGAAGCGGGAAGATATGAACAGTTTTCAAAACCAGTGAATCAGAACGATGCGGTTCAGATGCTTACAAGACTGTCGGGGCGAACTCACTTGGTCATAACCGGGATATGCCTTAAATGGCCGGGAGGTGAGCGAGTGCTAAGTGACACGTCTCGGGTTACGTTTCGAGATCTGATGCGACAGGAGATTGAAACCTATGTGGAGACAGGCATCCCGATGGATAAAGCAGGTAGCTATGCGATTCAGCAGGGAGCCGAAGGGTTTGTCCAGCGTTTGGAAGGCTCCATCTCGAATGTGATCGGACTGCCCATCGAAAAACTCAAAGAAATCTGGGACGTGATTTAAAAAGGCGGCAAGGTCGCATGGACCTTGCCGCCTTTCGGTTAAAAAGCAGAAAAGAAGGGGACTAGCCGCCCTTCTTCATGTCGCCCTTCATCATCGAGCCTTTCTTCATCATGCCGTCGTGCTTCATCATGGAGCCCTTCTTCATCATGCCGTGCTTCATCATGGAGCCTTTCTTCATCATGCCGTGCTTCATCATGGAACCATGCTTCATCGCTCCGTGCTTCATCATGGAGTCTTTCTTCATCATGCCGCCTTTGTCTTGTGCGAAGGCAACGCTAGAAAGTACGAGAGCAGATACACATACGAGAGTTAGAATCTTTTTCATTGTCAATTTCTCCTAAGACGTGGCAGAGCACCAGGGAACATCCTGTTCGGCCAACGCCATTATAATTCGAAATGCCTCACATTCCCAAATAGTTCCACGATTTCTACAAAAGATTAGTACGTGCCTAGAACGAGGGCCTAATAATCGTCAGTTGCAAAATACTAGATTGTCCTAGTCTGATCCATCATGGAATGGTGGCCCAATGTGTCTGCATTCAACAGGGCTTTTGCCGCCAAATCGGGTCGGTTGGCAGCGGAATAAAGCGTTGCAACCGTTCTCCACGCAACACTAATGTGGTGAGGTCGTTGGCGGAGAAAGAGGATCCCGGGTGCGGTGTCGGCGTTCACTTTGACTTTCAGATCAATGGCAATCGCATCCTCGATCAAATGAGCGAGTTCAATGTCTTTCCCCTTGCCTCTGCCAGCACGAGTAATCTCATACTGCGCTGCAAAAAGTATCGGTGCCGATTCTTCGGGAGGGGCGTCAAAGGTTGAACGAGCAACCTTGATTGCCTCCGCCACATCACCCATTTCCGCATAGACTCGAGCCAATCGGAGCGAGTCATTGACTCGGCGATCCTGGTTTTTGGTCATTCGAGCAAACTTTACGGCTACTTCGAGGGTAGCTTTTGCGACGGGCCAATTCTTGGCCGCAATGAGCACTTCAGCATATTTGTAAGCTTTCGCTGGATCAGCTTTGTCTGGGCTGTAGCCGGATAGCAACTTAGAAGCGTAATCACGCATGATCGCTTCATATTCGGCCTCGTTGATTTCGCGTCGATTACGGTGAACCGCCATCGAATCCGATATGGATTGAAATTGGTCGGCAACGTTATCTCCCGAAAGCATCCCAACCTCTGATGGTTCGTTGGGATTGGGCAACTTGGCTGACTGGCACCCCACAATCGATATAAGTGCCAGTAAAGAAAGAGTGGTGCGAATCCGCATAGTTATCCGACTGAATACCGTTCGTCGCCAAACAGCGCGTCGCGGTAGATTTCACTTCCCGAGAAAGTGAGCATGGTTTTACCTTTCATGCGCATTCCGTCAAACGGGGTGTTCTTGCTCTTGCTGAAGGTCTTGTGTCGGTCGAACGTCCATTCACAGTCAGGATCTATAACACAGACTTGGGCTACCGGAGTTCCTCCTGGTCGGAAGGTTCCTGCATCAAGTCGCAAGATTTGGGCTGGCTTGGTGCTGAGTTTGTTGATGGTTTCAAGCGGGGTTAAGACTCCCTTATGCGTAAGCAGTGTCAACGTGACACCCACTGCCGATTCAAGCTGGGCCGATCCAAAAGGGGCTTCCTCGAATGGAACATCCACTTCATGCGATGCATGCGGTGAGTGGTCGCTGGCAATGCAGTCGATCGTGCCGTCAGTTAATCCCTGAACGAGCAAGTCGATATCAACTTGAGTTCGAAGAGGAGGCTGAATCTTAAATCGCGTATCGAATTCGCCAATATTCTCATCGGTGAAGGCGAAGTGCATAGGGCAGATCTCGCAAGTTACGGGGGCGCCAAGGAACTTGGCTTGGCGAATCATTTCCACTGCTCCCCATGTGCTCACGCGCATAACGTGGAGCTGACATCCGGTGTGGAGCGAAAGGAGACAATTCCGAACGATCGCGATCTCTTCGGCGGAGCGGGGAATTCCCTTCATCCCAAGCATTGCGCTGACCGCACCCTCGTGCATGCTGCCACCCCGGGTGAGGTTCATATCCTCGCAGTGAGCCATGATCGGAAGATCAAGCTGGACGCAGAACTCCATCGCCTGCATCATGATCTTCGAATTCTGAATGGGGAACTGTTCGTCACTTGCGGCCACGATGCCGGCACGTTTGAGCGCAGCCAAATCGGAGAGTTCCTCTCCGCGCATGCCGCGAGTGAGTGCACCTACAGGAGCAACGAAAACGCCACCTGCCTCCGGAGATGCTGCTCGGTCAAGGATGAAGTCGATGAGTGCCGGGCTATCCAGAGGCGGATCGGTATTTGGCATGCAGCAAATCGTGGTGTAGCCTCCTGCCGCTGCTGCCTGAGTTCCGGTCACGATCGTTTCTTTGTGCTCGCCACCCGGTTCGCGCAGATGAACATGCGGGTCGACTAAACCGGGGCAGATCCACATGCCGGTGCAATCGTAAGTCTCATCAACTTGAGCATCCAGCACATCATTTCCGAAACCGACGATTTGATCGTCTTCAATCAGAAGACTGGAAACTCTATCCAACTCCTGAGATGGGTCCAGAATCCGGCCATTTTTTAAGAGCGTTCTCAAATCTTTTCATTCTCCAGGTTCATAGTCAGTTTAGGGGCAACACCGAGTGCTAGGCAGTTACCATGTCCACGTGGGTTTCTTCGTTGGTAAAGCACCAGTAAAGAGACGCCATTCGGACGAAGACTCCGTTCTCAACTTGAGCATTAATTGCGGACCGCTCACCGTCTGCCGCTATGTCGTCGACCTCAATTCCGCGATTGAGCGGGCCAGGATGCATCACTAAGCAGTCCGGCTTGGCGTAGCGCAACGTGTCTTTGTTGACTTGGTACATCGAGGCGTACTCGCCAACCGAGCTCAACATGCCCTCGCTCATGCGCTCCTTTTGGAGGCGCAGGGTGATAATGACGTCTGCATCGGCAATTCCCGTTGCAAGGTCGTAATACACACTGGCGGGTAGCATCGCAGATAGCGACGGGATCAGCGTTTTAGGCCCAACAAATCGAACTTCGGCTCCCATCTTGCTCAGGAGCCAAGCATTGGATCGGGCGACTCGTGAATGCTCAACGTCACCGACGATTGCGACTCGGAGCCCATCTAAATCCCCTTTGCGCTCAATAATTGTCAGTGCATCGCCGAGGGCTTGGGTGGGATGTTCGTGTTGCCCATCACCTGCATTCACAACCGGACCGCCAAAATGGTGGGAGGCCAGGGTGGGCGCGCCCGACATCCGATGTCGCATCACAAGACCTGTCAATCGCTCATAGCGAAGGGTAAGAATGGTGTCCTTCAGCGTTTCGCCTTTGCTCATCGAAGAGTTGCCGGCGGCAAAATTGGCCGATTTCATGCTCAAATAATGAGCCGCCATCTCAAAACTGACTCGGGTGCGAGTCGAGTTTTCGAAGAAGAGCATTCCCACGACCTGCTTGTTGAGCTTGGGTACTGGCTTATCTTCAATCACGCGTAATTTGAAGTCGGCCGCTAAGCTGAGGAGGTGCTCAATCTGGTCTTTGTTGAGATGCCGTATGCCTAAGAGATGTTTCGCCATGCTTATTCGCTCTCCTGAGAAGCTCGCTTCAACTCAACAAGGTCCATGCCGTCGTATTCGTTCACGCGGACAATGATATGGTCACCCTTCTCGGTGGCGACCTTCTTGCCACAGTAATTCGGCTCGATCGGTAATTCGCGATGCCCTCGGTCGATCAGCACCGCCAATTGCACCGACTTGGGTCTGCCAAATCGCATGAGGCCATCTAGTGCAGCTCGAACTGTTCGAGCAGTGTAGATAACTTCATCGACGAGAATCACGGTTTTGCCAGAGACTTCAAAGGGAATCTCCGTCTCATCCGATTCTGCATTCGGCTTGTCGTCGCGAAATGCGCGAACATCCAGTTTTCCGCATGGAACGGTCGTTCCTTCGATCTGGGTCATCAAAAAGGCGAGTCGTTTCGCGATTGGCCAACCGCGACGAAGAACGCCTACTACTACTAAATCCTCGGCGCCCTGATTGGCTTCAAGAATCTCGTGCGCCATGCGCCCGAGGGTCCTTCGCATGTCTCCTGCGTCGAGCAACACTGCGCTCATTTGAAAAGATTATGGCCGGTTTCCCAACCTGTTTGGACCACATAAATGCACCAAAGGGCGAAGTCCCGTCGATAACAGACTTCGCCTTGCTCTATTTAGGCGCGTAGGGCCGCAATGGTAGGCCAGCAGGAGCGTGTTTCTTTGACTCTGGTTGTGGTGTTCCCGATTTCTTGGGAATAAACGGTAGTTCAAAGAAGAAGTAAAAGATGCCGCAACCGATGAGGATCAACGGTAAGCAACTCAGCAGATAAAGGAACATGTTCACTTCTCCAACTGCCCAGCCCGGACGATTCGCAAACAGAATCTGTGCGATCGGGTGATGCATGAGATAAAGGCTGTAAGAAAACGTTCCGAGGACGACGACCGGCTTCCAAATCAGGAGCCGATAGATCGGTCCTCGCTGCGACCCAGTCAGGGCATAGCAAAGACTCGCAACTGCAAACCCGGTAAAGAGGTCAGAAGCAAAAATGGGCCACTCTCTAAACGTCGAGTAGCACGCACCTCCGATGCATAAGACCGTGAGCAGACTCCCGAGGACCGGCAACCGGCCGATCTTCGTCGGTTTGAAAGCCAAATGGGCGGCAACCATGCCTCCGACAAAGAGCGGCACGTACCACGGGTAGAGCTTGGGCGCGCCCGGCACGCGAAGAATCGTTTCGTAAGCGATGAGCCCTGCTGCCACCAAAGTAATTGTCCGCCCAAGCTTGTTGATGGTTAATACGAACAACGGGAAGAGGATGTAAAGCTGGACCTCGATCGCGATGCTCCAAAGCACCCCGTTGATCTTATACATCCAGTCAAGCGAGAAGTTGTGGACCAGGAGCACGTGAGTCAGAATCGTGTTTTGGTCGATCGGCAAATACTGCTCAAAGGGGATTCCAAACTGCTTGCTTGTAATCGTGATTCCCACGTAGATCGAAATCGCCAAGCAGACGTAATACGGCGGCAAGATTCGCTGAGCCCGGCGCTTGTAAAAACGCTTGAGGCTGTGAATGACCCCGTTCTCTCTCGCGAATAGCGAAAGCTCCAAGCAGAAACCGGAAAGTACGATAAACGCCGCGACTGCTAGGTGGCCATAAGAAAAGACCGATAGCACCCTTTGGAGCCAATCAGGCGAGTGGCTGATTCGTCCCGCGATGAATCGAGGATCTGACAGGGAGCAAATGTGACCAATCACCACATACAGTGCCGCCAACCCTCGGATTCCTTCCAAAAAAGGCAATCGTGTTTTCGGTGCCTTGGGCTTGGAGTTGGGTGGCATGATTCTTGCGAGCGGTATGTGACCGTACCTAATACGACTGCGTGAAGGTTCATGGCGCGCTATATCCCGCAGAAATTGTGATCTCGCTTATGAACATGAACGTTCCATGCCGCGCAAAGGATGTATTGCGAGCGTTCTAGCCGATAACCAAACAGGAAAAGTGCCTTGCGCTATCGAAGATTGGAGACCAATATGATCGCCACGTTGATTTGCGTGATGACGACCGGAATTCGGTTTGGCAAAGAGGCCGAGGAGAATGCAATGTTGCGTGCCGACCATTTGCGATGCGAGTACCTAGTCGATCCTATTGGGGTCGATACCCCCACTCCACGCCTCTCATGGAAACTCGCCGAAAGCAATCCTGCGGTTAAATCGGTCGTCCAGAACGGGTACCGGATCCTGGTCGCGACTTCCCCAAATCTTTTGTCGCCCGCGAAAGCTGATCTCTGGGACTCTGGTAAGGTGCACTCTCGCTCGACTTTTGGCATCGTCTATCATGGCAAGCCCATTCGAACTGATCAAACGGTCTTCTGGAAAGTTCAAGTTCAAGACGGAGCGGGCAACCGGTCAACTTGGAGTAAGCCAGCAACCTGGACGGCCGGACCCAAGTGGGTGGCGAAGTGGATACAATATCCGACTGTTCTCACCGAAGCAAAAGATACTCAACCCAACAATGGATATCACGGTGGGGAAGCGAGTCGAGAAGATGATGTGCAATGGGTGCAAATCGACCTGGGCAAGTCTGTGCCGATTCAAGAAATTCAACTCTATCCTGCGCGCCCTTTCGACTACGCTGATACTCCTGGTTTCCTTTTTCCCGTTCGCTTCAACATTCAGACCTCCGAAGAACCCGAATTCAAATCTCCTAGTCGGTTAGCCGACTTTTCCGAAAAGGACTTTGTGAATCCAGGTGCGAGTGCGGTTTCGATTCCTTGCAATGGCCAAGGTCGATACCTCCGCTTGACCGTGACCAAACTTAAACGACGAGACGCTCATACCTTCAGCTATGCCCTTGCCGAACTTGTTGTCAATTCCCATCTCAAAAATGTCGCCCTCAACCGACCGGTAACAGCAGATAAGAGTACAGAATCGGGCGCGTGGTCCAAGGCCCGCCTTGTGGACGGTGATTGTGTTTCTCACGACCTCAAGCCATTGCCAGCCCTTCCGGCAACGATGGTCCGACGGGAATTCACGGTCAAGTCTGTTCCGTCAAAAGCACATCTATTCATCACTGCTTTAGGTGCATACGAAGTCACGCTTAATGGAAAGCGAGTCGGAACTCAACTGCTCGCGCCGGAGTGGACGGACTACCGGGACCGTGTTCAATATCAGGGATACGACGTTTCGAAGCTACTCAAGCCGGGTGCAAATGTCATCGGTATCACCTTGGGAGACGCTTGGTATTCGGGACGCATCGCTTGGTTTCCTCGCGGAATGGTCGGACGGTTGCCAAGCGTTGCGTGCCAGCTAAGTGTGGACGATGAGACGGTTGTTCAAACCGACGGTAAGTGGTCTTCATCGAACGCCGGTCCCATTCGGTCATCCGATATCTTGGATGGTGAATTCTTCAATGCAAACCTCGCTCAGACTGGCTGGAATCAAACGGGATTCACGTTGACCCCCGATTGGAAGCCGGTAAGACTTGTCGGAAAAGGCTCTCCAAAAATCGTTTGTCAGCCAAATGAGCCGATTGAGGTTCATGCCCGGCTCAAACCAATCGCGATCACGGAACCCAAGAAGGGAACCTATGTGGTGGATTTGGGGCAAAACATGGTCGGTTGGGCCAGGGTCCGATTGAAGGGCCGAGCCCACTTAACCGCCCGAATCCGGTATGCAGAAGTTCTCTCGGAGGACGGCAACATCTACACCGAGAACCTCCGAACGGCTGCTCAAACGGATTTCTATACGTTCGCTTCGTCAAAACCAGAGGAGTTCGAGCCGCATTTTACTTACCATGGCTTCCGTTACGTTGAGATTTCCAACGTGACTTCAAAGCCGGACCTTGAAGATGTCACCGGGCTTGTGTTCAACTCTCATTCGCCGGAAGTCAGTACGTTCCATTGTTCCGACGCAATGCTGAATCGCCTTTGGCAAAATATACTTTGGACTCAACGAGCCAACTTAATGAGTTCTCCTACCGACTGTCCTCAGCGAAATGAGCGGTTGGGTTGGATGGGCGACATCCAGGCGTTTGGGCAGACCGCCGTGTTCAACATGGACATGAACGGGTTCTTCGCCAAATGGAGCCAGGATCTCCGCGACGCACAGAACTCATCCGGCCTCTATCCTGAGTATGTCCCCTGGCCGAGCCCTAAAGATTCCGCCATCGGTAGCCCAGCTTGGAGTGATGCGGGGGTCTTTGTCCCATGGCTTGCCTATCAAAACTATGGAGATGGGCAACTTCTGCAAGACCACTACACCTCGGCCAAGCGATACGTCGATTTCTTACACGCACACAATCCAAATGGCCTGTGGTTGAAAGAGCGTGGTCACGATTTCAACGATTGGCTCAATGGCGATACCCTTATTCAAAAGGGATGGCCAACTAAGGGTGGGGCGGTCCCGCCTGAGGTCTTGGCCACCGCCTTTATGGCCCGATCCACCGAGATTGTTGAGCAAATGGCTCGTGAGCTTGGGCGAGCTAAAGATGCCAAGCATTACGGTGATCTCGCTCGAAAGTGCCGACGGTCGTTCTGCGAAGCCTTTGTCGATGCTCAAGGCAGAATCAAAGGTGACACGCAGGCCGGATATGCCTTGGCTCTGAATTTTAACTTGCTGCCCGATGAGTTACGCGGCAATGCCGTTAAGCGCATGGTTGAGTCAGTCGCTAGATATGACAACCACATTTCGACGGGCATCCAATCCACTCACCGTTTGATGCTTGAACTGACTCGTTGGGGACACAACGATCTTGCTTATAAGCTCCTCATGAACCGAACGTTCCCAAGTTGGGGCTACACGATTGACAATGGTGCGACCACGATTTGGGAACGATGGGATGGATATGTAAAGGGGCGCGGATTCCAAAACCCAGGCATGAACTCATTCAACCACTGGGCCATCGGCAGCGTCGGTGAGTGGATGATGAAAGTGATCGGAGGCATCACCCCTGGTAACCAACCCGGCTGGTCACACCCCGTCATCCAGCCCATTCCCGGTGGAGGGATCACATCCTCCGAAGCAGCCTACGACTCCATTCGAGGCAAGATTTCCGTCTCCTGGAAGCTGTCAGGTTCAAAATTCCATCTGTCCGTAACGGTTCCCCCCAACGTAACTGCAACTGTCGTTATGCCGTTTCCTCATCTGAACGTAAAAGGGAAACTTGAATCCAAACACACCTACGAAATAGGTTCTGGCATCCATCAATTTGAGTGTGCTGCCAAATGACTCACAAGCCGGACCACGAGTCCTGCTTATCGGCTTTTGTCCGGAGCGTTATAATTCGCTCATGGATTGCGACGTTGCAATAATCGGGGGCGGACCTGGGGGCAGTACGCTTGGCACCTATCTCAAAAAGCATAATCGCAAGCTGAATGTTCAGATCTTTGAGCGCGAAGTTTTCCCTCGCGATCACGTAGGCGAAAGTCATCTGCCTCTCATCTCCACTTACCTCGATGAGATGGGAGTTTGGGACCGAGTAGAGGCCGCGAACTTTCCGATCAAGGTTGGCGCAACCTACAAATGGGGAAACACGAAGGAGCTTTGGGACTTTGATTTCATCCAAGATGGAGTGCTCAAGGAAGAACCTCGCCCTGCAAAATTTGAAGGTCAGAGGAGGGCGACCGCCTTCCAAGTCGACCGAGCCATCTATGACAAGATCCTGCTGGACTATGCCAAAGAAATGGGCTGTGAAGTTCATGAAGGCGTGGGTGTTTCAAAAGTCCACCGCAACGGTGACCGAGTCGAGTCCTTCGAACTGAGCACCGGAGAATCAGTTACAGCCCGCTATTACATCGATGCATCAGGCCACATCGGAATGCTGCGAAGAGCGATGGATGTTCCGGTTGAATATCCCACCGGACTTCAGAACATTGCGGTGTGGGAATACTGGCAAAACGCCGAATGGGCGGAAAGTATCGGCATCGGCGGCACGCGCGTACAGGTCATGAGCGTGGGCTATGGCTGGATTTGGTTTATTCCACTTAGCCCAACAAGAACCAGCGTCGGACTGGTGATGCCGGTTGATTTCTACAAAGAAAGCGGTAAACGGCCGGAAGAGTTGTATTTAAACGCGCTTGCTTCGGAGCCACTAATTGCGGGACTTCTCAAGAATGCCACCCGGGAAGACAAACTCGCAACCACGAAAGATTGGTCCTTCTTGGCTTCGCGGATGTATGGCGAGAATTGGTTTTTGGTCGGGGAAAGCTCAGGCTTTGCCGACCCTATCTTAGCGGCAGGACTCTCTATTACTCACGCAGCCGCGCGCGAGGCCGCGTTCACCATTCTCGAACTTGATCGCGGTTGGTTCACCGCCGACTGGTTGAAGGAGGAGTATCAGAAACTCCAAGAGAATCGGGTGCGGAACCACCAGCGATTCGCAGCCTATTGGTACAGCGCCAACGCTCAGTTTTCGGATCTGCGAGAGCACACCGCAAAAATTGCCGCCCAAAACGGGTTGGAGCTATCGCCAGAAAAAGCATGGCAATGGCTGGCTCAAGGCGGGTTCATCGATGACGACCACATGGTCGGAACGGCGACTCTCTCGCTCTCCGCCATTAAGGATCTAGGGACGTTCCTGACCCCAATGGAGATTAGAAATCCCCTTGGCGATAACAACGTTTTCAAGTTGAACCTAGCCGGGGCCAAGAAGGTTCAGCGGGCGAAATATGCAAAGGGCGGAGTCGAACGCTTCGTCGCCTACCAACGGGATGGACAAACGTTGCCGATGGGAGGCGTCTTTGAAATCCTGGTCAAGACCCTTGAAAAGTACTCAACGATTGACGAAATCTTGGCCGAGCTCAATCGAATCGCCGCCAGTCGAAGCCATGAACCCGGATTCCAAACTTGGTTCACAAGTCGCGTCCCCTCGACGTTTGAAGCAATGATCGTAAGCGGCTGGATTGAAGCAAGCCTCGATCCAAGCCGTCGCACGATGCAAGCCCCCAACGAAACCCCCGTCCTCCACTGGCACTCCGACCCGTCGGGAGCTTAACTTCGAACCTATCGTATGCCGTCGAGAGCTGCAAGCAATCTTCTTTTTGAAGCCCGCATGCTTTCGCCAGAATCGTAGCGGGCACGTTTGATTCCGTCTGCCGAGATCAACTTCCAGTTTCGCTTATCTTCATCTTTTCAGCATCGCCTTCTTCATCGCGACTTTTAACTCGCAGAAGTTAGGACGGGTAACTAGAAAGCAGGAGATTGATTCGCTTTATCGCAAAATTCAAGATTTAAGCCTTCCAATTTTGACAAGTAGTCTGTATGATTAAATGCTATGCCAATAGATACAGTAATTCAAAATCTAATCGCTGATGCAAGCGACCCGACTACCTTTGCCCATCGACAAGATGAAGCGAGTCACGTACTTCCTACGCGTTGCAGTGGCACCGTTTGGCCGCATAACGGATGCGCGATCATGCAATCGGTACTACTCCGGCATGCAGGCCTAACCGACCTTCCGTATACATGCATGGCACTTGACCTTGTAAACGCACTGAAGAATCGAGGATGGAATCGGATTGAAGTGGGTGATCAACAACCAGGGGATATTGGAACCACTTGCGGTGATGTTTATCATGAGGGCGTGGATCACGTGTACTTGATGCTGGATTGTGACGAAAATGGAATGATGACGGTCGCTGATAACCAAGCTCCGACTCCACACTCAAGACCAGTCGCGGGCAACGGAACGAATTTTTCGCCGACAACTTACTTCTTGCGAGCTTAGTCTAGCGGCTGATAAGGATCTGACTCGCAAGTCAATTTGGGATTCAGATCCTTGTCCATTCGCGCACTGTCCGACGTCAAGGAGTAACAAGCCTAATATTCCTCGATCCTAGTGCTTGCTAGAAACCCTCCGACCGGTCCCGGTACTGCACCGCCTCGGAGAGGTGTTTCTTGACGACTTGCTCGTCACCTGCAAGGTCGGCGATGGTTCGAGCTACTTTCAGGAGTCGGTCGTAGACTCGGGCGGATAGGTTCAACCTTGCCATCACAAGCTTCATGAAATCTTCGCTCTCTTTGTCGAGAGGAACCATTTCTCGAATCTCACGCGGCGACATTTTTGCGTTGACTCGGTGTGAGCCGAGACGTCCATTCTGACGTTCCCGAGCCGCCATGACGCGGTCGCGAATAGGCGCGCTGGCCTCGCCGTCCGTTGCTCCGATGAGTTCATCCGGCTTGAGTCGGGGAACTTCGATGTGCAAATCGATTCGGTCCATCAGAGGACCACTGATCTTCCCGGCATACCGCCCGCAAGTTGCGGGACTCGAAATACACTTCTCTTCCGGTAAACCCTTGTAGCCACAAGGACATGGATTCATCGCCCCGACAACAGATACTAAACCTTGTCTTGGTAAACTGTGCGTTGTGAGTAGTAGTCCCGTCATTGCACGAGCGTACATCAGATTGTCACGATATCGTGAGGGCGATGACAAGATGTCGCCTGACGTTCAATTGGACTCCGTTCGCGCGATGTGCAATGCGAACGGTTGGATACTAGATGAGACTGAGTCCCTTGCCAATCAAGACTTGGATGTTAGCGGTTATAGCGTCCCATGGAGGGAAAGGGCAGGGCTTGTAAAGCATTATAGCGACGCTAAACGCGGAACCTTCAACAGACTCATAGTGTTCAAAGCGGATCGGCTGGGCCGAAACGCAGGAGACTCGATTGATTGTTGGGACGCATTCGAGAAACTTGGCATTGATCTACTTTCCGTATCGGACGGAATCGACACTTCGAACTCAGGCAACACGCTCCTTCGAAATATCCTTCTTTCTGTGGCAGAGCAGGAATCGAGAAATGCCAGCATCCGAATCACCGCCAATGTCACGGCACGAGCTAGGGCAGGCAGGCGCCACGGTGGGAGGTTACCGTCGTGGCTCGAATTCACCGATGATGGTCGAATTGTCATAAATGAATCCGTAGCGCAAGGTATCCAACGAGCAGTAGTGTTGCGGTTGGCGGGCGAATCGTACGTGTCGCTAACAAGGAAATTAAACGCGGAAGGATACCGGACGGCGTCTGGTGTTCCATTCCAGAAGAGCTACCTGGTGAAACTCCTCCAGAAACGCGACTGGGTAGAAACCATGCTTGGACACGGATATACAAGGCGGGCCGGTCGATGGAAGACCGATCCCCGCACACGGCGCCGATCACCTCGGGGAGAGCCGATCATGCTACCGTCCATTTACCCATCAATAATCAGTGAAGATGATGCCACCAGCCTGCTTGCCCAAATAGATGCATCTAAGGAGATAAATGGAGTTTGGACGGAGACTTACCACCCTCAAAATCCACGCCAAAAGCTCAATGAGCGTTGGCTTCTAAGTGGCGTGCTTTGGTGTGCAGAGTGCGGGAGCAGAATGGGCGTACATGTCCGTAGACTCAAAGATCGCACAAGACGCACATACTTTTGCGAAGCCCACAGCGATCATCCACAAGGGGTTAAGCACACCAAGTCCCAAATCGACTCAGATATCATCGAAACAGCCGTTCTTGCAACCTTAGACCTTTATATTCAGGATATACACAAGCAAAAGAAGGATAGTGCGCCGAAGACAGTGACTCCCCGTCGAACTCGAACTATCAAAGATATTGACAAGGAAATCTCAAGGCTTGTCACCCTCTACAGCAAGGAAACCATAGGCGAAGAAATCCTCGATATGAAGATCGGCGACCTGAAGGCAGAGCGTGACGCAATTCACCGCGCCGACATGCTTCGCCATCGAACTCAAGACGAGGTACAAATGGCCGTGTCCCGAACTGAAGTCAAGCAACTATTCAAGAAGCTCAAAGTTCGCATCGAATATCCGGTCTACCTTGATGGGATTGTTAACCCTGTGAACTACAGAACGAAGGAAGCGACTCCAAGGGCTTGTGCCCGCATATCTCTCGAATACATGCGACACATTGTCGATGACCCATTCAGTGATGGTATGTATATCCCGCTTCATCGCCAAGATTACGAAGGGGAGCGCCTTGTATTCAAACCATTCGACCACAATGTATTCATGGCCCACCCATTGGTTTTAACGGACGCCGTCACGGCCATCATGACGCAACGTGCCTAGCAACTTCATGCTGACTTGTCTCATGATGATCAAAATCGCCAATCCACATGTTTGACCTTTGGACTGAGTGGAAATGGAGCAACTGCCTGTTGCCCAAAACTGGCTGTTTCGGGTACTTTGGATGCCTCAATGCTAACCTTGTTAGAGAGATGAAAGCATGATTGACACGATAAGAGTTGGCACCTCTTTTCCTCTCGGCACAAAGTTCACGGAGGGAGAGAAGTGGTGGCAGTATCGAGCAAATGACCGATTTGGGCCGATATTCACAACCTATCGAACACTTGACGATGGAGTGAGGTTTGAGTTTCAATCTCACCAATATGAAGAGCCGTCCTTGTATTGCGAAGTCAGTTTGCCACGACTGCTCTTTGGACACAATGTCGGAATACTGGACAAGCCAGAGATCAACAGGGCATTGGATCGAATGGGTGAGATCATATCGAGAATGGAATTTACTCAGCCGGTCCCGGACTTTGAGACCTTTCAGGTGTTTCGCTTTGACTCGTGCTATGCATGGAGAGTGGATTCTCCCAGTGACATAGTTGACGACCTAGCTCGCCACATACATAAGAGAAGAACCGCAGGAACATACGAATATCAAGATCACGAGACGGACGGATCAACTGTTTCGGTCAAACAGTGGGCATTGGATCGGAAATTCTACGACAAGGAATCGGAAGTGCGAAGCCATCTTGTTAAGCGGGCAGATGGACGGAAAAAACAACTTGCTTTGGACAGCATCGCCTTTGCAGAGGGTGTCCTCCGATATGAGACAGTCAATAAATCAGGACGCATCCATCGAACTTTGATGCCTAACGGCCGGACAGTAGCTGACCTGCGTAAGTATGTGGACACAAAGTTGGAGGATCGCCTTCGCGAAGACATTATTGAGTTGACAAAAGACTGGGCACCTTCCAACGCAACCATTGTCTACAAGAAGTTACGCGCTACATTTGAGAAGAATGAGATCGTCAATAACCGATTCATGCTTTGGGCAACTCTTTCCCAAATAGGCGTGGCAAGATACCGCAAGCTGGAAACAACAAACAAGAAAGTCTTGTCCAGACACCAGGCCGATCTTAGAAAGGCCGGAGTCGGACTTGGAAGTTTGAAGGGAGCCGAAAAACTCGAAGTGCCCTCCAGTTTAGTAGTGTGGGCACGTGACTTAATTCTGCCTCTTCCCGGAGAGGATATGGACCTATTTCCTGATTCGCTTTGACGCTGTGCTTGTTATCTATAGGTTTGATGTACCCGCATTATCATCGACTTCATAATTAATAATTTGAGGCACAGGCGAGCTATACCGATACACGTCGGAAAACCAACCCTAAAATAAGAAGTTAATTCTCCGAGATATGGAACCAGAACGAAAAGAGGCCGGGTAGTCAGCCACCAAAAAGGAAGCGGTATAGCTCCCTTAGTAGGATCATAGCGACGCCAATATACATGACCCAAGCGGTTATGTCGCAAAACAGGCTAACCCCGGCCAGGGCTATTACACCTATGACCCAAAGCAGACATCCGCTACAGCCCGATTGATTACACCTACAGGAGCATCTCCTACCCATGTAAGAAACTGTTGTGCAGGAGACGAGGGCTAACCCCGCTCCTGCTTGTCGCTTTAATTCGTGGCCGTAATTCGCGCAACTTGCTCGTCTGATACATTTTGCGCTCGCTCCAGGAGCTTTGACCAGTGTCGTTCGACCGCCCGTCGATCAGCGGTCAACGATGGCACCAGAATCGCGCCAGCAACTTCTTCAAGCTGGTTGCGGATTCCAGGGGCCAATGACTGGGCACCACGCGTCAAACCGCCTACCACGCCAAACGCAGTGTCAACTGGTTCTTCGCTATAGCCCTTCAGCCACGCTCGTGCCTGTTCCGTCGATAAGCGCCGATCCTGGCTCAAAGATGCGATTAGCCGTTGCGGGTCAATCACTGCAATCTCGCGTGTGTAGTACATCAAGGCTAGAAGATCATGGCCACCACTGAGCGCGACTTTCACCGCCCGGTTTATATCGGCTTGAAGTCGGTTTCGGTCAATACGGCCGGAGTGTTTTTGATTGACTCCGACGTTGGTTTCACGCCACCCCCAGCGCGTACCATTCCAACAAATTGAGCGAAAAATGTATGGTGAGATCGCCAATTTGCCAAGCCCAAGTCGGCCGTTACAAATCGAAATACCGCATCCATAGGAGCTGTCAGGATCGTCTTTGAACGAATCTGGCAAGAGCAGATTGAGGATTAAGTTCCCCGATTCATCATCATCATCAAATTGGCTGGCAAGCACACCGCGCCCATCTTCAGGGAGTGCCTGACAGACCCTGTCGATTACTTCGGTGTGGTCAATAGGCGAGTAGCTGTCAGACAAGACGGCATTCACTTGCGGATCGTCACCAAGTGTCGTTCGAAGGAAAAATGTCCGCTCACCTTGCGAGCGTTTCAATTCGCGCAAACCATCGTTGATCAAGTCGGAGAGTTCACGTACGTATCCTCGTTCTCTCATGAATTCAATCATCAGATTTGGCATTCCGAGGTACCGCGTGAGCGTCGCAAGGCCATGATCGGTGAACCTGGCACCGCCGAGCGTAAGGTCGTCTGCGATGATAAGTTCGCTGATCCCTGCCCGAAAGTCGTGTTGCTTCGCTTGTTTGTCGAGCATGGCCAGCGTAACTTCGGCGATATGCTTGCATCGGTAGGACCAGGATTTGGCTACGTGGTGGAACTCTGACGTAGCTTCGTGACCCAATGCAGTCCGATAGGTTCCGTCGTCATCACGAGTACCAGATTTTCCGGTCCAAACTGAGTTTCGCTCTTCACCAAAGGCGTTCACGTTAATGTCGTTCTTGTTTTGCATGACGATGTGTTTGGTGAAGATGATGATGCGGGCTAACCCTACTAGTTGTATGCGGAAATAGAAATCTGAGCGCAGATCGTAGCTTCAAGTGTGCATCACTCCAAGCTGTGGACTTCTTATCACATTGCGACATCGTATACACTGAGTCGCAAATGATTGCGCTAACCGCATGGTAGCGATTTATAAATGAAGCATCGTGCTCGTTTGGCATCTAATCATATGGCAATAGATGATTACAGGCTAACCCGAATCGGTTTTACATAGAGCGAAATAGAGGCTAATAAGTCAACAAGTACGGCTATATCTTCTTGCTTACATATAGGGCCATGTCTGGTGGAACTTCTAAAGAGAGAACATGGTATGCGATTTAACTATGGCTATGGTTTTCGCTATATTGCTAGATCAAGCGGAAGATCTGCTATATCTTTGAGTCGCTTTCCAATCACTAAGTTGTTGATCATGTCGATGCCTGATTCGTCACCATATTCGTCCAAAGCCTCTCTAAGCTCAGGCAGAGCAAAATGATACACGCAATCTAGGTCACCGGTCCCTAACGCCAATGACGCTATTCTTGATGGCATAGGTTCGCCGGTTACTGCCACGATATGCGGTAACTTTCCCTTTCGATTTCGCACTAGATTTAGGGCTTCTGACTTTGCGTTCTGAGCGCGGTCGCTTCGCAATGTCCACTTACATGAAATACTAGCATGAAGAGTGGGAAGTACATCATTCACTGATCGAATCGGCGTCAAGCGCGCTATATCGAGATCGACAATCTCCTTACCTTCGTTGATGAATGCGTCTGTTTCGGGACGCCGTAGAACGATTACATCCGGTGCTATTACATAGTCAGCACCGAGGGCAACAGCCAACATAGGATTCTCACTCGCAAGGTCAGCCAGTTGAGTGAGATGGCCGTATTGTTCAAATCCAGCTATTCCTAGCTTGGCCCGGGTTCCCATCTTTCGAACTTCCCACGTTCCAGGGCGCAAGTGGCCTAGCTGTAAGAAGGTAGAAAATACATACACCTCGACGATTGATTCAAATTTCGATCCAGAAGTCTGCCCTGCTAGGCGATCCCGCCCAACCTCCGATTTCAACTTTTCAGCTATGCGAAGTGCCAGTTTCCTGCTCAAAGTTGAGCTACTATCCGCATTCGACGCTATTCCCTTTGCGTCAACACAAAGGACTTCGTTCAGAAGGTCAGCGTGAAATGCGCGCCGTCGTTCTGCGATCAGGGAACTCACATCGACACCAAGGTTGGCTCTGCAACCTCCAATGCATGTCTAATTTGGGTGGCCACAGCTTGTGCCACTGGCGGAGGGAAGGCGTTACCAACCTGTCTGTATGTGTTGGTCTTCGCTCCTACAAACTGCCAGTCGTCCCTGAATCCCTGCAATCGCGCGGTCATCCGAACGGTCAGACGTGGCATGCCCTCGAATCCGGGATGCGGTGCTTCGAGAGCAATATTATGCCCATCGACCCCTAAAGCAGACCAAGCACGCTTTGCTCGGGTAGGTCCCAAATCGGGACCTCCATGCTTCTTGCTTCCACCGACAATTGTAGGAGCTATGTCATCAGCATTGTCAGCCCACGCATCTGTTCCTTCCCATCCATTCGCACCCATTAGGTCGCGTAAAGTCTCGCCAACGGTTAGTGGTGGACGCAGGCCGGCCGTTGGCCAAATAAAATGGTCTGCATATCTCTCCTGTAAAGCGACGAACACGACTCGCGGTCGAAGTTGCGGGACTCCATAATCACTTGCCTGCAACAGGCGCCAGTCCGTGCGGTACCCCATCTTCCTGAGTTCTCCGGCTATATATGTTCTGTAGTCTTCGAATACCGCATCCAGAATTCCACGAACGTTTTCGATCATCACGGCCAAAGGTTTTGTCTCATCTACTAGCCTGATAGCGGACGGAAACAGGTTGCGCTCGTCATCTTCGCCTAGCTGTTTGCCTGCTCGACTGAAAGGAGGACAAGGTAATCCGCCCGCCAGTAGCTCGATTCCTCTGAAGGGGCGCCCATCAAAATGATTGAGGTCTTCCTGAAATACTGACCATCCTGGCCGGTTGTATCGGAGTGTGGAGCATGCGTGAGCGTCCAACTCGACTAGCGCCGTATGTTCAAAGCCAGCCAGTTCCAGCCCGACCGCCTGGCCACCTGCCCCGGCACACATTTCAAGAGACTTCATTTCCATGTTATAGACGGAAACGGTCTGTTAATGACGGCAGTCAACTTGGGGAAATTGATTCGAAGGTCAAGTGTTGTTTGTAGAATTACGAATGGGAGCCAGTTCGTACAGCCCTAGTTAGGACGATTTTTCAATACGGGCCTTCTGCTCCGCAACCAAATAGGAACCTAACAGGACTAACGGATCGGCCCCAATGGCACGAGACACAGCAATGAACTCAATGACATCAAGGGCGCGGTCCCCTCGTTCGATCTTCCCAAATACTGTGGGATGAAACTCTAACCGCTTAGCCACTTCTCGCTGAGATAAATTTGCGTCTTCCCTTGCTTGCTTAATGATTTCAAGCAAGAGATCAAATTCCTTTGTCCTTGTCGAGCGTTTGTTCCGTTTCCCCAATTAGGGTCAGGTTGCACTTAGATAGTGAAGGTAAGATGTCTTCACTGTCGTGTCCAAAGACACATACGGAACGAAGAAAATGCCACTCCTAATTTGCCCAGATTGCGGTAAGCAATGTTCAGATCAGGCTCCTGCTTGCCCTCACTGTGGAAGACCAATGAGCCCGCTGGCACCTGCCATGGCATCACCAAGCAGTGACCAATGCCCCCAATGCTCAGCATTGATGGCACCTTCAATGGTTAGGTGTCCTAGATGCGGTACAGCAAGGGTGACCCCGCCAGCCACTCAGCACAGCGCACAAATTCCATTGAAAGCCGGTTCCCTTCCACCACAGCGGATGCCACAGCAACCAAGCAACTTTCAACCGTATAGCCACGGAAACCAAACTCCCGCACCAAATTCGATCACCAAGGCGCCCGGTAGCCACTCTCCGGTCATCGCAGTTCTTCTCTCCGTGATTTGCTGTTCGGCTGGGTTCGCCCAAATGTACAACGGTCAGATAGGCAAGGGCATCGTAATGTTTTGCATTAGCATTGCGATCTATTTGCCTATGCTATCCAGTCCAAACGCTGTTGTCGCTTGCACTGTTGTAGATAGCTTGCTTGGGTTGACTCTGATTTTTGATTCAGTGGCAATTGCTAATAAACTTAATCGCGGAGAACCAGTTGGTCAATGGGAGTGGTTTTGACCAACTGGTCTTGTTAATGGGCGTCCTTCGCTCCATTTGAAGTTACTGCATAGAATGTCGCTCGACTCACTCCAAGTGATTTGCATGCATCCTTGATGATGACGTCAGGGTCTGCCCGCAGTCGTTTGGCAAACTCGACTTGCGACTTGTTTAGCTTCGGCTTTCGTCCGCCTTTTCTGCCACGGGCACGGGCAGAGGCAAGACCGGCGAAAGTTCGCTCACGGATAAGGTCGCGCTCGAACTGTGCTATCGACGCCATCAAGTGGAACAGCAGGCGACCGCCAGAAGTTGTGGTGTCGATCTGTTCTGAAAGTGATATGAAGTGAACTCCCTTTGCTTCCAGCGTTGACACCGTTTCGATCAGATGCTTTAACGAGCGTCCGCACCGATCAAGCCTATATGCGACAATAACATCACCTTCACGGGCAAACTCTATGGCGTCATGCAATCCCGGACGATCAGTCTTCGAGCCGGAAGCAGTGTCGTTGAAAATCTTCTCACAGCCTGCCTTGGCAAGTGCGTCAAGTTGAAGGTCAAGATTTTGTTCGTTGGTAGAAATGCGTGCATAACCGATTTTCATGTCTGGTTTCCCAACGCCGTAAGCCAAATTTAGACTTTGATATATAGACGTGAAGTTGAACACGGCGCCAGGTTCAATGGCTTCGTGTAAGCCTCAGTCTATGTTCTGTAAGGTAAACGGTCGTTTTCTAGACACAAACCAGCAGGATTGAAGCACAGGCTAACCCGCCATTTAGCGGTACTTCATGATCATACAAAGGCGCCATGGAAGGTTGTATCTGAGCCTATCAGAGATCAGTTGCGCACGTTGGATATTCGAATGGAATTTGCATGCTGTGATACAAAGAGTCGTGTTGCGTATTCAACCATGCAAAGACAAGGTTAAGAATTCATCGCGCCAATCAAAATACATTCTGCAGGAAATGTCATCGTGTTCTGAACACGCGCAACCGTCACCACTCCATCTTCCAAGGGTTGACGCAGAGCCTCTAATGTTGGCCGCTCAAACTCGGGCATCTCGTCCATGAAAAGTACACCGAGGTGGCTCATGGAGATTTCGCCGGGTTTGGGATTCCGGCCTCCGCCAACGATGGAGGCGTGACTGGCGCTGTGATGGGGTGACCGAAAAGGTCGTTCCCAAATGAGCCCCTTTCGACCCTCCTTTTCTCGCGCCGCACTATGAATCCGCGTAACCGCAATACTTTCCTCAAGTGAGAGAGGTGGCAGAATCGTCGGCAAGCGACGGGCGAGCATCGTCTTGCCAGATCCGGGCGGACCCGTCATGAGCATGTTGTGTCCACCGGCAGCGACAATTTCAAGTGCTCGGACCGCATGCCGTTGCCCTTTTACGTCGCTGTAATCCACGGTGTATTCGGCTTGTCGCGCATTTGCGGTGGCATCAAACTTCTGGGGCGAGAACAGATTCGAGCCGTTGAGAAGTTCGACCGCTTCAAGTAAGGTTCGCACACCATAAACGTCAACACCCGTCGCGACGGAGGCTTCGGCGGCGTTGTCTATGGGAACAATCAGCTTCTTGAATCCTTGCTCCATCGCCATCAGGGCCACGCTGACGGCCCCATCGATGGGCCGCAAAGTGCCGTCTAATCCTAACTCGCCGAGCATGAGAGTCGATTTCAATTCGTCGGGCGAAACTTGCTTGCTCACGGCCGCAATCGCGATCGCCATCGGAAG
>CAIUHP010000098.1 GCA_903899015.1 uncultured Armatimonadota bacterium | reverse complement strand
CTACACAGGCGAAGACACTCTTTCCCTACACGACGCTCTTCCGATCTAGGGTAATCTATTTCAAAGAAACATACGCTCAAGACCTGATCGACAAGTTTAGTAATCCAAAGAAGTTTCCGCAGATCGCGATCTCAGTTGACATGCTTGATACTGGAATCGACGTGCCCGAAGTCGTAAACCTAGTCTTCTTCAAGCAGGTCCGATCTAAAACGAAGTTCTGGCAGATGGTAGGGCGTGGGACTCGACTGTGTCCAGATCTGTTTGGACCCGGCCTAGACAAAGAATGTTTCTACATCTTCGATTACTGCGGAAACCTGGAATTCTTCAGTCAAAACGTTGAGGGCACCGACGGTGCTTCTGGGGCATCACTGAGTCAACGATTGTTTGCCGCTCGATTGAGACTCCTCTCCACAATGTCTGAATCCAAGGACGGAGCAAAGGTCGTCATGGAGCATGTTGCTCAGTACGGTTCAGAACCACAAACTGTCGAGCAAGTCTTCCAGTCCATTGTTGAGCTGCTCAAATCTGAAGTTGGCTTTATGAACACGGATAACTTCATTGTTCGAGCAAAGCGAAGGCTTGTTGAGAAATATCAAAAAGCAGAACAATGGAGCGAACTCGACGATGAAAAGTTGAGTGAACTTGAGAATGAAATTGCGGGCCTTCCAAGCGAAAAGGCACCTGAAGCAGTTGAATCAAAGCAGTTTGACTTATTGATCCTACGGACGCAGTCAGCCTTGCTTAAGGCTTCACCGGGATATAAACGACTCAAACAACAAATCCAGGATATCGCGGCAGCTCTCGAAGAATCGTCGAGCATCCCAGTCATCAAGGATCAACTGAACCTAATTCAAGACATCCAATCCGAGGGATGGTGGGACGATGTGACGTTGCCTATGCTCGAAATAGTGAGGTTGCGCCTTCGTTCGCTGGTTAAGTTGATTGAGCACAGGAAAGGCAGTCCAGTTTATACAGACTTCACGGAAGAAATGGGAGCCGAAGCCGAGGTTCAGCTTCCAGGGTTTACAGCATCGGTGAGTTACGAGCGCTTCCGTGAAAAAGCCCGAGCGTTTTTGCGACAGCACCTGGACCGAGAGGCTGTACAAAAACTCCGAATGAACGAACCTCTAACGCCACATGATTTAGGAGAATTGGAAGAAATTCTAAAGGAGAGTGGCGCGGGCGATGAAGTCGTGATTCAAAAAGCATCACAGGACGGATTAGGGTTATTTGTTAGATCTCTCGTTGGACTTGATCGAGAAGCGGCCAAGTCCGCTCTGAATCAATTCATCGCTGGGACCCAACTCTCAGCGAACCAGATTGAGTTCATAAATCTCGTGATTGACTACCTAACAGAGCATGGCGTAATGGAGGCAAGGGCACTTTACGAGTCACCATTTACTGACATTAGCCCTCTTGGACCTGACGGACTGTTTGAGTCGAAGATAATCGACGGAATCATGGACTTTCTTTCGCTCATTCGTACTCGTGCAATCGTCTGACAACCCAGGTTGTCGTTGGTAAACAAGCTAGTTGTGTAGATTCCCTTTTCGTCTAGCCTGCCTATCTCCTTGCCATTAAGGCAGCTTCAATTCCAATAATACTGTTGTAGCGGGAAGTGAAGGTCGCCTTATCGGTATTGACGTATGAACTTCGGGCGTCATCGTGCTCGGAGATGCTGAGTTTGGAATAGAGATCTTTGAGTGTAGTCGCCTCTGTCGGAAGGAGACTCACAAGCTTCGTATACTTTTCAAACTCCGAAACGGATTGGCTTTTCTGCTTATACTGATGCCTTTGCTTGTTGAAGACTAGCTCGTTGACAACGCACTCAATCAATCGACGCATTTTTCCCGCAAGCTCCTCTTTTTCAGATTTCGAAGGTTCACTAGCGCGACCAAGAATTGTCGATATATTCAGTTTGAGGTCATCGGATTTCTCAACGTATTCTGCGACTGAAGAGCAATTTTCGAGGACTTGAACAGAAAGGTGGTGTTGAAGGTTAGTCTTGTTCAAAACTGACTGGACATTAACGAAGAACTCCCAGCTATGTGTTAGGATGACGATCTGTCGTGTTGAATGACTCAGCGCAAAATCACGTAACCTGTTGCAAAAATTAGTCGTGTAGTTATAGTCAAAGCTTGAAATCGGATCGTCGAAGACAATAACGCTTTGTCGGCAGGTCTCAAGCTCAGCAAAAAATAGGGCAAGCGCATGAACCCTCTGCTCTCCTTCGCTGAGCACACCTTCAATGTCCTTGCCCCCGACTTGTGGTGACACCGTAACGGAAGCTTCTGACCCTTTTCTGGCAAGGGCGACCCCAAATGACGACATTGGTTTCTCAGTTAGTGCAAGGTACTCGTTGTTCAGACGATTTTCAAAATCACCTACAACTAGTTCTTCGTAAGCTGTCTTTGTGGAATCCGTGATACGTTTTAATATTGGTGTGAAGGATGGCACTAGGTCTGACAATTCTTTCACTTCGCCGGCTAAGCTTTTACACAGTTCGAGCAACGGGAGAGATCGTGATACAACCCGCGCATATCGCAGTTGTTCAACATTACTATTAGCGGATTCGACTTGAGCGGCAACAACTGCCTTGTCTGTGCTGGCAAGAGCGACCGTGGCTTTTTTCTTCTCTGCTTTAGTCACGCAAACCAAAGCAAAGGCCTTCAATTCTCCAAGTGCTTTTTCCGATTCGACTGTTGCCGTGGAGTCAATTACGCTTGCGCTCCTAATTGCAGTAACCCGCGAAACTGCAAGCTTTAGATCACTTTCAGAAAGCGTATGCTTCAATGACCAACTGGTGATATCAACGTTCGCTACTTGTTTCGCAAATGATTTGGCTCTATTAAAATCAGCGCGCAATACCGTGAGCTCCGCTTCAAGTTCACCTGCGAGTAAATCGCGATAAGACTTGAATAATTTGAGCTCAGCTGGTCCTAGAGTTCGGCGACAAAGTGGGCACATGTGCTCGGAGATGCTTGAAAGCTCTATTGGCTTTAGAGCCGCGCCGATGAGCACCATGAAATCCTCCAGAGTAACCGCATCGGGAATGACGTCTTTGGTTAATTCAATCTGGATTCCTTCTTTCAGACTTATCTGGTTCTTTATGGCTTCTGGATTCAGCTTCCAAAGCGGCTCTACAGCACTTACGAGCGTAGCAATATCAGTTGAAACTTCTTCCAGTTCCTTGATTTCGAGACGAAGCGTACTAAGGCCCTGCGGCGTTAAACCTTTTTGAAGCTCCTTGTGTGCGGTAGCCGCAATATGATAAACGTCGTCACCAGGAAAAGCCAAGCCGATATTTTTTTGCGCATCCAATACACTCAAAGAGGTTGTTGAGAGCGTGGCCAGCGGTGAATCCGTGAAGTCGCTGAACGCGGCTTGGATACTTGTGATAGTAGTATTTAGTTGGCTCTGTACTGACGCCTGATCTTGCTGGATTCGATCTCGAAGCTGTGTACAAAGAAGTTTGCAGTTTTCGAATACATTGAGGCGAAATGGGGAGAGTTCAATGACTCTTTCCGGTTGAACGGCTTCTCTAACATTTCTGCCTGCGATTATCGAGTCAAAGTACTTTACGGCATGCTGACGCGAACCAAATCCAGCTGTTGCTGACCACGTTTGAGAGGTGGAATCAGATTTGAACTTATACGAGAACTTGGGGAGCGTTGTTGAACTCGCCCGAACGTTCTGAAGTGGTCTCTTTGGAGCATCAGGAGTTGCAAGTAGCTTTAGACAATCGCACATACTCGACTTGCCGCTACCGTTAGTCCCAAAAACAAGGGTAATGCGTTTGCTGAACGAAACATCGAGGGCGTTCGAAAGGAGTTTAAAGTCTGCAAAGTCGTGAAGACGCTCCAAATGGTCACTTGCGACCGATGCTGCCACAACTGCACTTGACGTTACACTTGTTCTTGGTCCAATGTAGCTTGCCCTTTTCCGGATCAATGGCACGAGATTGTTGGCAAGACCAATTGTTAAGGTTGGTTTTGTCAATTCGGCTGATTTATCGCAAATCAGCGTAAACCAAGGCTGGTCCACTTTAGTAGCCAGTTCTGACAGATATCCGAGTGCATCGACAGGTTTTACGGCCATTTGATTTGATTTCCTTTGCCTTTTTGTATCATACCGATTTTATGCTCTGTAACTGTTACTACTTTGAATGTAGCAGTTCTCAGTTGAGAAGCAACGGCATTGATAGTTCTCACCAGCTGATTGGATTTTCAGCACAGGTCTTGCGCATACCGTGGTGTAGAATGTCGGCCCCATGAGTAGATATAGCTACAAACAAGGTCAAAAAGACGGTAGTCGCGGTCGATACAAGCCAACAGGCAAGAATCCGCTTGCGGCAGGAATTCTCGGCTGGAACGCCAAAGACGCAAAGAACAAGAGGTCGTATGACTCCGGACATTCCAACTCAACCAAACAGAAGAAGCGCTAGTCTGTTCGGCTTGCGACATTAAAAAGAGACCCTCATTGTGAGAGTCTGGAAAGTTGTTCAACCACTGTGCAGGAATCACAGCGATTGAGGAATGTATCTAGTCAGCCAGAATGCCAAGTTCAAGTTTGGCAACGATTCGTTGAATGAGCCTGTCCACGGTGGGATTGTAGCGGGCAAACGTCGGAGCTCTGTCGGGAGCTCGACGTGATATCGCAAGATCGGTGTGAGCATCCCATCTATCGCGCCACAATCTCGCGGTGGGGAAGGGCTCTTCGTCCAGCTGCTCTCCAAGGTGATATCGGAATCCACCCGAGAACACGATGATGCGTGGACAACCCCATCTGAGTGGTACAACGGCTGCTCGCTGATGAGCATCATGATGGATGCCACACACAAGCACGTAGCTACCCAAGACCAGACCCTCCGCTTCAGCCTCAATAGCGGAAAGCTCTTGAGGCGATCGATCAGGCTGTCCACAAGCAAGACTAACATGGGTCAGAGTCTTTTGTAGGAGCCGGACATTGCCGTAGAGCCAAAGACCGGCTGCTTCATAGAAGCCAGGCTCAACCTCGAATGGTGCGGATCTTCGAGGTTGAGCCAAGGAATGGCGTGTAGACGGAATACGCTCCGTTGGCGTGGTCGGTTGATTTCCGACGCGGGTATTGAGCATCGCTCACCTCCAAAGTGCGAGGAACCTGCGGATTGCATGTTCATCGCGCACTCACGGTGGAGCATTTCGGCCCAACGTTCAAAGAAATCGACAACGGCGCATGGGTTGTCTAAACGTCGCAAGAGTTTCACCTGGCACTCCTACTGCCTACCGTGAGATGAGCGGAATCTCCGCAAATCCCATGGGAGCTGAAGTTGTCAGATGAACCTTGAAATCACGTTGCTCAACCACACGTTAGCCAACCGGCGAGGGGTGGGTTCATGAGCCAGAACCTGTATGAAACCGTCACTAATACGATCATTGATGCCCTGGCACGTGGTGTCGTGCCGTGGCGAAAGCCCTGGCATGTCACGAATTCTAGCCCGTGCAATGCAATCACGAACCGTGCCTATCGAGGTGTGAACGTCCTACTGCTTGGCCTTTCTAGCCATACCGATCACCGATGGTTAACCTTCAAGCAAGCGCAAGAGCTGGGCGGCAACATCAAGAAAGGCGAACACTCCACCATGGTGGTCTTCTGGAAACAGTGGGAGCCACCTGAGTCACACGCTGAGGCACCTACTCAGCAATGCAGACGAGTGCCTATCCTACGCTACTTCAACGTCTTCAACGTTGAGCAATGCGAAGGTCTATCACTTGCTCCTCGATACGAACCACCCCCTCTCAATGCCAATGAACGGATTGAACGAGCCGATGTATTGGTTCAATCAATGCTCAATCCTCCGACAATCCAAGAAGGTGGCCAGGCAGCCTGGTACAAACCATCCCAGGATCTCGTGCAAGTACCGAACCTTGTGACATTTGATTCTATTGATGCCTTCTACGCCACGCTCTTTCATGAACTTGGACATGCGACGGGACACCCAAGCCGACTGAATCGACCAGGTATCAACGGTGAGATTCAGTTTGGTTCCGGGCTCTACAGTCGGGAGGAACTTGTGGCAGAACTCACCAGTGCGTTTTGTTGCGCTACTGTCTCACTTGATAACTCGCTGACTGACCACGCGGCTGCATACATACAATCGTGGCTTGAGGTCCTCAAAGCTGACTCCAAGGCTATTGTCATGGCAGCAGCGCAGGCACAGAAGGCAGCAGACTATATCAAGGGCATCGACTATGGGCAACGCGCCAACTTAGCGAGTGCTCTTTGATCGCGCTATGTGCCGATGAACAACCTTTCCTAATAAGATCGATTCAAGCTGAACGATCCAATCCAAAACCTCTACCTGGTTTCAGGCAGGGGCTCTTTTTTTGCCTACAAGAAGTATCGAGTAAAGAGCACGACAGCGAGGAGGAGCAATGCACCTGCCAGCTCAAGGTAATGCAACCATTCTCGACGTGCCTCCTCAGCATCAAGAGAACGAGCACAGCGAGAACACACTAAACGCACTCCATAGGTGATGGACTGGGAACTAATCTGAGGGTTGGGATATCGGCGACTAATTCGCTCGCCCGTTTTCACCTTGCGACGAAGTTTGAAATCGGAGCTCAGAATCGGTCGACCGCATCGATAGCAGGTGGCCATAACCTTCAAATATGAGCATTGCCTGAATTCGTGCAATTCACTCTCGCTTCATGCACGACACACAAGAAAGCCCGTATCTACCTACGATACGGGCTTTTCTGGCTCAGAGTCCAGCGATTTGATCTTGACTAAGGATTTGAAGTTTTGGTCCTGTAGAACCAAATGCCGTTCTGATCTGTTGTCGAAACTCTGGCTGGACTCCATAGAAGATGATCGAGCTCATCCGCTTATCCCTAGAGATTGTTATGGCCCCCTCTCGATATGCCTTCAAACTTTGAGCATCTAGGTAGTCATTTCCGCCATCTGTCAGGACACGGAGCTTGTATGAGGTGCCCGTAAACGTCTTGGAGAACGCAACGAGCGCAGTGGTCATCTTCGCAAAGTTTGTTCCTCGAACAGCATCTGACGTCAACACGTCACGCTTCAGTGGACCAATGAGCGTATCAGTACCTGAATCTCCAAGAGGGCCTGAGAAGATCTCTTGTGTATCAGATCCCATACGGTAGATGACAACGTTTGTTTCTTCGGGTGCTGATTCCAACTCAGCAAACATCAAGCCGAGTTGCTGCTTTCGTGTTGCCGCCGTTGAACCTGAATAGTCAATCACATAGACATAGGTTGGCGTAGGGCCACTCTTCGCGTGTCCGCAGCCCATAAGCCACGGTGAGGTCACACAAAGCGCAGTGAACAGGACAAGACGAGTGCGTTTCCAAACGAATGTGTTCATGCTCTGTCACCATCTGCGCCATGTTCTGAGGATCTGCTGAACTTCGATCTGAGCGAATCGTAGGCATTGAGTTTTTGTGCTGCAAACCGAGCCTCTTGTTCGTGCAATCTCAGTTGCTTCTTTTGATCTTCAGACAACTCTGGAGGAGCCCCTGTGTCTGCATAGGTGTCGTTGAGAGACTGTCTGAGTCCTTGTTCCACTGATCGGATTTCACTGTCGAGATCCTTTCGCCGTGCTTCAATCACATCCACCGAATTCAAAGCTTCGCACGCCTGAGCAACTTCTAGTGAGTTCTTTTGGCGCTGGCGGAACGAATCGGTGTGGCGGTCTTGCTCTGCTTCAATTCGTTTCTTAGATTCGAAATTGAAGCCTTCATAAAGACCTAAAACCGCTGTACCAAGCACATATGTTGCACTGAGAGCAGCCGCGATCAGGAATGCAAGGATGAATGAAGGTGCCGACTCTGGATTGATCATGGCTCTCGTGGCATTGATTGCCATGATGGCCTTAGCATCAACAAGCGCTACGATGACAGTGAAGACTGCGACAAGCACCACGAGTAAGTTGCATGCTTTCTTTGTAGATGGCTCGTTTGGTTTGCTGGCAATCTGAGAGCCGACCCTTCGCGATGTTGGAGCAATTACGAGGTACACGCCACCAACCAAAATGAGCGCCAATCCAAAGGCGATGATGGAGAGAGGTGAATGCAGGAGAGACTTGGGTTGGATGTGGAGGATGAGTGCTCCCATGCCAACCGTTCCAAGCAGAATGCATCCAATCATTCCGGCAAACTTCAGGACCTTAAGCAGACCATCATGGTGGGTTGAAGCGAGGGGAACGCCTATTCGCTCAGCAGCAATGGAGGCAGGGAGTGGTTCTGTCTTGTAGAGATCATCAACTTTAGATTTGCCAGGACGATATTCCATTCCAAGGCTTGCAAAGCACCGTGACGCAATGTCATGTGCTGCAATGATCTCAGCATCAAGTTCTGATCGGAGCGTCCGCATTGACTGGAGACGGTCAAGTTCAATCTTCTCGACCATGTCTGCTTGCTTGTGCTTGCGATTCAGGAGTGAGTCGTACGATGCACGTTCTCGATTGAGTTTCTCGTGGTGCTCAGCTTCAGTTTGTTCATAAGAACGATGGTGGTTGAGCCACTCGGATTGGAGCGCGTCTCGTCGAGGGTCGCGCGGTGTGCCCTCATTAGGGTCAGTGTTGCGATCGTTAGCCATGCTGGGGTCTCCTTGACCGCGGTCGAGTCTTGAGAATGTCAGTCAAAGGAGCACGTCCGTTTTGGTGTTCCTGTGCAATGAGAAAGGCGTCAAGTTGCCTTGAGGTCACCCGTCTCGACTTGCCAACTTTAATAGTCTCAATCTCGCCGTGGTCGATGAGTCGATAGATCTGGGCCCTCGACAAGGACAGCAATGCGCTTGCTTCTTCAACCGTATACGCCATCTTTTCGTGGTTCAGGTATTCACTCACGGATCGATGATCGCAGTCAGTCCATGGCTGACTCAGGCGTATTCATGCGGTCTTTAGTCGGGGCTAAAGTTTGACGGCAAAAGCCAATCCAATCACGACCTACGAGCGGATTCTCTAGCCCTGGCAGAACCTTTCAGAGGCATGCCAAGGAGAACTCAAATGCCTTCTTACCTACCACTTGGTCAATTGGTTATGACTCGCAATGCACTCGATTCCCTTAACTATCCGGACATTTTGGATGGCATAGATCGACATATTCGCTGTGATTGGGGAGATGTTAGTTCCGGTGATTGGGCTGAGAATGACTGGTCGCTTGAACACAATGAACGAATCCTTTCGAGCTACAAGGATCGGCTTGGAGTGAAGTTTTGGATTATTACTGAGCGCGACCGCTCGGCAACAACCGTGCTGCTTCCCGAGGATTATTGACAGGGAGCCTTGTATCGCGTATGGTGGCGGCGATTGGATGAAGTGCTCCCTCAACTTGGAAATGACGTGCTAATGCCGTCTTCGCAAGTTGAGGTGGGCACATTATATGACCAATTCACCGTTCCAACCACTCTTGAGTGGTATCGAAGAGGATAGCTTTGCGTCCTCAATCTTGATCACATCCAGGGCTCGAAGTGCGTTTCGGCTGGTTGATATCATTTCCGCAGTTCGAGATTTCAAATCCTATAGCGCTGCAGCCGGTGAGCTCTTGAATGGACTGCGGTGCACGCACCAAGTTCGTGTCTATGCGACCAGCAGCAAGCGACGATTCCTTGTGTGGGAATCTAAGGACCGTTCAAATCACTTTGTCGCCTCCATCTCGGAGCGAGACCTTGTCCTTCGCGATCTCACCTGAGGTCGTTTTTTTTTGTGCGTTGCGTGAACTGCGTTTCCTTTGCCGTCAAGGAGATCTCAATTCATCCTGGGGCTCTGGTGTCTCCGGTTCGAGTTCGCACCTGAAAGTCACCCCGTCACTTCCATGTTGAACACAGAGCAGGTGCGGGCTCGTTTGGAGCCACCATGAGACTACTTGATCACCCCTTTTGCCTCGGAACCATTGTCGCCACCCGAAATGCTCTTGATACGATTCCTACCCAGGACATCATGGTGTCGCTTGATCGCCATCATTCGTGCGATTGGGGTGACGTTTGCCCGGAGGACAAGGGAGCAAATGATGAGGCACTTATCGTCGGCAACCGGTTATTGTCGGTTTACAAAACTCCGGGAGGAACTGTATTTTGGATCATCACCGAGTGGGATCGATCCATCACAACGGTTCTACTTCCAGAGGACTACTAACGTATTTCAGGCGAACCAGCGTGGTTCGCTTTTTTTATGAGCCATGAAGTTAATGCTAGTAAGGAATGTTTCCCTCAGGATCGGGCAACTCGGGGCGACATCTCCAGCGATGTGATGAATAGGATGGGCCTAATCCCGGTTTTATTTAGTCAGCACTAAATCACAGTTTAAATCGCTACGCGGTTCATGGCTCTGCAGCGATCCTCTCCATGTGCCTTAAATAAGTGGCACGAGGAGTAGCATATGTTGTTTTGGCATGACATGGCCGTCGGGACCCTAGTGTTCTCGCGGCGGGCAAAGGAGGTTCTCGACTTCCAAGAGGTTCAAGATGCAATCGAACGTTACGAACACGCTGACTGGGGCGACGTTCCCCAGCATATTAGAGAATATAACCCACAAGGTGTCGTGGATGGAGGGCAGGTTGTCGGACTATATCGTGACCGCTATGACCAGGAATTCTGGATAATCACCGAGCCAAAGCACGAATACACCCATATTAAACTTGCCGACGAGTCTTGGGATGAGAAGTGAATCATGCAATCTCAATTCGCTACAGGTATGGCATGAGATTCAATGAGCCTCTCAAGTCCGTTCCTAAGAATGTCTTGCGCCGGTGTTAGCGGACGGGTGTAGTTAATCTCGGTTACCGATGTTCCTGAGGCGTGTCCCACATGCTCCTTGAGTGTTGTTGGTGACACTTCTGGCAAGAGTTTCTCAATCCAGTTGATGTGGGACAGGCGGCAGTCATGCGGTGACATATCGGCAGGCAACCCCGTTTGAGTGACGATATCATCCCACGTGCGGTAGACGCTTCGCTTCATACGGGGATGGGCTTTATGTTCTGCCGGCCATAAGCACTCGTGCGGCTTAAGTTCCTGCGTAAGTTCGCAAAGAAATTCTTTCAGGGTCGGGCACATCACAGCCAGGCGCTTCTTGCCACCCTTGGGTAATCCAACGGATTGACCACCCTTCTTGTCCAATACAACTGCTCGATCAATGGCGATCAGATTTTGATCGAATAGCAGTTGTTCTCGTGTGAGTGCCATCTGTTCGCCGAGTCGCAGCCCCGCAAGAAGGAATGTTGCTAGCATGGCTCGCTCTTTATGAGTCAGAGATTCGTTCGCAAGGGCTGTCTTTGCTTGGTCGGGAGTGATGGCAACCGCATCACGAAGAGTTGGTGAAGCGATTGTCAAGCGGAATGGATTGGCGTGAGTCATGGGCACGCGACCATACGGGCTCACTGCTTGGTTGAATACACGAACGAGGTTGGCCTTAATACCGTGCACGGTGGCATCACCCACACCATCAGCCCGAAGGCGTTTGTAGAATGCTCGAACGGTTAGTGGGTCAATCTTGGTGAGCGGTACGTTTCCAAACGTAGAGCGGACATGCTTGTTGAATCGACCTTGGCGGTTATTGATGGTCTTTTCATCAAGGGATTCGGGCCAATCATTTTCAGCAAGCCAATCAAACCATCCACCTAGGGTGAGTTCCTTCTTCTCTTTAGCTGACTCGATCTTGCTGCCACGACGAAGGTCTTTGAGGAAATCTTTGGCGTCAGTCTTGGTGGGGAAGACCCGTGAGATACGTTGTTTGCGGTAGAACTCGTCTTCATAGGCAAACTGAACGCGCCATTTACCAGCCAGTTTTCCAGTGAGGATTTCACGGCAGGAACCGTCTTTATTGTCTGCTCTCGTGGCCACAAGAACAGTCTACGGAAGGCAATTGAGAGACCAATTGAGAGACCGAGGCTCTTTAGTCCGCACTAAAGTGGAAGGAAGATTGGGGTTTAGGTTCAAATTTCTGGTCGGGGCGACACGATTCGAACGTGCGACCTCTTCCACCCCATGGAAGCGCGCTACCAAACTGCGCCACGCCCCGCCGACCGAAATGGATGATACCAGAGGTTGAGGTTCATCCTACGGAACATTTTTTCCACATATGCAGCGGGCGGTCAGTTTCCCAAACGTCTCTCACTAAAACCGTCTTCATATGTAAAGTGACCTGTGTTTAACTTCTAAAGAATCCAATTTCGCATGAATCGTTCATAGGCTTCAAAGAAATCAAAAAGGCCTACCTAAACTATCACCCCTCACCTCGTCCGGCGGAGCCGGTAGATGGCGCTGGAGAAGGGGGAGAGGTGCGGGATGGGGAGGCCAGTGGTGAGGAGCGTTTGACCGGTGATGGTCTGGGGCTCCGACTTGGCGCCAGCGGGGAGGTTGATTTCTTCCACTTGGTAAGTCGCGGCTAAGTCGAGGCCTTTCAGCCGTAGCGGAGCGGCGGGGACATCTTTGATGGCGTACACGAATGCGACCGCTTCATCGCCTCGGACCGACATGACCGCGGAACGCGGACCGGCATAAGGGGACTCGAGGCGGTATTGGTCGCCTAGCTGAACGGTTTCTCGGATCGACTTGTACGTCTGAATCGCGGAGACCGCGAACTCACGGTCTTGGACAGAGAGTTTATCGACGTCGATATCCATCCCGAGTCGACCGCTCATCGCGACATCAAAAGCAAACTTCATGCTGTGATTGCCCATGTGGGTGACATGGTTGGATGTGGCGATGGGAGGAAAGAAGAATGAATATCCATACTGGATGAAGATGCGCCGAGCGGGATCGGTCATGTCGCTGGGCCAGAATTCGTGGCCAAATTGAAGAGAGCCGTAATCCACCCGACCGCCTCCTCCCGAACAAATCATGAGTTCGCAATCGGGGTGTTCCGCCTTCATTCGGGCCATGATTCGGTAGAGCGCGCGACCGTATGCAATCTGCAAATGTGTTTGGCGTGACTTTCCAAGATAGGGCGAACCTGGCTGGGTGAGATATCGGTTTGCGTCCCATTTAATGTAGGAAATTCCCGGATTCTGGCGCAGAGTCTTGTCGATCACACCATAAACGTACGCTTCAACCTTAGGGTTGGAGAGGTCGAGCGCAAGTTGGTTTCTTTGGAGTTCAAGGGCGCGTTTGGGTTGCTGGATCGCCCAATCCGGGTGCTTTTCGAACAACTCCGATCGCGGATTCACCATCTCGGGCTCAAGCCAAATACCAAACCGAATGCCGGCCTTCTTTGCGTTGTCGGTTAGCTCGCCAATGCCGTTCGGAAGCTTTTTGGGATCGGGAACCCAGTCGCCTAAGCCCTGGTTGTCTCCGTCGCGTGGGTACTTCTTGCCAAACCAACCATCATCCAGAAGGAACAACTCCATCCCGAGGTCTTTGGCGCCCTGAAACAGGGAAGTGATCTTCTTGGCATCGAACGAGAAGTAGGTCGCTTCCCAATTGTTAAGCAGAATCGCGCGGACCCGATCGCCGTCTCGTAGGGCATTGGTTCGAACCCACCGATGCAGGTTTCGACTCAGCGTGCCGGTTCCATTCTTACTCCAAGCCCAAACCATCGCGGGTGTCGTAAAGATCTCCCCCGCTTTTAAAAAGTAGCGTGAGTTAAACGGATTCATACCGCTTAAAACCCGCAAGTGCCCATGAGGTTGACGCTCGAAGAGGTGTTGAAAGCTTCCTGACCACGCCAGCGAGCCCGCAAACACTTCGCCACTATCTTCCTTTGCCGGACCGCCTCGGCTTAGAAGGAACGATGGATTCAAGAATTGATCCGCTCGAACGCCGATTTTCGAATCGAGAATCTTCGTCCCGAAGCCGAGCGATTCCTCTTGCATGTTCATCTCGTTGGCCCAATCCCCATGAAATTGAGTCAAGTAAAATTCACCGTTTCCAAAGTCATGTGAACTGGAAGCGAAGCGCTCCAGAGTGATATTTCCCTTCTCACTGTGCCGGATCTCGGTCCATGCTTCGATCACATCTTCCTTGGGTGAAACGCGATAAAACAGGTTCACGAAGAGCGGGTATTCCGGGTCTTTCAATGAGATTTCGGTGACGTTCTCGCGGGTGGACGTCCCCAAAACTCTTAAGTCGGTTGAGGTGTTACCGTCCGCGTGGGTCACAAAAAGCGCAGGCTCAAAGTACCAACCGTCGCCGCCTGCCGGATAAGCCGTTTGTCCGGCACCGTCTGCTGAGGCCTTGTCACCAAATTTGCGTTGAAGGAGATGTCCCTTGCTGTCCACAAACAAGGTCAGAGCCAAATGGTCCGTTTCGATATGAATCGGCCCCGACTGCATCAACGGCACTGGCGCGGGGTGAGCGATTTGTTGCGCCGGATCAGTGATTTCAGCGTGGTGAAAGGCACCGAAAATGCCAAAGAGAGGAACCATAACTCGGAAGTCTACCGAGGACGTCCTCTCTTCGACCGATACTCTTCGAGACTAGTCGTGAAACACGATGTCATCAATCGCGAAATCGTTGCCGAAAGCCTCGGTGTTTTTGTCAACAAGCCTAATTTCTGCGTGGGTGGCGGATTCGGATTTCCACGTCGCTACCAGCTTTGTCCAGACTCCATCCTTCGATTTCAGGGTGAACGGAACTCTTACTGCTTCACCGTTGATGGTGACAACAATGGATGCTGGATGTTCATCGCCAACATCACTGGTCCAGCCCCATGAGGCGGCATATAGCCCGAAGTAATAAGTGTGTTTGGGTTGAACTTTGACGGTCTGCTTCCAAAAGGCCTTTGAGGCATCGTCGCCAGCATTTACCACCATCATCTGCCCGGTGCCGCTGGTATGGTCCATCATGCTAAACCCGCCCGGGTGAGCATTATGGGGGTCCGAAACGATCGCGTACAGTCCGGTACCCTCAACGTTATCGCTGTATCCATAGTCACTGGTGAACCCCGTGTTGCCTTTTTCAAAGTTGCCGTTAACCACCAGATTAGGGTGGGAGTTGTTGCTGGATAATGCTGCAACCGTGATCAATAGAACTTGTATCATTACGCCTCCAATAGCATCTGTATCATATGCGAGGAAAGGTCAACCAAGGGCTGAGAAATCCTTCAGCCGATTAATACGCTAATCCTTATCCTCTCGCCGCGCAGCGGTTGTCGCCAGAAGGATCGTACCAGTGATTTCGATGTCATTTCTTGAGCTCAGTAGGTTCAGAACCTGACTTCTTCGGAAGCTCACGAAGCGAAATACGGGGTCCCATTCACTGATTGTTAAACCGGAGAACGAGGCATCTCCGGCTTACGCATCTACTAGGATAGGACAATAACAGAGTAGAACGAAGTCAGCTATAAACTAGCATAGGCTTGGTTTAGTTGGGCCCAGAGCTTCTCAGATGGCTTGCTTGGCTTCGGTCGGTCGACTCCCGGCGGTAATCCGGGTTGAACGAGTGAGACCACTCGTTCCTCGTCGACGAACACAAGCCCCATATCTAGAAGGACGTTGATCGTCTCATCAACGTCTACTCCAAGTTCCGATTCGCGAAGCACGTTTCGGTGGACCGGCGTTTCGCATTGGTCGAGCAGAAGTTGTAGGCTCGGTTCCAACTCGAAGCACATTTCTTCGCCGCGCCGGTTGTCATGAATCAAAGTTCGGTCGCCATCCATCTCCCGGTATAGCCACCGTGGACTTGCCATAATCGCCTTCTTCCAAACCTGAGCAAGGTCGTTGATTTGCTCGTAAACCTGCTCCAGTTTGGGAGCGTTTTCATAGGTGCGCTCGAAGTAATAGCAGAAGTCAGCCATGTCAAAACCGGTCTTTGTGCGATACCCTTCCGAAAGAATGAGCGCATAGCTGGGGGCCGGTACCGCGGGCGTGAGCCCGAAGCGTTTCGGATCAGCCTGCATCGGTGCAAACCGGGTGATCTGAACCGGAACCGTTGAAACGGGCGGATCCAAATGAATGAGGTTCTTCAGCTGCGAAACCATGAGCTGATATTCAGCCAGGTCTTCGTCTGGGAACCCATAAAGTATGTTGTAAAGGATTCGGATACCCGTGCGCTTGCCCATCATGAGGCTATAAACATTTTGGCTCGCGTTCACGCCCTTTGCCATCGTGCGAAGCACGCGTGAGCTGAATGACTCGATGCCAAGTTGGACCTCATGAAAACCTGCGTCCGCCAGAATTTTGAATCGAGCGGCGGTGATATTGGCCTTCATCTCGGAGCTGAGCTGATACGGGCGCCCCATGTTGGCAAGGGCGGGCAGCAACGTGTCGTAATACTTTATCGGCAAGATGTAGTCCGAGAATCGGAATGAGGTCATATCGTAGCGATTCGAGAGGTGATGCATCGATTCCAGCACCTTTTCGTGGTCGCGAGACCGGTAGACCAAGTCTTCATCGCGGATGCCACAAAAAACGCAATGACTCTTTTGCCCCCACCAGCATCCTCGGGAATTTTCAAGGGGGAGACTGACGGGCGAAATCGTGATTTTGAGCTCTTCTTGAATACGTCTCAGGTCCAAGAAGTAATCGTCATAGTCGGGAGTGGGAACCGAGTTCATCTCGACCGGGGCAGGCGCGAGGGTGCTCATCGGCTCACCCGATTCTGATCGGCACACGATTCCGGGCACACGCGTCAACGGCAATAAACCAGCCGAAGCTCGAGCTAACGGTACGATGGTTGCCTCTCCGTCACCATCGCATACCGCATCAAGCCACGGATGAGATCGAATGAGCATTTGAGCTGTCGGCGTTCGAGCGGCGACTCCTCCAAACGCAATCATTTTTTCCGGAGCACGATCACGAACCAGCTTGGCCATGGAAAGTGATGCGATGGTCTGATCAAACATACATGTAAATCCGACCAAAGTGGCGTCGTGCTCCGCGATTTCATCCGCCCATTGATTCATCCATTTGGGCAAAATCTCGGATCGAAGCTGAAGCATGGTGCGAACCACCCCTTCCGATCCACCCATGCGACCTGATCCAATAACGTTGTCGCTCAGCAACTCTCGAACCTTGTATCGCAGCCACCTTTGCTGCTCGTTGGTGACTTCGGGATCAAGCACACCACTAAACAAGAAGTCGTTCAATGAGTACACAACGGACAGTGCTTCGTAAGTGGAAGCCTGAAGATGCTCGAGAAGATAAAGGTTTACGTGCAAGACTCGACAGGGAATATTCTCGCTTGCGAGAACGGACTTGAGAATGCCGAGCCCTGGACTTGGCTCAGAGAGCGTTGTCCAGGGCATGCTGACAAGAAGGACGGAGGGATCCTTCTTATGGGATGTGGTTTGAACGTTCATGGCTCAAATTAGATCTTCTGCATTCCAGAAACGTCCACGACAATCTCATTGATTGGGGACGTTTCGCCACACACGATTCCGATCACGATGCAGACAACGCCCCAAGCGATGCCAGCCGCGATCGCAGAGGATCCATCGTCAGCCGCGGGATTACCTATGATGCCGCCGCCAGCGAGGATCTTCTCGATCGCAGACTCGCTGACTGACAAGCCTAACTTGCCGGCGACCTCGTGGGGATAGGTGAACCAAGTGTCCAAGTATTGGCCATCTTGGGCTACCTTTAGGAAGAATCCCATCACCTCGCGCTCGATCGGATCCTTGATTTGGGCGACCTTTGCGGGAGATACCAGGGAAAGTGAGTGGGCGCTCCTTTCTGAGAGTTTGATCCCAACCTTTGCCGCGACCTCGCCTGGTTTCTCGAAAATATCGAGATACTTGATGCCTTGCGCGTTGGCTCGACGAACCAGATCAACCACTTCCGGTTCGATAACGCCGGCTGCGATCAACTCGCCCGCAGTAGGTAACTGAGATGGTGGCCAAGGAATGGGCACCGGCGGCTTGCCGTTGGATCCACAAGTGAACCCGCCATCATCATCTTGAAAGACGATCGCCCGACCCGAGTCGAGCGGTCCCACGATGGACTCCACAAGTTCAACCGACAGGTTGCTGAGTAGGTTAGCCTCCTTTCCGAGCTTCCTCCTCAACGTTTCATGCTTGGCCTTTGCCGCCGCGGTGACGACTCGGGCAGTAGCTTGAAGCGTAAGCAATACGGATGGATCGAATGGAGGAATGGGGCGCACACCATTTGCACCAATAAACAGACCTCCTCCATCTCCACCACCAAACAGAATAACAGTAGACATTGTCCCTCCTTACAAACTCATCGCAGGCTGACAGGACAACCTTAACGCTGAGTACTTAGTAGTCTAGGACTAATCTTTCAAATTTGATCAGGAAATTAGCTTGATGCGGGTCTATGAAGAATTGTGTGGGTTCGCGTAGTCTTATTGCGTGCGTGACGTAGATTTCTTCACTTCTCTTTTGGGCTTGACTTCTTCTTGGTCTGTGTCTTCGGTGGATCTGAGCGAGGAGTCTCGAACCGTCGAGAT
>CAIUHP010000097.1 GCA_903899015.1 uncultured Armatimonadota bacterium | reverse complement strand
CGTTTCCTAACGGCTATACGAAGTAAATTACTACTTTGCTCGCCTTTGTCGTTCAAGCGTGCTGCAACGCTCAAATACCGTTAAACGAATATCAATATCATGATGAACAGCCTGATTTTCGAAACCCAAGGCACTTGGGATACCACGACCCTTTTTAATAATGGAGAAGAGGTTTTTGCAAGCCGACTCTTTGTGAGCCTTAAGCGTGCAAGAGGCTGGCTTGGCAACGATCAAGGTGGGGAACTAACTGCTTACGTCACTCTGCAAGACAGTCCCGATGAAGAAATCGGAATTTTCCCAGGCTCGATCGAAATTCGAGTCCCACGACATAATCTCCTCATTGTTAATCGTGACCCTCACTTTGCTTTCGAGAGCACACAGATTTACTACCAAGAGGTGGAAGTCACGATGAGCATGGCTGAACTCTACTTAGAGATTGACGCCGACGACAATATCGTTCAGTGCTATATTAGTCTGTTTCAAGGGCATGGCATCGGAAGTGGAAACGCTGAAACCTTTACCCTTCTGTAAACGTGGAGAATCTTGATGCATCGTAAAATAAACTTTGTTCGTCTCCTCGCAGCCATGCTGATGGTTGCGGTGCTTCTGATACCGCTGGATGCGATCGCCCAGCGCAGAGGCTCCTTTGGTGGCGGTCGCTCATTCGGTGGATTTGGTGGGTCCCGCATGTCCGCGCCCCGATCGTCTTCCTCTTTCGGAAGTTCGCGATCAAGCGGATCATTCGGAGGATCACGTTCAAGTGGCTCCTTTGGTGGGATAAGAAGCGGCTCCAGTAGCACGCGAACGGGCACGGGTTCGTTTGGCAGGTCTAGCAGCTCGTTTGGCTCACCTCGAACCTTTACGAGTACGCAATCTCGGGGAGGATCTCCGTTTGCTCCTCGCCAATCTTCGTTCGGCCCCGGTTACCGTTACTACGGTGGCTATCACTACTACAATGGCTACGTCATCCATTCCTATGGATATGGCTATGGTAGCTACTGGTTCCATCCGGCTTGGTATTACTGGACACCGTTCCACCCAGCCTTCTATTACAGCCCTCCGGTCTACGTAAATGGTTACTACGAGCCGGGCGGATTCAGCTTTTTCCGACTTCTAATCTCCATCTTCATCTTCATGTTGGTGATATGGATTATCGGAAGAATATTCTCAAGAAGATAATCTTCAAAAAGAGCTCTCACTAAGTGAGGGCTCTTTTTGTGTCTGGACGACCTAGTCATATAAGCAGCAGTAATTGATTTATTGGCTGATCAAGCACAATTCTAGAATTCTCCCCAAGCAAGATTTACAGGGTGAGTCACAATAGGCTGTCTTTATTGGGTTGTCACGGGAAGTAGATGGAATGCCTTCGAAAGATAGTTTAGAATCGGGCAAAGCCTTGTCAGCGACAGCCGACCCCACCAAGGCACGCCCATTTGAACGAAAGGCTGCCCTTTATTCGGTCGGTATTGCCGTCCTAACCCTTCTTGTTTTTGCCTTTCGAGAGAATTCGGCATCGACGTCAATAAGCCGATTTAGCGGCGTCCTCTCGATCAGTGCGGTGATGCTCCTGGTGGCAACACTTCTAGCTCTCCCCGGTCAAGACGAGTCCTTTCGACCGAAGTGGAGTGTTCTCAACTACTTAGTGATACTAGGTGGATTAGGCTTTCTACCCTTTGCATCAACTTGGGCATCAGATCAGTCCATTGGCCTTAGCCCATCGCTGATTCCGTGGCTCATTTTCTTTATTTGCCTTGTTGCTCCCCTTGCCGTGCCGAACCAAATGGCTTATGGAATTGGAAGCATCATTCCGAAGTGCATCCTGATGTCGGCGGTCATGCACTACACCGATAACACGGATTGGGGCATCTTTTCGGCAAATACCCTTGTAAGTCCCTCCACTGCCCTCGCAGGAATGGCTATTTTTACCCTCATGTCGAGTACCCTGTCATTGGCCATAAAGTCAAAGACGCCTACCTGGCTAATGTTCCTGCTGGGAGTATTCATACCACTTCCATGCATGTTCAAAATTGAAGTGCCTCTGGTCGTATTTCACGTCCTCTAGGTGCTCAATGAAACCATAAGAGCTAAGGAGAATTCGAAGAAGTGACGACAGAGCAGATTCAACAGCTATTAGGGAACGAGGAATCCCTTCTGACCCATACCAGCACAACGATCCCTAAGGAAACCCTCCATCTTCCAGGATCAGATTTTCTGGACCGAATCTTTACCGGATCAGATAGAAACCCTCAAGTATTACGATCCCTCCAACAATTGTATGGAACGGGTCGCCTCGCCAACACAGGCTATCTCAGCATTCTTCCAGTCGACCAAGGAATTGAGCATAGCGCTGGCGCCAGCTTTGCACCGAACCCCCAATATTTCGATCCTGAAAACATCGTTAAACTAGCGATCGAAGGTGGATGCAACGCAGTCGCATCGACTTTCGGTGTGCTCGGAGCAGTGAGCCGCAAGTATGCCCACAAGATTCCGTTCGTTGTGAAAATCAATCACAACGAGCTCATGACCTACCCAAACAAGTTTGACCAGGTCATGTTTGGCAGCGTCGAGCAAGCTTGGAACATGGGAGCAGTTGCCGTTGGCGCCACGATCTACTTCGGAAGCGACGAAAGCACACGCCAAATTCAAGAAGTTTCGGCCGCTTTCGAGCACGCCCACGAACTAGGTCTGGCCACGATTCTGTGGTGCTACCTGCGAAATCCAGCCTTCAAGAAGGACAAGGATTACCACGTGTCGGCGGACCTTACCGGTCAAGCGAATCACCTTGGCGCAACCATTCAGGCTGATATTCTTAAGCAGAAGATGCCAGAGAACAATGGTGGATACAAGGCACTTAAGGGCGAAGCAGGCGACTATGGCAAGACCGATGAAAGGGTCTATACCAAGCTGACCAGCGAGCACCCGATCGACTTGACTCGCTACCAAGTTGCCAACGGCTACATGGGACGAATTGGTCTGATCAACAGCGGTGGCGCTTCCGGAAAGAATGACCTTGCTGACGCAGTTCGCACTGCGGTTATCAACAAGCGAGCCGGTGGTACGGGTCTGATTAGCGGACGTAAGGCTTTCCAGAAGCCTATGAACGAAGGTGCGGCTCTACTACATGCGATCCAAGATGTTTATCTGGACGCTAACGTAACGATCGCCTAAGAAACTATGATCCTGATTGGAAGCTACAACCAACTCTCTATCGTTCGAAAGGTCGACTTTGGAGTCTATCTCAGCGATGGAGAGTCGGATGTTCTGCTCCCAATCAGGCAGGTTCCTCCTCGTGCGAAGCAAGGGGACAATCTCAACGTATTTGTTTACACAGACTCAGAAGATCGCCCGATCGCAACCCTGAACAAACCCTTAGCGGTCGCAGGAGATTTTGCCCTCCTCAAAATTGTAAGCATCAGTTCGTTCGGTGCTTTTGCGGATTGGGGGCTTGAAAAGGACCTACTCATACCTCTCTCGGAGCAAAGATATCCGCTAAAAGAGGAACGGTCTTACGTGGTTCGAGTCGTCCACGACAAGATTTCTAATCGAGTTTTTGGCAGTACCAAGCTGACCAAGTATCTTGACCCAGACACTTCCAAACTCAAGGAAGGTCAAAAGGTAGAGGCACTCTTTACCCACCACACGGATGACGGAACCATGGCGATCATTGAGAATCGTTATCAAGCTGGCATCTTTCCAGACGAAGTCTTTGAGAGACTAAGAATCGGCGATCGACGCAGTGCCTTCGTCAAGAAGATCCGAGAAGACGGCAGAGTAAGCCTTTCTCTGAGTCCTCAAGGCTATGAAGCAGTCGTGTCGCAGGCTCCGGAGCTAGTGGCAATGCTGAAGAAATCTGGCGGTTTTCTGCCATATAGTGATCAGACCAGCCCAGAAGTCATCCGGGCTGTATTCGGAATGAGCAAAGGATCTTTCAAGAAGCTAGTAGGATTACTACTGAAGGAAGGCAAGATTGAACTCAGCTACCACGGCATTCGACTCAAGGAGTAGCCGGCCATAGAACCAACATTAAAAGAGCGGTTTAGGCTCATGGTTGGGTTAGAGATTGTTTGTCTCTTCCTGGCGTTTCCCATGTACTCGGTTAGCCGAACGGTATTTGAGGCCCTAATAGGACTTTCGGGCTTCCTCTTACTTGGGTGCGTTGTCATCGCGATAAAGGGCGTACAAGAAAGATATAGCTTGAGCGCACTTCGAGACTTGCACGAAGAAAGTGAGATCTTAAAAAGAGAGAGGGAGATTGAACTAGAGTTCGACAGCATTTACTGCTTAGGATGCGGAGAAGCATACGATACGCGATTGCCTGCCTGCCCACGCTGTCGATGCCCAAGGGGGCAGGGACCTTGCTGTTAACCAGCTACAAAGCCTGTTATTACGTTTAGAAAAGTGCCAGCTACCCTCAATCTTCAGATCCTCTGACTGTTGACCGTAAAAATACTGAGTAAATCTTTAATATGGGTAAAAGACTTTTCCTTGGCTCACTTGCCTTGTTGACTGTGTTTGGGTGTGGAGGCGGCTCTGGAAACGGGGGTACCGCGAGCGTTTACGGAATTAATGCCGATCCCAACGTTGGCAATGTAACGATCACCGCAAATGGCAGTACGGTATTGAACAACGTTGGTTATGGGCTTACTTCGCCCGGTTTCATTGCGGTCGGAAGCGGGGCAAATGCTTCCGTTTTTGTTACCAACTCTGCAGGTACCCAGTTAGCTGGCTCAACTCTTATCGCTGGATTTCTGACGAACAACTACTATGCTTCTTTTGCTTATGGAAGTTCTTCAAACCAGTCTGTGGCCATTCTGCCGGTAGACGTTTCTGAACCCACTTCAGGTCAAGCAAGGATCCTATTTGCTAACACTTCGGTTTTCGTGCCTTCGGTAGATGTCTACGTAACCACTCAGACCGTAACGACCGGCCTGACTCCAACCGCGAGTAGTATTGGGGTCTTTAACTCTGGTTTTGCTAGTGAAGTCAACAACATAGTTCCTGGAACTTACAACGTCTTCTTCACGCAAGCCGGAACTCAAAATATTGTTGCGAGTGAATCTGGGGTCACGGTAGGCACCACTCTCGCTGGAACAGGTGCCAATGCGATCACGATGCTTGCGATCACGGATGCCCAAGGGACGACGACACCTGCTGCTCAGCAAACGCTTACTCCGATCGTGTTCAACGCAGTTGCCGGTGCAACCCCACCGACTAATGGCGTTAGACCCATCGTAGTAGTTGGCTCCACTGTTAAAAGGGCAGTCGCCCCGTAAATTTAAAGGGCTCCCAATTTGCGGGGCCCTTTTGTTTGAGCCTGAGTATCCTTTCCATCGTGCAAGCTTTCTTGGAAAAAAGCATAATTCAGCATGCTTCCTCTGATTGCTTCAATGATGATGTTCCGATCTCAAGAAGATCCGTTATCCATTTGGTTCGACCGACCGGCGGCTAGTTTTCAGTCTTCGCTGCCGGTTGGTAACGGAAGAATTGGAGGAATGCTCTTTGGGGACCCGGTTGAAGATCGAATCGTTCTAAACGAGTCTTCAATGTGGTCTGGTCGAGTCCTCGATCAGAATCGAAGTGAAGCTTGGAAGACTCGCTCCAAGATTCTTGCTTTGCTCATGCAAGGTAAGAATGCTGAAGCGGAGTCAATGATGGACAGCGCTTTCACCTGTGATGGTCCTGGAAGTGGATCTGGTAACGGTAAAGATGGCCCTTATGGGTGTTATCAGGTTCTCGCCGACTTAAAACTCAACTTTGGCGACGAGAGTAAAACCCAAGCTTCGTATCGGCGCGAACTCAATCTCAATGAGGCGATCGCGACATTGACGCTTCAAAACCAAAAACGAGAATTAATTGTTTCAGGTCCGGATCAAGTCCTTGTCTATCGAATCACCTCTTCTAACAAAAAGCCGTTGTCGTTCGATGTCTCCATGTCTCGACCAGAGAGAGGCACCGTCTCAGCAGATGGCGATCACGGAATTGCGATTGAAGGTCACCTTAACGATGGAAAAGGTGGAAATGGTCTGGGTTACATCGCAAGAGTTCGGTTAGTGACCTCAAAGGGCGGCAAGGTCTCGGTCCAGAACAATCAGGTGGAAGTTTCTGGGGCATCCGAAGCGATGGTGATTGTTTCGGCAGGCACCAGTTATTCAGGCCCTATTGCCGGAAAACATATGGGATCTGCTTATAAGGAAATCACACGTAAGCAGGTGGAAGCAGCAAGCCACAAGAGTTGGGATAAGCTCAAATCCGCCCAAGTTCGAGATTACAAATCCTACTTTGATCGATTCAAGCTCAATCTGGAAGGGAAATCCTATTCTGAACTTTCCACTCCTAAGCGACTCGAACAATTTGCCAAGACGGGCGATGATCCGAAACTAGCGGAACTTTACATGCAGTTCGGTCGATACTTGTTGATCTGCTCCTCAAGAGAAGGTGGACTTCCGGCAAACCTGCAAGGCATCTGGGCAGAAGAGCTTCAAACGCCTTGGAATGCTGACTACCACTTGGATATTAACGTCCAGATGAACTACTGGCTTGCGGAGTCTACCAACCTCTCTGAGTGCCACTTACCGCTCACTAGTCTGATTGAATCACTTGTTGAGCCCGGTTCTCGCACGGCTAAGGCTTACTATAATGCTCCTGGTTGGATAGCCCATGTGATTACGAATCCTTGGGGCTTCACGGCTCCTGGCGAGAGTGCTTCCTGGGGAAGTACTAGCTCTGGTTCAGGTTGGCTCTGCGAGCACCTCTGGAACCATTACATCTACACTCATGATCGCGCTTATCTCAAGCGAATCTATCCCATTCTGAAGGGTGCTGCTGAATGCTTTGCATCCCTTGTGGTTCCAGAACCCAAGCATGGCTGGCTCGTGACGGGGCCTTCAAACTCGCCAGAGAATGCTTTTCGGCTCCCTAACGGACAAGTCGCTCACACCTGTCTTGGTCCAACGATTGACGAACAAATCCTTCGTGAGTTATTCGAAAATACTTCCGAGGCGGCCAGGGAACTAGGAATCGATCATGAATTAGCTTTAAAACTTGACGATATCAGACGCCAGTTGGCTCCCAATCAGATTGGTCCAGACGGCCGATTGCAAGAATGGCTAGAGGCTTACGACGAAGTCGAACCTCACCATCGCCACACCTCGCACCTGTACGGGCTTTACCCATCCGATCAAATCACGCAGTACGGCACGCCGGATCTTGCCGAAGCAACTCGAAAGACCCTTGTTGCCCGAGGCGATGAGAGCACTGGTTGGAGCATGGCTTGGAAACTTTGCTTCTGGGCTAGGCTCGGAGATGGGGATCACGCCGAGCTTCTCTTGCATAGACTTCTTAAGCCTACTGGCGCGGTTGGATATAACTATGCGAACGGGGGTGGTACATATCCGAACCTCTTTGATGCTCACCCACCGTTCCAGATCGACGGTAATTTTGGCGCAACGGCAGGCATTGCGGAGATGCTAATGCAGAGTCACCGTGAGAAGCCAGGCGAACCGTTTACCATCAGCCTCTTGCCAGCTCTGCCGGCCAAATGGGCCAAAGGTGAAGTGACTGGTTTAAAGGCGAGAGGAGGACTCCAAGTTGACCTTGCTTGGGATGGTGGGCATCTGGTTAGCGGAACGATCAGTAATCCTCTAGCGATGACTCAGACAATTCACATTAGGACGAAGGATGACATTCGCTTGACGAGCAACGGGCAACCGGTCTCGTTTGATAAATTGGGAGAGCATCTTCTTCGACTGAAGCTGACAGGGCATCAAACACTCCAAGTTAGTCGGTAGCTGGAAGTACAAAGCAGACATGATTCGCTTGGCGACACCTTCAGACGCAGCTCAAATGGCTGAAATCTATCGGCCATTTGTGATCCAGAGTCCTGTTTCATTCGAGACCGAGGCGCCCGATGAAGCGGAAATGGTCGATCGAGTTCTTTCTACTCTGAAGACCTACCCCTGGCTTGTTGCAGCCAAGCAAGGTCAGGTTATGGGGTACGCCTATGCGAGCCAGCACCGTGCGCGCTATCACTACCAATGGTCGGTAGACGTCTCAGTCTATATCCATCCCGATTTTCGCCGGTTAGGGATCGGCAAGGCGCTCTATCAGCCATTAATGGCAATCCTTGCCGTGCAAGGATTTGTGATGGCTCATGCTGGCATAACGTTACCGAATGAAGGGAGTGTTGGGCTACATGAAGCAATGGGCTTCAAGCCAATCGGAGTCTATCGAAACGTGGGCTACAAGCTTGGCCAGTGGCATGACGTGGGATGGTGGGAGTTGGCTTTGCAAGCACCTCAGATCGACCCAGCCGCTCCCATTCCGGTAGGACAAGTAATCGGAACTCCCGGATGGGAAATGGCCATGGCGGCTAGTTCCTAACTTCCCGCGTTGGATGGTAGTTGAAATAAAATGGACAGCGTGAAACCAGAAGAACAGGAACGTGCCGAACGCGCATTTAGGATTTGCCGCGATGAAGTGAAGCACGAGTACGGCGTTCTTGCAAATCGCCTAAATTCCTACATTACTTCCCAAGCCTTTCTCGTCTCAGGCTATGCCATTTCGATGGGGAATATGAATCCAATTTGGGGAAGTAGCTTTCGAATATGCTTTCCTCTCTTGTTGGCGGTTTTGGGATTGGTTCTTTCTTTTCGAGCCCACCCCGGAATTGCGGGTGTCTGTTCAGTCATCCAGCATTGGCACTGGAAGCAAGATGACATCTTTCAATCGGGCGCTTCGCTCGACGAATATTCAGTTCTGCGCCATGTCCGGGTGAAAGAGGCTCACGACGGAAATCTGCTATTTGCCCAGACCGCAACGTGGATATTCGGCACGGCCTGGGTCGTTATGGCGGGGTTCGCCGTTTATTTCTTCTATCTGCCGCCTAAGTCTTAGCTCTTAGTGGGTAGCTGAGGGCTGAACTTGGGAAAAGCGAAGTCCCCAACGTCACCCGTGACGTTTCGCATCGTTCCATCATCAGTTCTGACGTCGTAAATGGACCGCTTACCATTCTTTCCTCGCAGTGCGAAGACGATATGGGCACCATCAGGGCTCCAACTGGGCTCGTGAATATCTCCAGGGATCCGAATGGGCTTGAAAGCTGGGTCGTTAAACGTAGGGAAGGTGGACATGCCTCGCGGAACCAGCGCTCCATTGGTCATCGTGCCAACCACGATGATCACGCATTTGCCATCAGGGCGGATCGATGGCATTCCAAAAGCCACCTCTGCATTCTGAGCAACAAGCTGGCCCTTGCCTGCAATCACATCATAAACGACGATCGCGTTAACGAATGGCTTCTTAACTGGTTTGCCATCTGCACCCGTTGGAACGGCTTCTGGCCACTGAAATCCTTGGACGGTGTAAACGATGTTTCCATCTTTCGGGTTAACCGAAAAATCAATGTGTTCACCGGAAGTAATTGGGCGAGGCTGAGGAATTTTTCCATCAACAGCCTGCATGTCTTGAAGAATAAGCGTTTCCCCATTCTCTCGGCGCATAATTCCCGCGATGAACCGCTTGTTTCCGCACCATTGAGCTTCCCGAAAGCTGGTGCCGAGGTTGCCGTAGACACCGGAAAACTGGTTTTCTATTCCGCCCGGGTTTTCTTCGCCCTGTCCTTGGGACTGGACGATTTCCTTGGAAGTTGGGGGAAGGATCTGTTCCGTTGTCTGGTTGGTTGGATCAAATTGTTGGACAAGTCCGCCGCACGTGATCAAAGCTTTCGCAATGGAATCGCTTTCATCAGTAGGCTGGCTTGAGAACTTTGGATTGCTGCGAGCTCGTGTACCAGTCGTTCGTTGTTCGGCTGGTTCTGGAGTGCCTGGAGCCCAACGGAAGAGGTTGAAGTTGTGCTCGTTACGATCACTGATGAAGTAGAGGAAGTTCCCGCCTGGTGACCAAGCTATGTCTCGGTCCGTCGTGTGCTCTTTGTAGCCGGAGTCCTTTTGAATTTTTCCGTCGGGCGCGATGAGAATCGCTTGCTGACCGTCAGGCAAAAATTGGATCGCCGAGATCCAGCCAACGGTGTTTGAAGTTTGAAGGCCCTTCAAGTCCGAGCGGACTTTTAGGAACCACTCCAGACCGTAAACCATTCCGCCGACCACGACCACGAGAACAAGCGTGCGAACTGCAAGCTTTCTAGAGATCTTGGGCAAGATCGATGATGAATTCTGATTATTAGATGCCATGGAAGTCTGATCAAACTAAACGCGATCCAGAGCGTAAGCGTGCCCCGTTTGCGAAATCCTTGCCTGTCATCCTCTTTTTACCTTCTGGTTGAACCTCAAGTAGCTCAATTGCGCCATTTGCGAAGGCTATGGTCAGAGGACTGGTAGAAAGAACGGTACCCGGCTCACCTTGTAACTCGGAGAGGCGAGCGCCAGAGAGCCTCATCACGCCCGATGCTGTTCGGAGGAACGCTCCCGGTTCGGGAGTAAACGCCCGAAATCGATCGTATTCTTGCTTCGCAGCATTTTCTACATGGAGCTCAGCTTCAGATTTTTCAATTTTCGGGGCGTGGGTTGCGAATTCACCGTTTTGGGGGATACGCGAGTAATCACCCTTCAAAATCCGCGGCATCCATTCGACCGCCATTTCAGCTGCAATGATCGCCAAGCGGTCTTGTAGTTCTCCGTAGGTTTCGTCACGTCCGATCGGGGTCCTTGAGATTTCGATCACGTCGCCGGTATCCATACCCTTGTCCATCTGCATGAGGGTGATTCCCGATTCGAGATCGCCATTAAGAATGCAGCGCTGAATAGGTGCCGCCCCTCGATACTTGGGAAGGATCGATCCGTGAAGGTTGATTCCTCCACATCGAGCGGAGTCGAGAACTCGCTGGGATAGGATTTGGCCGTAACTTGCGACCAAAAGTGCGTCGGGGGCCAAGGATTCGAATTTCTCCACCCATTCCGGGGCACGCGAACGTTCCGGCGTCTCCACCGGTAATCCCAATTCTAAGGCTAGCAATTTGATTGGAGACGGGGTGAGGCGCATGCCTCGACCGCTCGGACGATCAGGCTGTGTAATGACGAGCGAAACCTGGTCGGCCAAAGCTCGTAACGCAGGAATGGCAAAGACCCCAGTTCCGAAAAAGATTAACGACATGGTGACCTTTAGCGATCCCTATTCAGCGTCATCGTCTGAGCTTTCAGGATTGGTCCAGTGAAGCGTTTCCGGAATGACCTTATCAATGAACAGGATGCCATCCAAATGATCGATCTCATGCTGGACTATTCGGGCGGGCATACCTTCTAGCTCGTACGTCAATTCCCGACCTTTACGGTCCGTTGCTTCTACTTCGATATAAAGTGATCTCGTGACATCGCCGTAGAGCCCAGGAATGCTCAAGCAACCCTCTTGCCCAGTCTGTTCGCCTTTCGCAACCACAATCTTCGGGTTGATAAGAGCCGTTGGTCGCTCGCCTTCCGGTGCAATGACGATGATGCGTTGCAGGATGCCAACTTGTGGGGCGGCCAATCCAACTCCGTTGGATTTCCGCATGATCCGAAGCATGTCATCAATCAGCAGCAGAGTTTTCTTGCTGATCTTGGTGACTTCGGGAGCTACTTGACGAAGGACAGGAGCCGGAATCTTAACAACTGGGCGCTCCTTGGTCTGTTCGTAAAGATGCTTGTATTCGTCAGGTATGACGATTTGCATAAAGAGGATTATGAATCGTTCGCTTGGATTTTGGCGCGTTCTATGACGACCACGCGCGGAATCTGTGCAAGATCGAGCCGTGACTCGACGAAACTCCAGCCACGAAGCTCGAAGAGAGACTGTACTTCTTGAGCCTGAGTGTAGCCAACTTCAACCATCAAACGACCAGCTCCTGTGAGATAGTGGTCCCCCGTTTCAGCCAGCAATTGATAGAATTCCAAGCCGGTTTCGCCCGAGAAGAGCGCCTGATAGGGCTCGTGTAACACGACATCGTTCGGCAAATATTCAGGAAGGCCGATGTAAGGCGGGTTGGAAACGATTAAATCGAACTGCTCGTTTTGGATGGATTCGAAAGCGTCGGAGTGGACCAGTCTGATGTCCGCATGGAGGCTTGCTGCATTTTCCAACGCGATATCCAGTGCAGATTGCGATATATCGCTTGCCCAAACTTCGCAGTCCGGCATCTCCAGTTTGAGAGTGATCGCAATGCAACCGGAACCCGTCCCCAAATCCAAAATTCTCAGGGGAATGAGTGAAAGACGAGCGTATTCCAGAGCGACTTCAACCAATACTTCAGTGTCCTGTCGCGGAATAAGGACTCCGGGACGGACGTTAAATCTTCGTCCATAAAATTCTCGCCATCCAAGAATGTACGCCAAGGGTTCAAAGTTAAGGCGCCTCCCGAGAAGAGCGTTTCCAGCCTCAGCTGGAAATTCTCGTTCGGGATGAGCAAACAACGACGCTCTATTGACTTGGAGCACGTCGGAGGCAATTAGCTGAGCTTCCATCGAAGCCGCTTCCATCCCCGCCGATCGAAGCGCCGCCTTTGCATTTTCGAGCCAGTTTTGGGTTGTCATGGAGGAAGCTATGACTCGACGCTGTACTGCAGGAGTTTTTGCCGAAGTTCATTTACGAGTTCTGCTTCCACGTAGATTCCGTTATCGCGATACTCCTCTTTGAGCACTCGACCAAAATCGTAACAATCTTGAAGCATGTGCTGCTGGCTGTAAGGAATGACAGCTCTAACAGTTCCAAGTAGCGATTGAACTTGACGCTTAATAGCTAGCTGAAGATCGGTCATACCAAGACCCGTCGTCGCCGAGATCGCAACCGAATTGGGCCATTCAGCCACAATGCGAGTCAGTTCTGCCTTGTCTGGCACCATGTCAATTTTGTTGAAGACGGTGATCATGGGCTTGTCGCTCGCTCCCAGAATCTCCAACGTATGATGAACCGCATCTTTTTGAACTTCCCATGCCGGGTTCGCTAGATCGACAACGTGTAGGATGAAGTCCGAGAAAGTGACCTCTTCAAGTGTCGATTGGAACGCGGCGACGAGATGAGTTGGCAAGTTACGAATGAAGCCAACCGTATCCGTTAGAAACAACGCGTAGCCGTCAGGAAGGTCAATCTTCCTGGTTGTGGGGTCCAGAGTAGCGAATGGCATCGCGTCGGCCAAAAAGTCCGTTCCTGCCATTAAGTTCATGAGCGTGGACTTGCCCGCACTCGTGTACCCAACGATCGAAGCAAAAGGAAATGGATGCTTGCGACGACTCGCACGTTGCTGAGAACGCACGCGTTTGACATCTTCAATTTCGACTTTAAGGGCCGAAATTTTGTCCCGAGCTAAGCGCTTATCGGATTCAAGTTTGGTTTCGCCGGGACCGCGCATACCGATGCCGCCCTTTTGTCTTTCAAACTTGGTGTACACCGACATGAGCTTCGGCATCATGTAAGTTAGCTGGGCAAGTTCGACCTGCAGCATGCCTTCTCGGGTGCGGGCACGGCGCGCAAAAATATCGAGAATCAATTGCGTGCGGTCGATGACTTTGCACTTAAATGCTTCTTCGAGATTGCGCTGCTGCATCCCGCTCACTTCCGCGTCGATCAATACAAGATCAGCGTTCGTTTCATGAGCAAGAGCGGCGATCTCTTCGACCTTTCCTGTTCCGACAAAAGTGCCTTTGTAAGGGCGGTCGAGCCGTTGACGAATCGTGGCGATAGGTTCGACGTTAGCAGCCTCGCAAAGGCCAACAAGTTCGTCTTCAACCACCTGATCTTCGGAATCGTCTTCGTTAATGAAGACAAGAACGGCGGTTTCGATAGGGAGTTCTAAATTTTGAAGTGTTTTTGCCATCCGTGAAAGGACCTATTGGTGCGGACGGCGGAATTTACTGAAGATTTGCTCCCCAATCGATTGGACTTGGGGAGCAGTTTTCATGGCCTAAAACGTGAGCGCCGCATAGGATGCGGACAAGCTCAAACCGTTAAAGTTAAATCCAGACGTCGGCGTGAAGAAACTGTATGTCGCGGCTAATTTGATCTTGGAGCCGATCATGAGTCCCGCCTCTAAACCAGCGGTGCCCCCAAGTCGTTTGACGCCGAAGTGGCTTCCTGCCGTATTCGTGATGCTGTAGTCGTAATAGGCGACTCCAGTAAACGGTCTCACATAAGGAAGGGCTGCGGCGCCAGAATCCACTCCAAAGTGGTACTCATAGCCAAATGTGTAAGGCAATATGAAAAGCTTGTTTCCGTTTCCGTTGGCGATGATCGCCGTAAACGAAGGTGAAATCGAACCTTCTCGAGGTCTCGCGGTATTTGCAGCTCCGATTCCAATCTGGAGTGCTCCGTTCCCAAGGTCCTTTCGAATTTCACTGCTTGATGGCAAGAAAATTCCCAGGACTGGCCCGATACTCGATGTTTGCGGAGTCTGCTGCGCAAAGGCAGTCGAAACGACAGTAACAAGCGCTCCAAGCGCAATCATTGGCTTTTTGTTCATGGTCACCACACTGGAAACTGGCATTTTATAGCCCACGGAGAAAATACCCGTTTGCGACGGCTTCAATCTCCTGCAAGGCCTTTTTAACGGCGGCTTCGAATATCTTTTTCCCTTTCTCTGCCGTTGCAAGAGTCGCAAATCCATAGGAACCCTGTTCGGTCATCTCATCGAAGTGATGAACCACTCCTACCACCGATGGCTCGGTGATCAGTCCGTCATCACGCCTTTTCTCCAATCTCACAAGTTCAGGGTGCAAGTGCATCATCAGGCTTGTTTCGGCTTCACATGCATGACGCATTTCTTTGAGGGGGCCGGTTAGGGTGTCAGCGATTTCCTGTTTTACGAAGTCGAAATAGCCAGCGTGGCCAAAAGTGCATGTTAGGTGCTTGGCTTTTAATTTTCGGACAACCATGCCGTTTGGCTCACGATTGCCGCCGTGGCCGTTTAACACATAAAACTTTTGAAAACCATGGGGAAGAAGTGACTCGACAACGCTTTCGATCGCTCCCATGTAGCTGTCGAAGTCTCCGCTCAAGCTCCCAGAGAATCGAAGGTGATGCCCACTCGCTCCGAGCCAGAGTGTTGGCGTGAGAAGAACATGCTCGGGCAAAAGAACCTCTATCTTTTCTGCCACCGAAGTCACGATCAGGGAGTCCGTGAACAGGGGCAAATGAGGTCCGTGCTGCTCAAGCGAGCCGGTCGGAATCAATACGACGCCAGAACGTTTGAACTGGTCGACGTCCTGCCAAGTTGCATCCTGCAGCTTCATCGCTACAGGATACCGATAGTGGGAACAGGAGAATTAACCGGACGGATAAAGATTTCGAATGAGCATTTTTACAGTTGCTCGAAGGTCCTTATCGTGATGCATCATCTCATGAATTTTCGTGTATGCGTGCATCATTGACGTGTGATCTCGGTCACCAAACAGGCCACCGATGTGCTTCCACGAATCCCCTGTGATCTCACGGGTCACAAACACTGCAATGTGCCTTGCGTGAACAATGGGAGCCTTTCGAGATGATCCGGTGATTTCGTCTGCCGAGATCTTGTAATGCTTGCCAATGGTATCAACGATCTGGTTGAAGGCAGGCTTGGCGAGCATGCCAGCCCGGTAATACGTCTCGACCATCGCATGGGCGAGATCAATCGTAATGCCACTTCCAACAATGCTCGCTTGGACTGCAAGCTTGGTGAGGGCACCTTCCAAAACCCGAATGTTGCCTGGCACATTCTCAGCAAGATACATCGCAATAGGCATCTCGAGCTTGACGTTTTCTTGTTCTGCTTTAGAACGAAGAATCGCGCTACGAGTTTCCGTATCGGGCATCTGAATATCAGCGACTAAGCCCCACTCAAATCGAGACCGAATGCGCTCGTCTAGCAAGTACAAGTCTCTCGGCGGGCGGTCAGATGTCAGGACGATCTGTTTACCAAGGCCGTGAAGGTAGTTGAACGTGTGGAATATCTCTTCTTGAGTCTTATCCCGGCCCGCGATCAGCTGGATGTCGTCTACTAGCCACACTTCGACCGATCTCTGCGCACGTCTGAACTGCTCAACCTTGCCACCTTGCAAGGCATTCACGAACTCTTCCGTGAATTGTTGAGCACCAACGTAGGCGATGGGACATTTCGGTCGTACCGCAAGAATTTCTCGGGCGATTGCATGCAGGAGGTGAGTTTTGCCAAGTCCTGATGCGCCGTAAATGAAGAGCGGGTTGAATTTCTTGCCGGGGTCAAGGGCAACTGCCTTTGCACCGGCCACTGCCAGTCGATTACTTTGCCCTACAACGTAGGTGTCAAAAGAAAACTTCTCGGCTGGTCGGAAACTTGTGTCAATGGAGCTAGAAACGGTTATGGGAGCGACGGACGAAGTAGTGGACGGCTTCTTTTCCTGAAGCTGCGTCACTAGCTCGATCACGATATGGGCACCGATCTCGTCTGAAAGCAGAGATCGAATGGTTCCTAAGTACCGTTCACGGACCCATTCCATAACGAATCGACCAGGAACATTGATCTGGACAACTCCGTTAATGTAGGAAACAGGGGTCAGTGGGCGGATAAATCGCTCAAACCAAGCAGATGGAACATCGGGACCTAGCCTCTTAAGAACACTATCCCAAGCACGTTGTAAATTATCGGGCTCATAGGGGTTTTCTTCGCTAAATAGGTCTTTCATTGTCGTCATCGTGGGGCGATGATTCGCCCGGTGGGGTTGGATTATACACGCTTTCAATTTCTAGCCCTTGTTTCGAGAACTGTTGAAATCAGACCAAAATGACCTTAAACGGCGGAAATTTTCGATAAAAAAGAATATATGAGCCTTTTCCGGCTGATAGCGGCTTTTTTCTGCGTTTTTAGTCAAAGTTCTTAAACATGTATGACATCCGTCTACGGGGTAGAGAAACCTGACAATTTCACTTGCTCGGTTTAGGAGTCAATTGCGGAGTACCATCTTAAACATGTCTCCAGGTCTTAACAAACGTCGTGTCCTTGGGGTATTAGCGGGCCGAGACATGCCGGTTGAGCAGGTCGTAGCGTGGGCTCGTTCGGCCGACTACGTCCTCGCCGCAGACGGAGCAGCGAATTTCTTAGCCGAAGGAGACTTCATTCCAGACGTAGCCATTGGAGATTTTGATTCCATTTCGCGGAATACGAAAGATGTTCAAAAAGTGCTTGTGCACATAGAAGACCAAAATCGATCGGACTGTGATAAATTGCTTGACTATGCCCAATCGTTAGGGTTCGAAACCATTACGTTGTGCGCCATGGAAGGTGATGCCATCGATCACATCATTGGTAGCCTTCAGAGTGCAGCACGTTCGACATTGGAGGTCCGAGTAGCAACTCGTCGCGGCGTGATCATGCTGCTCAAAGGGGCGGTAAGTGCTTCCTTAGATGTTCCAACTAAAACTCGCGTCTCGTTACTTCCCATTTCGAATTGTTCGGGAGTCGAACTAACGGGAGTCGAGTGGAGCTTGTTCGGGACCGAAATGAGCCCAATTGGATTCACTAGCCTATCAAATCGCAGTGTCGAGAATGTGAGCGTTTCCATTGATAGTGGAGTGGCGGCACTCTTTCTTTCGCATCCAAATCTCGAACTTCCTCATTGGCCATCCTGAGAATTTCCCTTGCATGGCAAAATGGTTGAGTGCCTTTGGCAACTCTGCATCTTAGTTCGCTCGATGGTTTGGTCATCATCGCCTTCTTCGTGGCAATCCTCGGATTAGGCTTTTCAGCCAAACTTCGAGATAATTCTCTCCTTCAATATTTGGCAGCAGGGAGAAGTCTATCGTTGCCCGCATTCGTCGCGACCCTCGTAAGCACCTGGTACGGTGGCGTGCTGGCGATTGGCGACTCAGTCAAAGCTTACGGAATTGGCGGTCTGTTACTGAATGGCGTCCCCTATTACTTCTTCGGAATCCTCTATGCGATATTTTTCGCGAGCCGAGTCAGAGAAGCTTCTCAGATAAGCATTCCTGAGAGACTAACCCAGCGTTGGGGGCGGACGACGGGAATCGTGGGGGCCGTCCTCGTCTTTCTACTCGCCGTTCCAGCAGCCCATGTGTTGATGCTTGGAACGCTGGTTCATCTGTTGACCGGTTGGGGAACGATTGCTTCAGTGATAATCGCCACGGTGGGCGGAACCCTTTTTCTCTACAAGGGTGGGCTACTGGCGGACGTTCGAGCCGGGCTCTTGGCCTTCCTCATGATGTACGTGGGGTTCCTGGTCATCGTTATTTGGTGTCTTACTCACTATCCACTAATGGACATGGTGAATCACCTCGATGCGCCAATGAAGAAGTGGGACGGGAATGTTGGATGGCTAGGATTTATCAGCTTCTTCATTCTTGGCGCGTGGACCATGGTGGACCCAGGATTTCATCAGAGAGTTTCCAGCGCTCGGTCTCCCGAAATTAGTAGAAAGGGCCTCTATGTTTGCGTTGGATTCTGGATGCTCTTTGATCTCCTGAGCATAGTAACCGGACTCTACGCTATTTCCATCCTTAAGCCGATCCCGGACGGTCTTGAGTTCTTTCCCTTGCTCGGAGACCAAATATTGCCTTCGGGGCTCAAAGCCATTTTCTTATGTGGCTTGGCGGGAACGATCCTGTCTGCGATGGTGGGTTACACCCTGGTAAGTGGTGCGACATTTGGTAGGGAATTTATCGCGAGGCTGAAGCCAAGAGCCAGTGACGAGCAAATCAAAACATGGACTCGGTTCGGATTCGGGCTTGCCTGCGCGGTTGCGGTTGGGGTGGCGCTAACGGTTGAAAACGTTGTTGTTGACCTTTGGTATGCCTACAGTGGGGCAGTAGTGGGTGCACTCTTGTTACCGGTTACCGCAATCTATGTTCCTAAATTCAACCTCCGATCGACGTCAAATTGGGCCGCAAGCTCTATGATTTTGGCTTTTATTACTAGTTTCGCAGGGTTGGTATACGGGAAGCGAACTCAGAACCCATCATTAGAAGTCCATTTAGGAGGACAGACATTTACACTTGGAACATTGATCCCAGGTTTAATCGTTTCGGCCTTTGTGCTTGGCCTAGGTGAAATTGCGAGCAGGAGAACGTTAATAAATGACCGATGAAATTCTGAATACAGGTGGCGTTGCCGAAGAGGAACCCATTCACGAAGAAGTTGTAGCGGAAGATGCAGGCCAGTCGGTGGTCCCCGGTCCCGCAAAACTGGTGGTGAAGAGAGCTGGCGTCTTGACAGATATCGAGTATCCGATTGCTCCGCCCGCGACGATCGGACGATTTGATCCCAGCGTCGGCCCAATCGATGTCGATCTCGGTTCGCAACCTGAAGGTGCTTATGTAAGCCGCAAACACGCGAAGATCGTCTTCACCGATGGCGTGTGGAAGCTTGTTGACTTAGGGTCAAGCAACGGCACGTTCATCCTTCGAGACGACTTCGAGCGAATTGATGAGGCTGACCTAGCCGATGGTCAGGAATTTGCGCTCGGCAATGCTCGCCTTGTGTTTCAACTCGGCTAACGCCGAGTTGAAACTGAGCGGTCCAGCTATATGATCTGGACTTCGTGTGACCCAGGTTGAACTTCGCCGATAATTGCGGCGGATTCGCCTGAGTCGTTAAGCCTCTGAACAATCGCTGGGGCGATGAACCGGTCGACGATCATTACGATTCCGATTCCCATGTTGAAGATCCGGTACATCTCGGCATCGGGAATGTTTCCGCACTGTTGAATCAACTGGAAGATTGGTAGCGGGGTCCAAGATCGTTTTTCTATAACGACCCTCACGTCCGAAGGCAACACGCGAGGAATGTTGTCGTAAAGTCCTCCGCCAGTAATGTGCGCGACGGCGTAGACGGTCTCGGTGTCTTGCAGGATCGGATAAATCGAGTTGAAGTAGCATCGATGTGGCCTCAATAGCTCGGTTCCGATCGTGCGACCGAGTCCCGGAACTTCATCTCGAACCGACAAACCGCCCATTTCAAAAAGGGCACGACGTGCAAGGGAATATCCATTGGTATGAAGGCCATTGCTAGCGATTCCAATTACGCAATCGCCAGGTTGCATTTTTCCGCGAGGGAGCTTCTTTTCCTGATCGACTACGCCAACAATCGATCCTACAAGATCAATCTCGTCTTCAACATAAACCCCAGGCATCTCCGCAGTTTCGCCGCCAATTAACGATGCTCCAACCTCTTTGCAGGCCTGAGCCATGCCACGTACGATTTCTTCGAAAACTAATCCTTGAATTCGAGAGCATCCGAAGTAGTCAAGGAAAAAGAGAGGGCGAGCACCTTGGCAAAGAATATCGTTTACGCAGTGATTAACGATATCGAGACCTAGGTTGCTATAGTCGCCAACCATCGCGGCAACCTTGGTCTTCGTTCCTACTCCGTCAATGGAGCTAACCAGTAGTGGCTTTTCAATCTCACCGAATTGCGGGCGGAACAGGGCTCCAAAGCCACCGACGCCGGCAACCACGCTATCCGTGTAGGTTCCCTTTACATCGCTCATCACAGCACGAAGTGCTCGCTGAGCCTCGTCAATATCGACCCCCGAAGACCGGTAGGTCAGTTGCTCGTCAGGCATGATGAAAGGGTACCTCCCGGACAGGGTGCCGAGTTTCAGGAAAATCTTACGAGACTGCTACGTAACCATAAGGATTCCGTTAATGGTCGTCAGACCAAACGTATTAGCTTTCTTGCAAGAGTGAGACATGAAGCGTACAATAGATTCGACTGGCGATGTAATTTTCGAAAATCGAAACGTCGAGTGAATGGATGCGAATGGCTAATCTGAAATAGTATCGGGCATCGAAAGCAGTATAGGAGCGAATGAATGCTTAGTGGCGAAGAGAGTCAAGATATCTGGGATCGGATAATTCCCATTCCGCTATGGATGACTGCCGCGCTTATGCTCTTTGCAGGAATCGGCCTCGTCACAGTCATGGTTTTTATCTCGCGCCTGTTATTAAAAGCTCTCACCCGTCAGAAGGTCTAAACCTGAAGAACAGTACAACCGGATAGATGCTTCAAAGAATAGATTGGATTGAGATTCCCGCTGGTCGATATCGGATTGGCTTAGATCGTGATGAAGCGGAAGCCATCTGGAAGGACGCGTACGAAAGAGCGGATATGTCGATGTTCGGGAGGTATTCAGAACTTCCAGAGTTCCTAAGCGCTGCTACGCCAGCCATGGTCGTTGAGGTTTCTGCTTACTCAATTGAACGTGTTGCCCGAGATACGAGAGGAATTCGCTATGCAGACGCCCATGCGTTTGCCAGGAACCTTGGATTCTCGCTGCCTACTGAAACCGAGTGGGAAATTGCGGAGAGATATGGTCCGATGCCCATTTCAGAGACCAGTCTAGACGAATGGTGCCTTGATCTCTTCAACTCAAACAGAGCTGATTTGAACGGTCTCCGAAACCCGGTGGTCAACTTGCAGAGAAACACGGTGGTGTGGGGTGCTCCACGCAGAAGGCATGCCATTCGTGGAGGGGGCCTGGATGGCATCTATCATCCCTCAATGAGATTTCATGGCGGGCCCGGTAACGATGCGTTTGCAAGGACAACCTTTCGGATGGTTAAGCGTACGCACAGACTTCGGGGAGTTGTTGGGTGACCTTCTCAAAAAGCTGCGATGCAGGACCAATTAATAGTTGGCCCTGGGATTTGATAGGCCTCATGTTCATTTCTCCTGGTCGCATGAGAATTCATCGGGCATCGGTTCGAATTCCTTTGCAATACTCTGCGACCTTTGCGAGATGCTTTTCAAGCAGCTAGAACAATATCTTGTCCAGCCCAATCACGAGGCCATCCAGTGATCGAACCGTTTTGGCGCAGAGCTTGACGCCTTGCATGAACGATGATCGGTCAAGGGAGTCGTGACGTATCGTGAGCGTTTCACCCGGTCCACCGAAGATCACCATTTGATGAGCAAGCAGGCCTGGGAGCCGGACGCTATGAACTGGAACCTGCTCCACAATGCCTCCACGAGCACCTTCCGCTTTGAATAGGGGCTTTGGAAGTGGTGTGGGGGCTTGAGTTCGAGCCTTCCCGATCTTTTCGGCGGTGAGCATTGCAGTTCCGCTAGGTGCGTCTTCTTTGCGGTCGTGGTGGAACTCAATGACTTCTGCATCGGGAAGCCACTTGGCTGCAATCTCGGCGAATTGCATCATGAGCACCGCGCCAACCGCGAAGTTCGGAACATACATTCCAGGCGTCTTGGATTCTTCGCAGAGTGAGCCGATCTCGGCAAGGTTAGCTTCCGAGATGCCAGTCATGCCGAATACAAAAGAGACGCCTCGCGACGTCGTGGCTTTGGCGTGCTTTAGCGCGACCGACTGGTGGGAAACGTCAACCACGACTTGGGCATGGGTTCGGTCAAGTGCGGCCTCAAGATTGTCCTCCATGAGGAGACCAGGAACCAGTGGTCCGGCAAGGTCGCGAATGTTGGTGCCAATTTCAGATCGTCCGATTGCTGCGACTAGCTCAAAAGTGGGGTCAGTCCCAATCGCTCGAAGGATTTCCTTCCCCATTCTGCCCGCCGCGCCTACAACCGCTACCTTAATCCGATCCATTCCTAGGTTGTACCTTGTGGATCGCTTGAGGGGCCAAAGGGGTTAGAAGTGCTTCTCTGTCCGGTACTGGCCAGATTTCATTAAGACGGGTTGGCCCTTATCGTCTAAATAAACTTCACGAACTATGCCATCTCGAACGTCACGAACTTCATGGACTTCAAGCCGGCGCTCACTGATGTAGATAGACCGTTTGCCGACGTAAGTTGTTTCGACTCGTTGCCAGCGGGCATTCTCGATATCAAAAACCGTGCTCCGAACCGTGGTGCCAACCGTTGGCCGAATCTTGCTAAACCACAAATCACTGAGATCCGCTCGGCTGTAGCCAGGAAGGGGAACGTAACTTCGGGTTGTTGTGCTCACCTTGTCCTTGGTCATGTCCAGGATCGCTGCACCGGTATCGTCATAGCGAACTTTCAATACGAGTTCGCTCTTGCTTCGGGGGCCCTTCTCGGTGATCACTTCTTCCTCCGAGATTGGGAAGGCCCGACTATCGATCACTTTTGTCTGGGTAATCGTTCTCACAACTCCGCCAGAAGAACCTACCAATCGAAAAACACTCGTTTTACGTCCATGGTGGTCGAACTTCTCGGTGTAAGTACCTTTACCAGCGGCATTATCACCCGAATAGAGATTCAGCTTTGTCTCGGTTTGAGAGAAGCCCGCACAGAGGGCTATAACGGAAAGAATGGTGGTCTCGAACATTTTAATAACGATCAGTCCACTTCTACTATCTGTCGGGCCGTTCGCGTTCCGACTTCGTAGGCATCTTCGACATGGCCACCCAAGATTCCGTCGCTAGCGATCAATAATCTCGAACCTTTCGGGTTGACATGCTCATAGCTTGCAAAACTTTCTGGTTGAGAATACTTCCATCTTTTAACTTTGGAAACGGTCGGCGCTTGGAATTTTGGACCAAATAACCTCTCTACATAGCCGGTAGCGGTTTTTACAAGTGCTTCGTCGTCTCGCTCATAGTAGTTGTGGCTGAAAGCAGCACTCATTTGAGCAACCAGGGTCGATCCACCTTCCGGCGCTCGTTCAGGCGATTTCACGGACTCCAAACAAAGCCATGTCATCGGATGGACTTGATCGGTATCAAGAATGGCGTGATAGTTTGTAGGAGGCAGTTCGGCTCCGAAGCCCAACATGATACTTAAGCAGGGCCGGTACTTAACGTTTGCCATCGGTCGGCTTTCTCCGAGGCTCCAAAGAAGCAAGGTGGTCTGAGGAACGGGGGGAGTAAGAATCAATCCATCGAACTCTTCATCAAGAATCTTATAGCCTGAGCTGGTTCGTTCGATACTGTCTACCGACGTATCCAGTCGAATGTCCAGTCCTTCAGCTAGTCGTTTTGGGAACTCTGCGTTGCCTTTGAGATAGGTGTATCGCGGAGCGCCATTTGGATGTCCCGGAGAGACTCGAAGTCCAGTGTGAACATAGATTGGTTTTTGGACTGCAACCAAGCCTTCCGTGCACAACTCCTTTAAGAGAACGTTCTCAATTGTTTTTCCGCGCGGGGCAATACTCGTGGCGCCTGAGTCCCAAACGTGTTCCCCTTTGCGATAAGTCCAAACTCTGCCGCCAGCGGCTCTGCTCTTTTCGAAAACCACCGCTTGGTGTCCAAGCTGATTTAGGGTGCGTGCCGCTGCAAGTCCACAAATTCCCGCACCAACTATTCCAATTCTCAAACGATCACTTTCCTATGCATGATGAAGATGCACTTTAGATGTACGCTTCACGAGCTTGTTCAGTAGCCAAAATAAACAAATTGGCCCACAAGAATCGACCGTACCTCATACTGTTGCCAGGAGTCTCAAGATCATGATGCTGACGTCTTTGATTGCATTTACCCTCGCTTTTAGCTCTTCTCAACAAACGGTAACTCCCGAAAGTTTTTACGATCTGATGCATCGTAGCCACAAGGATAGCGACATAGCTTTGATCGTCGGAAAGTGGTTTGGTGACAAGGGACTTCACGAAGGGAATTCAGTTAAGACCCACGCGACAAATGCAGTTTGGGCGGTGTCAGCTACGACATCTACGAAGGTTCACGTCATTACTGAAGACGGCTCCTATAACCTGGCGCTTGAGCCTATCGGAAGGACTGGAGTCTGGGTCGGAGCGGATAAATTGCCAGATGGTTTTGGCGCCAGATGGGCTTACGAAGTTGACGGTGAACGGCTGGGAGATTGGAAGAACTTAGAGCTTTATGCTGTAAACCCGGATAACCAAGCTCAATCCGATGTACCGAAAGGCGTTCTAACTCAGCAGTCGGTGTGGAATAGCAAAGTTTTCGAGGGAACGACTCGAGATTGGTGGGTATACGTTCCCGCTCAATACAAGCCAGAAGACCCGGCTTGCACAATGGTCTTTCAGGACGGTGGGTCCTACAAGAACTTCATTCCAACCGCATTCGATAATCTGATCGCCAAAAAAGAAATGCCCGTAACGGTCGCGATATTCATCAATCCAGGGAAATTTTCTGGAGGACAGTCCAATCGAAGTTTTGAATACGACACCCTTTCCGATCAATATTCGAAGTTTCTAATGGACGAGATTCTTCCGGAAGTAGAGAAGACCGTGAAACTCAAACATGACGCCGCTTCGAGGGCAATCGCCGGCGCAAGCAGTGGTGGCATCTGTGCATTTACCGTTGCATGGGAGCATCCTGACCAGTTCAGCAAAGTCATGTCTTGGGTTGGATCCTTTACGAACATCGCACATGGGCCAACTTTAAGAGAAGGCGGTCACAATTATCCCGCTCTGATCCGACTGAACGAGAAAAAGCCGATCAAAGTGTTTTTGCAAGACGGCAGCAACGATCTAGATAACCAGTTCGGTAATTGGCCCCTGGCAAATCAATCAATGGCTGCAGCTTTGAAATTCAAGGGCTACGATTACAAATTCACCCTTGGACATGGTTTCCACAGTGACGCCAACGGCCGAGCGATTTTGCCGGAGACTCTTAAGTGGCTCTGGGCAAACAAATAGAAGCTCTGCTTGAGAAAGGCTGGTGGATTGAAACCTGCGCTAGGAGAGTGCCGTAAACTGGTAGCGATGGGAGCGGCGGGACAACAGTTTTTTCACGAGGATGAGGCTGAAGAGATTCTTCGGTTAGCTTCCACGCTGTCACAACCCGCTAACGGGATGACTCGTGAAAGGCTAATGGCGACTGCCTCCGAGTTGGGTATTTCTGAAGAAGCGGTTTTCGCGGCAGAAAAGCAGGTTTTTGCTCAGCGATCCGAATTGTCTGATCGTCGAGAATACGATCAAAGACTTGCCAACGAATTCAAGAGTCACCTTGTTTCGTTCCTGATTGTTAATGGATTCCTGGCCGCTATAAATTTTGCGACCGGGATCCGAGATTTCTGGGTGATCTATCCCATTTTGGGATGGGGAATTGGACTAGCATTCCATGCATTCGCGGTTCTAAATCGTCGTAGCTCGTACTATGACGATGGCTTCGAGAGATTCCGAGCAAGAAAGCTAGAAAAGCTCGAAGAAGAAGCCGGTGAAATTGGACAAATTGCGCGTTTGCAAGCTCCAGTTTCGCCTCGAATTGTGGTTGGCGTTCATGTCGGAAGCCGAGATCGGCGTCGCCGCGATCTGTAGTAACGACTCGTGTTTCGTTTGAAACTGGGTTCAAGAGTCGTGGTGGGCATCGGGCACTGCCAACGTAAGAAACTTATTAAGAGAGCTCCCGAAGAGTAAATTTCACGTCTTTCTCAGGAAAAACGAGCAGTTTCTATCTTAGACTAAAGGCATGGACTCTTTAGGAGCCCGCTTCGATACCGAGTTGCTCGCCCTCTTTCAGGACTACCGAGCAGACCTGCGGCATCAGTTTCGAAGAAACTGTTTCGGGTATTCGGTCGCGTTGGTTCTCCTTATTGCGGTCAGTTTTGCCTCCGCTTGGGTCTTAATTGGAATTGCGGTCTGGACCTTTATGCTAGTTGGCGAAGCGGGAGTTGCCTACGGTCACTCAGAAACTCCAGACAGTATGGGATTCCGTCGATGGCAAAGCCGACGCGATTGGGAACGTGCGGGCCGCGGCGATAAGAGTAGTCTGAAGCGACTTCAGAACGTACAATAGGGCAAATGCCCAATCTCGAACAGAAATTTTACGATGAGGAAGATGCGGAGCAGATTCTTCGTCTCGCAAGTTCCCTGTCGTCACCCGTTGGCGCAATGAGTCGGGAACGGCTGCTAGCCACTGCCGACGAACTGGGTATTTCTCCCGAAGCCGTTGAAGAAGCTGAACGACGGATCAATCAGTCGAAAGGTGAGTTGCTTGAACGTGCTGAATTTGACCGACGTATCCGCCGAGATTTCTATGGGCACTTAGCCAGCTACATCGTGGTAAACTGATTTCTTTGCGCGATCAACCTTTGGTCCGGTGGGTACTTCTGGGCTATTTGGCCGCTTCTCGGTTGGGGGATTGGTATTGCTTCAAGCTTTGTAGAAACTTTTATCAGAAGCAGCGAAGATTATCAGGAAGAGTTTGAAAAGTGGAGAGCCAAGCGAAACAAAATGCCTCAGTCGTAGGCGAAAAGTATAAGACTGGCACACCAATGTTCCGTGTCCTCGAACCAATAGTTAACAGATTTCGTCTTAATAGATAAGATCGAAAGGGCTGCGTTCTCGATTCAGTATTTGCAGGCGACCAAAGACGCACCTCGCAATTGCCCTTCTCGAAAAGCGCGTTGACGCGCTAACAAACTAATTGCGCGAGGTGTCTTGTGAACAAGACGTTAACTTTATCGTTGTCTTTGGCAACGGTGACCCTGGGGATCACTGTGTTTGCCTTGTCCAAACGTGGTCCTAGCTACCAGTTTCTCGAAGGTTCGAATTTTGTTAGTTCAGATGACGCCAGAACTGGAGGCAATAGAGTCGTCCGACTGGACCGCTTCAACCTTCATGAACCTTACGACGAAGCTTGGGGCAAAGCTGAGAACGAGCTTTGCGTCAACGGTGGATGGAAATTAGGAAATGGTTCACCCCATTTTCAAAAGTTCGTATCCAAAGATCATTTGACGGTTTGCCTTATTCGAGGCAAGGTCGATCAAAACTACAACTTTGTCGATGGCACGGATCAGACCGACACCTTTGTGGTGGTTCAGAAAGTAGAAAAGTAGATTGAGAAGTACACTATTCTCATGCCGGTGAAGGAATTTTCTTTACGTGTTCCCGCTAGTTGCCGACCAGGTGACGAGCACAAGACTCAGCGAGCTTTTAGTGAGAGTGTTGAAGAGTATGTTGAAGGAATTTTTCGACTTCAAAAGGAAGTAGATCGAGTTTCGACCGGCGAAATTGCGGTTTACATGTGCGTCAGCGCCGGTTCGGCTACGACGATGGTTAAGAAGCTTGCTGAGCTAGGTTTAGTTCAGCATGCTCCTTATCAAGGCATTCGCCTGACCGAGTTTGGCGAAAAGGTCGCGAAGCAACTTACACGAGCCCATCGAATTCTTGAAAGGTTCTTAGTTGATAACCTTGAGCTACCTTGGAACGATGTTCATGAATTAGCCTGCAAGTTGGAACATTACATTTCGGAAGACATCATCGACCGAATTGATGAAAAACTGGGTTTCCCGAAAACTTGTCCTCATGGAAATCCCATCGATGCGGATGCTCCTGACCCCAGTATTCGTCTGCAAGATGCCAAAGCAGGACGCCTTCAAATGGTTCGAATTAGTGACGAAAGGGTGGAGTTTTTACAGCATCTTGAAGAACTGGGCCTGAAGCCGGGAGTTGAATTTGAGGCGGTAGGAAGTAGTCAAATTGACTCTTTGATCCACCTCAACATTAATGGCAAGTCCGCAACTGTCGGAAAACAGGTATCTCGACACGTTTGGGTGGTTCCAGTTTAAGGTTTTAGGAACGACTCGGCGGTAGACTTCGTTTGCTTTGTCGATGCCGCATCTTAGCGTGGTCGTTCCCGCGTACAACGAAGAACAACGATTACCGCGCACGCTTGCCCGCTTGCACGAGTATTACGAAGCCCAATCGTACACTTATGACGTTATCGTCGTTAGTGATGGCAGTAAGGACCAGACCAATCAGATCGTCTCGGACTTCGTCAAAGAACACCCTAAGTTTCGGTTGATTGACTATTCTCCAAACCGAGGCAAAGGTTACGCTGTTCGAACGGGCATCCTTGCAGCGCAAGGCGACTTGATCCTCTTTTGCGATGCAGACCTAGCGACGCCTCAGGAAGAGACTGAGAAGTTACTGCCGCACATGAAAGATGGTGCCAAGGTTGCTATCGGAAGCCGTCCTTTGCGCGAGAGCCAGCTTGATAAACACCAACCCCTCTATCGTGAGATGTTTGGGCGCATGGCAAACAAACTCATTCAACTACTCGCGGTAAGCGGAATAAAAGACACACAGTGCGGGTTTAAGATGTTCACGCGGGAAGTGGCGCATGACATCTTCAAGCGGTGCAAGCTTAATGAGTTCGGATTTGACTTCGAATGTCTCATGGTCGCTCGAGATCTCGGCTATCGCATCGACGAAGTTCCAATTCGGTGGCTCGATCAAGAAGGGAGCAAAGTGGTGTTGATGAGAGATGGTCCTCGCGCACTTCGAGATTTGGTCAAGATTAGAATGGCAGGCAAAAAAGGGCGGCTCAAAATCGGAGCCGAGTGATTTTCTGATTGCAACTGATAGAATAAATCCCTTTTAGATCGCAAAGTTCCCTGGCTTACGAGACCATGAATCCTGAAGAATACACCAAGATGTACGAACTCGAAGATCACTATTGGTGGTTTGTCGGGCGGCGGCAATTGGCTCTGAATCTGCTGAAAAAGCATTCGCCTAACAGCCATCCCGATGTGCTCGATCTTGGTTGTGGAACAGGTGTGGTTCTACGAGAGCTTGCGAGTTGGGCGAAGCCAACCGGCTTAGATATGAGCCACCTTGCATTAGGTTTCTGCCGCAAGCGATCTTTGAATCAGCTGGTTATTGGAGATGGGGCTCAACTTCCGATCGCTGGGGAGTCGATGGATGCCATTATCGGACTCGACATCTTCGAACATATTGAAGACGATGTCACGGCGTTTTCGGAGGCCTTTCGTGTCTTGCGACCTGGCGGCATCCTCGTATTAAGTGTTCCAGCGTTCAAAAGCCTGTGGGGCCCGCATGATGTGGCCCTTATGCATTTTCGACGGTATCGAACTAGCGAAGTCAGGCGCAAGTTAGAATCGGCCGGATTCCAAGTTAAGCGAGCGAGCTATTCCGTTTTCTTCCTTTTCCCCATCGTCGTAGTTTGGAGATTGTTTGAGAAGCGAAAACGAGGTCCGGCAAAAGCTTCACTTGTGACCCTTCCGAAATGGCTCAATAGTATTCTCATTGGACTTCAAGATGTCGAAGCAAGGATGCTTTCGTCATTCGATCTCCCCTGGGGCAGTAGTGTCATCGCGGTCGCACAACGTGGACCAACGAAATCCGTAGATATAAGCTGATGTATAAGGTTGGAAGCGTTCCCTATCTCAATGCGAAACCCTTAGTTCGACTATTTGAGGATCTGGGTGAATCGAGTCCGGTTAAGGTCCTTTATGAAGTCCCATCTTTACTGCCGAAGATGCTGGAGTCTGGCATCGTGCAGGCAATTATGGTTTCGTCGATTGAAGCTCTTCGGAGTCCGGGGCGAAAAGTCGCTCGAGGAGTCTGCATCGGAACTCAACAAGAAGTTCTGAGTGTTCGGGTCTTCAGCAAAGTCCCTCCCCAAGAAATAAAAACTCTTGCTCAAGATCAAAGCTCGATGACGAGCAACGCGCTAGCCAAGATCATCCTAAGAGAGAATTACAACGTTGACCCTAGCGCAGAGCCCATGCCCCCAAATCTTGAATTGATGCTGGCTCAACATGACGCCTGCATTCTGATTGGCGATAACGGGATGCGTGAACAGGGTGAAGGGCTCTATATTCTTGACTTGGGTCTGGAATGGTTCAAGCTCACGAATCTTCCATTTGTCTGGGCGATGTGGCTTGGAGACGACAAACTTACTCCCGAACTCGCACATTGGCTTTCAAAGGCGGAAGAAGCGGGTCAAGAGAGAATGGATGCGATTGCTGCCGATGCTCCTGGACATACAGGCATTCCTTTCGAACTCTGCAATCGATACCTGAGGGACATCATGTACTACCCCATGGGGCAACGCGAACTGGAAGGGCTGAAAGAGTTTGGGCGATTGCTAACCGTCCACGGAATCCTGAAAGAAGCTTGGTTTCCAGAAGTCGTGGGCTAGACCCCTGATGCCTTGATCCTTGATGCCTCGATCCTAGGTCTTATTGCGGGGCAAAGAGCTACTAAGACATAATCAGCGTGTCCGACGCTCGAATTGGTAACTCCTACATGGCTTCAAACAGAATTACGTTTATTTGTCCGACTACAAGTCAGCCACGGCACCAGCGACGCGCAAAAGCTTTGATCCCTTTGTTTCAGGACGCAGTTTCAATCTGTTGGGATCGAGGACACTATCGGGAGAATAAATGGCCTGATTCCGTTCGCCAGGTCCTCCTTCCTGAAGCCAAAGATGGGAACTACTTGCAGCGTCTCCTGGCTTTTCCCAAAGCATTAAAGAAAGCAAAAGCCGAGATCCGAAGCTTTAATGGCCCGCAGGTTCTCTATGCTTTCAGCATCGACTGTTGCATCATCGCTAACCTGTCCCGGCGTAAAGGAGACTTGGTCATTTGGGAAATGGGTGACCTAGTCAACACATCCATTTCAAGTAAATGGAAGCGCACGCTTGTCGAGAAGATTGAGCAATGGAACTTGAAGCGCACCAACTACATGGTGATGACGAGCCAAAAGATGTTCGACATTCACTATCCGAAGCTCGATCCAACATCTCCAAAGCGCCTCATCGTGATCGAAAACCGGCTTGGAGATGAATTTCGGCCCACTGGTGGAACGACCAAAGAAAAAGTGGGAGTTCCTTTACGGCTGGGTTGGTCCGGTCTATTGAGGGGAGAGCGAATCTACGAGCGCTTCCTCGATGCGGTTGCCGCCGATGGTGGAAAGCGCGTGACATTGGGAATTTGGGGTGGTGGGCCTGGTGCAGACATGGCCAACGAATATGCTGCCAAATATCCGAACATTAAGATGTACGGCACTTATCGCGAGGACCCCGAGTCGGTCCTCGCCATCCATCAGCAGATCGATTTACAGATCATTCTCAACGATACAACTAACCTGAATGTCACGACTCAGCTAACCAATCGCCTTTTTCAGAGCCTTATCTATGAAACACCCATGATCGCGTGCAAGGGCACGGAAAATGGAGAGCGAGTGGTGAAGATGGGAGTCGGCATGATGGTCGACGGTGAAAATGAAGACTGGAACGCCCTGTTTGATAAGCTCATAGACGGCGTGATGATCACCAAATGGCTCGGCGTCATGAAGCAGGTTCCTGAGGAATTGCGCTATCTCGATTCCCGTGAACTCGTTGCCAAAGTCCAAGCTTGGATCGACCAGAACAAGTAATTTTGGATGCGGGTTTTTGAATTTCGATCTTCGCACCTAGTGCGAAGATCGAACTATTTTAGTTGGAACCGACGGTGTAATACTCAAAGCCCGCTCGCTGTGCGGCAGCCTTGGAATAGGCGCGTCGACCATCAAACATCAGCTTCCGTTTCATCTTTTCGCCGAGTCGCTCCAGATCTAGCTGTCTGAACTCGTTCCACTCGGTAACGAGAATAAGTGCGTCCGCACCATCTCCTACACTGTAGGCACTTGGTGCCAATTCAAGTTCGGGATGGACTTCCTTTACCAACTCGCCTGCTACGGGATCGAAACCACGAACCGATCCGCCCTTACTGACAATGTATTCGATAATCTGAAGGCTCTTAGCATCACGAATGTCATCCGTGTTTGGTTTGAATGCCAATCCGAGCAGGGCAATAAGCTTGCCATCGAAGCCATCAAGCTTCGCCTCGAGGCGCCTCAAGAAATGAAGCGTTTGGTCATCGTTAATGGCTACAACATCGTTTAGTAGCTGAAAGTCATAGCCCAATCCTTCCGATATTCGAATGAGAGCCATGACATCTTTGGGGAAGCACGAACCTCCATATCCCAAACCGGCTTGAAGGAATTGAGAGCCAATTCTAGTGTCTGCGCCCATCCCCTTTGCGACATCCGCAACGTCGGCTCCGGCTGCTTCACAAATGCGGCTGATCGCATTGATGAACGAGATTTTCATCGCCAGAAAAGAGTTGGCACCATACTTGATGAGTTCTGCGCTCGCAATGTCGGTGATGAGCATCGGTCGCTCCAATGGTGCATAGATTTCGACCAACTTAATGGCTGCTTCTCGTCGCTTGGTGCCGATTACGATCCGGTCGGGGTGTTGTGTATCGTAAATTGCAGATCCTTCACGAAGGAATTCAGGATTACTGACAACGTCGACTAAGTCTTCCGAAACCCCGTGCGAAATGATGATGTCGCGCACTAGGTCACCGCTTCCTACCGGTACGGTGGATTTATTCACGACAACTTTATAGGAATCAATCCCTTTCGCGATTTCTGACGCAACGATTTTGACTGCCCGGAGATCACTGGTCCCGTCCGCGTTAGGAGGGGTACCCACCGCGATAAAAATGACATCGCTCTCTCGGACCGCGTTAACAATCGAATCTTCGAAACGGAGGAATCCACCTTGGAGCCCACGCTTCATCAGTTCTTCGAGACCAGGCTCGAAGATCGTAGGAATTCCGCGGCGGAGCTTGTCTAGTTTTACGGGATCGTTGTCCACACAGATGACATCGTTTCCGAGGTCTGCTAAAACAACGCCAGTGACTAAACCGACGTAACCTGTACCAATAACTGCAATTTTCATGAATGATTTGAAAGGTAATGGCGGGAGATCGATGCCACCCAGACCCGGATAATCCTACCTGTTGTGCTAGATGCGTGCCTCGATTCTGGCCATTCGCCCCAATCGAACTTCTAGGTTTGAATTGAACTTGAAACCTGGTTCCACGGAAATCGCCGTGCCTTTCCATAGTGTGAAAAGTTGTGAAGTGGGTAACAATCTTCTCTAACGTAATTTTGCTAGTACTGAGTAAGTCTATAGGCCCGACATTGAAGGTCACGTCGGTATAATGCCTAGCGTTACCTAAGCCAAAATGTGTGGAATAGCTGGTCTGATAACAACGCGTGAGCGACTCAACCCAAAGACATTCGAAAATGTCCTACAGGCAATTCGGCATCGGGGGCCTGACGGCGAGGGAATCCTTGCCTTTGATTCCAAGTCTAAACGAGCAGTTCCGCTCTCGGGACCTGATAGTGAAGCCGATTTAAACTTGCCGCTCTTGACCACGATCACTCCTGGTGACTTTGACGTCCTTCTGGGGCAGAGAAGGCTCTCAATCATTGATCTATCCCTAAACGGGCACCAACCGATGAACTATGGTGGCCGTTACTGGATTACCTTTAACGGGGAAATCTACAACTACATTGAGCTCCGTCAGGAACTTATTGCTAAGGGTTATGAGTTCCACACCGCCAGTGATACCGAAGTCGCGATTGCGGCCTATGCATGTTGGGGCGAAGACATGCTCAATAAGTTTATTGGGATGTTCGCCTTCGCGATCCTCGACACCGAAGAAAATAACCTCTTCATCGCTCGTGACTTTTTCGGCATCAAACCATTTTTCTATTACAAGTCCGACGAACAATTTGCTTTTGCCTCGGAAATAAAAGCGCTCCTACAGATTCCAGAAGTATCGCGGAAGGCGAATAACCAACGAATGTACGACTACCTTGCAATGGGGTATTCGGACGCAGGTGAAGAATCGTTCTTCGAACACATCCATGTTCTGCCCCCTGCGCATTGCATGACAGTCGATCTGAAAACCCGTAAAGTTTCGCCTGCCCGCAGATACTGGTCGGTGGACCGTGAAGCGCGGTCTACTCTTTCGTTTAAGGCCGCCGCTGACGAGTTACGTGAACGTTTTCTTGAAAACATTCGACTTCACCTTCGCAGTGACGTGCCAGTTGGCGCTTGCCTTAGCGGTGGCGTTGACTCAAGTGCGATCGTCATGGCGATGCGGCATGTCGGTGGAAAGTCCTTGGACATTCACACCTTCACATACGTTGCGGACAACGAAGCAGTCAGTGAAGAAAAGTGGGCGGATTTGGTTTCCGAAGCGTCCGGAAGTGTGCACCATAAAATTCGACCCGGTGCGTCTAACCTGATTGACGATATTAGCCCGTTTGTCAATATTCAAGGTGAGCCATTTAGCTCCACGAACATGTACGTTCAGTATCTCGTTTTCCGACTGGCGAAAGAAGCGGGAATTAAGGTCATGCTCGATGGGCAGGGTAGTGATGAAATGCTCGGCGGTTACCTTCATTATCTGAGCTTCCGCGTCGCATCGTCGTTGGCATCAGGCAAATTGGGCGAAGCCTACCGACTCTTGACTTATGGAACTCATGACCGAGCACCCTTCCGTAAATCCGTTCCTAAAGAATCCGCCTATCTGATGCTGCCAGCTCCGGTGCGACAAGCGCTCCTTCGGAAAAATAAGGGCCCCAAAGATTGGATGGATGCGGATTGGTTTGCTAGGAGCAACATCCAGGTTGAACCCCAGCTTAAGCCAGGAGGAAGGAACGCTTTTAGGGATTCGCTGCGAGACAGTCTCGAGGTTCGCGGAATCATTTCTCTTTTGCGATATGAAGATCGAAGCTCGATGGCCAACTCCATCGAAAGTCGTGTTCCATTCCTAACGCCGTCGTTTGCTAGCTTCATCGCGTCTCTCCCCGATTCATATTTGATCGACCGAGACGGAAACACCAAGTGCGTCTTCAAAGCAGCGATGCGCGGCATCGTTCCTGACGAAATTCTCGACCGACGTGACAAGATTGGATTCTTGACTCCTGAAAAACAGTGGTTCACGGAGCTCAAACCATGGATTGATCAAGTTCTGTCCGGTGCCAACAAGAGCACGGCACCGTTTCTCGTGCCTGAGTTCGCGAAAGCGGAACTCAATCGCATTCTTCAAGGGGGCGGTTCTTACCGATCCACCGTTTGGCGGTGGCTGAATGCCCTCTATTGGTCAGAAGTAAACGAAGTTACATTCTAGGTCTCGGTTCAAACGTTCCTGCGCTGTCTCTGAACGTTTGCACCAAGCCGGGTCTTGGTGTTGCACGACTCGTAGGATTAGGTTCATTTGAACCTGAAACGACGCTTAGGGACCTTCGCGATTTAGCGTAACGGATCCCCTGTAACCCTAAGGTGCGACTTGAGGCATGTGCTGGGACAACCAATCATAGATACATGTCCGCACGAGAATACAAAGAGAGAAACGAGAGAAGAGACACTTTGGCTCTGGTTTACGCAGGCACCATCATTGGATCCTTTCTTTCGCTTATGGCAGGAATCGTACCGCTTGCCATCGCTATCACTACCATCGGTGTTTTTGTCGTTACCCGACTGATGATTCGATCGGCAATCTAAGCTGGATCTCTCTTAGATGCCGGTCGAGTTCTCATTTCAGCCCACGTCCTTAGCTCATCGATCTCCTCTCTCATCATGACGCTAAGAGGGACAACTGCTTTTGCTTCCGCGATCAAGTCTTTCTGCATCAACTCTCGCTTGGCTTCAAAAGCAACGTAGAGTGAGCTCACGATGACTTGTTCAATTTCGGCACCACTAAACCCATCGGTTGCTTTTGCCAGCGCTGTCAGATTGAATTTGGAAACATCTCGTTTGCGCTTTTTGAGGTGAATACCAAAAATTTGCTCTCGTTCCGGCGAGTCGGGTAAGTCTACAAAGAAGATCTCATCAAATCTCCCTTTACGTAGCATTTCTGGCGGCAACGAGCTAACGTCGTTTGCGGTTGCCATCAAGAAGACTGGGGCTGTCTTCTCTTGCATCCAGGTCAAGAAGGTCGAGAAAACGCGGGCGGTGGTACCGCTGTCGCTGACTCCTCCTCCGCTCACTCCCGCAAAGCCCTTTTCAAGCTCGTCAGCCCATAAAATGCATGGTGCCACCGATTCCGCCACGTCGATTGCTCTCCGGATGTTTTCTTCGCTTTGACCCACGAGTGAACCGAAAATTCTTCCCACGTCCAGCTTGAGTAGTGGAAGATTCCATTGGGCTGCAATGGCCTTTGCAACCAACGACTTTCCGCACCCTTGTACACCCAATAGGAGAATCCCCTTTGGTGCGGGAATGCCAAATTCACGGGCGCTGTCAGTAAAGCTTTGAGCTCGCTTGTCGAGCCAGTCTTTGAGAAGCTCGAGTCCACCTACATCCTTGATCTGGCTGTCTGGCGCGTAGTATTCCAGCAAACCAGACTTTCGAATGATCTGTTTCTTTTCTTCAAGTACGACATCCAAATCGAATCGCTTGCGTTCCACAAGGGATCGTGCAAACACCGACTCGATTTCATCTTGTGTAAGCCCCTGAGCGCTCTTAACGAGCGATTCACGTTGATTCGGATCTAACTTGCTGTCGACGTTTGGGTTGTCGCGAACAGCAGCGATGACTCGATCAAGCATCCCCTCGATCTCGGCCGCTACAGGTAGTTCAAAATCGATAACGGTAATGTCTTTCTCTAGTTCTAAGGGTAGGTTAAGCGTTGGCCCCATAAGGATTAAGGTTTCGGCTCTTCCTCGAAGCTTAATCGCCAAGTCTCGCAGAAGCCGGATCACGCGGTAATCCTTCATGTAAGGGTGAAAATCTTTGAGAAGGAAGACAGTGTATTCAGGAGCCCCATGAACGACTGCTAGAGCCTCCAATTCGCTCGGCAAGGTTGTGGTCTTGGCTGCACTGCCCGGGCGACTGACCTCGGGCTTCATCCCCTGGGTAACAGACCAAGTGTGCAAAGTGCGGTTAAGGGATCCACACACCTTCAGGAGGGCCTCCTCCACTCGTTTCTCCTCCCAGGAGACAATGTACAAAATTGGATACTTAGCACGAATCAGGACTTCAATCTCTTGGGAAGCATTCATCTCGGTCTGATGCTACCTTTGACGAGCACTTCAGGTTGCATCGTTAGGCAAATGGTCGCTGGGTTAAGTTCGCGAACACGGAATTAGTTTTGCGTTAGCTCCAAAAGATCCGGCCAAATGGATTGGTCAAATCAGACGAATTCTGCCGGTGTTTTTGTCCACGCCGCTGAGCATAAGCAATATAGTCTACTAATATAGGTGATTAAGTTATTGAATAAAACTATAGAGATAGTGCCAGCGAAGTTTTCGAAAATCAACGAAGAGATAGATTAGATTGCTTTAAGGAATAAGGCTCTGTGTTTTCTGCTCCAAAACAAGAATTGATCAGAAATGGTGAGTGGCGAACATGGGCTATCCATGCGGAACTGCTCCTCGATTTTGGTGATTTTGAGTTCAGATATGCAGTCGATGAAGAAATTTGCCCGCCGATTTGGAACGATAATTGTGCGGTGAATTCCACTTGCGAAAAATCGTGATTGTCAGAATTGGGATTGTTTGCGATCAATAGTAAGTGGTGTAGCTAGCTCTATCGTTTGGTAAGATGAACTCCGATATCGAGGGTCAACGTGGTCTCTCGATGTCACTCTTACCGACCATGTTGAATGTCAAAAAGGCACTGGCCCGCCCTTACACCACCATCGTGATGGCGATCCTGATTTCGATCTTGGGAATCGCTTCATTTTTAAGCACTCCAACCGATGTGTTCCCGAACATCGATATTCCTGTTGCAAGTGTCATTTGGACCTATTCAGGCGCATCACCCGAAATAATGGAGAAGCGCATCGTCTCTTATGCTGAGCGATCGTATAGTTCCGCTGTAAATGATGTTCAGCACATCGAGTCGCAGTCGATGCCTGGCATCAGCATCATCAAAGTCTATTTTCAGCCCGGAGCGAAAGTCGACTCTGCGGTCGCTCAGTTAACGGCTACGTCACAGTCGATTCTCAAGACCCTTCCTCCCGGGATCACGCCTCCGTTGATTCTGCAATTTAATGCTTCGAGCGTCCCAATATTGCAGATCGGAGTTTCGAGCCCGGATATGTCGGAGGCTCACCTTCGAGACTACGCTCAAAATTTCGTCCGAATCCAGCTTGCCGCCGTGCGTGGAGCAGCGATTCCATCTCCCTATGGAGGCAAATCACGTGTCGTCATGGTCGATCTTGATCAGAAGGCACTTCAGGCAAAGAATCTAACTGGTATGGACGTCACGAATGCGATCAATGTCCAGAACTTAATCCTGCCAACGGGTACCGCCAAAATGGCGGAACGTGAATACGTGGTCAGCCTTAATAGTAGCCCCACGTCTCTTGAAGCGCTCAACGACATCCCAATCAAAGAAATCAACGGAAGCATGGTGTACGTGCGAGATGTCGCTCACGTCCATGATGGAAACTCGGTGCAAACCAATGTCGTCGATAAGGACGGCAAACCATCCGTTATTTTGACGGTACTGAAAAGCGGAGATGCTTCGACTCTGGATGTTGTCGACCGCATTCGGGCTGCATTACCTCAAGTTCGGTCAACATTGCCGGCTGGACTTCATGTCGATATCGTCTCGGATCAATCCGTCTTTGTTCGATCCTCGGTCAACAGCGTAATCCGTGAAGGAATCATAGCCGCTGTTCTCACCGCAATCATGATCCTCCTGTTCCTTGGGAGTTGGAGAAGCACGCTTATTGTGGCGATGTCGATTCCACTTTCAATTCTCTTCTCGATCATGTGCCTTAAGGCAGTCGGGCAGACGATTAACGTCATGACGTTAGGTGGATTAGCCCTAGCAATTGGCATCCTCGTCGATAATGCGATTGTCTCGATTGAGAACATCTACCGCAATTTGGGATTAGGGAAGAACTTGCACAGAGCCATCGTGGATGGTGCCGAGCAGATTGCTGCTCCCCAGCTAGTTTCCACGCTTGCGATTTGTATTGTCTTCCTTCCGATCATGATTTTGAGCGGCGCAGCTGGCTCGCTCTTTAAGCCGCTGGCCATGTCGGTTGTCTTTGCAATGGTCGCTTCCTATTTGCTCTCCCGGACATTCGTTCCGGTCCTCGCTGAGAAGTTGCTTGGGAAAGAGGCTCACCTTCATGCGCATGGGCACGAACCGATGTCCGATGGCCAAATGCGGCATCACGATCATGTAGCAAATCAAGGTTCCGATCCTTTTGAAGCGAATGCTCTTCCTAAGGGAGATGTCATTTGGCGATTGCACCTCAAGTTTAATGTCGCATTCGAGAAACTCTTGGATCTCTATCGAAGTGCGATTCATAAGGCAGTCGCTCGACGAAAATTAGTGATCTCGGGCTTTTGCCTGTTCTTTGTCTCGTCCTTCGGTCTCCTTCCGTTTATTGGGGAAGACTTCTTCCCAACGGTAGACGCGGGTTCATTCCGACTTCACGTTCGCGCACCATCGGGAACGCGACTGGAAGAGACTCGTCGCTTGTTTGCCGAAGTGGAACACACCATTGCCGAAGTTGTTCCTGCAAAACAGCTCGATTTGACGATTGACAATATGGGGCTGCCAGTCGGTGGCGTGAATGTTGCCTATAACACGACAGGTGCCATCGGCGAGACGGACGGCGAAGTGCTCGTTCAGCTGTCAGAAACCCACGATCCGACCCAATCGTTGATCGAGAAGCTCAGACCCATTCTTAGGGATAAGTATCCGGGAACGACTTTCTTCTTCCAGCCTGCGGACATTACAACGCAGATCTTGAATTTTGGATTGCCAGCTCCGATTGACATCCAGCTTGTAGGAAAATCGAAAGATAACTACGCCATTGCCGCGAAGATTGCGGAGAAAGTCCGCCTAGTTCCCGGTGCGGTTGACGTACACGTTCACCAAGTTGTGGACCAACCCGAATTACACATCTCGGTTGACCGCAAAAAGGCTCAGCAACTTGGGCTTACTCAACGAGATGTTGCCAACAACCTTTTGGTTTCTCTGAGTTCAAGCGGCCAAGTCATGCCGAACTTCTGGGTCGATCCTAGAAATGGAGTGAGCTACCTGGTAGCAGTACAAACGCCTCAGCGTGATGTCTATAGAATCGCGAAGATTCAACAGATGACGGTAGCTGGAACCGGGAAGCAATCCTTACAAATGCTGTCAAACATGGCTACTGTGAGCAGGCGCAAGACGACGGCCGTCATCAATCACTACGACGTTCAGCCAACGTTCGATGTCTATGCAAATGTCCAGGATCGAGACCTGGGTGGCGTTTCTAAAGACATTCAATCCGTTCTGAATTCATTCCACTCTCAGCTACCGCATGGCACGACTTTGGTGATGCGTGGACAAGTTGAGAGCATGAACTCTTCGTTCGTGGGACTTGGCACCGGCTTAATCGCCGCGATCATCTTGGTCTACTTCCTGTTGGTCGTGAACTACCAGTCCTGGATCGATCCACTCGTCATTATCTCCGCTCTCCCAGGAGCACTCAGTGGCATCCTCATCATGTTGTTTGCAAGCAACACAACTTTCTGCGTGCCGGCGCTTATGGGAGCAATCATGTGCGTTGGAGTCGCAACTGCCAACAGCATCTTGGTTATCAACTTCGCAAACGATCGTCGGGCAGAAGGTGACGATGCGATAACGGCTGCTGTTACAGCCGGATGTACTCGACTTAGGCCAGTTTTGATGACCGCGCTTGCAATGATCTTGGGGATGCTCCCGATGGCGTTGGCTTTCGGTGAAGGTGGAGAGCAGAATGCTCCGCTCGGTCGAGCCGTCATCGGAGGGCTCATTGTTGCCACCGTCACCACATTACTGTTTTTTCCACTTGTTTACAGCGTTCTGCGCAGAAGCCATCCTAACCGAATTGAGTTAGATGCGTCGAATGCGTCCACTGGAAATGTATAGGCTCAAGACTCTCAATCGAAACCCATGAAATCTCAATCTGACAACTCGGAAGATATGAATCCAATAAAGAAGCGTAGACAACCCATCGGTATCTATTTGGCTGTGCTTGCGATTTTAGCAATCGCGGTCATGGGAATACTCCCGCGACTGTCGTTGGCTAAGAAACTTGAAAATAGCGTTGCAGCGACAAAGGAACTAACGGAGACGGTCACCGTGGTGCCCCTGAAATCGATTGCAGGGGCTTCTGAACTTGCGTTACCCAGTAGTTTGCAGGCGATTGAGGAAACTACCATCAACGTTCGTGCCGCCGGTTACGTAAAGCAACGCTTCGTAGATATCGGATCGCACGTTCATGCAGGAGACGTGCTTGCAGAGATTGAATCCCCCGAGATTGACCAGCAACTGCTTCAATCGGAGTCGGAAGTATCCAATGCCAAGGCGGCGGTTGGACAGGCAACAGCAAATGTAAGTAAGTCCCTTGCTGCAACAGAAGGTGCTCGTTCAGAACTCATTAGGTATCAGGCAAACCAGGCGGAAGCGATCGCGAACCTGGCCCATGTTAGAGCTCATTACGCCCAGGCAGTAGCTAGCGTTGATGGAGCAAAAGCTCGATTGATGCAAGTTCGCAGGCGCTTAGAGGGCTATCGTGCGGAACTAAAGCGGACTCGTGTTGAGCAAGAATTGGCAGGAAAAACGCTTGCCCGATGGAAGGAACTAGAGAAAGCAGATGCCGTTTCTGGTCAAGAAGTAGACGAAAAGCAGTCCGTATTTGACAGTAGTCGAGAAAAAGTGAACGTCTCAGAAGCCCAAGTAAATTCTGGTGAAGCTGACGTTCAGGCAGCTCAAGAAGCGGTTACTGGTGCACAAGCAGAACTTTTGGCCGCAAAGGCGGATATCTCGTCTGGCGAGCAAAGGGTTGAAGCAGCCAAGGCCGCCGTGAATATGAGTAAAGCTAACATTCAAGCCTCGTTGGCTTCTCACCAAGCCAGCATGGCAAGTGTCGATGCGGCCAAGGCAGTCGTCGGATCGAACCAAGCGATTGTAAGAAGATATGCGGCTGTTCAATCCTATGAGAAGGTTATCGCACCGTTCTCAGGTGTCATCACTGCGCGAAATGTGGAAGTAGGGGACCTCGTCTCTCCTAGCGGAGGAGGAACCGGAGCTTCAGATCAGATGGCGACGGTCACGAAGACCGGACTGTTTGGTCTAGCGAGGACGGACTCCATTCGAGCCCAATTAAGCGTGCCAGAAAGTGCCGTTACCTCAATTCACACTGGTCAGGAAGCCGTGATCTCGGTACAAGAATTGCCAGGAAAGACTTTTACCGGAAGCGTGACTCGGGTTTCCGGCGCCTTAGATTCAACTTCGCGCACACTCATGGTCGAGGTTGAAATTCCCAACCCTACCGGACTCTTAAAGCCTGGAATGTATGCCCAACTGAGCCTTAAAAACATGGCGGCCAGATCCACCATTCGCATTCCGGCAAGCACTTTAATTTTCGATGCTCGAGGAAATCGAGTCGCGGAAGTTAAGCCGGATATGTCCGTTCACTTCATATCGGTTCAGATTGGCCGAGATTTTGGAGACGAAATCGAAGTGGTACAAGGACTGAATGGCACGGAAGAGTTGATCATGAACCCGTCAGAAACACTCAAGGAGGGGCAGCATGTTAGACCGATTCATAAAGGCCAATAAAGTGACTCGAAGAAAGATGCCTACTGCACTTGTCGCGTCGGGATTAGCGTTGATTTCATGCTCGGCCTTCGGACAGTTACAAGTCGATAAGGGGACAGCGGATCATCCGTTAGCTCATTCTCCCTCGCTCAGTCAGACCGGATTTGTCATCAAGGGGAAGCAACTATCGCTCTCGCAGGCCGTTAACATCTGTCTTGCTACAAGTCGTCTCCTTGCAGCCGCAAAGGCGAACTTGTATATATTTCAGGGAAGGACAGCTGAAGCATACGCGGCTCTGAATCCTACTCTCAAGGGAAACCTGTCCGCAGTCAAACTGAACGATAGCGTCCATAACAAAACCTTGACCGTCCTGGATCCGCACAACTTTGACAACCCGATCGGAGCCAATGTTGTCACCTCAAACGTTCAACAAAAATTCGTAGGTGTTACGGCTAACTTGCCCATCGATATTAGTGGCACCATTCGGTCAGCGACTACGCTTGCAAAATTCCAGGAACTTGGATATCGGCTTGACATTGATCGAACGCGAAATCAGATTGTTGCGGATGTGAAAGCCGCCTTTTACGCGGTGCTCCGAGCAAAAGCTCTGGTGATGGTTGCAGCGGAAGATCTCAAGAACTCGAAGGATCGATTAAAAGACGCCCAAGATCGGTTAGCGGCGAAAGTGGTCACTAAATTCGACGTTTTGAGGGCCCAAACCGACATGGCAAGCGCCGAGCAGAACTTAATCGTCGCCAAGAATGTCGTCCAAACGAATACAGCTTTGCTGAACGCGACAATTGGCGTGAAAATCGATGATGCCGTCGAACTGTCGGGCGATGATGCCATCCAAATGCCCCAACCCGATAGCGCAGATGCGGCAAGTTCGAACGGTCTGGGGCCAATGTATGACGCAGACCTAAAAGAAGCACTTAACAATCGACCTGAGATTCAAGAGGCGACTGCGTTTGAACAAGCGGCAAAGAAGGGAATTGATCTTTCACGTCGGTCAGAATTGCCGTCTCTTAATTTGTCTTGGTCTTACTTGTATGCTCCCAATGCCGGCGGATCTACGCCGCTCTATCACACGTGGCAAGCACAAGCCCTGTTCTCAATCCCAATTTTTGACGCTGGAGTTGCTCGAGCACGAATGAAGGAGGCGAAAGGGAGCCTAGCTCAAGCGCAGATTGCTCGTCGTCAAGCAGAGGACCAGGTCACCCTCGAAACACAGCAAGCCTATTTGGCCGTCCAAGTTTCCAAGCAGAGAGTTCAGGTTGCCGATGCGATCTTGGACGAAGCGAATGAGGCTTTTGCTTTAGCCAAAGTTCGATACAAGGCAGGTGTCTCTTCGAGAGCAGGCTTGTCGCCACTTCTCGAACTTAGCGACTCTCAAACGGCCCTAACAATTGCGGAAACTAACCGAGTGAATGCACTTTATGATTACAACAGCGCACTTGCAGGACTAGATCGTGCCCTGGGACATTTTGCACACTAGGTGGCAAGAATCGGCATGGGTTTGGTTAGGGATTTATTGCGAATGAGCTAATTCGTAGACCAACAATCCCTACTTATGCATAAATTATGAGTAATGGCGAAAGGCCCTGGAGCACCCGATCCCGAATTGCTATCTGCAATGCATTTCCATCAATCGGGACGCGTGGCTGACGCTGAAAAGAAATATCTTGGCTACCTAAGCCGATTTCCAAATGATCCAGCTGCCCGATCTCAATATGGAATCCTGCTTTCGCAGTCTGGGAGAGGCTTCGAGGCAGTCGATCAGTTTGAAATAGCAGTTAATGCAGATCCTAAATCGAGTGTTCTGCGATCGTACTTTGCATTTTCTCTACGGGATGCGGGGTTATTGGAAGATGCCGTCGAGCACTTCGTCGAAGCTACCCGTCTCGATCCTAAGTCACCTCAAAATTACTTTCATCTTGGAAATGCCCTTCTCAAGCTGAATCGATTTCAAGAAGCCATTGACACTTACGTGACCTGCACAAAGCTTGAGAAAACGAATTTTGGTGCTTGGCTGAATCTAGGTCTTTCTCACTTTCGGAATTCCAACTATGAGGAAGCAATTCTTAGCTACCAGAAGGCCAGAGAACTCAACCGAAATGCTGCCAGCGTTTGGTTGAATCTCGGTGATGCTTACTTGGCATTGAAAGATCTTGAGCAAGCTGAGAAGTCGTATCGCAAAGGCTTAGAACTCGCTCCTCAAGATGCCGATGGGTGGGCGAATCTTGGCACTGCCATTCTCGAGAAGGGAAGCGCCAACGAGGCTATGGATTACCTCCGGAAGAGCCTTTCTTTACAACCTGATGCGCCTAAAACTCGATTTGAAATTGCACGGGCACTCCACGTGCTGAAACGAAATTCCGAGGCTGAAGCTGAGTATCGTACCGTCTTAGAGAAAAATCCTGGCTTAACGATCGCTGCATTTAACTTAGGAATCGTCTTAGCGGACCAAGGAAAAACCAGTGAGGCGATGCAAGCGTTTCAATCCGTGAGCGCGATCTCGGACGATTCCCTTGCAGCATGTGCCGAGGTACGTTCGGCTCTACTCGTTCCTGTAATCGCACGTTCTCAAGACGAGATTCAATCCTATCGAGAAAAAGTTATTTCGAAACTCAATGAGTTGATCTCGAAGAAAATTTCCATAGGTGATCCGCAATCCCAAATAGGGACACCAGGATTCTACTTAGCCTACCAAGGCAAGAATAATCGTGAACTGCATTGTCTTATCGCGCAAACCATGATGCATGCGGTTCCAGATTTAGTGTGGACAGCACCTCATATCCAAAAACCCCGGCCAAACCAGCATAGGATCCGTGTCGCGTTTATTTCGGCTCATCTCAAGGAGCACACCGTGGGGCGGATTACGGCGGGTCTTATCGAACACCTTGATTGCACACGCTTTGAAGTCTGGGTCATGCGCCCATCTGGGAGTTCCGACGAATTTTCTCGTGTCATCGACAAGATGGCGGATGTTGCGGTCGAACTTCCTGACGATTATCGTCTTGCTCGAGAAGTAGTTGGCGACAAGGAACTCGACATCATTTACTATCCTGACATCGGGATGGAACCTTTTACGTAATACCTCGCTTTCTCTCGATTGGCGCAAAAGCAGTTCGTGGGTTGGGGGCATGCAGAAACCACGGGCATCCCTAACATCGATGCTTACTTATCATGCAGACACTTCGAGCCAACGAATGGACAAGACTACTATTCAGAGAAGTTGATCGAGCTAGATCGAATCAACAATTTCTATGACCGGCCGCGCGATGATTTCAAAACCGTGACGCGCTCGGAGCTGGGGCTGTCTGAAGAGGGGCGAATTTACCTTTGCCCGCAAAGCGCATTCAAATACCATCCAGATTTTGATGCTGCACTCCGAGAAATACTGTCACGCGACCAGGAAGGATGGGTGGTGCTTAGTGAAGGTACCGACCCCTCCTGGAATGAACTTCTATTGACTAGGTGGAAAGAGTCGATTCCCAATCACTCTGGGCGATTAAAACTGCTTAAGAGAGTCGAGCCAGATCAGTTCCGAGGACTTATTTCGCTGGCTGACGTCATGATTGATCCCATCCACTTTACGGGCGGGCATACGATCTATATGGCATTTTCGGTTGGAACTCCAGTAATCACCTGGGATGGACTTCAAATGAGTGGTCGAATGACCCAAGGGCTTTACAAGCAGATGGGAATGAACGGGCCCGTTGCTCAATCTCCCGAAGAGTTCGCTGAATTGGCGGTCAATATAGCTACGAATGCTGAACGACTTCGTTCGATTAGCGCGGAAATCCTCGAAAAGAGTTCCGCGCTGTTTTGCGATCTTCAAGCTGTTAGGGAATTTGAGAATGCCCTAATGAAATAAACGGTTAGGCGGTTACCACACTCTTGAGTGAACGACCTACCGCATTTGCAATGAGTTCAAGCTCTGGCATCAAAGTCTCAAACGATTCAATCGTGATGCTCTGAGCACCGTCTTTAATCGCATGATCAGGATTTGGGTGCACTTCGATGATAAGTCCATCGGCTCCAACCGCTACCGAAGCCTTACTCATTGGAGCAATGAGGTCTCTTCGTCCTGTGCCTTGCGATGGATCGACGACTACCGGAAGGTGGGTAAGAGAATTGAGGGCCGGCACCGCTGAAAGATCAAGTGTATTTCGAGTGTAAGGCTCGAAGGTTCGGATTCCGCGCTCGCACAGAATGATCTTTTCATTACCGCCACTCGCAATGTATTCAGCCGCGAGAAGCCATTCTTCCAGCTTTGCAGTCATTCCGCGCTTAAGCATTGCGGGAGTTCGGCTCTGCCCAACTTCACGCAAAAGATCATAATTCTGCATGTTGCGCGTTCCAATTTGAAGAATGTCGGCATATTCAGCGACTTCCTCGACTTTTCGAACGTGCATGACCTCCGTGATCACCTTGAGACCAAATTGCTTGCCCGCGGCTTTGAGTAACCGAAGGCCCTCAACCCCCATCCCTTGGAATGAATACGGAGAAGTACAGGGCTTGTAGGCTCCTCCGCGCAGAACTTTGGCACCAGCTTTGGCAACTCGTTCAGCCGTCGCGAATAGCTGCTCTTCGGATTCAACTGTGCATGGACCTGCCATCATGACGATTTCGTCACCTCCGATCAGGAGGCCCCCTACGTCTACCGCTGCCTTTCCGCCCTTGTATTCTTTGGCCACAAACTTGTATGGCTTTGTAATCAAAATGACGTCTTCGACCCCTTCGTACCCTCGGAGTTGTTCCATCGCGTCAATCTTTTCATGCTCGCTGCAGCCGACCGCGCCGATGACTGTTCGCTCAACCCCAAAAATCGGATTAACCATGTATCCGATCTCTTCAAGCCTTTTACTGACTTCCTCAACCTGTGCGGTGGTCGTGCCACCCTTCATTACAATAATCATTACGCGGTCTCCATCTTCAATACATTCTTGAGTTGCTCTGCGAAGATCTCCATTTCCTCTTTCGTGCCCACACTCACACGTAAGCAAGCTGGATTTCCGAGTGCATGACCTGATCTCGTAATCACCCCTTGCTCGAGAAGAGCCTGAAATACAGGTTGGGCTGGTCTGCCAAGATCGGCGTACATAAAATTGGCATAGCTTTCGAGTGGTTTCGCTCCAACCGAAGTAAAGACCGAAGCTAAGAACTCGAGACCCTCTTTATTGTTCTGAACCGTCTTTTGAACGTGTTCTGCATCGTCGAGCGCCGCAATGGCGGCGACTTGAGCCAGGCTATTGGCATTGAATGGCTCTCTAACCCGGTTAATTGCATCAATGACTTCAGCTGGCCCGAAGCCATAACCAATTCGAATTCCAGCAAGACCATATGCTTTGCTGAAGGTTCTCAAACCGATAACGTTCTTTCCGGCGGCCACATAGTCTCGGGCGCTAGGGAAGTCTTCAGCACCTTCTGAGAACTCAAAATATGCTTCGTCCAGCACGATCGCGATGTGGCTCGGGACACTGTCGAGGAAGCGGTCGAACTCGGCTTTCCTAACGATTGTCCCGGTCGGGTTGTTAGGATTGGCGATAAAGATCAGCTTTGTATTGGCCGTAACCGCCTTGCTCATTGCGACTAAGTCGTGTCGGTAGTCGGCATCCAGCGGAACTTTCGTGAGTTTGGAGGGCCCAATCTGAGTTGCCGCGTCGTATCGCGAAAAACTTGGGTCACCGACAATCATCTCATCTTGATCTGAACCAAGAAAGACTAGGCCAATGAGATGAATGAGTTCATCGCTACCATTGCCCATGATCAAATTGGAAACTGGCAGGCCAATGTGCTTGGATACAGCTTGTTTAAGGTCGTGAGCCGCTCCGTCTGGGTAGATATGCATCTTCTCGGCCGCTTCTTTTACGGCTTCGATCGCTTTAGGAGAAGGTCCAAATGGATTCTCGTTGCTTGCAAGCTTAACCACTCGGTCTAATCCAAGTTCTCGTTTAACTTCGTCGATTGGCTTTCCCGGTAAGTAAGGCTGCATGCTCAATATGCTCGAGCGAATGGGGATCATAGGCTCATTGTACTTTCAGAGCGGCTCCCGGGGCTGGAGCTATGCACGAGCGTTAACCACCATCTGCGCTTCTTGCAAGTTACTGTGCAGAATCGGTTCCCAAATGTAAACGAACTGTTTTTGTGGAAGTTGGCAGAAGACACTGGTTCGTGGAACGCTAGAGATAAAGTTGAGGGGCAATTTGCATTCTATCGACGAAAGTTCCTCTCCGACTAGTGATCTTAACAGGTTGAGAATCCGCTATTCTTATTGAGCTAGATGAGCATTCTTTCTTGGTTGGCCGACCCTAAAGCCTGGGTCGAGTTGATAACTCTCACGTTTTTGCAGATTGTGCTAGGAGTCGACAATATTGTCCTTCTGACCATCCTGTCTGGGCAGCTCAAAAAGGAGGAGCAAGATCACGCGCGCAAGCTTGGCTTGATTGCCGCCATGATCTCAAGGCTTATCCTGCTGTGTACATTGCTATGGGTGTCTAGCCTGCTTGAACATCCATTGTTCAAGGTCTTTAACACTCCCATTTCAGGAAAGGATATCGTTCTCATTGCTGGAGGTCTCTTCCTGATCTCCAAGGCAACCACTGAGATCCACAGCAAGATGGAGGGCGACGAACATCGTCACAATCTTCGAGCTGCTCCCTCCCTGAAAGCGGTACTCGCCCAGATCTTCATTCTGGACATCGTGTTTTCCCTCGACTCCGTCATCACCGCGCTCGGCATGAGCAAGGTCATGGCGATCCAAATCTTTGCCGTTGTCTTGGCGGCTGGTTTCATGATGGTCGGGATCACGACGTTAGCCAAGTTCATCGACAAGCACCCGACCGTCAAAATGTTGGCGTTATCGTTCCTCGTGCTTATTGGCGTGAACCTGGTTGCGGAGGGCTTGGGCTTTGAAATTCCGCGTGGATACACCTATTTCGCGATGGCCTGGTCAATCGCGGTAGAGATGCTCAACCTTCGATTTTTTCGCAAGCGAAAGATGCGACTTGAGCGAGAATCGAAGGCAAAGCTGCAAAAGGCGGGCCATGGTCTGAATCCTGTGGACCCAGTCCTCATGGAAGACCCAATAGCGGGCCTAACCATAAAGCCAAAAGCGAAGACACCGATGAAACGAAAGGGCAAATCTAAGCACTAAGTCAAATCGTTAGCCGCGCATGGCTGACAATTTTTCTAGGCGTTCCGATTGCTCATGCCACGCCGCTAGCCGACCTTCGAGATCTTCTTTCAGTTGTTGATAGCCACGCGTCAGCGAGAAAACATCTGCAGTAGGTTCCAGATTAGCGAGCTTGTCTTCCAATTCCTTGATGGCTGTCTCGTTAGCTTCGATTTCACCTTCAATTTCGGCAACAAGCTTCGTCACTCGCCCGATTTCCTTGCTAAGCTCTCGGGGAGTGTATTGAGGTTCTTCGGGCTTTTCTGTGCCGAGTAGTTTAGGAATCACTGGTGCGGGAGCACTCTTCTTTCCCGGATTCTGAACCGGTTTCTGGCCGCGGCTCCGATACTCGAGATAGGATCCTGGATAGAGCACGGGACCCGATTTACGAACATCGAGTGTCTGGTCGGTGATCTGAGAGAGGAGCCAGCGGTCGTGAGATACAAGTACTAGACTGCCCTTAAAGTCCTTAAGGACTTCGGCCAGTGCCTCTCGCGATGCCATGTCCAGGTGGTTTGTAGGTTCGTCAAGGATAAGCAGATTTGGATTCATCTGTGTAAGTTTCGCTAGCGAAAGCTTATTCTTTTCACCTCCACTCAGTGTCTTAACTGGTCGAAATACGTCATCACCTGAGATCAAGAAGCGAGCAAGTAAGTTCCTCGCGTCCGGTGGCTTCATATCCATATCCCAGACCATGACGTCCAACGGGGACATGTCTGGATCTAGATCAGATGCGTCCTGAGTAAAGTAGCCTGCCGTAACGTTTGAACCGAGTTTTGCTTTGCCAGACAGTGGATCAATTTGCCCGAGGAGAACTTTAATGAGCGTGGATTTACCGGCTCCATTCTCACCAATAATGCCCCAACGGTCACCGAAACGAACGGTCCAATTTAGGTCTGAGAAGAGGACAGTCTTTTCGTTGGTTTCCGAAATAAATCCGACGGTTAATCTTTCGGTCTCAAGGGCAATATCACCACTTCGTTTGACTTCACCAAATCCTGCTTTCATTCCCCGATCATTCTTGGGAGCGTCGACTTTGTTCTCGATCAGCCGATTCATAAGCTTGAGTCGACCACGAGCTTGTGCGGTGCGCTGCGAATTCATAAACCGACGAACATATTCGTCCATCTTCGCGATTTCTAGCTCTTGACGACGGGCAACTTCGGCCTGTCGTTCTTCTTCTTCAGCTTTAAGTTGAAGGTATTTTGGAAAGGGCCCCGGATAGGCTTTGACGGTTCCGTCGCGGAGTTCAAGAACGCGCTCTGCGGTGTTATCTAAAAATGCTCGGTCGTGAGAAACAAGTAAAACCGCTCCGTGGTAGCCACGCAGCCAACCTTCGAGCCACTCTGTCGCCTGCAGATCGAGGTGGTTCGTAGGCTCGTCAAGAATGAGAAGATCTGGTTCTTCCAACAGCAACCGTGCAATTGCCAAGCGGGTGGTTTCCCCACCGGACAGCTTTGAAGTTGGCTTGCTGAACTCTTCCTCGGTAAAGCCCATCTTCATCAAGACAACTTTTAAGTCCCGCTCAGCTGAATAGCCTTCTGCTTCCAAAAAGTGCTCGTGAAGCAATGCATATTCTTCGAGGTCTTCGTCGGAAGGTGTTTCCTGCTCGAGCTTTGCTTCAAGTTCTTCCAAACGTGCCTGAAGCACTAGCTGACGCTTAACTGCTTCCTCGGCTTCCTCAAGCACGGTTCGATCGGTAGCGACAAGGGCTTCTTGCCTGAGATAACCGATCTTGGCTCCCTTCGCAATTTGGACTGTCCCTGAGTCCGGTTCATATTGTCCGGTCAAAATCTTGAGAAGAGTGGTTTTGCCGGTGCCATTTCGGCCAACAAGCGCGACCTTCTCCCGTGCATCCAACCTAAAGGAGACGCCGGTAAGGATTTGGTCGACACCAAATGCCTTGGCTACGTTCGAGACTGAGAGGAGCACTCGTTCATTATGAAGCGTTGAGCAACCATTCAGACACCGTTAAACCACGAAAGCTTTTGTCCCTAAATGGCTCGAAAACCAAATTCCGGCTTCGAAGACTTATCTCCTAAGCCGGAATGATGGAACTGGTTGAATTACTTCTTGATCTCGAAGACGCTCGCATCAAAAACGTTAGGATTCATTTTGATCTGCTTAATGGCCTCTGAACTAGGAGCTTTATCCACCGTGATCTGAGCAATTGCGGCCTTTGCTCCACCTAGGATGATGTTTTCCATTTCCTGAACGCTTGCCCCTTCATCCTTCAGCACCGCAAGAACGTGAGCTAATACGCCAACCTTGTCAAGGTGGCGAACAACGAGCAGGTGCGTCGCAACTTCTGCCTTGCCAATGTTGACTACGTTGGGGACCATGCCCGTGAGCTTGTACTCGCTGACAATTCGAACAGTCTCGGCCGCAATTGCCTCTTGAGCTTGCTCGGTGCTAGCGCCGATGTGATGGGTGCAGTAAACGCCGTCAGCACTCTTGAGTTCTCCATCGTACGAGCCTTCGGCCGAGGTCGGCTCACCTTCGAAGACATCTAAGCCCGCAACGATCCCTTTTTCGTGTACGCCTTTAAGAAGCGCTTTTTGGTCCGCGACTTCTGCGCGACTGGTGTTTACGAAAATCGCACCCGGCTTCATCGCATCGACAAATGCTGAGTTGATGATTCCTTTCGTGTCAGAGGTTAACGAAACATGGATCGAAACAACATCAGACATTCGAGCCAAATCTTCGAGAGTGGATGCTCGACCGATACCTAATGCGGCCGCGATATCCGGTGTCATCCAGCGAGAATAGGCGATGACATTCATGCCAAAGGCACGGGCTCGGGGAATCATTTCTTGGGAGATTTTGCCCATGCCGATAAGGCCCAAGGTTCGACCATAAAGGCCCTTCGATGCGCTGTATTTCTTCTTGTTCCAGACTCCCGAACGAAGGTCACTTACGTTGTCGGGAATATGCCGGTCACAAGCCAGAATCAGTCCGAAGGCTAACTCGGCAACCGCTTGTGAATTTTTGCCCGGGCAGTTGCTGACAAGAATTCCTTTTAAGCTGGCGGCTGCAACGTCGATCGTGTTGTATCCAGCTCCGGCACGAATGATTACGGACAGGTGAGACTGCTCGATCATGGGTGCGGTGACCTTAGTAGACCGCACGATCAAAATGTTTGCTTGCGATTCGCCCAGTCTTGCGGCGAGAGCGTCGTCCTTCAAATCGGGCTCGTAAAGCACATTTGCTCCCAATGCCTTTAACCCATCCAGACCGCTTTTTTCGAATTTGTCCGCAACCAGAATATTCATGTTAGGGTGAAAGTTTACCGAGCATTCGCAATTCGCGTTGTTATCCGATATTAAAGAGTCCGCGTTGGGCTTGAGTGTGATTAAGCGCTGATGCTAATTCTTGAGCATGAGAGATAGGAAACGCTCCCAAGCCGATGAGGGCTCGACTGGCTTCAGAATGATCATGCCGAACGATCAATGGACAGAGCTTTCGACGAACTGCCTCTAACGCTCCATGCCAAGTTCCTCCTTCTTTGAACCGCGATTGAATAATCACGGTATTTTCAGAACCGGCATAAATCAGACCATTTCGCTCCATCGCGAGCGCACTCGAGAATTCCTCGCGAGGGGCCGCGACTGATATCCCGCATTTATCGATACCAACAAAATGGTCTATTCCGTACGGGAGGATTTCCAAGACACTCCCGTTAGACAAGAGTGCGCCTTTAGTTCCAGCAAGATCGGAACCGGTGGCACCTCCGGATATCACTCCGAAACCCAATCGTGTTGACTCACGACCAATTTCCTCGGCAAATTGGCGGGTTTCAGCATCAATTTGACGACTTCCCACGATTCCCACGAAAGCGGATGATGGAGGCGATCCTGAGATCCATACTGCGGGAGGAGCGCCCTCCTTAAGGCGCTCAATCCATCTCGTTGGATATCCTTCTTCAACGGAAGTGAGTACGCGCTGGCGTTCGATTTCACTTCGAGCCTGACCAACTAGTTCTTTAGACTCAAGAAGCAGCGCCTCTTCGTGAAAACCTGACGAGCGAAGAATAATCGGGAAATCATCAAAGCTGGTATCTGCAAGGCGCAGGCAGGAAACGATGCGTGTCCAACGACGTCGAAGCGGCTGTGTTGGGCGGTTGAGCCCCCTCAAATAGAGGGTAGCTAGGCAGACTGAGATTTCTTCCAGCATGGTGATTGGGATTCTTGGTCACTAAATGACAAGCTTCATCGGAGGACAAAATCAATTGAAGTTGGGATGGAAAGACGCCATTAGGAATTCTTATAGTTTTCCACAACCCTTTTATGTTGAGTTGGATAATTGAGTCTCAACGGTAAACTACCCGCTCAGGTTCGCCTATCATCTAATGCTAAAGCACACTGATCTCACCCGCAATCGCATCCAAGCGTTCCTCCACAACGAACTAAAGCCGAGGCTTTATGGAGCGCGATGCCCTCTCAAAATCGAGATTAATACGAATCCCTGTGAGACCCAGGTCGAAGCAATTAAGGGTCCTTGGACCGAAGTCTCCAAAGGCTTTGAATACGGTCCTGCTTACACCATTTTCTGGTTCCGCCTTACCGGAACGATGCCGGAGGACTTCGCCGGGCAAACCGTCGCAGTAGTCGCAGAATTGGGTGGCGAACGAACAGTTTGGAAAGATAATTCGCCTTGGTGCGGCGTGGACGTTGAGCACAGCGATTTTGGTTGGCTCGAAGGCTCCGCAATGTCCAACGGCGGGCCATTCCCAAAGGGTGGTGAGCCAGTTGAATTCCATATTCAGTGTTACACTCGAAATGCCCAGACCACGGTTCACCTGAAGGAACTTCCTCGCACCGCTGTAACTGAAAAGGTCGATCGAGCGGAGTTGGTTGTGATCGACACGGAGACGAAAGATCTCTTTTACGACGTCGACTTCACGTTGAACCTTCTCAATACGATGGAGCAAACCGATCCATCGTACATCACTCTCCTCAGAGCCCTCAACGACGTGGCGAACACTTACTCACCAAGTTCGCGCGAGACGATTGCAAGGTGCAGAAAGATCGTGAAGGATGCGCTTGGCAGTTTAAATGGGGAGTTCAAACACACTCTATTTCCGGTTGGGCATGCCCACCTAGATACCGCTTGGCTATGGCCTCTGAACATCACGCATAAGAAGATGGCCCACACGACCGCGACTCAGCTTGGGCTGATGCAGCGGTATCCAGAATATGTGTTTGCCCACAGTCAGGCGAGCCAATACGAGTGGCTCGAAAAGCAATATCCGGTTCTTTTTGAGCGAGTGAAGGAAGCCGTCATTGGAGGCCAATGGGAACCGGTTGGTTCGATGTGGGTCGAAGCTGATTGTAATTTGACGGGTGCTGAATCACTCATTCGGCAATTCTTATACGGTCGTCGTTACTTCCGAGATAAGCTTGGCTATAACACCCAGGACATGTGGCTTCCCGATGTCTTCGGATACGCCGCGGCATTGCCTCAGATCTTGGCGAAGTTCAACATCAAATACTTCCTCACTCAGAAGATTTCTTGGAACCAGTTCAACAAGTTCCCGCACCACACGTTCTGGTGGCAGGGAATTGATGGAACTCGAATCTGGTCACATTTTCCGCCAGCCGATACTTATAACGGCTCCGCAGAACCGAAAGAAGTCATTTACTCGGTGAAGAACTACAAAGACCACGCCCGATGTGATGAGTCCCTCTATCTCTTCGGATTCGGTGATGGCGGTGGCGGACCAACTGAGCGACACCTGGAATTCTTGCGTCGAGGTCGTTTAGCGCCGAATTACCCTGATATCGCGTCCGGCAAGAAGGCAATTGATTTCTTCCGTGATGCAAAGGCTCGCTCTCGTGACCTCATGACATGGGTTGGAGAACTTTATCTAGAGCTTCACCGAGGAACCTATACCAGTCAGGCCGCGAATAAGAAGGGCAATCGAGTCAGCGAGTTTCTTCTGCGTGACGCAGAAATGCTCGCGTGCTTCAGTCCCGGATTCCCCGGGGACTATCCGGCAGAAGAACTTGAAGAGGCTTGGAAACTGGTTCTTTTGAATCAATTCCACGACATTATTCCAGGATCGTCTGTGCGTGAAGTTTACGAAGATAGCGCAGTTGACTATGCCAAGATCGCGGAAGTTGGAGAGCGAATCGTTTCGAATAGTCTTAAACAGATTGCTTCGAAGATCGACACCTCGGGAATGAGGCAGCCAGTCGCCCTCTTCCATAACGCATCGATGGTAACTCAAGGGGTGATCCCTTGGGATGGAGACGGAGTTCCGAATTCCTTTGTGACTCCTGAGGAAAGCCTCCCGGTTCAGCTTGTTGAAGAGTTTGGCGAAAAGAAACTCATCCTTCCCGTGCCACAAGGCGCTCTGGGAACCGTTGTGGTTGGAGATCTTTCTGATGCGCCCCCTTCTACAAAGTATCGCCTCAAGAGCAGTAATCGTCGGATCGAAAATGAAGACCTGATTGTGCGATTTGACAATCACGGCAACCTAACATCGATCCAAAGCTTGGAAGATCAAACAGAATTCCTGGAGCCGGGCAAGCTCGGAAATGTATTCCAGATCTTCGAGGATAAACCCAACTTCTGGGCTGCTTGGGATGTGGATGCCTTCGCCCTTGAAACGGGGCAAGACCTTATCCGAAGCGAGAGCTTTGAAATCGTGGAGAAAGGACCTGTTCGCGTTACAGCCGAGATTGTCAAGCGATTTGGTAACTCAACGATTCGGCAGCGAATCTCGCTTGGCCCTACCCCCGGTATTCGATTCGATACCGAAATCGACTGGCGTGAGGAGGATAAGATGCTCAAGGTTGCATTCCCTGTGGACATCAACGCGGCCAGGGCGACTTATGAAATTCAGTTTGGAAACGTCGAGCGCCCCACTCACGTGAATACAAGCTGGGATATGGCAAAGTTTGAGGTTTGTGCCCAAAAGTGGGTCGATCTCTGCGAGGGCGATCAGGGCGTTGCGATGATCAACGACTGTAAATACGGTCATGACATTCGAGGCAATGTGATGCGTTTGACTCTCCTCCGATCACCAAAAGCTCCCGATCCTATTTGTGATATGGGAATCCATCGATTCTCCTATTCCATCGTTCCGCACTACGGACCTTACAACTACGCGGGAATTGTGCAAGCAGCTTATGCGTTTAATGCCCCACTTCGATCCTTCATGCTTGAGCCTGAGCACGGCGTGACGGGAGCGTTGCCAGCACTTATTTCATGCGACGATCGGAATATTGTCGTGGAAACAGTCAAGAAGGCGGAAGATTCGGACGATATTATTGTTCGGCTATATGAGTGTCATAACAGCCGCGGTCGGGCTGAACTGCAAAGTGCTCGCCCGCCAAAATCGGCAATGCTTTGCGATTTGGAAGAAAACGAAATCGACGAACTTTCCATTCAAGATGGCATCGTTAGCTTCGACTACAAACCATTCGAGATCCTCACGTTCAAACTGAAAATATAGAACCGGATTATCATAGTCGTAAGGAAAAGCAAACGGGGTGCGAGCCCCATTCTTCATGAATATGAATATGAGATGGCAGCGAGGGGAAGGAGGCAATTCAAAATCGCTTCTTTATCTTGTATTTTTACTGTCCATCTCGGCCGCCATTTGCGCCTGGGTTTGGGCGGGCGTTATCGTAAGAGGTACCGATCAAGAACGGTTTAATTATGCTACAGAAGAAGCTGAACAAGCTATCCAAGGGCGGCTCGATGATCAACTCGATCTTCTCCGTGCAACCGGAGCCACCTTTACACTCCAACGAACTTGGCTACACGCAAACTTTCATCGCTTCGTAGAACATCTTGATCTCACGACGCACTACCGAGGTCTGCACGGGTTAGGTTTCATCAAAGTCCTACCGAAGGCTCAGGTTGCAAGTACTGAAAAGGCAATTCGAGCAGAAGGATTGCCGAACTTCTATGTGCATCCGAATGCCGCGCAAACGACCCAAGCGCCGATCGTATACCTCGAACCTCAGACTGATTCGAATCTGAACATTCTTGGCTTCGATGCTCAGTCCGACCCAATCCTAAGCGAAGCGATGGACGATGCGCGTGATTCAGCCGCGCCTAGTTTGACGACCGAAGATCCACTACTCAATGTGCAAGGTGAAACTCGTCCGGTGGGAGAGTTTGTCATGCTCTATCCCATCTATAAAGATGGTGAAGCGCCTTCCACCATTGAGGATCGACGTAAGCTCATTTTAGGGTTTATGTTTTGCACTTTATCGGGTCGTGTTCTCTTCCGAAATGTCATGGAAGGGGAAGCGCGTAGGTACCTAGATGTCCAGATCTTCAACATGAAGTCAAAGGGCGTGCTGGAATCCGTATATAAATCTAGTCGGTCGCGATTCGCTCGTCAGTCGGCGATAACTGTTGACACAACATTTCCAATTTACGGGCGTCAATGGATTCTTAGATTCAATACCAGCCATGTCTTCGAGCAGGAATCAGCTTCTTGGCTAGTGAACTGGATTTTAATGGCCGGGTCAGTGGTGAGTATCTTGCTTGCAGCCGTGAGCTACACGCAAGTGTCGGCAAATAGACGACTATCTGCGCAAACGGCTGAATTAGCCGAACAAGAATCTCGTGTTAGGCAATTGAACGAGAACCTTGAGCATCTGGTTCAAGAGCGAACGAACGAATTGAAAGCCTCGAACTCTGAACTGGAAGCATTCTGTTACTCGGTTTCCCACGATCTACGCGCACCTTTACGGAGCGTGGATGGGTTTAGCAAATCACTCCTTGAGGATTACGGAGACAAGCTTGACGATCAGGGAATCGATTACCTGAACCGTGTTCGCAATGCCTCACGACGAATGGACGAACTCATCAGTGCCTTGCTTAATTTATCGAGAATAACGCGCTCAGATATTGTTCGGGTACCTATTGATATTAGTCAGATGGCAAGGGATGCAGTTGATGATGCCCTTGAGGCAAGCGATCGTAAGGACTTCGTCGTCACGATTGCCTCGGGAATGACGGCGGAAGCTGATCCTAAGCTCGTAAACGTGATCTTCGATAACCTGGTTGGCAACGCGGTTAAATTTGGCTCAGTAGCAACGCATCCACAAATTGAGATCGGATGCAATGACGAAGTCTTCTTCGTTAAGGATAATGGAGCTGGATTTAACCCAGCTTACGCAAACAAGCTTTTCGTCGCTTTCGAACGCCTTCACAGTCCAAGCGAGTTTCCGGGCACGGGAATTGGCTTGGCAACGGTCCAACGAATCGTTCAGCGTCACGGAGGAAATGTTTGGGCTGAATCGGAACCCGGCAAGATCGCAACATTCTATTTCACCTTGAAGTAGTTAGTTTACCTAATGAAGTTTAACCGTTGAAATCCTGAGGAGCAATGACATTTAGGGCTCCCGGTAGACAATGAAACTTAATCGGTGTGCTGCATGCTGCCTCACCATCAACAATCACCTTAGCTGGAGGGTAGGCCTGGACTTCGCCTCCACTTGCATATTCTGAGTGCACTTCAGCCATTGTCGCGTGGTGCCCTCCCGGAAGCATGAAGGCATATTTGATGAGCTCACTTCGCCGATTGCCTTTGAGAGCGTAGATACTGAATTTTCCTGCCCGAAGGCTCGCATCAGGCAAGACAGGGAATGGGCCCGCGTGGAGGCGTCCATTTCCAATCACTAATTGCATGCATTCAAACTCTTCCGAACCATTTTCGGTTGTCAAGCGCACTCTAAGTGGTTTGAGATGCCGGATCCCTCGCAAAACGGCCACCGCATAGGCTAAACGACCAAACCGCTTCTTCATAGGGCTCGTAAGTTGTCGAGCGATTTCAGACGTCAGACCGATGGTCGCAACATTGACGAAGTGCTGGTTCTGGAGCTTTCCCAAGTCCACTTGGATCACTTTTCCATGCCGAACGACATGACACGCTTCGGCGATGTTCATTGGGAGATGCAAGTCTCGGGCAAATTCGTTTCCAGTTCCCATTGGCAAGATGCCGAGCGAGGAAGCTGAGTGTGCGAGTAGCCCGGCTACCGAATTTAATGTGCCATCGCCGCCGCCGGCAATGATGACCGGGACTTGAGCATCGATCGAAGCCTTAGCGGCTGTGACAAGGTCTCTACAATGCGAAAAGAGTTGGGCTCGTGTGAGTTCAACTCCTTCAGTCGCCAGGGTCGCCTTTGCAAGCTCAAAATTGTCTCGTCCGCTTCGTGATTTGGCGTTAACCAACAGAACCGCTCTTCGGACGATTGTTCGCTCACTTAAAGAATCGGTTTGAGCCATCAGCTCAATCAGACGATTATTTGAAGAACTTGATGCGACTTATCCTGCGAATTTATATCCTACGCCGCGAATTGTCATCAAACGGGTTGGATTATTCGCATCTGGCTCAATTCTCGTCCTGAGCCAGCGAACATGAACGTCGACAGTACGGGCCGAGACGAACGCGTCGCGACCCCAAACCCGGTCAAGTAAAGTTTCCCGAGAGAAAACCTGTCCAACGTTCCTCGCAAGGAAATAGAGAAGGGCAAATTCTTTTGGAGAGAGCGTCAGAACGGCATCGTCCAAGAAAACTTCATGACTTCTTGGGTCGATCTTGAGATTGCCACGCTCAATAATTTCTTTAACTGGCTCACCCGTGGATCTGCGGAGAATGGCTTTCACTCGAGCTGCAAGCTCAGACAAGTTAAAGGGCTTCACGACATAGTCATCAGCACCCATTTCAAGGCCCTTAATGCGATCAGCTTCATCCGCTCGGGCAGAAATAAAGATGATTGGGGTTGCACTGTCCTTTCGAACGGCTCGACAAAAATCTAAGCCAGAACGCTGCGGGAGCATGATGTCCAAGATGATGAGGTCGGGTTTGATGCGTCGATAAAGTCGCATCCCTTCTTCGGCCGAATCAGCCGTGAAAGTTGAAAATCCTTCTCGACGAAGTTTCGTCTCAACTGTCTCAACAATTGTTGGTTCGTCGTCTATGATGAGTAGCTTCATTGAGCCAACCCCTCTCTGTTCAGTCTGTAGTTTTTCGACAAGAGCCATGCGTACACACGTTTTGAGCACCGCAAACTAAATCCTGAACGGGTTACTACCCATTCACTCATTAACCTGTGCTTGTGTACTTTTAACCCATCCAAGTTAAGACACTGTAAAGAGATCCACTTCGGAACCATTTAATATCCTTATCGGACATATTACGTGACGTTATTAATTTCCAATTCGGTGGCTACTAATTGGACGCCATGATTTCAACGTTTGCTCGGGGAACAGTTACTTCTTCACCACTTACAAGCTTGGCACGCAAAACACGAACTTCAGTTCCAGATTCAAGAACGACTAATTGGGCAGGAAGCTCTGTAACCGTCCCAAGTTGCCCAAAATAGGGCTCACGGATAACTCGAATCGAGGTGCCTTGTTTGAGTTCAAATGCATCGGCTGCAGTATTGACGCTCTTGGCGTCGGATGCAAGGGGAACGAGGATTTCTGGGCGGATGACACCGGCTCGAATCTGGGTAGCCCCGTTAATGCTGCTATTTTGGCCTTCTAGAGACTTTAGAAGTGCAAATGTGCGTTCGGCCATGTTGAGATAGCCGAAGCCTTCAGTGACCATCAAAGTCAAATTGATCAGTTCCTGGCCTGTAATCGCGACGCCAATTTCAAATCCAAGAAACTTGGTAAGGTCGCTATCCTTGACCCCGCCAGCAATGAGGCCCGTAACACCTACTGCAGATGCCTTAACAATTGCGTCGTATGTGAAGGCGGAACCACCGACGAGGATCTTTCCCTTGTCGGAGTCAAGGATATCACTCGCTTCCAAAACCTTAGTGGCATCGGCAACGGCGACTCGGATCGTTCCAACCCGTTCGCCACCGACACCAAAGATGCCTTGAATCATGGCGCATCGAGTTTCAACGATAACGCCCTCTTGAGGAAGGATCTCTGCAATCTTTCCCTTTACGTAAGCCTTGATGTCGACTGGAATGGATGGCTCGCGGATTAGCAGGTGGCCAGTGACCTCAGAAATACTTTCGAGAGTTCCCGTGTGCTCCGATGTGACGGTAGGAGCTTTAAAGAAACCAAAAAGCTTTTTGCCCTCGGCAATCAGTTGATCTTTTTGAATCGCATCGCCCGGCTTTACTTTTAAAAGTGCGGCAACGTCTTGGGGCTCAATGCCGAGTTTTTCGGTGATCTTAATTGTTTGAAGCACGCCCGGCAACATCGCTTGTGCGACGACCTGAGTGGGACCTACCTCATCGCCAACCTTGACGAGAACATCACCTTTGATGGGAAGCCTTCGAGTCCGCCTAACGATAATGTCTCCGCTGACTGTGAGACCTGGTGTATATGCGCTAGCCAATTTGTTCGAACTCCTCCAACCTACGCGTTCGAGACGCGTAGGCTGGATTTTACTAGATAGAAGCCAGCAACTGGATACCGCTCAACAATCTAGTAGGTCGGCACGGTCGCTAATTCCTATTTATCCTGTATTTCTTTCAGTCGAGCCCGGATTTGGGACCACCAGGCTATCGGTGGTTTCGTGGGAGTCCAGGGCTAGAATGTTGAGTTCTTTAACGCACGGGAGGCTTCGGTCTGAGATAGACTCCAACTTCGCCAATCACTTCCTGCCAATTCTTTCCGTCGAATCTCGATTGCTGACTTAAGGTTTTCCTTGGCTGCGGGATTCAGCTGTGGAATTGCACGTACCAGTTCAGGAACGGCGTCCGCACTCAAGCTACCCAGATAAGAAGCATCCACCTTTGCCGCGGTTCGGGTCGTGTTCACGCGCACAATCAATCCGTCGGGATTGATCACGTTGAGAGCAAAGGCGATTACCAGAAAACTTCCCACACCACCAAATGCAAACCGGTCCGGCTTTCTGCGCAGTGACGTCGCACAAAACCAACAAAAGAGCAGCGTGACCCAAAGGAGGATCGCAGAAGCGTAGAGGCGTTCTGTCGTGATGCCGTATGCCTGGACGTAAAGTTGCATCCGGGTAGCTGCCGATGCCATCACCACGAAAATCAAGGTGACCAGGGTGATCGCTAGGCTCGCAAACACTCTCCAATCGCGATGCTCGTGAGTTCTAACCAAAGACCGTGCTCCAATGAGGACTCCTAGACCCAAAATTGCCACGGTCAGCAGTTCAAAAAATCCTTGGTGGGCATACTCAGCATAGGAAAGGCGAGCAGTTTTTTGAACCAAACTGTCTCCACCGAAGAGATAACGGAACTGGATCGCGACAAACGAAAGAAACAAGGCATTAAGGGTTCCAAAGACAATGACGATCTCCGTGAGCCCCAATTTTGTTCCTTCTTTGGACGGTCCATGAACCGGTGGTACATCAGCCGCTAGGAAAAGTCTTCGCAAGAAGCCACCGACCATCCAGACACAAATACCGGTAATGAATAGATGCGAAAATAGCTCGGTCAAGTCAAGTGAAAACGCCTGAGACGCAAGGTGCTTAAAAACTGCATCTGAACTCGCGAATAGTGCCGCGAAAATTGCTAGCAAGGGGGCGGCGATGAGCAGTCCGCGAATGACAGATGTTAGGTTTTTACCCACACCTTCGCGCCCTACAGTGGACCATTTACCTTCTAAAGTTGCGAGGTGGACAAAGTCGGAAAGGAAGTAAACCCAACGTTCCAAGAGCCGACATGGATAATCGACCAAAGTCGCAACCGTGATGTTTCCTGTTCGGACTCGTAGGGCAAGGATTCCCACCACAAGAAAGAGACAAGTAGTGTTAAGTAACTTCAGTGCTCCGGAATCGCGCAACGCAAACAGACTGGCGAACAGCAATGCCGGTGGAATAAGCCAGACAACTCCTTTCCCAAAATCGGAAATTCGATGCCGGTAGAGATAGGCTGATACGGCAGCAATAACTAGTCCGTAGATTGCCATTCCGAGACCCCACTCCACATCCCTAAGTAGAAGGTCTCCTGCGACACCAAGGAAGATCGTCGCCACGAGTGTCTTGATTGATAGTTCAAGTTTTTTTGAATCGTTCATACGCTTCAGTCCCCAAAATCTGTGTTGACTAAAGCAACAAGCATAAAGCAAGCGACGTGCCTGCTTTCTGCTTGTTGGGTGATTCCTGAACGAGACTAGACGGCTGCGGGCGTGCCGATCTCCATGTCGGAGCTATGTCCAGGGAATAGCTTTGCATCGGGATCCAGCCTCGTTTTGGCAAAGCAAACCGCGGTTGCGGCTTCACCAACGCCGGTTGCGATTAGCTTGAGCTTGCCATCAAACGAACAAACGTCTCCAACCGCAAATACTCCGGGGAGGTTTGTTTCATAGTGTCCATCGACTTGGATTTGGTTCTTAACGATGTTCAGACCCCAATCTTTAATGGGACCCAAATTCGATTTAAATCCGATGTTCACGATGACTGCGTCGCACGGGAAGTGCTCCTGTTCTTTGGTCTGAGTGTGCTCAAGGGTCACGCCTGTAAGGGAGTCTTCTCCGTGAAGCTCTTTTACGGCATACCAAATCTTCATTTCGACACTGCTGTCCTTAACCTTTTCGATACTGTCTTCGTGAGCTTTAAACACGTCGCGACGGTGGATTAGCGTTATCTGGTCAGCGGTGTCTTCGAGGTTGATGCACCAATCGAAAGCACTGTCGCCTCCTCCAACGACCGCGAGTTTCTTGCCTTGGAACACGGATTTGTCTCGAACGCCATAGTAAATTCCTGCACCGTGCAGGTCTTCCTCTCGTTCAATACCAATCTTCGTTGGACTGAAAGCACCTGCTCCGGCAGAAATGATGATCGTCTTGGTCGGAAGTTCCAGGCCCGCGACCGTCTTGATGATATAGCCGTCTTCAGTCTTGATAAGCTCGTTAGCAGTCTGTTCGAGGACTATTTCGGGGTTGAACTGGGTTCCTTGTGCGATGAGGTCTTTGGCAAGATCTTTAGCGAGCACTTTTGGAAATCCCGGCATATCGTAAACATACTTTTCCGGGTAAAGCGCGGCAAGCTGTCCTCCGAGTTCGGGAAGGGAATCGATTATTCGCACCGACATGCCGCGAAGTCCGGCATAAAAGCTCGCAAAGAGGCCGCAAGGGCCACCACCAACAATAGTTACATCAACCTGATTCATGCTCATCTATCTCTACGCCAAATGGCTCGCTCGACTCTGAGCCCCAAAATGGTACCTCTCCTCTAACATAGCTCCCTACTTTCGAGTTGTGCCTTCAATCCAAGCTTCACCGGAGCTACCAAACTCTTTCTTCCAGATCGGAACATCCTCTTTGATTCGATCAATTAAGAATCGGCAGCACTCAAAGGCCTCTCCACGGTGGGCACATGCCGCCACGCATACAACCGCAATGTCTCCGGGCAACAACTCCCCAATTCGGTGTGAAACCGCGACATTCGCGTCCCACCGAGCTGCTGCTTCCTCGGCAATCTTCGTCATCTGAGCGATTGCCATCGATGCATGGGCTTCGTACTCTAACTTGGAGGTGTCGAGATCAGCAGTGATGGCTCGAACCTCGCCCGTAAACGTTACGACTCCGCCATATCGAACATCTTTCACCAAATCGTTAAGTTCACTCATAACGATCGGTTCTTGAGACAGGACTACGGCTTTAACAGCACCCATATACACATGATGCCAGCAAGCGAGCCAAAATGAATCAATGATCGCCCAGTCCGAATCTGAAAAGATCACAGATACTTTGATTCGTTCGTCATTGCGGGGTTCCGCCTTAAGAAAGCAAGCGATGGAATTGCTTGACGAATTACCAACTTACAACTGGTCGGGTATCTACCGGCTCGAGGGAGATACCTTGATTCTCGACGAGTACGTTGGAGCGCACACCGATCACACCCATATCCCGGTAGGGCGTGGCGTATGCGGAACCGCCGTTGCTGAGAATCAGAATCAGGTGATTGAGGATGTACGCGAGTTATCCAATTACCTCGCATGCAGCATCCAAACGCGTTCAGAGATCGTCGTACTCATCCGTCAAGGCGAAACGATTCTCGGTCAAATCGATATCGATGGCCACACGGTTGGTGCCTTTGACGCAACAGACGAATCTCTTCTGGAAGCCATCGCGGAACTACTGGCTGATCGTTGGCTAGACTAACACCATGGCTATCTGGACTGTACAGCTTTTCGCATATCTCAGAGAGCGCCACGGTTCGACCGTGACGGTTGAAGCAGAACCAAACGTTAAGTCGATTTTGTCTGCTTTAGAGAATAGTGGTATTGCAGTAGCCTCAGCGCGTTTGGCAGTTGATAATGAGTTCGCTTCCGCGGACCAACCCGTTCAAGTCGGAGCTTCCATCGCGCTCATTCCGCCAGTGAGTGGTGGCTAGCCTCTCTATCTCTTCATTCTGAAATCCCAATCTTCGGGTGGTACCAGGGGATTTCCGTAAGTCTGATCGATTTCACACATGCGTCTCCACAGATCGTAGTGCGTGGTTTCAGCTTCTCGAATATCAATCAGATCAAACGGGTGCGAGAAGTACTCCAGCACGTCCTGAAGCTTGCCGTTGTGGAGTGCAACTTGAGCACGTGCCAAACGAATACGAGGTCGATTCGTCACGGATTCATCGGCAATCGACAGAATTTGCTCCAATCCCACGACCGCGCCAAGATCAGAAAAGACTCGGCACACTTCGTCTATGAGGTGACTTTCGCTCGGCATCGATCGGACCGCCTCGACATAGTTCTGGATACAGTCGGTGATTTTCTCTTGCTTCCTGTCGAGGAGAGCCAAATTTCGATGAGCCCAACCGGATGGCAGAGCTTTTTCCCAAGCGGATCGAGCAGAGCTGAAATCGCCCTTTTGGAAGTAAGCAAATCCCAGATGGTTCCATGCTTGCCAACACTTGTCAGAGGAGTTCTCGAGGAGCCTAATCCATTCCGGTCCCACATAACTTCCTGGATGAGAATCGTCCATTTCAAGTGACATGGTTCCGCTTTTAAGCAATTCGAGCCAAGGTCTTTGATCCTGCGTAATCGATTCGGGAGGAAACGGAGTAGCGACGCATTCGCACGCATCGATTCCTAAATGGTTGCGCCTGGCGCTCTCCAGGGCGCCCCAACCTGAACCCTGGTGGATGATAGCTTCCGGAGGTAACTCTGCTGACTGCGTTAAGTCGAATGCCACCTTTTCAAATGAAGCACGAGAGTGGTTTGCTCCAAGATTTTCGGCTACAGCCTTGACCGCGAGGTTCCAATCCGACGAAGGAATCTCGCCGATCGGGCCAAAAGCTTCAAGCCAATTCCAAGTTGCGTGAGCCGGCATTGCTACGTAGTCATGTTGCCGGGACGCGAGTCCTCCTTGGATCTCAATGTAGGGCGGACCGCTATGGCTCAACCAATTCTGCCATCGTCGCCCGCAAGGCTCCATGCCCCAGACCCATTGCTTTCGCCCAATAAGTTGTTCAGATGAAATATGAATGACACCATTTCCCTCTGAATTCACGTGGGCTACCCATGGGCGTTCACCGAGTTGAATATCAAAGTAGGTGTCGTGCGGGAGATCTCGCCTTTGGGGATAGGTCAAGTCGGGTTCTTCAACGAGACTGTGAGTCACAAGCCTTGCCCCCATCGAATGATCCGGCTCCATCGCGGTTCGCGCCGGAGCCAAGACCCGCCCGCCCGGTTCTTCATTTATCGCGATACAGGTCCACCAATACGTCGGGATCGTTTTTGCGTGGGGATTAGTGATTCTAGGGGACCAATAGAGAAAATCCGAACCATCGGGTGCCCAAAAATCGACCTGCCAACTTGTTCCTCGCTGCCGTTCATATTCCCAGATTCGCAGTCCATCAGAGCCATCGGGCGATTTGGTTTTGGCCGCAAAAACTGGGGAACAAGTAAAGGCGCTGTGGCCGAACAGCCCGAAGTTCCACTCGATCCCGCCACTAAACCACGCATTGCGAATCGCGAAATTGGCCGGTTGGAATACCGGATTGACATGGACTAACTCTTGGCCAGTTGGCTTATATAGCAACGACCATAATCGACCGCCTTGGTCGAGCAAGAACGTGGCTTTCAACCGATCCGATTCGAGAATGGCGACTCGGTGAGGTCGAACTTGGAGGTCTCGATCATAATCGTCAAGCATCGGATAGGGAAGGGCAAAGTCCTCCAAATAGTCGGCACCCTCAAAGTGAGCATTAGGAGCAAACTTCTGTTCAAGGGATGGATGGGGGTTCTCTGAACCTAATCGAGCAGACGGAATTTCCAACCATCCAAGAGACAATTTAGCCACGGTTGATTATCTCAAATTCGTAAGTTTTCTCGTGAATTCAAGGCATTCAAACGGGTTCAAAAGGGCCGAATCACTAAAACTCGGATTAAACGGCTGATCCATTTGTTACGCACAATTCGTTCAGTTTCAGGTGCCGGCCTGGCCACAGCACCTAATTGTCGAAGGGCATCCTTGGATACTCCCAGTACACTGTAATGAGTGAATGACTTTGACGTCGTGGTAGTTGGGGCCGGTCATGCTGGAATTGAAGCAGCATTGGCAAGCGCTCGGATGGGTATGCGTACCGCCTGCATCACCATGCGTTTGGATCGAATTGGTCATTTACCCTGTAACTGCAGTATCGGTGGACCCGCCAAGGGGCACATTGCACGCGAAGTTGACGCCTTAGGTGGGCAGATGGGAGTCACGACCGACTACGCCCTGACTCATATTCGCCGCGTCGGGACCGGAAAGGGCCCAGCCGTTCAAACCGTGCGAGCCCACGTATGCAAGACGCTCTATCCCCAAATCATGCAAGCTACGATGGGGAGTCAGGAAAGTTTGACCCTTATCGAAGGGACAGTTGAATCCGTATTGAGCTTAAACGGGCGAGTCACCGGTTTGCGTGTGATTATTGAAGGGGAAGAGAAGACGATTCTTGCCCAATCGGTTGTCCTCACCACTGGAACGTTTTTGAACGGCCTCTGTCATGAAGGACAGAAGAAGACCGTTGCTGCCCGATCGGGTGATAAAGCGGCAACTGGCTTGTCTCCGTTCTTGTTGGACCTGGGAGTTCACCTGCGACGATTCAAAACCGGCACGACGCCCCGGATCAAGCTTTCTACGATTGATTTCTCGAAGACTCCGCCGATGGAAAGTGAGCCTGAAGCTGGCCCGGTCAGCTTCATCCACGATCGTACTTTTCCCAAATACGACTTATTGCCGTGTTGGCAGACAAAGACCAATGCGAATACCCACGAGTTGATCCAGGAGAATCTCCACCTAAGTGCGATGTATTCCGGGCAGATCGAAGGAATTGGTCCCCGCTACTGTCCCAGTATTGAAGACAAGATTGTTCGATTTGCCGATAAAGATAACCACCCGATCTTTTTAGAACAGGAAGAGTGGTCGACTGAATCGGTCTACGTTCAAGGCGTGTCGACTAGCTTGCCAGCAGAAGTTCAAATTCGACTGTTGAAGACGATTTCAGGTCTAGAAAATGTTGAGATGCTTCGGCCCGGCTATGCGGTCGAGTACGACATGGCGGATCCTCTACAGTTGACATCCCACCTCATGTCAAAACTTCTGGGTGGCCTTTTCCTTGCTGGACAACTTAACGGCACGAGTGGGTACGAAGAAGCTGCCGGTCAGGGAATTGTTGCGGGAATCAATGCGGCCCAGTGGGCACTCAACGAAGATCCGATTGATTTTCCACGGGGCAATAGCTTTATTGGAGTAATGATTGACGACCTCGTTACAAAAGGCGTGGAAGACCCCTACCGCATGCTGACCGCTCGTGCTGAGCATCGGCTTTTATTGCGACATGATAATGCCGATCAGCGTCTTACTCCGATCGCTAAACTCGTGGGTCTCTGCTCTGATGAGCGATGGCAACGGTTCAGCTCAAAAGTGGAGAAGATCAACCTTGGGCGGATTGCGATGGAGAACACCTATCTCTATCCGCTCCATAACGAAATTCTCACTGCCTTTGGGACGGCAGAAGTGCCAGGCAAGCTCTCCCTATTTGATCTTCTGAAGCGTCCTGAAATGAACCTGAATCAAATGCTAAAGCTGGCTGCGCTCTGTGACTTGAATATTCATCTTTCGTCCGATCCGTCCGTTCGAGAGCAACTTGAACTCGCAGGTTCCTATGACGGCTACATTCAAAAGCAGGAGAAACTCGCCGACCAATCGAAACGCCTTGAATCCCTTAGGATCCCCGCAGAGTTTAGTTTCATGGCGATGAGCGGTTTGAGTTATGAAAGCAAAGAGAAGATGACCCGAATTCGGCCAACTACAGTTGGCCAAGCTTCTCGTATTCCAGGCGTTCGTCCCAGTGATATCGCCTTGCTCATTGGCCACCTAAGATCAAATCGGAAACCTCATGCCACTGTTTAATCGAGCCCCAGTAAACTCGAAGTTTGCATCATCGACTAGCTTCGTAGATGCCATTGTCCACATTGGGCCAGGAGACGATGGGGAAGCGATCTGTGAATGTCTACCGGTGGAAGGAGAGATTATCCAGAGTTTTGAAATCGCCGACACTCCCGGTGGATGGCACTTGGTCTGGCTTGATCAAGCGATTGAATTTGATGGTACGACGCATGCCCACTTGATGATTGCTCCAAGGTGGGTTGCTCGCCCTTTGACTAAAGGGCAAGTTGTTCCCATTAACATTCGGCTTGTTCCAAACGTCGGCCTAGTTCAAAAGGGCGCACCAGACATTGAGAAGCTACCTTTTGCGGCAAAGGGCACCGCGCTTATCCAGTAGATTCGGTAAGCATCGAATCGAGGATGTTGAAGCTCTTAAAGAACTCCAGTTCGTTGCTCTTGAAATCGGTCGAATTTGATGATATCGACAAGACGTAAACCTTCGTTCCGAGCTTCGTGATCCAAAAGCCCATCGATCTTTCGTTTACGCTCACCACGATATATCGCCCAGCAATACCATCGACGTTCTTCTGTCCATCGGAGACAGGAAGGCCATGAGCAGCCCGGATAAACCCTTCCTCCGTTGCGGCTACAAATCGATCGACAACGCTTGGAGTTACCTTAGGTAACTTCGCGACCGTAAGGGCGCAATTCGTCGACAATCCTTTTCCAACATACATCGAATATTGAATCACCAAGTTCTGGGAGCGTTGCTGCCGAGAAGTCTCGATCATGGGTCCAGGAAATTTGAGCGAGCAGCTTGCCGGGCGAATGACAACTGCTCCCCACTTTTCTGCTAACGCCATCTGGGAAGTGACGAGGAGCAGCAGTGCCAATGTTCGGCGCATGATGCCATTTTACAGGAACCAGTTCATGCGATGAATTCAAATTTCCGGTGTCGGTCAGCAATGAGCGATCATCGCAATTTGAACTGCCCCAAAGCTTTCAGCGTATATAGCGAATCTTCATTTAATCTTCACAACTTTATAACGATAGGGGCCGACTAAAGAGTGTGATTAAGAGTGCAGGATCTTGGGCAATTCGAGCAGGCATGGCTTTTGTGGTTTTCGGTTTTACGGCAGTCGTGACAGCGGATGGTGATGGGCTGGAGCCGAACTTTGCGAACCGTATGCTCACACCGTATCTTGGCTCACACTTCGCCCCTCGTTTAGTTCCCACGCGACACCATTTTCCGCTTAAAGTGGTGATGATAAATGATGGGCTCTATTTCAGCGAGCACTCTTATGAAATCGTAAAAGAAGCTTGTCAAGCCTGGACTGAGGCGACCAAGAATGTGCCCCAGGGAGGCGTTACATTGACTTGCGAAGCAGCCTCCGAAGCCAAAGGGGCAGACGTCATTATTCGGTTTGGAACGCTCAAGCAGACCAATGGATATGAGGGTTTTACGTCCGAGTTCGGACCGTACGCGCTCATTCAACTCTCAACCAAAGATCGATTTGGAGACAACGTCTCGGACTTTAAGCTCAGGCGAGTCGCTATGCACGAATTTGGCCATGCCCTCGGAATCTGGGGGCATAGTCCAAATGCCAGCGACATCATGTCGCTCGATGAAAAGACTTCCTCCATAAGTGTTGCCGATGTCAACACCCTTCTCTTGGCCTATTCAAGTGAATCGAATTCAGAACGACGTTACGAACCTTGGATCGATCCTTGCACACGTTACCGATGCTGGAGAGAATTCTGGGATTTAGCGTGCTCAAGCATGACAAATTCGCTTAAGTTCTCGATGGTGAGCATTCCGACAAGCTTTTCGTTATCCATGACCAGGATGGGGGACGGGTCTGCCTGCGGAAACATTTCAAAGGCCAACTCGAGGGGTGCTTCCCGACTGGTGTACTTGTAGTCTCGCTGCATTCGAGATGCCACGTAGGTGGTGGGACCTTCCTCGGCCAACCCTCTTACGATACTGTTTTTGAGGAGAATGCCGAGAACTTCATCGCCGTTCATGACAGGGAAATCATTTTGTGAACCATCAAGCAGCATGTTCGCCGCTCGTTCGAGAGAATCTCCGGTTCTAATTGTCTGAAAATTGGTCAGCATCGCATCGGCAACCACGTGGCCGTGCAGGAATGAACGGGTGACGGTGGAAGTCACTTCTTGCGATGCACCCAAGAAAACGAAGAAGGCAATGAGCATCAAGATGTAGCCATGGGTGAACACTCCGGCAAGTCCCAAAAGGATGGCGAGGCCTTGTCCAATTCCCCCCGCGATTTGGGTCGCTCGTGCTTCTGGCAATTTCTGTGCGAGTGCTGCCCTGAGCACCCGACCGCCATCCATTGGGAAAGCAGGAATCATGTTAAAAATAGCGAGGGTGAGATTGGCGATCAGCAGGGCATCCAAAAGACTTGCTTTCTGGAGATCGCCCAAAAGCCGGCCAAATCCCGATTCCAATACAAAAATTGCAGCCCCAATAATAACAGCAAGAACGAGATTCACAGCCGGTCCCGCTAGCGAGATCCAGAACTCCTGCTTGGGGTTCGGCCGGTTGTCCAGCATCGCAACTCCGCCAATCGGATAAAGGGTGATATCTCGCGTGATCACACCATGATGTTTGGCAACGAGCGCGTGGCCTAACTCATGAAGAAGCACACAAACGAAGATCGAGATTACGAATGTGACGAGTGCATAGCTGTCTTTGGACGAGCCACTAGCAGAGACCCACGCAAGGAACAATAGGAAAGTGAAGTGAATCCGAATTGGGATGCCGGCAATCGTGATGAGGCGAAACGACCAAGACGGGCGATGGGCATCGCGTGACGAAGGGGCAGGCAGGCTCATCTTCTCTTTAGACTACGCCGGAAGTCGTAAGTTCGACAATATTTCTTTTCACAGTTTCGCCGACGACTTCACGGTATCGGAGTATAAATGGTTGTGTTTACTCCGTACGACTGGCAAGAAGGAATCGGCAATCGTGCCCAATATATCGAAGCAAAGCTCGCTCAAGGTTCGCCGGTTCTCGCGGTTTCACTAGACGAGGGGATCGTAGTTTTCACGTTTCGGCGCCAAGCTCGAAAGATTTTTGAAATCTACGATCGGATCGTATATGCCGGCGTGGGCCAGCAATCTGATGTTGAAGCGATTCGTATGGCGGCTCTCGAGTTTGCGAGTAAAGAAGCCTTCAATCGAAGTGAGGAAGATGTGAACATCCAGAGAGTCGTGGTCGCTATGAGTGCGCCTCTAAAGACCGCCTTCTCTGATTTTTCAGCCGCACCGGTTGTGGCGCGTTCTCTCTTTGCTGAGGTCGGCAACGTTCCCGCTGAGGATTTGTACTATGTGCTCGACTACGATGGTGACTACTCAACCTCCCGCATGCAATCGGTAGCGAGTGGGAAGCGCGAAGCTTCTAGCGAGGTTAACGATACGCTGACGAGAATTGCGAAAATGTCGATTGACGAAGCGTTTGAAGCATTGAAAGCACTTTGGATAAAGGTCGTCGACCCCGAGGGAGAAGATCACTCGGGCGAGTTGCTCAACGGGCTAGTCCCTGAAGCCATTCTTCTGGAGAGAAGCAACCTCAGGGACAATCGATTCCGGATGTTAACTCCGGAAGAGGCTTAATCACCGAGCATGAAGGTTGGTTTCTTTTGGAACCATGTTTGCAGAAGCATTCCAACCTTTCCGAGGGATTCGGCCGAGCACTTATCGGGCGTGTCGCTCAATTTATGCCAGTAAGGCATGTATCCCGAAAATTCGATGAGGTCGATTGTGGGGAGACCTGCCTTGATGAGTGGAAGGTGATCGTCGTCGATGTCTTCGCCAGTGATACTTGGGAAGGCTTGCGACAAACCTATCCGGGCGGCATGCTCGTACAGGGCCGATAGGACACCGTTGGCATAGCGAATGCTGTTGATTTCCTTCGGCACCGCAAGATCCTTCTGGCCAATCATGTCAAGCAAAATGCCATAGTTTGCCTTGGGCTGTGTAGCCATCGTTTTGACGTACTCAATCGCTCCAAGATACATTTCGTCTTCGCCAGGACCAAGATCTTCGCCATCAACCATCAAATACTGAATGCCAACTTCCGCTGGCAAACGGTCTTTGAGAACCCTTGCAAGTTCCAGAAGCACGGCGACTCCGCTGGCTCCGTCGTTGGCACCCGGTATCGGCTGAACCTTCTTGTCGGCATCTCGCTCTTCATCTGCGGTGGGACGGGTGTCCCAGTGAGCAATCAGAACAACGCGCACCTTAGCGTTCTTATAATTCTGCTCGCCAACAATGTTCCACATCTTAATTGGCTTCCCAGTGGTTGACCAAGTATGGGTGAATGGCTGAAATCGAACGTTATCACACGTCTTTTTCATTTCCGCTTCGATGTAGTCTCGGCAGTTGATGTGCGCCTGAGTGCCTGGTTTTCGGGGACCGAAAGCGCATTGCTTAATCAGGTCGGACCAGGCTCGATCCTGACGGAAAGTCTTTTCCTCGGTCGCTGCTGGCTTTTGTGGATATCCGTATGCAGCGCAAACGGCTAGGCTACAGGTGACCAGCGAGAGGAAGTATCGGAGGCCTTTTTGCCTTTGAGTACTTGCTCGATGGTTGTCTTGTCGAATGTTTTGACGGTCTTCGCGGTTTCCCATATTTTGAAGTAGCCAAGTCCGCCGTGAGCAAGCGAAGATGGCATTGCGATGGTATAGCTCTTAGCCTCTTCGAGTTTTGAGCCGTTTACGTTGATACTGACGATACGGTTATTAGGCGTTCCCGTTTTCTTAAACGTTACTTCAAACCCAGATATTTGAAGGAAAATCTCGCTTGGCTCAGGAAAGATGGAAACAGAGCGTTCGAATGCAGAACGAATCTGCGTACCGGTGAGGCTCAGAACCACGATCGTATTGGTTGGATACTGAAGCAAACTCGCCAAATTATCCTTCTGAAAAGTCTTCTTCAAAAGACCATCAGCCAGAAAAGCGCCATCACTACTCGCAAAATCACGAATAGTATCCGCCGCACTTTGGGCTTCCGATCTTGCACCCGCATCAGACACATCTTCTGACGCAAAGGAAAGCGCAGAAGCAAAGCCTAGTACAAGGCAGCAGATTATTGATGAGAACTTTTTCGTCATGATTCCTGACAGGATCCTAATAGATTTGACTCCAGTCAGCGTCGACCGTTTCACTCGTTTTACGATTCTTTTGAATCGTCGTTTTTCGGGTGATCCACCCTAGTGGTTTGTACAGGTTTCTAGTGTAACTAAAAATGCTGAGAACCCAATGATTGTTGTTCAATTATCACAAAGAAGCGCAAAAACTAACCGCAAATGAAAACGACCCACTGGAAAACCAGTGGGTCGAATCGATCCGTCGTTGACTTAGGCTTCGACGCGAACGCCCATCGATCGAGCGGCGCCTGCGACAATTCGCATAGCCATCTCTTCATCGTTGGTGTTAAGGTCAGCCATCTTGAGCTTAGCTACGTCACGAAGTTGGTCCTTCGTCAAAACGCCAGCTTTGTCAGTCTTGGGGTTTGCTGCGCCTCGGGTGATTCCGGCTGCTCGCTTGATAAGATCTGTTGTAAGAGGTTGCTTGATCTTAAACGTGTAAGATCGGTCCTCGAAAACAGTGATCTCGACGGGCATCACGAATCCAAGCTGAGGAGCGGTTTGCTCGTTGAACTTCTTTAGGAACTCCATCATGTTGATGCCGGCTTGACCAAGGGCAGGACCAACCGGAGGAGCCGGCGTTCCCTTACCCGCCGGGATGTTCAACTTGATGTTGTGTGTAATTCTCTTTGCCATGGAAACTCTCTCTTGGGTGCCAGATGCGAGAGGGAAGCTTCGCCGATGGCACGCGAATGGAGATATTACCCAAAACATCTCGCAACCTGCTGAACTCTTTCTGTGGGAAAACAAGTGAGAACTTATGACCGATCGCGCTGATTCCATCCAATTGGGATGGAACGGTGTAGCATCGAACGATCGAGCCGGCGTAGGATGAAGCGTGAATTTGAGGAGATTCTGTATTGCTTCTGTCTTGTTAGGGATGCTCTCTCTGGGCTGTTCGCAACAAGTTCCATCAACTGTAACCAAACTTCCCGCGAAAGCTCCCGGACAATACAACGAGCAAATCGTGATTGGAGGTCACACCCGCACCTATATTCTGAGAGTGCCCCACCCTTACGACGCTTTAAAGCCATTACCGTTGGTTGTGGGACTTCATGGGCTCTCAGGAACTGCCGCAAACTTCGAATCCTCGTCGGGGCTGGCTTCTCTATCTGAATCGAAAGGATTCATTCTAGTCAGCCCGGACGGTTTAGGGTCAGACGGCTTTCATGGCTGGAATGCAGGGTTTTTCAACTTAACCGGAACCGATGTAGACGATGTCGCCTTTGTCGACAGACTGATCGAAAAAATCAAAACAGAGGTCGGAGTTGATTCGAATCGGATTTACGTCGCCGGTCATTCAAATGGAGCCTTTATGGCTCACTTACTAGCTGCCAAGATGCCGACAAAGTTCGCGGCGGTAGCCTGTGTTGCGGGAACCATTGGGATTCCGGACGGAGACGGGGCTGTTAAAGAGATCCCAGCACCCGCTGCTCCCATCTCTGTTCTGCTTATTCATGGAGTCATGGACTCGATGGTCCAATTTGATTCGCACTCCCAGGCGTTGCTTCACGGAGTAGGAGCGATGGACTCAGCCAAATTTTGGGCCAAGTGCGATGCGTGTCTGCCTCAACCTACCGAGATCCGATCCGTAAATGGAAATGTGATCACGCACCACTTTGCAGGTGGCAAAAATGGAACCGAAGTAGAACTTGTTGAGATTTTAAACGGAGGACACGATTGGCCTGGAGGACTGACTCGCTTTGGTATCGAGAACAAAACCGGGGTGCGTGCGGCGGAGCTAGCATGGAATTTCTTCGAAAGCCATCCCAAAAAGTGAGGATAAATTGGATTTAGTCTTAGGGACTCATGTTACTTGACAAGAGTGAATTCATTTTCTGCTAACGGGGAATTTGAAAAAAACGTCATAATAGGTGACCTCAAGTCTTTTTCCGAGACGAGAGTCCGAAACTTATGCCCGATACCCAACAAACGATTACGACCGGCTTCAAGAGCTTGTCCCTTTCTCCCGCTCTCTTGGAGGTTCTAGACCGACTTGAGTTCGTGACGCCTACTCCGATTCAGGAGCAGTCGATTCCATTCGCCCTAGAGGGGCGAGACCTAACCGGTATTGCCCAAACCGGAACTGGAAAAACTTTAGCATTTGGGCTCCCAATCCTTGAGCGACTTCGAACGCTCCAGGGAATTGCTCTCATCATCGCACCGACCCGAGAGCTGGCGATTCAAATTGACGAAGTATTTCAGAAGGTAGGACGGCCTCTCGGTTTTCGAACAGCGGTCTTAATCGGTGGAGCTCCAATGGGGCGCCAAATCAGTCAGTTAAGGGCTCGACCAAATGCGATCATCGCGACGCCTGGTCGGTTGAAGGATCACCTTGCTCAGCGAACGTTGACATTGAAGAACGTTTGCATCGTTGTTCTGGACGAAGCCGATCGCATGCTTGACATGGGCTTTGCTCCGATCATCAGAGAAATCCTTGGTCAAGTTCCAAAAGAGCGACAGACAATGTTGTTCTCGGCAACCATGCCAACTGAGATCACGGAAATTGCCAAGTCGTACATGAACGATCCGGTACGGGTCGAAGTCGACCGAGCCGGAGTAACTGCGGAACTCGTTTCGCAGGAACTTTACGTGGTTCGCCACGAAAACAAAGGCGACTTGCTTGCCAAGCTTCTTTACGATAACAAGGGAAGTGTCTTGGTCTTTACAAGAACTCGGCATGGTGCTCGAAAGGTTGCCCGCCACGTTCAACTAATGGGCCATCCGACCGCGGAACTTCATGCAGACAGAACTCTTGCTCAGCGAAGAAACGCGTTGGACGGATTCAAACGAGGCGATTATCGCGTCCTGGTTGCAACCGACATTGCTGCTCGCGGCATTGACGTCAAACAGATTTCGCTGGTTATCAACTTCGATCTTCCTGACAATCCTGATGACTACGTACACCGCATCGGCCGAACCGGTCGAGCCGGAGAAACGGGTCATGCCATCACGATGGTAACTCCCGACCAGATGAGAGACGTTCGAGATATTGAGCGACTCATTAAGATCGAGATTCCTGTTTCAAAGGACAGTGAGTTGCCGATGGAAAGATTGGCTCATCACGGTCGGCCATCCTTCGGTGGTCGCCCACAAGGTGCTAATCGACACAACGGCCGCCCAGCGACCCACAACAATCGTCCCCACCAGGGTGGACCTCGACGCGGACCCAAGTCAGCGGCTTCCTCCCACAGATAATCGGAAAAGAAATTGGCCCGTCTGTACTCTTTGAAGTCAGACGGGCCGTTTTTCTTTATGAACGTCCGCCCGCGTATCTCTTCAGTTTTCTCTTTCCAGAGCCAAGCTTTCCGTCGCTTGTGCCGAGCAGCCCCCGAAGAGCTTGAATTTCGTCGCGGATATTGGCTGCTTTTTCAAATTCCATTGCCTTAGCAAGATCCTTCATGTCCTTTTCAAGGTTGTTGATCAGGATCGGAATGTCCTCGATTCGAATCGGAGCACCGTCTTCGCCGAGCTTACTTCTTACGTCGGCGCTGTATTGGGAAACGACCTCCGCGACTGCTTCATAGGAGCGCACGGTCTCTCGAATGACTTTGTTGATTGTAGTTGGGGACGTTCCGTGCTCCAAATTGTATTTTCGTTGAGTCTCGCGTCGGCGGTTGGTTTCATCCAAAGCTCGCTGCATGGAGCCAGTGATGTGATCGGCATACATGATCACTCGGCCGTTCACGTTTCTTGCCGCACGTCCAATCGTCTGAATAAGAGACGTCTCGGAGCGAAGAAATCCTTCTTTGTCCGCGTCTAGAATCGCCACCAGCGTCACCTCGGGCAGGTCGAGACCTTCCCTAAGGAGGTTGACTCCGACAATCACGTCATAGACGCCAAGTCTGAGGTCACGCAAGATTTCTGGTCGATCGAGTGAGTGGACGTTAGAGTGGATGTATTGAACTTTAACTCCAAGATCCTGAAGATATCCTGTTAGATCTTCGGACATCTTCTTGGTCAACGTGGTGACAAGGGTTCGTTGGCCAAGCTTGACTCGATTTTGAATTTCACCGATTAAGTCGTCAATTTGCCCCTTCGTGGGTCGAATATCGATTTCGGGGTCAACAACGTAAGTTGGGCGAATTATTTGCTCGCAGACTTGGCTTTCAGTCTCTTTTTCAAAGGGTCCGGGAGTCGCGCTCACGTACACAACTTGGGGCACACGCTCTAGAAACTCTTCAAATTTAAGAGGGCGATTGTCTAACGCGCTCGGTAAACGGAACCCATAGTCCACGAGTACAGATTTTCGCTGTTTGTCGCCGTTGTACATTGCCCGCACTTGGGGGAGTGTCTGGTGGCTCTCGTCAATGAAAACGATCGTGTTGCTTGGAAGGAAGTCAAGAAGCGTGTAAGGCGCCGTTCCAGGTGCTCGCCCGTCAAAGTAACGCGAGTAATTCTCGATACCGTTACAGTAGCCGACCTCCTTCATCATTTCGATGTCAAAGTCGACTCTTTGGCGCAGTCTTTGAGCCTCTAGCAGTTTGCCTTGACCCACAAACATCGCGCACTGGGCCTCCATCTCTGCCTTGATTTGCTCGATGACGTCATCAAGTCGCTCCCATGGAGTGACGTAGTGAGTAGCCGGGAACACCGAAACCTTGGTTGGCTCGTCGAGGACCTCACCCGTTAGTGGATCAAATAATCGAATCCGCTCGACCGTGTCGCCAAAGAATTCGACTCGGGTTACGATTTCTTCGTCTTTGGGCTGGATTTCGAGCGTGTCTCCGCGCACGCGAAAAGTGCCCCGATCAAGCACCATTTCATTTCGCGTGAATTGCATACCGACAAGCTTTTTCAGGGCTTCATCAAGATCAAAAGTGCCACCAGTTTCAAAAGTCACGACCGCTTCGGCATATTCACTGGGCGAACCCAAACCGTAGATGCAGGACACGGAAGCGACTACGATAATGTCTCGACGCTCAAGAAGTGCGTGGGTCGCTGCGTGCCTTAGCCTTTCGATTTCTTCATTGGTGGAAGAGTCCTTCTCGATGTAAAGGTCTGCTCCAGGAACGTAAGCTTCCGGCTGGTAGTAATCGTAATAGCTGATGAAATACTGAACCGAATTCTCAGGAAAGAAGGCTCGAAATTCTTGGCAGAGCTGGGCAGCGAGTGTTTTATTGTGGGCAAGGATGAGCGCAGGACGTTGCGTCTCCATGATGACGCTCGCCATCGTAAACGTCTTTCCAGTTCCGGTCGCGCCGAGCAAGGTTTGGAATCGATAGCCTGATTCCAATCCTTCAACTAAGCCTGCAATCGCAGTTGCCTGGTCGCCCTTCGGCTCAAAATCCTTCGAAAGGACTAATGCTTGATCAAATTGGACGATAGACATTGTTCTACTGATTATAACAACTCGGACGACGTGATCGAAGAAGTGATATCCGTTACTACGATTACTTTCAAGCGCTCGGCTTACTCTTCCATTCCATAAATGGATTCGTAGTAATCCCAATCCGGATGGGTTGCCATGCGGATGTATGCCACCTGGCCGGCATGATAGTGATCTTCTGAGCAAAGGTATGCCAATGCCAGTGGGGCAGGCATAATTGCTCCCCACGCACATCCCGGTGTCTCAAGGGGAGCATTGCTAAACCGATCGCGCAGGTAAGTGGTCAAGTTCCGGTGAGATTCGGCAAGGAGTTCAAGCAAAGTGTCGAAATCTTTTTCGGTGACAATGCAATTGGCATATCTCGGTTCGCTCATGGTCTGCATCGATTCCAATGCCATTCGATCATCGATAATCAAGTGCTGCAATGTTTCAATGATGTTCTTGCATCCTGCATAGGGCTTCCAGTCAATTTGATCCAAGCTGATACCGTTTAAATGTCGGAGGAAGAAGGCACGCGATTTCTCGATTGAGACAACGAATTCTTCATTGGAAATGGCCATGAGAAATAGTATATATCTGTCTACTATATATGATCAAGTACAGTTTGCATGTGAGAACAAAACGTTGCGTCGCATTCTTCCTTGCGCTAGCAGGGGGCCACTGTGTTCAAGCGCAGACCTATACCGTCTTTGCGGCCGCTTCGCTTAAGGAATCTCTCACCGAAATTGCTCGACAGTTTGAATTCGCCCATCCCGGAACGAGTGTTTCGATCAATTTCGGTGGCTCCCAACAACTAGCCGCTCAAATTCGACACGGAGCAAACGTTGACGTATTCCTAAGCGCTGGCCGCGAGCCGCTGAAAGGGCTTTCGATGAATCCAGGGTCACAAAGGACTTTTGCAACGAATTCATTAGTTCTCGTTGTTCCTTCTGACGATCGTCGAATACACCGATTCGAGAATATTGATAGCCTGGAACACCTTGTGATCGCGGACAAGGCGGTTCCAGTTGGGAATTACACACTCGCAATGTTCGATTCTGCCGAGAGGCGGTTAGGCAAGATGTGGCGAGCCCGAATGAGTCAGCATATCGTTTCTCGCGAGCAAGACGTTCGGTCCGTACTTGCCAAAGTAGAACTTGGCGAGGCAGATGGCGGGATTGTCTATATGACCGACGTTCTTGCTGCGAGAGGCAAAGTACGAGCCATACCGATCCCTAATGCGTTCCAAGTGTTGGCTCGCTATCCGTCGGTTACCTTTGGAAAAATCGGCAAAGACTTCCAAAAATTCCTGTTCAATGAAAAGAGTCAAAAGACGTTTGTTCGTTTCGGATTCGGTTCGCCCCTGGTCCCATCCCATCCTCCCGTGCTAGAAATCAACCACCAAGAAGTTCCGTTTGGGGCGGGCACGATGGTTATCACCAGATTTACTGCAAAAGATCACCAGTCGACCAAGTCGTATTTAGGCTACGATGTTCGAAGTTGGTTGCGGCAAAAAGGGGCCGTGATAACCTTAACCGGTGCGGATGATTATTCGGTCGAATTGAAAATTAGCGGTTTACGAAGCAAATACTTTTATATCGTTCCATCTCGAGATGGAAACTTTCAGGCCATCTTCCCACAACTTTCTCCTAAAACTTGGGTTCAATGGCTTCGAAAGGTAACGATAAGGTAATCAATGGGAAAAATAGTTGGGAGGTGGTGGGTATGGCTAATCTATGGCTTACCGCTCCTCGTCTTTCTAGTCGTTCCCATCTATGCACTTGTAGTGGGAGCGTTTGGTGCGAACACTTCGATAACTTCTGAGTTACTACAGGCGATCAAACTTAGCTTCACAACTTCACTGGCAAGCCTTGTTGCAGTGTTACTTCTAGGAACGCCGCTAGCGTTTGCGATTGCGAGGTTTCGGTTTCCGCTCCGCGGTTTGGTAAGTGTTCTGATCGACTTACCGCTCGTTTTGCCTCCCGCTGCCGCTGGTATCGGACTCCTTTTGGCTTTTGGCAGGCACGGTGTCTTGGCGACTCACTTTGCCTTCACGACAACCGCGGTCGTAATGGCGCAAACTTTTGTTGCGAGCCCCTTCTACATCCGAGTGGGGATCAACACTTTCCAGAACGTTAGCCCAGATATCGAAGAATCCGCCGCGCTTGATGGAGCTTCGCCCATTGCATTATTTGCAAGAATAACGTTGCCAGTCTGTGTCCGTGCCCTGGCAAGTGGAGCGATTACAAGTTGGGCTCGGGCGCTAGGAGAATTTGGCGCGACCATTCTTTTCGCTGGAAATTTGGTCGGAAAGACTCAAACCATGCCGATCGCAATCTACTTGGGTTTTGAATCGGACCTCGATAAAGCTGTTCTGCTTTCCGGAATTCTTCTAGCCACCGCCTTTGTTGCGATAATCGCGGTTCGCCTCCTTTCAGATCGTGATCGAACGATTCAGCGAGCGTGAATGAAACGGACTAATGAGGAGTTGCACCCCTTTAAGGGGTTTCACCGTCTTAACAAACATCATGGGAAACGATGCAATGCAAGTGCTTCAACCGATAGTTGCCACGAGTAAGACTCCAACCCAGGCTTTTGAAGAAGCGGGTACTGAATCGCAATCGACTTCAGTCAATTTAGAAGAACAAATTGAACGACAGCTTCGAATTCTCGAATTAGCAATAAGCCCCCAAGCGTAAGCTTTGGTCAAGGAATCCGCCCGAAGCGGTTGATTTAACTCGTATCTCATAATTTTCTAGGCTTATCGGGGCATCCTCCAAGGTAGAACGTCTCTTAATGCGTTCTTACCATTGGTTGTTGCTCGTATCGTTCGCAAGCCTGGCATCAAATGCTTTTGCACAAGTGGACCCTGACGAAGGTCAAGATGCTCCTTCAAAACGCGTCACTAAGGATGAGCAACGTCGAACATTCCATCCGAAAATAGTCAGGGGAATGTCTGCCGACGAATGGCTGAAAGGCTACAAACAGCATCTTCAACTAGAATCGGACAGCCCTTTTAACGGTATTCCTTGGAGAAGTGTTGGCCCCGAGGTTCAAAGCGGACGCGTGAACGTCATTGTCGCTCCTTTGGGCGATCCAAGCAAAGTATATGTGGCCTTCGCCACCGGTGGTCTCTATCGGACGGATGATGATGGACAAAGTTGGACGTCGCTTTTTGGTAATCAAAGTGCCTTTGGAATCGGAGCGGTAGCGGTTAGCAACGACGGCAAGACGATTTGGGTTGGAACGGGAGAGGAGAACAGTCAGAGAACCAGTTACGCGGGAACGGGCGTTTTTAAGAGCATCGATTCAGGCAAAACATGGACTTGGATGGGCCTCCCTGAAAGCCATCATATCGGCAAAATCCTCATCAATCCGAAGAACGACAAGATCGTTTACGTCGCTGCTCTAGGTCATCTTTACTCACAGAACGCGGAACGAGGAGTCTATAAAACCGTTGATGGCGGTAAGACGTGGGATCTGGTTTTAAAGAAAGACGAGTTCACTGGGGCCGTCGATATGGCAATGGATCCAAAGAATCCCGATACTATCTATGCGAGCCTTTGGCAGCGAGACCGAAAATCGTGGGACTTCGTGGAAAGTGGTCCAGGAAGCGCCGTTTATAAGTCAGTGAATGGTGGGAAGACTTGGGCGAAGATGCCAACTATTCCGAGCGGTGACCCTGCGGGCAGAATTGGTCTTTCCATTTGCGCATCCCATCCCGAGACGGTTTACGCCTTTGTAGACAACCAGGCCGAAGATGAAGATTGGGCGGACGCCGACGAGAAAGTACCCACTGGACGTTTGACTCCTCGAAGGTTCTCGCTCCTAGACGATGATACGATTCAAGAAGTTGATAAGTCGAAGCTCCAAACTTTCATGCGCGGTTTCGAGCCTGAAATCAACACGGATGACGTCCTCAAACAGATTAAAGACAAGAAACTCACGGTCGCTCAGTTAATTGCCCGGTTCGCCAAGAAATCTCCAAATCTATTTGGCACTCAAGTCGGCGCAGAACTTTATCGTACCGACAACTCTGGAAAGTCTTGGTACCGAACCGACCACGGTCAATTCGGCCCATTTGGCGGCTACTACTGGGGCAAAGTATCTGTCAACCCAAGCGATGCCAATGACGTTTACGTTATGGGGCTTCCTTTGCTTCATTCAAAGGACGGTGGCAAAAATTGGACATCCGTTTTCCAGCGGGCTCACGTGGATTATCACGCAGTATGGAACGACCCGCGAGACCCAAGAAAAGTGTGGGTGGGTAACGATGGTGGGCTATATCTCTCCTACGACGGTGGGGCAACGATTAAGCACCTTAACAACCTTGCGGTGGGCCAAGCAACCACTCTTGCCCTCGATAACAAAGTCCCGTACAACATCTACACCGGCTTGCAAGATAACGGAACGCTCAAGGGACCAAGCTCCTATCGTCCCGGGGTGAGCGATGTCAACCAATGGAAGGCTATTGGGGGCGGTGACGGAAGCGCAGTTGCCGTTGATCCAAGGAAAGACGGAGACTTCGTTTACGTCGCGTCACAGTTCGGTGAGCACACCGGAATCAACCAAGTAACAAACGAGCAAAACAGCGCTCGACCTTCTGCTCCAAAAGGCGATCCCGCAATGAGATTCAATTGGATCTCACCGATCCTGATTTCAACCCATGATTCCGATATTATTTATGTTGGTGCTCAAAGGTTGTACAGATCGTTCGATCAGGGCCGGCATTTTAAACCCATTTCCCCGGATCTGACCAAGAATATTCCGAACGGCAATGTGCCTTTCTCCACGATCAAGGATGTAAGCGAAAGCCCTCTACGTTTTGGTCTGATCTACGTTGGCTGTGATGATGGAAATGTTCAGGTAACTCCTGATGGCGGTTATCAGTGGACAAAGATTCTAACTCCCGCGCCTGATAAGTGGGTCTCTCGCGTTGTAGCGAGTAAATGGGATGAGAATACGGTCTACGTCTCACAATCTGGCTATCGAGAGGACGACTTTGCGCCTTACCTATGGAAATCGACCGATCAAGGCAAAACCTGGAAGTCGATCGTTGGCAATCTGCCAAACGAAACCATCAATGTCGTTCGGGAAGATCCTAATGAAAGCGGTGTTCTGTATGTGGGTACCGATATGGGAGTCTACATCTCGTTCGACGGTGGTCAAAAGTGGGAAATACTCAAAGGTGGCTTACCGAACACTCCCGTACATGACTTAGCGATCCAAGCTCGCGACAAGGAACTGGTTATTGCCACTCACGCGCGCAGCATTTGGGTGCTGCCTTTGGATCGAGTGTTGAGTATTACGCCAGACCTACGAAAGAAGGATTTGAAGCTGGATTCCGTAGATGACGTGACGCACTCTAGCTCTTGGGGCTATGATCGACGCGAAAAGTGGGATACGGCCCCCCCACGACCACCTAAGGTTACAGGAACATTTTGGACCAAAGAACCTGGTGCCGCAGTCATTCGAATCAAGTCAAAGGACGGTAAGGTCGTGAAGGAGACCTCTTTCAACGCTGTTCGAGGATTTAACAACCTTTCGTTTGACTTGGAGTTAACGTCTCAAAAGCCGATCGTGATTACAAAGCGCAAACTCAAGAAAGGCGATGAAGCCCTCGTTGATCCATTTGAAGCACAACGCGCTACCTACATCCCAATCGGCAAGTACAAACTCGAATTGACCGTCGGTGCTGTCACCGTGAGTCAAGATTGGAGCGTCACTAAATAGCAACAATAAGGGCGGCTTCGTCCGCCCTTAAACACTCTTGTCACATAAAAACGTGAGTGTTAATCATCCTGGTAGGGGAGCAAGATTGAACCTGGGATAACATCCCTGTCATCATGCGTCCAACTTTCTTGTTTACGGATTTGGGGGGAGTGCTCCTCACAAATGGGTGGGATCACCATTCTCGAGATCGAGCTGCCGAAAAATTCGGCATCGATCCGAAAGAGCTTCAGCAACGACATGAAGCGGTTTTTCCTAATTACGAGCAAGGCTTCAATAGCTTGAGCGAGTACCTAGAATTCGCGGTGTTTCACAAACCACGCAATTTTCCGCAAGCTGAATTGGTGGAGTTCATCCTCGCTCAGTCGCAACCGTTTCCTGACATGATCCAAATGGTCAAGGATCTAAAGTCGAAATACAATTTGAAAGTTGTTGCGGTGAGCAATGAGGGACGAGAAATCGCTCAGCATCGAATTGACACGTTCAACCTCAGTGAATTCATTGACATCTTCATCGTCTCCGCATTCGTCGGCAGACGCAAACCCTACGAGGATATCTACCGCTTAGCCCTCGAAGTCTCCAACGCTCGTAAAGAGGAAGTTGTCTATATGGATGACCGTGAGATGTTGGCCCAGGGCGCAAGAGACTACGGGCTCGATGCCATTTGGCATCAACAAATCGACACTACTCGGAAAGAACTCGGTCAGAGGGGACTGATAGTTTAAACGTTTGAAATTCACTGGGCTTGTCTCAATTGAAGACAAACCAGCCTCTAGAGTAACGATGCCGTTAATTTTGGTGAAACACGAATCATGCTAAAAGCAGCTGCCAGTCGCGGAAGTCAAATATCGCGAATCGTCACGAACTCAGTTACTTCACTCGTTTCGATGTGTGCGGTGGTTGTTCTTGCAACTTGGGCATTCCTGCTTTCTGATACAGAGCCGAATCCTCGTATCGAGTGGCTCGTGCGCATGAATCCAACGGTAGCCCTGCTTCTTATTTTGGTGGCATTGGCTTTTCGGATCAAGGCGTTCCGTGATTTGCCAAAGTTAGGCGGCTTAGCCAACCTTTTTGGTTTAGTCACAGTTGCGACTTGCACCCTCAAGTTGATTTCAATCTGCTTTAACGTGCCGATAGGGATTGACCAACTGATATTCGCAGGGCGGTTCGTTGCCGACGCACCTTACCGAGCGAATACGATGGATTCGTTTACTGCCTCATGTCTCCTGGGTATCGGAGTTGTCTTGCTCCTCCTCAGTTCAAAGAAGGCAGTCGCTGTCAAGATTTCGCAGCTGATCTCGGTAATCGTCCTTTGCGTGTCGATGATCGCACTTGTTGGGTTTGCCTACGGTGCGATGGCGATCTACAACACCACCCAGGCTCAGACTCAAATCCCCATGCCGATTCACACGGTCGTTTGCATGGTGCTGCTTGGTTTTGGATTACTTGGCGCTCGTTCGGATGTTGGAGCCATGAGGCTATTCAACGGAGAAGGAACGGGGAGTATTCTTGCCCGCCGAGTATTACCTCTTGCGATCACCTTCCCATTTGGATTGGGCGCCATTCGAGTTATCCTCCAACGAATGGGGCTGATCGGCCCGGAAATGGGAGACTCCCTTTTCGTCGTCCTGAACGTTGGCTTTATGACTGCCCTGGTCGGTTCGGCGGCCGGATTTCTTAACCGCACCGACGATCAGAGACGCCGCGCGGTTAAAGAGCAAGATATGCTTGCCGCGAACTTGCGAATCGCCCTTGGCCAAGCCGAAGAAGCGAGCCGAGCCAAATCGGAATTCCTGGCGAATATGAGCCATGAAATTCGAACGCCGATGAATGGCGTTATCGGAATGACCGAATTACTGCTCGGGACTCCACTTACGCTTGAGCAGAGGGCTTATGCGGGCACGATCCAGCGAAGTGCCGATGCGCTGCTAACAATTATCAACGACATTCTCGATTTTTCGAAGATTGAGGCCGGCAAAATGACAGTCACGCCGTCTGATGTAAATATTCGAATGATTGTCGAGGAAGTTGCTCGCCTGCTTGCTCCAAGAGCTCACGAAAAGGGGCTCGAACTAGCCGTCTCCATTGATCCAAGTTTGCCACTCGACGTATTGGCGGATCCGGTCCGACTACGCCAGATCTTAACGAACCTCGTTGGGAACGCCGTTAAATTTACTGAAAAAGGCGAAGTGACAACCCGAGTGGACCTTATTGCCCACGAAGGCGATCGTGTCACCGCTCACTTCGTTGTGAAGGATACGGGAGTCGGAATCCCGTACAACCAACTTCAAACCATTTTTGATAGCTTCACCCAGGTCGACGGAACGTCAACAAGGCGTTTTGGAGGTACCGGATTAGGTCTCTCCATCACCAAGAATCTTGTTGAGATCATGGGTGGCAAGATGGGAGTCGAGAGCCACCTTGGAGAGGGAAGTACTTTCTGGTTTGATCTCACATTTGAGCTTGGCAGCATCGACGATGAAGGTATTCCCGAAGACTTTCCTGGGCTTCGCGTCCTTGCAGTAGATGACAATCCAACCAATCTTTGGGTCTTGCGCGAGCTCCTCAAATCTTGGGGAATGGTTGTCGTAGAAGCTGTTTCAGGACAAGAAGCGCTGAGCATCATCAATATCGATGGTGCGGAGGGCAAGTTGGACCTGGTCATTATCGATCATCAGATGCCTGGCATAGATGGAATTGAAGTCGCAAAAAGGGTGATGATGGACCCTCGTGTGAACAAGATTCCAATGATTCTATTGTCCTCCTTTGGTTCATATGCCTCGCTTGAAGAATTGAAAGCAGTAGGATTTGCTGGCGCACTTGTTAAGCCGGCCCAAAGCACCGACCTAAGACGACTCGTTCACGAATCGGTTTACCGAGCTACAAACGTCAAGGAGGTCGAAGAGGTCGCCTCAGACGATCGACAATTGGTCGGCATGAGGGCACTCATTGCGGAAGACAATATGATCAACCGCGCTGTAGCAGCGTCGATGCTAGAGCGTTGGGGATGTACCGTTATTCAATCCGAAAATGGAGAGGATGCGGTACAGGAAATCAAACAGGATCGATTTGACTTTATTCTCATGGACTGTCAAATGCCTGTAATGGACGGCTTCGAAGCAACCGAAGCAATTCGGAGATTTGAAGCCACTACAGGGCGTCATACTGTTATTATTGCCTTAACGGCTAATGCGATGGAGGGCGATCGTCAGAAATGCCTTGATGCCGGAATGGATGGATACGTATCCAAACCGATAGACGCCAAAATTTTGTTAGCAACGGTGTTAAAGTTCTGTACGGTTTCACCGAAATCAATTACGGGTAACGATATGAGCATGGAAGGAACGATTGATCTCGAAGGGTTACTTGAGCGCTGTGGTGGAAGCAAAGACTTGGTCCACAAGATAGCCCAGAAATTTGCTGAGACAGGACCAGGCATGGTCTCTCAGGTTCGAGAAGCTATTACGAGTCAAGATTCGGATGCAGTCTACCGAGCGGCTCACCAGCTGAAGGGAGCCAGCGCTACCATGGGGGCTGTTAAGCTTGCGAGCGTAGCCGCTGATATTGAAATGCTAGGTCGAGAAGGAAATGTTCCCGCCGCAGCAGAACGTATGCCATCTCTTGAAGCTGAATTCGATCGAGCGGTGCCAATGCTCTTGTCTGCATCACAGACCATTTAGCGATGTCAACGGCTTGGTACCTAATTCGAAGTTAGGTTTGCTGACTATTCGTTAGCGTCACACTATTGACTTTTGTCGTATTGCTGGCCATTTTCTTATTATTGAGTTGAACGGATATTGGAGTCGATAAAATAGTCGAGGGGCCAACCTGATTCAACCGAGATTATCCATTCGCCACATCTGTATCCACACGCCGATCCTCGCCTTACTTCTGTCGTCCTGCTTCATGGCTAGGTTGGCGCATGGACAGAGAGGGTCGATGGGCTACACCGCTCAAGTGAATGCGGGTGATCGGGCTTTTTCCCGCCACGAATATACCGCGGCCATCTCTCGGTACCGAGAAGCACTTGTTTGGAATGCGACCGGTGTTGCCGCTCACCTTGGCTTAGGTAACACCTATCTCAAGATTGGACGCAAGCAAAGAGCGTTGGAACAATTTGGTGATGTTCTCAAGTTAAATCCGCATTCTGCGGAAGCTGAGCACGGGATTCACGTGGCCCGTACCGAGGGACAAGAGCAGGAAGCATTTCAGCAACTTGAGGCCGAGGTGTTTCGTGATCCTAAAAGTGCCGATCTCAACACAACGTATGCTGAAGAGCTTCTCGAGCGTGGACGCACGGCTGAGGCGAAATCTCACGCCGAAACAGCTCTGACTTTGGACAAGAATCAATGGCATGCCTACGCCGTTCTGGGTGAAATTGCCTTGCAACAAGGCCACCTTAAAGAGGCTCGTCCATACATCCAAGCCGCTGTAAGTCACGATAACACAGACGATGACTCTTTCCTCGCGTTAGGTGACCTTGAGTTCCAAGAGGGGAATTTCCCAGCTGCTCTAAAAGCCTACACTCAACTTGTCAAACTCGTTCCCGAGGAGGCAGAGGGCCATCTCAAGCTTGCGACAGTTATGGAGAAGATTGGGAGATCAGCGGACGCGTTAAAGGAAAAGGAACTAGCGGCTCAAATAGAGCAGGCCCAAAAGCAAAAAGGAGGCGCGAATTGATTTTTCTGCCATGGGGGCTCTTTACGATTGCGCCGAAATTACCTGATTGGCGACCAGGTGCTTCACTTAGTAAGATTCAAGCTGTTGCCCAGAGTCCAGCTAAAGTAAATCCACCCATATCGACCGCACAAATTGTCCCACCTCCGCCGCAAGCTCAAGATGCACCCGATACGCATCCTCCTGCGGTCTCCGGTGGCACCCCAACCGTTACCGATGCGGCTGAAGTCTCATTCCCAGGTTGGATTGAATTTGATCCTGGCGTTTTGAAGAGCCTCGAACGAGATTCACTATTTGGAACACCATTTACGTTCAAATACACGGCTCTGAATAACCGGCTCCAATATTTGCTGGGATTCGATGGCTACGTTCGTCAGGATTCACACACTACTGGCATGGGTGATACCTATCCCGGTGTGCACTATATTTTCCTCACTCAGGAAAAAAAGGGATTTGATGTTGCGGGAAAGCTTATTGTCAAGATTCCCACTGCCACCAATCAAATCGGAACCGGAAGAATGGACTACTCCGGGTTTGTCCTTGCAAGCAGGGATCTCACCAAATGGGGACTGCACAGCGATTTCAATGCAGGAGTGACGGCCCTAAGCCGTGGAAATGGACCGGGCTACGACAATCAAGTGTTGCTTTCTGCATCCACCACGAGCCCTATTACTGGCGGCCGATGGCAATATACCAATGAGCTTGTCTATTTTTCTCCTATGCCAGGTCAAGATTATCATCTGACAATGATGCACGGACTCTCGTATGCCGTTCATCGGTACGCAACCTATAGCGCAGCGGTTCAAGTTGCATTTCATGGAGACATTCCGCGATACCAACTACTCGTTGCGGCATCCTTTAACTTAGGCAAGCTGTAGATCCCATACCGGGCAGAATTTCCATTAGGCATTCAGTCCGATCTTTGCCATTCCATCGAACTTCTCCGATCTGTTCTGCCTCTCTAGCATGAGAATACTCGTGACAAATCATCACGAAATAGGAACAGGAATGGTAGGGAACTCGTCCAAATGAAAGCCCTCGCTTTCGATTGTTCCCGGTATTTATTTCAGCTAGCCGTTTAATTGATTGAGTTGCCCATATGCCATTCCAAACCTCACTGAGGGCTCTTACCCTTTTCATGTTATCGGCGTTCGTCGGGCTTGCGCAAGCTCAAATTGCTCCATCCGGGTGGCCGAAAATGTATGGCGATCTCGCGAACACAAGCCGAAGCGCTGCGGGACACGTTTTGCCAAGGAAGATTTGGTCGACCAATATGGGGCAAACCTCCTATCCCGTTATTGGTCTGAACGGCAATATCTATTTCAACTACGGTGCTAAGAACGGGATGGCCGCACTCGATGGTAATACAGGTTCCGTTCTTTGGACGGTGGCCGCTCCTACTACGGGAGCACCTCGGTGGCCGGTAGTAGGATTGGATGGCACGGTTTACGGTTATCTTGAGGGTGATAATGGGACGAGTTCTCTCGCTGCCTTAGACGGAAGCAATGGTGCTTATAAGTGGAGTACTTCCGAAGTTGGATACCACTACAACGCCTTTAATCCAGTCCTAGATGACAGAGGCACGGTCTATGCAGGAACGTCTTTTACTCCTCCCTTTGGAGGAGGAGGTTCGAGTCTCAGAGCCTATGATTCGAAGACGGGTGCTTTGAAATGGTCCTTTTCGAAGCAAAACTCCAACGGTAGTGTTTACGTCACTCCACCCGCCATCGGCTCGGACGGAACCGTCTACATTGGTCAGGGAGAAGGATCCGGGTTTGGCTACATCTACGCTTTAAGTCCGATTGACGGGAAAGTCATCTGGCAATCCGTTCATTCTGAGACTTTTGGTTTTCTTCCCAATGCTCCTCCCGTTCTTGCCGACGATGGCACGGTCTATGACATTTCAAACAGCAAGCTCTATGCTTTCGATGGAATGACCGGCTCATTGAAATGGACGGTTCCATTTGGCGTCAATATCACTTCTTCTCCGGCGATTGGAACCGATGGAACGCTCTATCTTTGCCTCGCGGATGGAAAAGTTTATGCATTGAGTCCAAAGGATGGTTCGACTCGCTGGACTTGCCAAACAGGAGGATCTAGCTTCTTTGGTTCCTATACGCCTTCCGTTGGCCCGGACGGTGTGATCTATTCCAACTGCGACGACGGATTGGTGTATGCCATCAACGCGTCAAATGGCTCAATCATTTGGACTTATGATATCGGCAGTCCGATCTATAGCGGCCCGCCATCAATCGGTGTAGATGGCCGGCTTTACGTATGTGGCGATCAAGTGATCGTCGCCCTTGAAAGCATCCACGTCATCAGCATCAAGATGTCTCCGGTGACGGTTCTGGGAGGCACTTCCTCTACTGGTACGGTCACGCTGAATTTTCCAGCCCCTGCGGGTGGTCTTCAGGTGGGTTTGAGCAGTGATACGAAGGTAGCGACG
>CAIUHP010000096.1 GCA_903899015.1 uncultured Armatimonadota bacterium | reverse complement strand
GGACTTTTAGTAGAACGAAATTGAAGCGGCGATTACTCAACTCAGGTTTCGTAGACCGAGTCAGGCTCTCCCTCGCACCGTTAGAGCTCGAGACGATATTCGTATTCGCACGCGCTAGACTTTAATTTGGAGGATGGCTAAATGCAACATTCCGAGTAGGGTTGTTATAGGTCCTCGCGAAACCGATGCCATTCCAGATTGGCGAGCGATCGGGTCCTTGTCCGGAGGTTGTGTTATTGCATTGATCCAATAGCATCAGCAAACTTATCTATGTTGGCCCTCATCAGGTTCGCACTAGGCAATATTACTGCCAAGTAAGATCGCTCTTGGGGTAAATCAGCGTCCAACAGCGAGCACACATCATAAAGGGTGCAGAAATGGACTTCATCACAGGCAAAGTGGTGGCATATCATCTCACGGATTGCTGCCTCTTTCTTTGACTTGGGCTGCCTGAACGGGTCTATTTCAGTTCGGTTTGGAATTTGCGGTAAAGGATATCCAAATGCACGGTAATAGTAATCAACGATGTGGATCATGGCCTTGAGCTTTGCTCGAATTTCTGCTTCAGCCTGAGCATATTCAGGTGTCTCGGGCGTGAGGTAATCGTTCCAAGCGTTGTAACAAGGCACGGTTGATTGTGACTCACAAAGGATGAGACGGCATCCTTTGTGACGTATCAGCTAAATATAGCGGGGGCTTGTCGCGGCTCGCGCTGATAAGACGCGCTCAGCTTCATTTGGCAATATCTAGGAGGCTAATTATGAACCTAGTGAGCACGGCTGGGCATCTATCCACCGCGCTCAACTGGCTGGCAAACCTCAAATCTTATTAATCAGCTAACGCCTTCATCAGCGCGTCTCGAACATCTGTGTAGAACTGGATGTCGATTTTGGCGGCAAGTTCATCGGGAAGTTCAAAGAGCTGGCGACGTGCCGATATCGGAAGGAGCAGGATTGTCGCTTGCTTTTCGATAGCGAGCTCCGCCACGCTGACCGGGTTGTGAACCGGGTCAATGGTGCCTCCCAAATTGAGCGCCCCTACTGCAATCAGACCGCCTTTAAGGCTCTTCTCAAGGAGGCCGCTGCAAAGCGCGAGTAGCGTTGGCAGTCCGATGCCTGTTCCGCTTCGTGCCGCGTCGAATGCCCTGAGCTGAATAGAGAACTCGTGGTGTCTGGGGTCACGGTCGCCGACAAGATTCTTGCTGCCGGTGTAGAGGTTTTGCTCGGCAAATCGAACGCTTTCTCTGAACGCCGGTGGAATCGGATGATTGAGAATCTTGGCTCCTGAGCCCGGTCCGGCATTGACCTCGATTCGGAATAACCCCGGATGTTCGTCGGTCGTTCCGGGCGTGATTGCCCAAACTTGACCGGGTGGCAGTGGGTCCGAACCGATGCTGTCCTCACTCGCGATTTCAGGGGTCGAAACGAATTTCTCAACGCCTTCGAGACCGAGCGTGTAGCTGAACTGGGTGTTCCGGAATTCCGCTGCCCCAATCCTCTTTTGCTGCTCTTTGACTCGCCTTCGACACTCAAGGGCAAGTCTGAGCGCCCATTCCAATTCTTCATCCGAGACATGCACTTCCGGGTCTGGTTGAATAAGCTTCAGAAGGCCGCTCACGGTCTTGTTGACGCCGGTTGTATCTCGGCCACTGAGCGCTCCGCCAAGGTGAACTCGCCCAAGCATGACGGAGGCTCGGCTTTGCCTTCGGAGCGACGTCCAGCACTCCGATAGGAAATCGCTTACTAGCCCAAAGTGGTCACTAAAGAGCTTCTTGTCGAGCTTGGGAATGTCCCAACCGGGGAGATAGCAGTGAATTCGGTCCATGAATGCGGTGTCGTTTCGCATCTCCGGTGGAAGTGGTCCAAAGAGGTGCCCAACGCGCTGCTGAGTCGCAACGTCAACATCGAAGTTTCCGACCATGACGACGGAACCTTCTGCCCGGATACTCTCCTTGCCTCGGCTGAACTCACCGGACTCCATGTAGCCCTTCATGATGTTCACGCCGTCCTTTTGGTCGAACGAGATTCCTGACACCTCGTCAAAGCACACAACGTCGAACTGGCACACAAGGCCACGTTGTCCCGACGCGTTGTTCACGAACATCCTTGCAACGGTCGCCTTTCCTCCGGAGACGAGGTGTGAATACGGTGACACCTGCTGGAAAAGGTGGCTCTTCCCCGTGCCTCTTGGACCGAGCTCGATGAGGTTGAAATTCCTCTCAACGAACGGCACCATGCGAAGCAGGCTGATGTCTTGCTGCCGCTCCGTCATCGCTTCCGGTTCAAGTCCGATACTTCTGAGAAGGAACTGTTTCCACTCGGCGGTATTGAAATGCTTTCGTCCTTCGATGAGGGTCTCGATGACGTTGAGTTTTGAGAGCTGAATAGCCCTCAGGCTTTCGATGCCGAACGGCTGGCCGTTCTTTTCTTGGGCTATCGCTGAGTCGTATCGAAGCTCGACTTCAGCATAAAAGCCTCCCGTGAGCATTCGCTCATGCTCTCTCACTAGCTCCGCTGAGATTCGGACGTGTCGAAGCCTGAGGCTAGGTAGCTCGGCAAGATAGCTGTCGGTGGCTGCGTCGAGGCGGGCGGTGATGAGGTCGATAATTTTGACCGAACCGTCCTCCTTCGCTCTCATCTGGAAGAGCTGCTCTTCACCGGCTCTAACCGCTCGCTTTCCAAGCTGCCCTTCAACGATTTGGAGCCCTTCTTGAATCTCCGAATCGTCAACGGTGGCGCAATACTTTCCGAGTAGGAATTCGACCACGTAAGTCGGCACGGGATATTGCTGCTTGAACCTGCGCACAAGGTCTTTGCGGACGGTGTAGCCTTCGAAGGCCGTCGCCGCTATTCTATCAATCTGGTCGAGTTCACTCATTCGGTTCCACCAATGGTTGTTGGAGCTTTGGCCAGCACTCGCCCGTCATCGCCAAGAAGGACGACGATGGCGGCAAGACCTTCATGGTCATCGCTCACAAGAAGGGTTATTTGTCCTCCGGCGTCGAGAGGCTTTGTCTCGAAAGCAATGCTCGATGTCGGTTCGGCGGGCTTTGTCCGGATATCTGCTCGAAGGCCGGCTGCTCCCTCCGCTTTGACTTTGCATCGAAGCCCAATCCAAGAGACGGACTCAATCGAAGCGGTGTGGGATTCTGCCTTGCCGGTTACGGTAAGGACGGGAATCACGCACTCCTGAACGCTGAGCCCGCCGTGCGTGTATTCGGTTCCCGCTCGGAAACAAGAGATTCCCGGTGGCAACGCAATAGAGACGCTGGGTTCGTAATGCCAAGGAACCGTCTGAAGGTCGGTCGAAGCCGTTCCTTTGAGCGCTGCGCATCGTCCCCAACGTGACTCTGCGAGATACGCGGGAAGCTCGGCTTTCGGTAGTCCGCCCGGCATCCAAAGCCAGCCGTGGTCTGTGACGACTCTGACGGTTTTCCATCCTGAGTCAAGAAGGGCTCGGATTCGTTCGCCAAGCATCTTCACTTCCTCGGGAATTCTTCTCGCTAGTCGAGCACCCTCTTCATGTCCTAATCTGTCGAGGGCTCCCGCTTCTGTCCATGCCGAACCGTCTGGGTCGCCTGATTCCCCTCCTGCAAGCGGCTGTATCTTTGCCGCCGATAGGAGGTCCCTAAAGCCGTCCATTAGAAGTGCCTTGCCCGTAGCGGCGATGGTGGGTCGGAAGTCGATTCCGGAGTCCGTTCCTGTGAACTGGTCGCTGATAGGTGAAACGGCGGGTTTGGCGGTGGGCGTTACGCTGGGAAGCCCACTGACACGGGGTTTCAACTCAACCGATAGCCCTTGCTTGATAAGTTCAGCTTCGAGAAGCTTGGCCACGTCGAATCGGAGTCCATCGGCAAAGAGCAGGCACTCCCCGGCTGCTGGGGCCGCAACCTGACTCCAGAGCGACTTGAGCGGTGTCTTGTGGCATAGCTTTGCGAATGTCTCTCCGGCGGCTTGGAGCCACGGAAGGTAGATGGTTCGAAGGACATCGCCGATGAGCTTAGCGTCGTTCGAATCGACGGCGGCATAGGCTTGCCATGCGGATTGGTCTGCCTGCCAACCCTGCTTGGTGTAGCGGAGCATCATCTCTTCAAGTGAGGTCGCTGCTAGGGCATTGCCGGTCGTTTGAGCGCACCGTGCCAGGTGCTCAAGACAAGAGGCTAAGGGAGATTCCCCAAGCTCGCACCAAACCCATTTCCGTCTTTCGCCGTGCTCTGATTCAAGTTCAAGAATCTTCTTCCGAGCCGTCACTGGGTCTTTCTTAGCGACCTTGGTTATCTCTGCTCGCAAGGCCGATTCGGCATCCGAGTTAAGCTTGGGATAGCCTTCTTTTCGTGGCTGAAATAGCCCCTCTCCAGTCGGAGGAACCACTGCCCGAAGAAGGGCCACTGTGCCGGTGTATCGGTGGGGTGCGTGAGCAAATCGAGTCCACAGGGCTGCCCAACTTCCATTGGCTTGGGCTAGATGCTCGGCAGCAACGAGCTCGCCGTCTGACTGAGGGTCAAAGCTGAACTGGCTCTTGCATGCGGCTCGGAAGGCATCCCAGTCCTCCCCTTGCTCGGATGGATTCTCCATCCACGCGAGAATAGTTGATGGCCAATCTGAGCCGAGATTCCTGACCTTCACCGCGTCCAATCGACCAAGACCGCGTAAGTCATCAACCTCCGAATCGAGAAGGCGGGTCAGTCGTTCTTGAAGTGCTGATTTGGTCGCTTCGTCGGCTGCTACGTCGAGTCCTAGCGACGCGAGAAAGGCTGCTGGAGTCCAATCCTTCCCATTGGGGTGTGACCAAAGGGTCCCGCGATATTGCAGCTCCACAAGCGGCAACAGGGCTTTAGGGCACTCTTCAGAGTTGCGAAGCTCACTTCGTGCGACTCCCGGCATGTAGACCACCGGAATGGATTCCGGTTTCCAGTCAAGGGCACTGCCGATTGCGCATCGAACCCAAATTGCTGGTCCTGTTCTTGCCTCGGAGCTATAGCTTCCCAGACTGATAAGCGAGGGGATATCGGCTTGCATCTTGGATGTGACCGACTTCCACTGCCCTTCCTTATCGGTCCAAAGAATGGCGGCTGGCGCGACCTCTTCACCGCTGTGCTTGCCTGCGGATTCGGTGAGTGCTTTCACCAAGTGCTCCCGAACGGTCAAGAGGGCTTCCTCCGTTCCCGTGCTTCTAGTTTCTGAGCGAGCGTGAAATGCAAGTCGTTATATCGCTCCACGGTGCCACTGGCGTTCGGGTGCGCGTCCTTGCCTCGGTCTTTGTTCCAGTTGATGTTGACCCGTCCACGAAGAATTCCAGCTTCCACGAATGGACGAATATTCATCCGAATACTGTCGTTCTGGTCTGGCTCCCAGCCGAGTGGCTGTTCGTAAAGTAGTTTCCAACGAACGAAAATGTCGTAAGGAGGCTCTCCTAGACGAATAAGTTCTAACTTTCGCTGTAGCTCTAGGGCTGCTGCCAGCCGTCCATCAGCTGTACTGTCTCCAGAAATTGATGCAGATTTTTGATGTTCAATCCACTCGCCTAAGTAAACATGTGTTAGCCGTTCAAGGTTCTTGTTGTCGAGTCGGTGATAATTGACCAGAGCGTGAAAGCCGTCCCGGCGACCATCCCAAATATGCCAAATGAAGGGCCTCTGCTGGAAGAGCTTACAATGAGCCTCAAAGAACTTTTCCCGCAACCATTCTTCAAGCGCGATTCCGGGTGAACCGGCTTGTGTCATTAGACGTGGCAAGGTCTGCTCATCCCAGACTCTAGGTGATTTGACCTCAGGAGCACCTTTGGGGCGTGGGGGGGCATCGCTTTCGTAAGTGACTTGCAATAGGGTGCGGAGGCGGTTAGCTACGCCTTCCTGATTCACAAGGGGCGCAAGAGTAACTATTCCATCCGTATCGAGAAGGATTCCGATGCCATCTTCGCGTTGTTCTGGCCACGCGTAGCCTAACAGTCGGGCAACTGCCACATGGAGCGGCTCTGTGCTGCTTGGGATGTCCCCGCAAAAGAGCCATTGAGTAGGGTCGTCACTGTGAGGCTCAGGCAAGCCGTCTGGGTATCGTTCGTCAGCGACCTTGCGCCAATGGTTGAGGTCAAATGGAACCTTAACGAGGGTGGCGTTTGTGACGTTAAGCTTCTGGTCGATTGCGCGGACGGCCTTGTTGAACAAGCTAGATGATGCAAAACACCAAAGGGCTGGTAGATGTGCAGGGTCATTCGGCACGATAGCGGCACAGTTCATGTCAAACATGTCGCCCGAATAGCGAGTGGCAGCCAACTCTCGCATCTGTGCAACGACAACCCCTTGCCTACCAAATGCTGCTTGCCCTTGAATCCTCGCTGCTGGATTTGAAGCGAGATGCCCCTTCCCCGACTCCCATTTTAAGAGCCAACTCCGACCCCCAAACCCACAGGATGCCTCGACTGTGGACTGAAAGCGTGACCACGTGGAACCAGTATCAAGGAGTTCCCAAAAATAGGCTGTAAATTGCGGATTGTCTCCCGTCGTAGTTCCTTGAAGGCTTCTGGCAAAATCCTCTAAAAGGTTGCCAGACCTTTGCGAGGCAAGAATAATCCTAGAATCAGGATTATCAAGTTGTTGCAGTTGATTAAGTAACATTGCATTTCCAATTCGGGCTTCATCGCCCCAGTAGTCATCAAGCAGTCGCGACCTGCCAATCTCAACCTTCAATCCAAGCTTGTGGATAAGGTTTGCCAATGCAGATTGTTGCCAAGCCGTTCCACCAGCTGGTATCCAAACCTTGCGAATCACATCAGCTATTTCGATTGGCAAGCAAACTCCGGCTCCGTCGAAGTCATTGGCAAGGTGTTCCTGTAGGGGATGGCGAATTACCATGCGGACTTCGCGTTCAAACTCATATTCGCGTCGCTTTAGGAAAGGATGCGTAGGCTAATGAAAGTGATCACTAAGATGGGCCAAAGTGATCACTAGGATGACTGAAAGTGATCGCTCCAATAATTGAATGTGATCGTTTTTTCTTGGAATTGTGGTCGGTTCAGGTGGGTGATATTACCGGAGTTCT
>CAIUHP010000095.1 GCA_903899015.1 uncultured Armatimonadota bacterium | reverse complement strand
CGCAATGGCGCCGCCAGCCTCGATTTCCTTGAGCACTTTGAGGATCTCGTCCTCTGTGTAACGCTTGCCTTTTCTCATCGATGTGATTCCAGACGGAATTCACACTCCATGTGGGTCATCCTAAGGGGAACAGGTCACTTACATTTTGCGGAAGCCTAGTGCTCACTAATTTCAAAGTCAGTAAGAGTTTCCGCACTAACGAGATAGATATCAGCCGTTAAAATGAAGGTGTGATTACGATAGTCTTGGCATCCAGTGTCTTGTTAGGGTTCGGACAATCAGGCACAAAAAAAGCGACCCAGAAGCCCTCCAATCCCCTGTCAATTCAATTAGAAGCTAAAACATACCGATTGGCAAAGCCGATGGAATTGATCAAGAATGGAATGGTTCTTGACGGCCACGGCGCGACACTTCAAGGTAACGGTGCAAGTTCGGCTATCCATGTTGGTGCCTTCACCAACATCACGATTAAAAACTTAAAGATCGAAGGCTTTGCAACCGGAGTGCTCGCTGAAGGTTCCTCCTCTTTGACATTGACCAACATAACTATTGTTGGAACGGATTCTTCTACTGGAACAAGCACGGGATTGCGCCTTGAAAAAGTAAGTGGTTCTGCAGTTCAGGGAGCAAACATTAAAAGTTGCGAATCTGGAGCGATTCTAAGTGGATGCTCCAAAGTAACCGTCGAAAAGTGCGACCTATCCCACAATCGAACATTGGGGCTCTTGCTCGACAATTCGTCAACTTGTCTCATTCGAGACAATCGAATTGCATTCACAGGGCAAAACTCTGCCGACGCGTCAAAGACTTGTGGTGTCGACCTCGAAAACGCATCGAACCACAATCAGCTGCTTCGAAATATTGTTGTCCAAGGAAAGGGCTCGGGAATCGCGATCGGTCTTTCAACGACCGCCCCCTCTACCGACAATACTCTAGACACCAACGATACAAGTTGGAACAGCGGTGACGGATTCTATATTAAGGGCCAGGCAGAGAATCGCTTGGTCGGAAACATGGCCGCACATTGTCTGATCGGGATTCACCTTACATCTTCCTCAAAGGCCTCCATTAACGGAAACATCCTCGTTGGCAATCGGACAAGCGGCGTTTCTGATGAGCAAGGAGTCACAAACACTTACGAGTCCAACATATTTGCGATGGATACCGGAAGCGGAATCGCCATGAATTTCAAAGGAACATCTGGTAACGCTGCCGGGATCAGACTCTTTGAGAATGTTTTCATCGACTATGCCAAGCCCTTGAGAGTCGAAAACACAAGTCCGATGACCCTCCAAACCAACACGTTTTCGGGAGCTCAGTCACTTGAAATAGAAGATCTTGCCGACATTACTGGCCCAAAACCGCTCGCGCTCAACAGTCAAAACGACAAGCCGAAGTCAGGTCCGTTTATTACTTCACTCGGAATGCTTGCCGCCCTGCCTTCGCTTTACGACCACTTGTGCGGAATCAGTGTTTCAGCAATGGCAAAACCCGATACCGAAGTCGTTGTCGAAGGGTCGCTTACTGGCGCATTCCAGGGCGAAGAAGAAATTCTAGCCCGTTACAAAGGTGAGTTGCCGGTCGAAATCACGTTCCCTCCACGAACAATCACCAACATTCGAATCAAGGGGGTGCCTCAAACTCCCGCCGCATTCTTGGTCTTAATGGGCGATCAGAGTTTGGCAAAGGGCAAGGAAGCTGAAGACAGTTCCGACACCATCTCGGTACCCAATGAAGCCGTCGATGGCGACACTCAGTCCGTCGATCACGGATGGCGCCCCAAGTTCGGCAAGGCAGGCGAGTGGTGGCAGGTAGACCTCAAGTCGATTCAGACCCTAACCGCCTTTGCCATCCATCCTGAAGTCAGGAATCCCAATTCCTTCTGGTCAAAATTCCACATCCAAACGTCGCCGACAGGTGAGTTTAAGGGTGAGGAAACCAATGTCATCACGGAAACCAATTGGTCTGCCAAGCCCGGCCCTGTAAGGACCTATCGGATCTCGCCTATTGCAGCCCGCTTTGTTCGAGTTGTATCAGATGTGGACCAGGAAGGTGTCATCCTATCCCAATTCGGAGTTTACGGTCTCTCTCACTAGTTGGGGGCTGAATTGAGAAGTCGATGGCAGTATGGACACCTGATGTTGAACTGAGTGAACAAATCGTTCAGTCTCTAATCGAGTCGAACTTTCCAAATTTGGCCCCAGTCAGGTTGAAGTTTTTGGGTGCTGGTTTTGACAACCAGGCTTACTTGGTGAATGATGACGTCGTCTTCCGAATTCCCCACCGGAAGATGGGGGGAGAACTCATGGCCATTGAATGTGCAGCTCTGGCGCACCTTAATCAGTCAGCTTTCCCTTTGCAGATTCCAAATCCGGCCTATGTGGCGGAACCCAGCGACGTCTTTCCGTACCCGATAGCGGGATACCCAATCGTGCCTGGAACAACCGCCGATCGAATGCTCTGGACGGATGATGCTCGATCCCAAAATGCCGCAACTCTCGGAGCGTTTCTATCAAAACTCCATCGCATTCCGACCGATGTAGAGTCCGCGATTGGCGATACAATCCGAAGAGCAGATCTCAAGTATCGACTGCCAATCATCTTGAAGAAAAGCACTCAAGATTCAAGCGAATTCCGTGATTTACTCACCGAATTAGCCGAAACCGAGCCGTGGAATCAACGCAACGTTTGGGTACACGGCGATCTTTATTCGAGGCACTTGGTTGCGAACAGTTCCGGACTGATCACAGGCGTGATTGATTGGGGTGACACTCACGTGGGCGATCCGGCACTGGATTTAGCCATTGCTTGGATGTTTCTCCCTCCCGACTCTTGGCCAGCGTTCAAGACAAGTTACGGCCCGATCGATCATCCCACTTGGAGACGCGCTCAGTTTCGAGCGATGACACATTGTGTGTACCTTCGAGAATACGCTCAAGAAACGAAAGATGAGGCCCTCCTTCGCGAATGCGCCTTTGTGATGAAGAACGTCATGTCTCGCGCAGGCGACTAGAAGTTCACGGTGAAGCCTTAATGCGGTACAACGTCCGAATGCGCGGGACGTTGCTAAACACCTCAACAGTTGCGGCCGGTGCCACCGTTGGTTGGCTTGTCGGCAATCACATTCCCGGCTCGTACCAAACGGTCGCTTTGCATGGTCTTGGTTTGGTGACCTGTGGTCTTGGCGTAAAAATGTTCTTGCGAGGCAAGAATCCTCTTATTGCTGCGCTTGCCATCGCCGGCGGAGGCGTGCTCGGATTGGCACTCGGCCTAAACGCGGGCATTGGTGAACTAGCGGAATGGTTCAAGATCCATCTGGGACAATCGAGTTCCCCTCGATTTGTCGACGGGTTAGTCACCTCGTTTGTTCTCTTTTGCATTGGACCCATGACTCTCCTTGGCTGCATGCAGGATGCGCTCGAAAAGAAGATTGAGCTTCTGAGCATCAAATCCACCCTCGATGGAGTTGCAGCAGTCTTTCTCGCTGCGGCCTCCGGTGCCGGTGTCTTGGTTACCGCGTTTCTGCTTCTGATTTACCAAGGAGCGATTACGTTAGCGGCTCGCCCGTTGAGACCGCTTGCGGAAGACGAGGAACTTCTATCAGAAACAACCGCAACGGGTGGTGCCATCCTCTTTGCTACCGGACTGGGGCTTCTTGAAATCAAGGATCTGCAAACAGCGAACTACCTTCCTGCCGTCTTTCTCGCTCCAATATTGGTCATGCTTGGTAGAAAGCTAAACCGAGCCCAAAAGACTGCACTATGAACGAACTTCTCCCTTCCGTTGAAACACCCCAGTGGGTCTATGATTTGCCCGAGAGTTTTCATCGAGCATTTTGGGGGGTCGAAGTCTGGCAATGGATTGGTCTCGCGCTCCTCATCGTTATTTCGCGCATCTCGATTTTTGTCGGTAATAAGCTGGCCTCAAGAGCTCTCCGAATGCGTAACAAATACCTGCCGGGAGAAGTCTCGAATGAGACGCTCGTTGCAACCCGGCGTGCTTGCGGATTGATCGCAGGTGTGCTAGTTTGTTACCCACTCACCGGCCCTCTCAATCTGCCCAGAAAGTTGGACCATGGAGTCGATTTTGTGCTGGAAGGCATGACGATCTTTGCGTTCTCTATGCTGGCTTACGCGCTATGGGATGCAATTTGCGATAGCCTCGCGGACCGAGCAGCCGAAGTTTCTGATCGAGCCGAGCGCTTGCTCCTGCCGATGACTCGGAAGTTTGTTCGTTTCACGATCGTTTCCATTGGAATCTTCGTCGCCATGAGCATCCTGTTCAAGGTGAACGTGGCAGCCGTGATCGCGAGCCTGGGAATCGGCGGAATTGTAGTCGCGCTTGCCGCGAAAGACTCCGTTGAAAATATTTTCGGCTCGCTAACGATCCTCTTCGATATGCCCTTCCAGATGGGTGACTGGGTAAAGGTCGACAAGATTGAGGGTGTAGTAGAAGAAATCAACCTCCGCTCAACGCGCATCCGCACATTTGAAGACACTGTCATCAATCTTCCAAATGCCAACCTCATTCGGGCCGCCGTTGAGAACGTGAGTTCACGCAGATACCGTCGACAAAAATTCAATGTCCGCGTTTCATATGACGCCCCCGTGGAAGCTATCAACAACCTCTGTCACGACATCCGTAGCTTCCTGCTGACCATGGACGGCGTTCAAGACGATAAAGTGATCGTCGACTTAGCCGAAATGGATGATGTCGCAATGACCGTCCTTGTCCAGTGCCATTTCGAAGTCTCATCCCAGGCAGATGAGCTCGAAATGCGTCACAAACTCTTTAGTGAAATCATCCGCCTTCGACAGAAGTATGGTGTGCTCTTCTTCCCAGCTGGAGTGGGTCGATTGCCTGAGTCCACCCCTAAAAAGTAACGTTCCTTTGAACGAAGCAAGGGTGACTCAGATTCATTCGGTGGAGGCTTACAAACGGTTCTTAATAAGGTTCCAACACTCAGCTTGCTGCCGGGTGGTAGTCTGGAAAACGCAACTTAGGAGACTCTTGGCCCATGGCGCGATATGTAGGATTGGATCTCGGCGGTAACTCAATCAACGTAACAGCTTTTGACGAGCACTCATTTCTTATTCAAGAAATGGCAGAGTTACCCAGCCTCGTAGCTCAAGGTCCCGACACCTGTATTTCCCAGCTAGAAGCTGCTTTTCAAAAAGCCCTGGATATCACCGGTTGGAATAAAGCCGACGTGACTGCGATTGGGCTCGACACACCCGGCCCGATTAGTGCGGACGGGGTGCTCTGTTCTAAAGGAGCCACGAACTTCGCAGGTAAGGATTATTGGAATTTTGACCTTCGAGGTGCACTTGAGCGAAGCATTAAGGTTCCGGTCAGCTTTCTAAACGACGGAAATGCGGCCGCTCTTTACGCTCACTGGGTCCGATTTGGCGACGACCCAACGAAAACATCGGTTTCGCTCATCGTCGGAACCGGTCTAGGCGGCGGCGTGGTCGCGAATGGTCACGTTCTCGTAGGCCGGGTGGGATTTGCGGCTGAACTTGGGCATGTGACTCTTCCCGGCAACTGGTATCCGGATGGTTCGATTCCAGCCCGATGTAACTGCGGCAAGGAAAGCGACCTTGAATCAATCGCGAGTTTAACAGGAATCGAACTCAATCTCTTGCCCTATTTCCTTCCGCGATACCCTGGTCACCCTCTTGCTTCCCTTCCCGCAAAGGAAGCGGCGAAGAAGATCCGCGGGATGGCCGAAAAGGGCGACGAAATGAGCCGTGAAATTTTCCGAGCTCAAACGTATGCATTGGCAGCCCACATCGACCAAATGGTTAACGTTTTCGATCCCGACGCGATCTTTATCGGCGGCGGAGTTATCGAAGCAGCTGAAGAACTCCGAGAGTGGTACCTGGACAATATCCGAAAGTCCATTCCGTATCGCGACGAACAAGCCGATCTTCTTATTGAGATCGCTCCCGATGGTGACAAAGCGGGGGCTCGAGGCGCTGCACTTTACGCTGCCCAAAAGCACTCAAAAGACTAACGAGCCGACTGGTGAGATTGGGGAGCATGAGTTCCCCACTTTCGCAACATTTCGTAGAGCTCGTCGGGTCGGACTGGTTTGACGATGTAATCATCCATTCCCGCGTTGATCGCAATTTCACGATCCCCCGGCATTGCCTTTGCAGTCATACCGATAATCGGAATGCGTGAGCTCTGATGTTGTCCTAGCTCCCGAATCGCTACTGTCGCCTGATAGCCGTCCATATCCGGCATATGAACATCCATCAGAATCACGTCGAAAGTGCTATATGACATAGCTTCTAGGGCCTTCTTGCCCGTGTCCGCCAAAGTGGTTCGGCAACCGAAACGGTCAAGCATCATTTGGGCAACCATTTGATTGATGTCATTATCTTCTGCCAACAAGACATCTAAATTGAGGGCAGGGCGAGAGGCTAGCGACACTTCAAGGGCATTTCGGTCTTTGATGTTTGAACCATCCAGAACCGATAAAATCACATTGAAAAGTTGCGATTGGCGCGCAGGCTTAAGGAGAACGGCGCTGAACCCTTTCTCGCGCATCTCCTCTAAAGTGCCTCGCTCGCCAATGGATGTGTATAAGATTAAAGGCAGTTTTTGAATCGCATCGTTTCCAGTTATTTTTGAAGCCAGTTGCTCACCATCCATCTCGGGCATCTGCATATCTAAGATCCCTACTTGGAACGGCGTTCCCTTTTCCGTAGCGGTGGAGAGCATTTCGAGCCCGATCTGGCCTGAAGTCGCATGCTCGGGGATGCAACCCCAGGATGCTAGCTGCTCATGAAGGACCTTGCGATTGGTCTCATTGTCGTCAACCACCAACACTCGGAGGCCATTCATCAATTCGGGCATCGGTAGAGGAACGTGGCTCACTGGCTGCAGCTGTTTAGCGAGTGTCAGTTCGATAAAGAATTCGCTTCCTTTTCCAGGTTCGCTCGTAACCCCAATTCGCCCCCCCATCAGTTCGGTGAGGTGCCGACTGATCGTTAAGCCGAGTCCAGTTCCTCCAAATCTTCGCGTGGTACTGCCGTCTGCCTGGGTAAAGCTCTCGAATATTTTGGATTGAGCATCTTGGGGGATACCAATTCCAGTATCGATCACTCCTATTCTGACCTTCACCTCTCGTTCTGTTTCCGCCAGGACGTTGGCCTCCAGTCGGACTTCACCTTTCTCCGTAAATTTGACTGCGTTCCCCATCAAGTTCGTGAGAACTTGGCGAATGCGTGCCGGATCACCTTGCAAGTATTCGGGCACGTTGCTCGGGAATAAACAGGCAACCTCAAGGTTTTTCCGGAAAGCGCTACTCGCCACGAGGTCGGTGACTTCTTCCATCACGGATCGCAAATTGAAGTCCGTTAGGTCGATCTGCATCTTGCCCGCTTCGATACGGCTAAAGTCCAAGATGTCATTGATCACTGTCAATAGCGCGTCCGCGCTACTGCGGATGGTTTTCGCAAGCTCGCGCTGATCACTCGTCAGGGGAGTCCCAAGCATCAATTCCGTTATTCCGAGAATGCCGTTCATCGGCGTGCGAATCTCGTGACTCATATTTGCCAGAAACTCTGACTTGGCCCGAGTTGAAGCAAGAGCCTGATCTCTGGCTTCGGCAAGATCTTCTTTTTGCACTTCCAGAAGCTTGGAATTCTGTTCGGCAAGTTGCCTTGCCTCCTCTACATCGTGCAAAGCTGTCCGTAACTCTTCTTCTTCTCGCTTCCGAACCGTGATATCGCGATTAACCCCCACGATCCCGGTGATTCGACCCTGACTATCTCGAAGAGGAACCTTCGTTGTCCAGTACCACTTCTTTTGGCCATCGTGACCAACCGAACTTTCCGTTCGGGTCAACAAGGGCACTCCTGTCCGAATGATTTCTTGTTCGTCTTCAAAAAATGGCTGCGCAAACTCAATCGGGAAATAGTCAAAATCGGTTTTGCCGACGACTTCTTCATGGTGTTCGGCACCCACTTGTTGCAACCAAGCTGAGTTCTCTAACACGATTCGACTCTTCGAGTCCTTTACAAAAATCGGATCTGGCAAGCTGTCGATCAGGGTTCGAAGCATCACCCGTTCGGCATCGAGTTTTTCTTCCACCGCTTTGAGCTCAGTGATATCCACACAGGCGCCGATGACGTAATAGCGATTCTTGCCGAGTCGCTCGATCTGGACATCTTCGTAAAACCAACAAACCTCGCCATTTTCCAGGATGCATCGATATTCGTTGGTATAACCCGGTGAGCCAGTCCGAAACGCTCGGATTGCATTTGCGTCGCACTGGATACTGTCTTCCTTGAGCTTTGAGCGATACCAGACGTCTACAAATGCCTCCCCCGCAGGGATATTAAGGCGGATCACTTTTGCGGCTGCTTCCTCCTGGGAGACTCGCGTTTCCCACAGGAACTCTCCGTCAACCTCTTCAACCTGAGCATGCCAAAGCACACATCGAACGGAGGACAAGAGGTGCTTCAACTCTCCTTGGACTCTTTCCCGTTCTCTCGACTCTGCCAACGCTTGAGCGTTGAGGCGTAACACTTGCTTCACCGAAAATCCAGAGACGAATGCGGCTGCGAGCGAACAAAAACCGATTGAAAACCAATTTCCAGATCCGGGATTGTAATGAGGAGTGAATGACTTCTGGACCTGATCGATCAGAATGCCACCGAGAAGAACTGCCAACAAGGTAACTAGCCCGATCGGCACCGGACCAGACTCAAGGAACTCGTAATAACGGCTACTTTTTAAATCTTCACTCGAACGGGTTCTTGCCATTGGTCCTCGTTGCCCTCATGGTTTGTCCTTATTGGTTTGGTGGGACGCTGAGGTTATTAGCCCAAGCATTCTATATCATGGCTGATGTACTAGCCGAACCGTTCGGAACACGTATCAAAAGACCTTTCGTCAATCATCGGCATTTCTCGCCGCGTCTTTACAAAAACACTTTCAATATCCAAGAGTTATGGATATTTACGTGCACAGGGCTGTTCGTTTGCCCGCGAACTCCCTATCCTTAAAGGATTCCGGGTAAACCATCCGGGCAGATCGCGGAGGATATTCTTGGCTCGATTCGAAATTTCGACTGACTACTTAGTTCAGACCCTTGTGGACCTTCTGAAAACGCCCAGTCCGACTGGAGACACGGATTATGCCGTGAGCTTTGTTCAGGGCGAGTTGGAAAGCATGGGTATCACAACTCAGCGCACGGTTAAGGGTGCTCTGCTAGCCGATCTCAATGGTTTACGTTCGGACAAACCGCGGGCTCTTACAGCACACGTCGACACTTTGGGTGCGATCGTGCAAGAAATCAAGCCCAACGGCCGACTCAAGCTTGCCGCCCTGAACGGTTTGATGTGGCCCACCGTTGAAAGCGAAGGACTCTCTATCGCGACGCGATCTGGCCAGCAAATTCGTGGCTCGCTGGTGCTTGCTAATGGTGCCGCCCACGTGAATAAAGAAGCGAGCACTGCCCCACGCAATGCGGATACGCTTGAAGTTCGTCTTGACGAACGCACGACGCGAGCGGAAGAAACCCGACTGCTTGGCATCGAAATCGGAGATTTTGTTTATTTCGATACTCGTGTCGAAGTAAGCGATTCCGGATTTATTCGTTCGCGCTTTCTGGACGACAAGGCATGCGTGGCATGCGCATTAGCGGCCATCAAAGCCCTTGTGGATGGCGGCGTGACCCCTGCCCAACGCACCACGCTTCTCATCAGTAATTTTGAAGAGGTCGGTCATGGTGGAGTAGACGGTCTCCCCGGTGATCTTCATGAACTGGTTGTACTCGACATGGCTTGCATTGGGAACGGACTCTCGGGTGATGAATTCCATTGCAGTATTTGCGTGAAGGACTCCAGCGGCCCTTACAGCAAGAATCTCACCGACAAGCTCCGCTTAATGGCAGCCCGAGTCGGAATCGATATTAAGCCGGATGTCTACCCGTATTATGGTAGCGACGGAAGCGCGTATTGGAGAGCGGGCGGCCAGGCCGAAGTGGCTCTCATTGGTCCTGGTGTCGACACCAGCCATGGATATGAGCGTACCAACATTGATGCGCTAAAAGACACCGCACAGCTTATCGTCGAGTATCTTGTAGACGGCTAGCTATTCAGCGCATCGATCCGTTTTGCAAGTTCGAAGTCGTAGGGAGAGATCCCTGCGACGTCGTGCGTATTCATGCCGATTTTTACCTTGGCGTATCCCACCTCGAGATCGGGGTGATGGTTCAAGTTGTCGGCCAATTGCCCGACCGCGATGGCAAAGACTAATCCGTCTTTGTAGGTCTTAAACGCAAACCGGCGCACCAGTTTGCCATCCTCTAGCGCCCATTCTGGGTAACGAGTAAGTTCAGTCTGGATCTCTGAATCAGATAACTTTCGGTACTCAAGGTTTGACATGTTATTAGGATGACCGATTTAACCACGTTTCCGAAGAAGAATTAAGAGTGACGGAGCACCGATAACCGCAGTAACGATTCCAACCGGCAAGTCTCCAATAACGGTCCCAAACATCATTCCGAGTCTCTGCCCGAGCAAATCGGCTGCCAACAATAACATCGAGCCGATCAGTCCTGAACCAATGAGTGAGTAGCGCCAATCGACTCCTAAGATTCGGCGAGCAATATGCGGTGCGACAAGGCCCAGAAACCCGACAATTCCTACCGTTCCAACCGCCGTCGCGGTCATCGCAGTGCCTGTAACCAAGACCGTTTTGCGGAGCTTAGCGATGTCGACTCCCATTCTTAACGCGGCGTCTTCGCCTACTGCAAACGCATTAAGGAGTCGAGTCTGTCGAACGAGAATCCCGGCGCCTAGGATCATCACCACAAAAAGAAGGGCATCCTTCTTGAAATCCGCTGCCCCCATACTTCCCAGCAGCCACATGAGGACCATGTTTGTGTCCTTACCGGCGAGCAAGAGACATAAGGAAAGCAACGAAGCCATCAAAGAACCAACCACCACTCCTGCAAGGAGGAGTGTGGTCACGTCAACAACACCCTTGCGCCTAGCGAGCCCGAAGACAATCGCAAGTGAAATCAATCCGGTGATAAAGCCAAAAACGGCAGATCCTAGCCCACCAAACCAAACATCAATTCCCACAATCATCGCAATGGCGCTACCGATTGCTGCGCCACTACTTACTCCCACAATGTACGGCTCAGCGAGTGGGTTGCGAAGTTGAGCTTGAAATGCGGAGCCCACGAGACCGAGAATGCCTCCAACAAAAACACATGAGAGCGCTCGTGGCAAGCGAATGGCCCACACCACCGTGTTGATCTCGGTGGCTTGATCGTTGGAAAGGTGCCCGCGGAAGATCTCACGAACAATTTGCCAGGGCCAGAAATTATCGGTCCCGCCAACCATGACGTGAACGGTAAGGCAGACAACGACCAAAATGCCCAAAAGGGTCAGGATAAATTGAGGTCCCCGATATTTGCGTTCCGAGTTCCTCACGGGGGAATTATAGCGTCTCGGTATACTTCCCTTTGGTGAATACCCTTAGCCTGTCCGCAAGAGCGGGCCTTCTGAAGCCCTCGCCGACCCTCGCCATCACTTCCAAAGCCAATGCGATGAAGGCGGAAGGGATTGACGTTGTGTCTTTCGGGGCCGGAGAGCCTGATTTCAACACTCCTCAGCCGATCTGTGATGCCGCCATTGAAGCCATCAATCAAGGCTTTACGAAATACACGCCCAGTGCTGGGATACCGGCGCTTCGCAAGGCAATTTCAGAGAAACTTTCTCGCGAGAATGGACTCACTTACTCGAATGATCAGATCATTGTCAGTTGCGGAGCCAAACACTCGGTCTACAACACCGTTCAAGTGTTAATCGATCCAGGCGACGAAGTGATTTTGATCGCTCCCTACTGGATGACTTACGCTGACCAAATTTTGTTGGCGGGGGGCGTTCCAGTAATCGTTCAGGCAAGCGCAGAAAATGGCTTTGTTCCTGACTATGATCAGCTGAAGGCGGCGGTCTCATCGAAAACGAAAGCGATTTTGGTGAATAGCCCAAGCAATCCAACCGGTGCTGTTCTTCCCCGAGAAACACTTAAGGAAATTGCTGCTCTCGCGCTGAGACACGACCTGTGGATCATTTCCGACGAGATTTACGAGCACCTGATTTACGACGGTGAGAAACACACCGCGTTGGCTTCGCTCGGCTCAGACGTTTATGATCGAACCATCACGATCAACGGATGCTCTAAGAGCTACGCGATGACCGGATGGCGAGTCGGATATGCTGCCGCCCCCTTAGCAGTTGCCAAAGCAATGAGCAACTTCCAAGACCAGGTGACGAGCAATCCAACTTCGTTTGCTCAGCGAGGCGCGGTAATCGCTCTCGGACTTCCGGCAACATCTATGGAAGCCATGCGGGTCGAGTTTGAAGCCCGAAGGGACCTGATACATCAGTTATTAACCGCGATTCCTGGGGTTAAAATGCTGAAGCCAAAGGGTGCTTTCTACGCTTTTCCTGATATTTCTGCCTATCTTGGACCAGACTTAAAATCAGATGTGGACCTTGCCACGTATCTATTGGATGAAGCTAAGGTCGCAGTTGTGCCTGGGTCGGTCTTCCAAGGATTTGGCCATATCCGGTTAAGCTATGCCACCAGCAGAGCAGACATTGAGAAAGGAGTTGCGCGAATAGCAGAGGCACTTAGCAAGCGCATTGCATGATCCCAAAACCGATACCGCTGCGCAATGAAGAGCTCTTCAAATTAGCCATGCGGCATCGTAGCGCCGCCACGAACCCCGTGGCGGACAGCTATGAGCGCTTGGAGTTTTTTGGCGACTCGGTGCTCGGTCTTGTGATCGCCCAATACCTTTATGAGCATCACCCTGCCTGGGACCAGGGGATGCTTTCGAAAGCAAAATCCAGTGTCGTACAAGAAGCTCCCTTGGCAGAAGTCGCCAAGAAACTAGGCTTAGATGCCTTTATCGAAGTCGGTCCCAGTGAAGAAGCAACCGGAGGACGAAACCGTCCTTCCATTCTTGCGGATGTCCTAGAAGCAGTCATTGGAAGCGTGTATCTCGAATCAGGTCTCGAAGTAGCCCGCTGGTTTGTGCTGGAGCAACTCCATCCTTACTTGATGCGCATCAGCGGTGGAGATGTCAGCCCCAACGACTACAAGTCGAAACTCCAAGAAGTCGCCCAAAGCTTCTGGCGTCAGTCCCCTGTTTATCGAGTGGTGCGAGAATCGGGAGTCGCGCACGAAAGGCGTTTCCACGTCCAAGTCATTTTCGACAACGAACCGATCGGTGAAGGCGAAGGCCGGAGCAAGAAAGAAGCCGAGCAAGATGCGGCCAGAGACGCCCTCGGCGTCATCGACCGTTTCAAACGGTCGCGAGAAGAGGGCCACGACCCATTCTCACTCGCCGATTAGCTTGAGAACGGGTCGCGTTTCCTCGTTGTCATTACCCTCCGACAACGATCATTGTCGAACTTGGTTCACGATTCATCGATTCATGTCCGGCGGCGGTTGCCACCACGATGTTCTCGATTCGAACGCCTAGCTCGCCAGCGAGATAAATACCGGGTTCGATGCTGAAACAATTTCCTGGTTCGACGACTTCCTCGCTTCCACCGATGATGAAGGGCTCTTCGTGTCCGTTCAGACCGAGTCCATGACCCGTTCGATGGAAGAAGTAGGGTCCAAAACCTTCATCTTCGATGACCTTTCGGGCAGCCGCATCGATCGAACCGCACGTGACACCTGTCTTACTCTGATGTCGCCCTGCCATGTGGGAGCGATAAACAATGTCATAAACCTGCTTGGCTTTCTCAGTCGCGTATCCAACTGCGACGGTTCGAGTGATGTCGCTCTTGTAGCCTCCCACGTCACAACCAAAGTCGAGAATCAGCGTGTCTCCGTTCTTAAGAATCGTGTTGTCGCTGAGGTGATGAGGTTCGGCTGAATTGGCACCCGTCGCAACGATCGCGAAGTAGGGTTCGCCACCACGTTCGACCATGGCATCGACAAGCATCTTATCTACCTGCTTCTCAGTGAGACCAGCTTTGATGTGAGGATAAACCGCGTCAAAAGCATCGTCAGCGATCTTTCCTGCCTGCCGCAGAAGTTCCACTTCCTCGTCCGACTTTATGCGCATCAACTGAGCGAGGTAAGTTTCACCCGACTTGAATAGAGCCGCAGGAAGCACCGATTGCATCTGCAAAAGCATCCGAGCTGGCATATTGGAATCGACAGCGATGATCGCACTCTTGAGCCCCCAATCGTTCGCGAGTTCCTCGAAATGCGCCAGCGGATCCTCGCCATCCTTCCAAGAGCGGATGTCTTCAACGCCCGATCGCTTGACCTGATTGACCGAAAGAGCCGGACAAATCAACCGAACTTTCCCTGAGCTGTGGATGCATAGCGCAAGGAACCTTTCTCCTGCATGCTCATGAATCCCTTGCAAGTAACCCATCGAAATTGGGTCTTGGGCAACGAAGCAATCGATCCCGTTGTCTAATAAAACCTGGGCAAGTTGAGCAATTCGATGAGATTTGACAGGTGACGACATGACAAAACGTAGTATGGCACTCGTCCGTAGGAAGTATAATCACGATCTGCTGTGCCCGATAGTCTAATGGCAGGACAACGGTTTTTGGTGCCGTGTGTCTAGGTTCGAATCCTAGTCGGGCAGCCATATTTGCGCTATGCGAGAAGGATGGACGGTCCGCGGGGGAACGATCGAAGAGCTTGAGCGCGAGCGCTCGGAGTATTGGGCTGCCATGTCCCCCAACGAGAGGGTGGACGCACTTCTTCAGCTTCTAGATGCATGGAAGGGTCCCAATGCACGACGAATTGAAAGAACTTATCGCAACGTTACAGTCCCACAACGTTGAGTTTGTCGTCGTAGGAGCCCACGCATTGGCATTTCACGGGCGCCCTAGGTTTACTGAAGATCTTGATCTCTTTTTGCGGCGCAGTTCCGAGAATGAACTTGCTCTACTCAAAGCTCTCCAACAATTTGGGGCTCTACGCCATTCGTGGGGGCACCCCTCAATTCTTCTGACCTTACGAGCACATTACCCTCACTCTTGTTCGGTAGTTCTCAAAGTTTCTAAATCCATACGCCTGTCGCGAGAGTGTTTCCATCTTGTTGTGGAACCCT
>CAIUHP010000094.1 GCA_903899015.1 uncultured Armatimonadota bacterium | reverse complement strand
TGCGTAGGCTAATGAAAGTGATCACTAAGATGGGCCAAAGTGATCACTAGGATGACTGAAAGTGATCGCTCCAATAATTGAATGTGATCGTTTTTTCTTGGAATTGTGGTCGGTTCAGGTGGGTGATATTACCGGAGTTCTTTGGGTGGAATTCCTCTCATTTTTCTTTGTGATTCTCCTTTGAGTTCGAGTCGGTAAGCGTTGTGAACTAGGCGGTCCAGGATGGCGTCAGCTAGAGCGGGATCGGCGATCCAAGCGTGCCAGTTTTCCATTGGCAATTGAGCGGCAACCAGAGTTGACTTCTTTTGGTAGCGATCATCAAGGATTTCAAGAAGATCCCTTTTGGCAGTTGCATCAAGTGGCGCGATGCCCCAATCGTCCAGGACTAGGAGGTCGACTTTCTCTAGTGATGCAAGCTCTTTTGCGTATGTACCGTCGGCGCGAGCGACCTGAAGTTCTTGGAGCAGTCTGGGTAAACGGCAATACCTGGCATTGAAGCCCAGATCGCATGCCCGGTGCGTGAGTGCGCTTGCGATGAAAGTCTTGCCTGCGCCGCAAGGCCCGGTGAGCGCAACATTCCTCTTGTCTTTGAGCCAGGTTCCACGCGAGAGAAAGTCCAGAGTCTGCCTATCGATTCCACGCGCAGTTGCTCCATCGAGTTCTTCGAGCCTTCCAGATTGACGAATGCCCGCCTTTCTCAATCGACCTTTGAGCCTTCGCTCTTCTCGTGCGACCTTTTCATATTCAAGCAGTTCACAGAGTCTGTCTTCGAAGGAGCGATCGTCATAGGATTCTGACTGCCGTTCCAAACCTCGTCTCATGTCCTTGAGTCCGAGTGCATCAAGCTGGTCTAGCACCAGTTGCCTCATAGGAGTTCCTCCTTCTTGAAATACTCGCTGCCTCGTACGTTCTGGTGAACAATGGGATCTGGAACAGGTTCTGGAAGCACATCCAGTAAGTCGAGCCCTTTTTCGAGGATGGATTTGACGTTGGCATATTTGGTCGCTCCCGCGCGAAGCGCTCGGGCGCAAGCTCGCTCTAATCGCTCGTGCCCGTAACGCTTGGAAAGACTGATGAGCCCGAATGCTGGCCTGAACCCATGCTCGGGGCGAACATAGGTTAGTAGCATCGTCTGGACGAACTCACCGACGCAGGGGCCAGATTCGGCTGCCCAACGCGATAGTCTCTGAGGAGTCCATTCAGCGTATTCACGATGAGATTCAGGCATGTGCTCCGGTGTTGTGGATAGGTAACGAGGACCAATCCCACGATGATGAGAAGCTACCAGTACCGATTCTTGAAAGATTTCGACTCTGGAACTGGTCAGCCGAACATCGAGGCTTTGGCGACAGAGACGGTAAGGGACGCTGTACGCTTGCGACTCAAACCGAACATGGTAGTCCGGTCCGACCTTGGCTCTCCGCCATTCGGCGTATACGTACCGCTCAGCGGGCAGCGGCTGAAGGAATGCCTTCTCCTCTTTGCTAAAGAGCTCAAGCCTTGAGAACGGCATGTCGGAGAGCTTGCGAGAGTTGACTTTGAGCAGTTCGGCTTCAACCGCTGCCTGGGCGTCTTCGACGGTGAAGAAGATGCGATCCCGAAGCGGTGCCAGCACCCATCTCTCGATTTGCTGTACTCCATTTTCGACTTTGGCCTTGTCCTTTGGCTTGCGAACGCGGGCCGGAAGCACCGTTACTTTGTAATGCTTTGCAAGGTCCGCATAGGCGGGGTTCGCTTCCGGGTCATACCTACAGACTCGCTTTACACCTGATTTGAGGTTGTCAGGAACGACGACTTCAGGCGCTCCACCGAAATACTCGAACGCTAAAGAGTGGCAGTGTAGCCAATCGCTAAGCCCTTGAGTGCGACACACATGAGCATAGAGCAGCTGAGAATATCCCGTCGCTGCGCAGAACACTTGTGCCTCGGATTGCTCACCCGTGACCGGATCCGTCAGGGAGATCGTCATCCCTGAGAAATCGACGTAAACCTTTTCACCAGGTCGATGATGCTGGAGCATCGTGTAAGTGTGAGAACCTTCCCATGCGCGAAAGAGCTGAACAAATCGGCTGTAACTGAGGCCGTTCACGGCCTCAGTCTCATATTCCTGCCACAACAGAGCCAGCGTCATGCCCTTACGTGAAAGCTCTGAACGGACATGGGACCAATTGGGAACATCGCGCACATCCGCTTTGGGGTTCTTGGGAGGATAGAGGAGCGCGTCTAGCTCTGCGTCCGTCAATTCCGCTGGAAGGGGCCAGCTAAGGCCGGCAGCCTCTGCCAGATTGAGGTAGTTGATAACGGTTCCGAACCCAATGCCGCACGAGACGGAAACATCGCGGATACTCATCTTTTGCTCCAGTCGTAGCCGGAGAACTTCGTGGATCTTTCTCATATTCAGTCGTTTCCTTGCCATCTTTCGATCACGAAAGAGGATGGTCAAGAACCGCACGACAACTCCGAGAAAGAGTGATCACTTTCACCCATTGCGATGATCACTTTGAATCATCATAGTGATCACTTTGAGCCATTGCAATGATCACTTTCAGTCATCACAGTGATCACTTTCGATTAGCCCATGCAAAAGGAAGCTCTTCCCACTTGTCGACGCGTCCGAGTCTCTTTACGCTCTCGTATTCCACTTTGCTGATAAAGAGGGCAGGCTCAACGTCTGCGAGCTCACGGAGCTTCCCAACGGTTGAGACAATGGCTACTCCCTGCCCACTCGGGCAGTAAAGCTTCCACATGGCAAGCGAAGAGTGCTTCGCGACGTGCCAACAAGAGACGTAAACGGGGCCAAATCGGGAAGTCGCTCCTTGGCGAAGTAACTTATCCCAACTTGCCTCGAAGCGTTCCCTTGCAGATGGAGTTTCTGTCAGGGCGTGAAGCACCAAGTTCTTAGCGTGAGGGATTTCGTACGGTCTTAACTGTCCGTCGAAAGGGTCTTCCAATGTGTCAAGCCGGGAAAAATAGAATGTGCTGGTCTCAAGGAGGGACATGAATTTCCACATATCCATGTACCGCCACACTTCCGTGTGGTCGGGTAACTCAGCCAAGACCTTCCTCCTCATCCGGGATGTCCTCTGCGATTCCTGCCGTGCGTAAGAACGACGCTTTGTTTGGTGCCCCTTTGGGTCCGGATGCGTCGAGTCCAAAGAAAGAATCATCCGCCCTGGGCTTCCGATTTGCGAAAATAAGGTTCGCCGCTTGCATGACTTCGCCGCTAATGGTTTCAAAGGCCCCCGGGCCAAACCGAATCACTGCGAGCCATCGTTGCTCCTTCAAGAGCTTCTGCCGGAACTTCTTATCACTCCCTAAGAACAGCCAGTTCTGTGGGCAAACAACTGCATATTCACCGCCTAGCTTGGTGAAGTCTCGAAGTCGCTCGATGAAGCAAGTTGCAAGGTCCTTCTTGGCCTCCGGATGATTCTCGATACAGAACTCTCTTAGGTTTTCCCCTGCCTTGCTCACTGCGAGGAAGGGTGGATTAGTAATCGCGAAGGAGTAGCTGTCGCTGAGCATTTGAGCCGCCTTTGCTACACCTTGTCCGCGAACTCCGGCGAAATATGACTCGCGATTGTCATCCGCTGCCACGGCCTGCTTTAGCAGCGGCTCCAACTCCTTCCATTTAACGCTTGATGCAAGGTCTAGTTGCTTCTGTTTCTCTGCCTCGTGCATTCCCTCAAGAGTAAATTGGCGAGCGGATGTGGTTCCCTTCGTCGAGAACGCTTGGGCTGGATGAATCAGGCTGCCTAGGTCTCCAGCATTTGAGAATGTGCCGTGGAGAAGGCTCATTCCTGCGCGAAGTTCATCGTTGTTTCCGGCCAATCGCTCCCATGTGGACCGATTCCCCATCAGTGGCAAGCCTGAGCAAGCAATCTGTAATTCAGGCAGCTCTCTGAATCCACCATGCCTCCATGCCGCAAAGGCGACATTGAATGCTGCGATTTGGGTGCACCGTGGGTCGAGCTCAAGCCCGTAGAGATTGTTGGCGATAGCCGCGTCCCCAGCCAGAGCGGGGGCCATCCCCTGCTCTTGGTACATCCCCTGAAAAAGGAGGAACGCTTCCACCAAGAAATGGCCGCTTCCACAGCAGGGGTCAATAAAGGTGACCTCCTCAAGCGTCTCTGGAGAGGTTTGAAAATCGTGGGGGATATCCGATTTGAAGTACTCCCACTCCCGCTGTTTGCTCGTTGAAGGATTGCGAAAAACCCACCAAGCTCCGAGAGTGTTCTCCAGCAGGAACCGAACCATGTAGTGCTCGGTGAAGAGCTGCGTCACGGCGCTGATGTCGCTGCCTTCGACGGCTTCTTCGAGCCGATTGACCTCGTCCTTCCGCTCCTTTTGCCAGAACTGATATGTCCATCCAAGGCTGTCGTCAGCTTTGAAAACGACGTCCGGAAGAGACTTCACTAAGCCTTCGAGAGCCAATCTGTCTTCTGGAGCGAGCTTCACACGAAGCAAAGCATCGTCTGGTCGGAAGATTGCCGGAAGCATTTGAGAGGCAAATCGGGCCGCGAGGTCATAGGCGTCCGTTGCCCCGAACTCTCTCTGAAGCTCCTCGTCGTCACAATCATCGAGACTGACGGCAACGCCAGCGGTTGGGTGAATCAGAAGCTCGTTTTCGGCAAGGAATCTCGCGAAGAGAATCCGGTGCCAGTGCTCGTAAGCACACTGCTCCTTGAGCGCCTGATAGCCTTCGAGCTGCGTCTTCTGAGCTTCAAGTTCCCTTCTGAAGCCTCGCTCCTCCGGAGAGAGCGTCGATGGAGGCTCATGATGGTGCATCCCGAGTCGGCGCAAAGCCTTATCGGCGGCTGATTCGGCTGCCGTCCGTGCATTCACGACGGTTCGCTCAAGTTGCTTTCTCAGACTCGAATCAAGGACGGCCATAGACTAAGACACCTGCACGGGATGGGACTCGACCTTTGCGAGAAGCTCCTTTCGAACCTCTTCGATGTAGGATTCGACTTCTGCGCTGGTCCGAAGGAGACGACGCGGAATTGGATAGGTGACGCTTGTTGGTTCAAGCAATTTGGAAGCGAGCCTTTCAGCCAGTCCAAATCGAGATGGCAGCGCATCGAGCTCGGCATGCCATACGTCGAGACCTTTTGTTTTCAAGGATTCGATGAGTTCGCTCGTCTTCCCTACAGTCGGCGGAAGACTGTTCCGGAGTTTGGCCTCTTGAACGATGCTCTTCCACTGGTCATCCGCGAGCTGCTTCCAAGCGTCTGAGGATTCGAGGGCGGACATCTCGACGTCGTAAAGCTCGATGAACTTTCCGGAGACCGATTGGAGTGCGTTTCTTAGCTCGGTAGCAATCGACTCGACAAGCGGCTTGACGGGGTCTGGGTCGTGAAGCAACTGCCGTCCTGAACGAACCGCATCGGCTTGGGCGCGAAAGGCTTCGACGCTATCGAGAGAAGTTGCGAGCGCGAGAAGCTCCTTGAGCCTTTCCCAACCGGGCCTCCGGTCTTCGATGAGCTTTCGGAGCCGTTTCCACTCATCGAAGAGCTTCACCAGCTCCTCACGCCTCTCGTAAAGTGCAAGAAGCTGCTCATTCCCTGAGAGCTCGTTGATGAGCTGCAAATCCGATAGATTCGGCTTTTCTGGTGCCGGTGGCTCTCCTCCAGCTAGTGCGGCAAGGTCGATTGCCTTTTGCACGAAGAGCGGGCCAGCTCCTGTTTCTTCTCCGTTCTTACAGGGCACTTCTAGGCTTTGGAAGAGCTTCCTCAGTTCGATTCGCTGTGTGACGGTGAGTTGGAACTTCTCGACTCTAAACTCTGCGTCGCCTATTGTCTTCTGGTCGAGGTCGGTTGCTTTGACTGGCTTCGTTTGTCGAACGCCGAGAACTGCTCCTCCTGCCAAAAGCGCAAGGAGAGCTCCGTCGATGGCGTCTTGCGGCCAACCATAGGGCTCTCGCGTGAAGCGATTGCGGACTTCAGAGCCGCGTTTCCCCGGCCCTAAATGCTCGAGCACGGCCTTGCAAACTGGGTGGTCGGTCGCGGCGCCCTTGAACCCGATGGCGTCAAGTGGCTCCAGCGAACCGCTTCGGGCTCGTTGAATGACGAGATGCCACTTGGGGTCGTCGGACTGGCTGAACTTCGGGAAGAGCCTCGTCGCTGCCGATTCGCATGCGGACTGAAGCTTGCCTCGGAGCGTTTGGTGGTCCTCAACTTCCGAACCCCCACCAAGGAGTACGAGTGAGTTTTCAAGAGCCTCCAAGATTAGCCTCTTGATTTCCTGCTCGAAACCCGCCTTGCGCTGGTCGATGGAAGCTCTTGCTTGACGGCCCTCCTCTGTGTTGGGAATTCCCTTAGAGTTGAGGGTTTCGGATGCAGCCTCGAAGTTGCCGATGGCGGCGTTGAGTTCGTCCGTTGCGGCGGGAATGAAGACGTAGATGGTCGCGTCTTCTAGCCCTGCTCGACTGGCATCGTCTCTGACGACTTTCTCGGTTACCGTCCAACCGTCTCTCACCCAAACCGGAATCTGGCCACCGTCGTTTTGCGGCTTGTCTTGGCCCAGATGCAGCCCGATTTTGCGCTTCTCTTTGGTCTGCCCCTGAAGGACGCTGACCGTCTTGAGCTCAGAATCAAGTCCGGACTGAACGTGCTTCGAGCGAACCTCAGCAAGTCGAGATTTGTCGGCTGAAATCTTGCGCTTGCGCGTCTCAAAGTCACTTGCCCACTCGGAGCCCTCGCGAGTCTGAATTCGGTACTCGCCGTCAACAAGCATCAGGTCGCTCGCCGCGGCCAGTTCCTTCAATGCTTCGGGGACTAGGCGACGGAGTTCGGCTCCCCCATCTTGGAGGTTATCAACCAGAAGGTCGGCTAGCATTTCTGGAGTCGAGCGAACACCGATATCGCCTGCGCCCTCCTTGGGAAGCTTTCCGATGAGATAGATGAGAGCACATAGGCGGGTCTTCAGCTTTCCGTTCTTGGGGTCATTCTTGGCCTGACGCTCGATGGTGTCGCGCTCTTCAAAGAGCAGTGAGCCTGTCTGCTGAAGCGAATCCTTCATCTGGTCGAAGAGGATGTCGGCGGGCACTACGTTGCCAAGCTCTTTATCTGCAACTCCACGTACCGCCTCGTCGACGATTCGGAGCTGAGCTCGAAGCATCGAGGACGTTCCCGTGGGGTCAACTGCCCGGAGAACTCGTTCCCAAAACCTTCTGCGTGATGGCAAGATGGGATAGTCGGCCACGAGAATGTCTGAATCAGAAGTCTTGGGCGCGATAGCGGAACCTTGCAGGTGGCGAAACACCTCGCCCGAATTTCGGTCGAGAACTTCCTGAACCTTGGCCTTCTCCGTTGGCTTCTTATCGAGAACGATGGTGCGCGTGACCGTTTCAACGTCTGTGTCAGAAAGGCTGATTTGGACGGCGAACCGGTCGGTGAGGCGCTGAAGATTCTTGGTTGCGGTGATAGCACTCTGGCCGGTGGCCACGAATAGTAACTTGGATTTGAACCGCTTTGAGCAGGCTTCAACGATTTCCTGAACGATGTAGCTCCGGTCGGCGCTGTCTCCGATGAACTGTTGCAGCTCATCGAGAACCAGAAGCGTCAGGGGCATTTGTCCCTTGAGGCTAAGAGCGGCCTGCATGGTATCGACCATCTGCTCAACGCTGATTCGGTCAACGGACGGTGGGAATTGAGCCCTTAGGAGAGCGGGAATCTCGGTCGCACCCTTCAAGCCATCCGAATGTTTCAGCATCGCTTCCCGTAGCGGTGCCGACAGGTACATATTCTTCAGCTCGGTTAAGAGGCCCTTCCCTTGCCCTTCTAGATGGCCTCGGACATTGTCAAGAGAGCCCTCGCTGTGCAACCAAAGGTAGAGCTTGACTGCCGGATATTCATCGGGCATGTCGAGCGATCGGAGCAAAATTTGAAGCACTGAGAGGGGGATATCGTCCTTTCTTTGGCTTCCGAGTGTTCCAGCCGCGGCGTGAACGCCTCCGTGCCTTTTTGCCGCTGTTTCAAGCTCTTTCAGAAGTTCACGGACATCGGTTGAGATACCTTTCACAAGGTCGCGGGCCGATGCTCCATCGGCGAATGAGTAGTCCGTCCAAAGGAATCGGAGGACCTTCACAAGGTGCGACTTTCCGCTACCGTAGAAGCCGCTGACCCAAATTCCCTTCTGCTCTGAGGCACCCCCAAGCGAAGACAGAAACCCTGAGAGAATCCGTTTGAGGCCGGCGTCGTATTGCCCTTGGCACACGAAGTTTTGCAGCTCGTAGCGCAAAGTCTTGAGCTCGACATCGGACGTCGCTTCCGCCACGGTCGCAACACCATTGTTCGGAATGTGCTCCGTGATGGGGTCTCTTACAAAAATATCCCTGTTCTTCATTGATTCGTCACCGCGTTGCCGAGATGGCCACCGCCCTGTAGTTCCATCCATCCCTTGCGTTCAGCAGCCGATAGGTGTTTGCCTCGACCGAACCCGGGAAGAAAACGAGAAGCCGTCCTTTAACGGAATCAGCTAGACCGCCGACCACGTTTGAGACACGGACAAAACTAAAGAGTGAGCCGATTCCGACCATGGCAAATACGGTCTGCTCGTCGGTCTGCTCACATGCGGTCTTGAGTTGTTCGTGGAGCTGTTTCTCGAACTCTGAAAACTGCATTTCTAGGAAGTCGGGATTCTCGAAGTAGTCCTCGCGGTATTCCGAACTTGCAAGCCACTGTTCAAAGACATTCGTCGTGTCAAAGAGCTTCCACTTTCGGCCTGAGCGCATCGTCGCAAGCTCAAACTCTCCAGTCATCGCCCTAAGTCTTCGCTCATCGGATGGGTCGTAGACGACAAACCAAGTTCTCTCTGCGCCATGCAATCCAGCATCCCAAGTGAGGCCCAACTGAGCTTCATAGGCCGCAAGGAGCTTCGTCAGCCGAGTCATTCGAAGTCTCCTTCCCAAAGACCGGGTCCGGGTTTGAGGTCAATCACTTCTCCGATTTTCCGGCTCGTAATCAAGCTGTGTCGGTGGGCCTCTGCGAGTGACGGTTCCAACTCTGCTGGCTCCAAATCGAGGAGCCGAACCCAGTCAGAGGCGAGAAGCATTTGCCCTCTCAGTCCCCTCAAATATCCGATGAGGACGGCAAACGATAGAGCGTGGAAATCTGCGGCCGCCTTTGCTCTGACAATCGGTCCTGTGCCAACGAGGTGGCCGGATTGACGCCATGAAGAAGCTACGTTTCGCGTTGTTGACTGGAGAGTCGTCTCGGCATACTTGGAAGCGAATCCTCCAAGCAGACTTTGATAGAGCTGGTCCTTGGTGACGTTGCCTCCGAGTGGTGTCGCAAGAACTGGTTGGGCGCTCGCTCGCAACACGGCGTCACGACATTGGGCCATGAGGACGGCTAGAACCGGGCGTGATTTAGACGACTCTCGCCAAAGAATCTCGAATCCTGCATAGAGCGGCTTCTTGGGCTCAAAGGAGTAAAGGTCGATGAGCTTTGTGGCTGAATTCTTCTTCCCGCTTCGGGTTGCTTTGCCAAGGACATTCTCCTCAACGATTGCGGTTCGGACTTCCTCGGGGCTGCTGCAAGTCTGCAAATAGCCTAGGACTTGCTCTAATTCGGCAAGCATCATTGTGCGACTGGTATGGACACCACGAAGCCCCTCGTCGAAGCCAAGCTCCGCTAGGTTTTTCTCTCTAGTGAGGTGCACATCCTGCATTTTCTTCCTAACCTAACTCCGCAGTCTACTTATCTCCGGCCTCCGCTGCTTGGAGCCTGTCCATCAGCTCTTGGTAGCTTTCGGCATCCTGAATCACCAGAGCGGGCTTCCCCTTCACCGTCAGTACCACCGGCTTCCTTGTCTCGGTCACGCGAGCAATCAGCTCCTTGTGGTTGCGTAAGAAGTCCGTCACCGAGAAAACTTGTCGCAAATCAAGCATGGCTTTTCCGCGTCGCGAATCAAACTTTTATTTGATACCTTAATTCGGCACCGAGCGTCTCTACTTGTGAGACGATTGAGTACGAACACACCTGGCTGCCATTTCTCATATGTAGACCTCTGTCTGGTATAATGGCGACCAAGCATTGCCGCCTTCAACAAATCTGAAGCGGCGCGTTCATGAGGAAAACAAGATGGCACACCCGCGAGCATTTATTAGCTTTGACTTCGACCATAACGAGACCGAGAAGATGTTGTTCGTTGGCCAGGCGATAAACTCAAAGACCCCATTCGACATTCAGGATTGGTCTTCAAAGAGCGCCTTGCCGCAAGACCAGTGGAAAGCTTCCATCAAGACGAAAATCGGTCAAACCAACATGGTCATCGTTCTTGTTGGGAAATATATGGCGACGGCAAGTGGTGTGGCGCAAGAAATCAAGATGGCAACGGAACTCAATGTGCCCGTCTTCGGAGTGTATGTGGGCGGAGCCGACACGTCTTCAAATCTCCCGGTCGGGCTTGCTCGAAACCGAGTGATTTCTTGGTCATGGCCAAACATCGCGGCAGCTATTTCGCAGATGATGGGCGAGGGCAAAAACAAGCAGTAGGAAAACAACTCTAATGAAGAGAGCTCTTTTTGTTGGCCTAAATGACTATCCGGCTCCGAATACCCTGGGGGGCTGTGTTGCCGACGCCACGGGTATGCGAGACATGCTTTCGAAAAATGAGGATGACTCTCCGAATTTTCAGGGCATCCTCTTGACCACGGCGAACGAAGTCACGAGGGATGGCCTTACTGGTTCGATAACACAGCTATTCGCGCAACCTGCGGACGTGGCCCTGCTTTACTTCTCCGGCCACGGCTACCTTGACAATAATCTTGGAGGCTATTTGGTCACTTCAGATGCCACCCAGTATTCGATGGGATTGAGGATGTCTGATGTGTTGGAGCTGGCAAACAGCTCGCCGGTGAAGGAAGTCTTTGTTATTCTCGACTGTTGCCACAGCGGCAACTTCGGCCAAGTGCCCGCGAGCCAAGGGCAGGTTTCAAGCCTCAATGAAGGGCGTTCCATTTTGATGGCCAGTCGAGGGACCGAGTCCGCCCTGGAGATAAACGGTGAGGGAGTTTTCACTCGGCATGTTCTGGCTGCTCTGCAAGGAGGAGCTGCTGACATCCTGGGCAAGGTCACTTCGGCAAGTATCTACGCCTACCTTGACGAGGTTCTCGGAGCCTGGGACCAGCGTCCGCTCTTCAAAGCGAATATCTCGCGGCTTCACTCTCTTCGGATGTGCAAGCCACAGGTTCCGCTTGAAATTCTGCGCCGACTCCCGACCTACTTCCGAACTGTTGATGCTGTTTTTGACCTAGACCCATCATTCGAACCGACCGAAGCTCCCAAGAGTGAGGCTAATGAGCAAGTATTCGCCGAGCTCCAGAAGCTCCGCGCCGCTCGCCTTGTAGAACCCGTTGGCGAAGAGCATCTGTACTATGCAGCCTTAAACTCGAAGGGTTGCCGACTCACTCAGCTCGGTCAATTCTATTGGCGACTGGCCAAGGATTCCAAGATATGAGAGTCGGTATCACGGGCCATCAACGACTAGCTGATGATGCAGCTTGGAGTTGGGTAAGGGACGCCCTGATACAAGAGATTCAACCAAGCCAAGATACCGTCGGCATTTCCTCTTTGGCAATCGGAGCCGACCAGCTTTTTGCTGAGTGCGTTTTGAACTTTGGCGGTTCTCTAATCGCCGTCATTCCATTTCCAGACTACTCAAGAACCTTCGAAAGCGATAACGAACGCCTTCGATACCAGCAACTTCTCGGAGCTGCTGAACAAGTCATCACGTTGCCGGGCGAACAGGATGAGGAATCGTCGTACCTCGCTGCCGGAGAAATGGTCGTTCAAGAGAGCGAGATGATGGTTGCTATCTGGGACGGCTTGCCCGCAAAGGGAAAGGGAGGGACGGGGGATATCGTGAGTTTCGCCGTTAGTTTGAACAGACGCGTCGTTCATCTTGAACCTATCTACAAGCAAATAAAGGAAATCAGCAAATCATGAAAGTGTTCGTTTCGCACAAGAAGGAAGATTCAGAAAAAGCGGCGACTGTTGCGGCTACGCTTAAGAGAGCTGGCCATGATGTCTATTTGGATTTGATTGACAACAACCTATTCAAGAATGGCGACGACCTTGGCGACTACCTCCGCGCAAGGCTCTCAGAGTGCGACTCTCTTATCGCGGTGATATCTGCGGCGACAAAAGGTTCATGGTGGGTTCCTTGGGAGATTGGCGTCGCAACGGAGAAGAGCTACCCTCTGAGCACGTTCTTGAGCGATGCTACCGAGCCGCCAGACTACTTGAAGAAATGGCCAGTCCTTAGAACCCTTGCTCACCTGGAACAGTTCGCGGCCCTGGCAAAGGAACTACAAGGGAAAATCGAACGCAGCGTTCGACTAAGTGAAACTAAGTCGATGACGGATGCGCGGCACTTGAAGACGCCGGACTTCCATCGAGAGCTCAAGCGGGCGATTGGCCAAAGTTAGTAGCGCATCCGTGATAGTCCTCAGATGAGTATCCGCTCAATCTCGTCGAGCGTAATCTCATCACTCGTCCGGTCGTAAAGCTTCGTCGTCCGCGGTGATTCGTGGGCGGCGATGGCCTGCGCGTTCTCGATGGTGCCGCCGTTCTCCAAATAGGCCGTGATTCCGGTTGCCCGGAAAGTGTGGCAACACGTTGAATCAGGGAGTCCTGCGTCCTCGGCACGCCTTTTCACCATTCGGAGCACGTCGGTTCGAGTCATTCTTGCCTCTGTAAGGCCCTTTTCTCGCGCGAGCGTCCGGAAGAGAGGCGCTTTCTTAGACCAATTCTCAGATTTGGCGGCTTCTAGATAGGCGTCGAGATACTTCTCGGCGTTATGGTGGGCCGGGACCTCGTGTCGCTTCCCTCCCTTCTCGTGAAGTCTGAACCACCAGCGCTTTCCGTTCTGAAAGTAGTCCTCCTTGCTCATGCCCACGACGGCTCCAACCCTGGCGAAGCTGTAGACCATGACGGCAATGATGGCCCGGTCTCGAAGCCCAACGATTGTCGAAGTGTCTATTGAGTCGATGAGCTGCCGCGCCTGGCTCGCCTGGAGCACCGGGGTCTTCCCTCTCTTCACGACGTGCTTTGGCACTCGAACGGATGCGGCCGGATTGTGGGGAACGACCTGGCCGATGACGAGATAGTCGAACAGCATTCGGATGGCAGCGAGATGTTGCTTGACGCTCGGCGGTGCAAGGTGCGACTGAATCCCCTCGATGTAAGCCGAGACGAATATAGGATTCAGGTTCTGGAGCGGGAGCCTTCTCTCTTCGGTCCAATCGAGAAACTGCCAGACCGCCCGTGCATACGCGGACCGAGTGTTTGGGTTTCGGATGTTGGCGGTGAAGAACTCGATGAACCGCTTCGCAGCCTGCTCCCCTTCCCTTGCTATGACGGCCGGAATGGGAAGGTCGGCAAACCCCTCGACTGTCACCACCATCCGCGAGGAACCCACTCCTGCGGGCAGAATTTCTCCCCTCATCCTCGAACCCTCATTGGTGCCTCATAACGTCCTTTATGATACTCCACCGGGATAGGGATGCGGAAGCCCAAAGCAGAGGTCTTGGGTCCGGCAAAAGAAGCTCTTTTCCCCGGAAGGCAATAGGAACTCTCTCGCGAAAGGTGGCTCTGGGTCAAGGACGCCGAAGGCGCTCGTATCATCCTTGACGCGGAGACTCCCTGAGCGTACAATCGCCCGCCTTCCGGGGAGGCAAGAGCTGACTCGTTCAGTCACTCCCCGCGACTAGATGTGGATGTCGAGCGACGACCGCATGCCCGCGAAACCTTCAAGGATTTCATCGAAGCTCGGATACTCGCCGTAGCAGAGTGCATCGGCCTCGCGAGCGTAAGATGCTGCAAGCATGGCTTTGAGTTCATGCTCCGGGAAAAGAGCCGAACTGTCAGATAGGTTCATGCCATCAGGAAGTAGCTTGACCTGGCCCGGATAGAACTTCGCCGTCAGCTCTCGGTATTGGCCGCAAATCGCCCCGTACTCCTCAGATTCAAGCATCGCCTTGGTCTGAGGCTCTGTGAGTAGCATCGCCAAATCGTAGTAGTGCCGTGCATCCCTTCCAAGTTCCTTGCCTTGTTTCTTTGCTCGCTCGACCCGCGAATGAAGGGTGAAGAGCTTCTCAACAAAGGTGCGCCGAAAGTGGAGAAGCCTCATCTCAAAAGGCTGCCGGTCATCTGTGCCGGAATCCACATTTCGTGAATCGAGCGTCTCTCCGAGCAGAGACTTGAGGCTCCTGACCTCGGTGGGTTGGTCGGCGCTTTGAATCCCTGCCTCTAGCAGCACGACGGGCCGAATACCTCCAAGCGTCTCGACTTGGTTCCTGTAGACGAACTCCTCTGTCCATGAGGACGCTCCTTTCGTCTCCTGCCTTCCCAACCTCTCGACGAAGCCGGGGAACGATGCAACCAGATTTGCTATCTGCTCAAATCTTGCCAGGGTTGCCTCGTCGGATTCTGCTTGTTCCACGTAGAGGTCGATGTCTTCGGAGAATCGGTTGATGAGCTTCCAACCTTTCGAAAGGCTGGTTCCGCCTTTGAAGATGACGACCCCGCCAAAATCTCTCGCGATGAGTCGGAGAGCCTCGGTAACGAAATAGTCTTTCTCGACAATCCCTGGGTTGCCAATTCCGTTTTCGTCACCCGTGGCGTTGATGAGCTCGGGAAAGTCTGAACGCTCGAAGAGATAGCTCACTTCGCTTGCCACTCCTCGGCATTCGGAAGCTCAGAGAACAAACCGAAGTCGAACTTGGTGAGCGGATTCAAAGAAGCTTTGAGAGGCTCCCAAAGGGTCTCTGGCAACTCGGCGTAAGCAAGCATGGCTCCAAGCATGGCCCTGACTCGTGGCGGCTCTTCAAGAGCGGCCTCGCGTAGCTCGCGCAACCTACTCATCTGAAGTTGCTCCTTGAGCAACTGTCGAAGTCGCCGATAGCATTCTTCGGCGCTCGTCTCTGCCGACTCCCCTCGGTCCCTGATGAATTCGAGAAGCGCCCCTTCCAGGGTAGGAAGTGGATGCGACATCGAGCGACGCCGGAGGCTGATTCGAGCTGCCCCGGTGTTCTTTGGCTGATTGCTCGTGAACGCGACCAGCTGTGGTCTTGCGGGCATTTGGGTGCTGAGACCCAAGAGGTTCGCTGCCGAAGCTCCGGTCGGCCTGGTCTTGCCTTCAAGCGTCTTCAGAGCGATAGCCATTTCAGATGGTCTACTCTTCCCGATGAGAGTGTCTTTGGGCGCGAAATACAGGCCCTTGCCCACTCTGGTGAGAACCCCTTGTTTGGCGAGTCTTGCGAGGGCCTTGGTCGCAGCAGCAGGCGTTGTCCCCTTGAGGTCCTCGGCTCGGAGCAAGGAATTCGCGGACGCCTTCGCCTGACGCAATGCGAGTTCGGTCGCCGTGCGTTTCGGTTGCTCCTTGGATTTCGGCTTGCTCATAGTTCCATTATGCCATTCTTGGTTCGTATTGTCCCGCAAACACGCACAATAAACTAGACGCATCAAACCTCTCTGGCGTTCGCTGAACTGTCTGAGACCGTTATTTTGGGGCTCGTTCAACGGGCGTGGCTGAGGGTCCGGTCCAAGCTCTCGTTCACTTTTCAGTGAAAGAAGCTCTTTCAGCACGTGCTGAAAGTGTTCGTCTTGATGCGGGAGGCCACGACGACCTATCATCAAGACCCCTTCCGAGGGAGGAGTGCCTGACCACATATTGGGAGTTCCAGGAGCGACCTGCCTCACGGAAAATGGCTATGTGTGGCTTATCCGGCGAGCGCCTTCGTCTACGATGGAAGCCTCGTGATGTGGACAAGCAGGTGGACTTACCACTATAGTGTGGAGCATCTGTACATACGATTGGTCACAATAAACTATGACTCGCTTATGCATTACCCTTGTGTGCATTGCAGCACTAGTCTTCACGATTACGGGTTGTCATAAGTCGGATGATAGCCCGCCGCAGGCTGTAGCTCCTTCCTCTGGACCGCCCCGCACGTCGCTTCCTTCGAGCACTGCGAATGTGCCTCAGCCAGTCGCATCGCAGTCGATTCCGAGCCAACCGCAACCTCCCGCAGTTGACCCTAGGCGTCTGGATTTCCAGCAAAGGGAACTGCCTATCCTCGCTCAGATTCGTCAGAACGAGGAGCACCAGGCGGTGTTGAAGGCCGAGATTGAAAAGGCAGGCTCTGACATCGAAATTTTCAATTACTCCGGTCGCTCCGTTTCCGAGAATCCTTACTACGACATCAAGATTCAGAAGACCGAGGAGCTTGAGGATACGCTCAAACAGCGACTAGCTCTTGATGACCAATTGAAGGAGCTGTATGCTCAATACCCTGATTTTGCTCACTAGAAGGAGCGCAAGGAATGGGCAGGAACCTGATGTTTGATTCCAACAGCTTCCTGATTGAACGACTTCGCAGAAGACCGTGCAGCTACTCAGTTCCTGGGTCGTTGCCTGTTGTTGCCTTTGGCGACTGTAAAAGCGCTCGCGTCGCGACCATTGGACTAAACCCATCGGACAAAGAATACGTTGACAAAAGCGGAATAGAGCTCAACGGCTCCCGGAGACGTTTTGAGAGTCTTGGCTCGCTTGGATGCGAGGACCGAGCCCAATTGACCGATGAACAATGCCTCATAGCCTTGGATACTATGAGGGACTATTTCATGCCGGACAAGCCCGTGTATGCCTGGTTCCGTCCTCTTGGCCGTGTTCTCGATTCACTTGGTTCACCGTACCAAACCGGGGAAGCAGCTCACTTGGACTTAGTGCAAGAAGCGACTTCACTGACTTGGTCGAACCTCCATGCTGTAGACCCCAATGCTATAAAGTCTCTCCTTCAGCAGGACTTGCCCTTTCTTCAGGAGCAACTTGCGCGATTTCACTTCGAAATCCTCCTATGCAATGGGCGAACTGTCTTCGATGAAGTCCGGAGACTTGTCAACGGTGAGGTTTCTGAGACGCTGACTTTCGGGTCGAAGGGGCAATTGAAGGTCTATCGAGCCCATTGCCGGTTCCCGCGTGGCAAAGTCTCGCTCCTAGGATGGAACATGCCCCTTGCCCGCGCCGGGCTCACGAAGGAGCAAGATGGCGAACTTGGCAAGCTGCTACTGCGCCTATCCGAGTAGGAAATGATGCTTTTTAACTCCGGAAGCCGTCAGCGGAGTAGACTCGGATGATGGACTACGCGGACTGGATGAGGAGTGTCCGACAGCTAATGCGGAGTAGGTGCCCTGGCGTTGACCCGGACAGCCTCGACGAAACTGCGTGCCAAGCTGCGTTCCAAGCTGGGGTTGCCCCTATATTCTTTGTAACTCAGGGGCCACTTCCTCTAAGGCCCGCCCCGCCCCCGCAGGCTCCGGCTCCGGCGCCTCCTATGGTGGCGGTTCAACCAGGAACAACTAGGCCCCGCCGGTCGATGCGTGCGCTAGGCGTTCTTCTTGCTGTACTGGGCGTGGTGGTCGCAGGAGCTTGGTGGAGCCAAAAAAGCCGAAGTGGAAACGACTCATTCATACCACCGAATCCGGTCACTGGCCCCCGGGTCTTAAGTGTCGCAGCTGCGAGCACTGAGGAGAAAGCCTCCTATAGCGACACCACCTGGGTCCACGTCAACTGGTTTCGAATCGTGTCCCCCGACCGGATAGAGTCGAAAGAAGAAGGCCCGTGGGCTCCGTTTCTAAGTCCTCCTCCTGGTTCAAGGCCAATAGCCTTGGCTGCTTGTCGGACTATGGAAAAGGCATCCTACTCGTCTACGACATGGGTAAGGGTTCATCTGATGCTTCTCACCAAAGACGGTGCAATCTGGGAGAGTGTCGACGGTGCCCCCTTTGGGTCTGTGTTTCAGCCTGACGGCAAGGACGTCGTTGGAATCGCGGCTGCGAGTTCAGCGGAAAAGGCGGCCTACAGCACAACAACTTGGTGGAAAGTGCATATATTCCGCTTACTCGCGGATGGCTCCGTTGAATCGAGCGAAGATGGTGGCCCTTGGACTCCAATGTTGGCTGGAGATGGGAAGAGGGTCAAGGCTATATCGGCCACTTCCTCACGGGAAAAAGCATCCTATAGCACGACGACATGGTGGTCTGTGCAAGTCTTCCGGCTTCTTGACGACGGAACTGTCGAGTCCTCGGATTCTGGGGGACCGTGGACTCCCTACTCCCATCTACCGTCGGCTTCGAGCATCGCGGCGTACACCGTTGAGACAAAGGCCGCCTATTCGGACACAACATGGGGGGATATAAGAGTCGACGGGTTTTCTGATAAGCCCTGAGACTTGCGCCAAATATCTCGCAAAGTGACTCTCACAGGAGCCCACTCTCCTTCATTGCGTATTCCGGTGAATGCGTTCAAGATTCCGCTCGAAAGCGATCAAGTTTCCGACGGAAAGCGATCAGCTTTTGAGATGCCATTCGCGTTTCGAAATGTCGATATTTGGATCTTACTTTAGACTGGTTGTTTCTAGAGTCCTCTTGTCTTTCGTTGGGACTCTCCGGTGAGGTGAATCCTGTATGCGTTGTGGACGATTCTG
>CAIUHP010000093.1 GCA_903899015.1 uncultured Armatimonadota bacterium | reverse complement strand
TGCGATTGCCCACACAGAAGTTCATAGAGCCCAATTAGGATTGCAGCCGCTATTTCTTCCCGAGACCGCTTTCCGTGTACCGGTTCTTTGGGTTCCACAATAGGTAACCGTCGTATCCAAGATCGTGAGCTGCCTTAATCTGAGCTTTCACTTGGGCCTCTCCGTAATGAACACCCATTAATGAGAAGTCTTGAAGCCATGGACGAATTGTCACACTCGGTAATCGCTTCTTGTAATCGGATAGTGATTTCTTGACGATTTCATAAGGCGAGGTATTCGGGTTCGCGATTCCATATTCACCCTTGGCAAAGTGGGACGGATAAACCATTGGCGAAAGAACATCGAATGGAGCAGCTACTTTCTCGAGTTGTTGCCCAATGCCTTCGTCCCCTTTCGTTGATGAGATGATTCCGAAAATATCGGCCGAAATCGTCGCTTTTCTGGCGTGTACTTTATCGCTTATGAACTTTGCGAAAGCCGAGATTACATCTTCGTTTCGATCGCCCTTCTTGGCATATTCTTCCTTCGCAGGAAAAACTTGGGAGGCAGACTTTCCTTCGCTCGGAAATCGCACGTAGTCCAGTTGAATTTCGGGAAAACCCAGGTCGAGAGCAAAATCAACCGTTTGAGCGAGATAGTCCCAATTCTTCTTGTTATAAGGATCTAGCCACCGATGTTTGGCTCGATCTTGCCACACCTTGCCGTTCTTCAACTGAACTGCTAACTCAGGGTGCTTTTTGGTGACGAAGTCGTCCCGGAAGCAAGCGATTCGGGCGATAGGCCACACCTGGTGCTTGGTTAGACTATCGAAGAGGGCAAAGGGTCTTGGAACTGCAAGCTTGGTTGCACCTGATTCTTCGGCCAGGGGGATCCCGGTCTTGAAATACATTTCCCCCATGTCTCTGACATCGATGACTACCGCATTGATCTCGGTTCGGTCTGCGATCCCTAGGACCCTTTCTCGCAGTTTTGAACTGCCCGCTGTCCAGGCCGTTAGGTATAGGCCCTTTACATGGTCGGGCTTTTTAAATACATACTTGTGTGCGTCCACTTTTACTTGCGAATTCGTCTCAGGTTTAGCAGCGCTTTTTGGACTTGAAGACTTACTCTGCTCCATCGGAGTTTCGTCTGCTCGGTTCTTTCCGGAACACGAACAGAGACAGATAGGGAGGAGCAAGGCCGGGACAGCCATTAATTTACGCACGATATGATCATGCCGATGAACACTACCCATGCCAGGCTAGCAATAATACTAGTAATTTTCACATGGCTGTCTTGTGTTGGATGCCGGGGCGTGAGCCAAGATCCGTCGCAAGCGAAAGCTTCGGTCAAAACTCATTTGACGTCCGCCTCAAATGAGCCTTTGGCACGCGTCAGCAATCGCCCCGGCGATACCAAAGGGCGAGTGTTCATTGTCATGTACCATCATTTCAAGCCAGGCCGTGGCGATCTCTTCCGTACGCCCAAGCAGTTTCGGCAAGATCTCGAAACTTACTACAAGCTCGGATTTAGGCCCGTGCTGGCAAGCGAATACTTGGCTAACAAGATGCCTCTCGCACCAGGCGCGATGCCAATCATCTTAACGTTTGACGACTCAAACCCAACTCAGCTGCACCTCCTCACCGATGGATCCGTTGATCCGAATTGTGCGATTGGTGTCTGGACAGAATTTGCCAAGACGCATCCTGATTTTCCGGTCCATGGCACGTTTTTTGTTTTGCCAGAAACGATGTTTGGTCAAATCAGAAAATTCAGGGACAAGAAAATCGAAATTCTTCATAACCTGGGAAGCGAAATTGAGAGTCACACCATGTCTCATCCGTTCCTCAACCGAATATCCGACCAACGGGTCCTCAAGGAAATCGGAAATGCCAACCTTTGGCTGGCTGCAAGAGGGCAGAAGCCTCCCTTTTCTTTAGCACTTCCCTACGGCGTCCTTCCCCGTCACACCCAATCTTTCTATGGGTTTGTTTGGAAAGGTCACAAGATCCATTTTTCAGGAGTTTTCCTGGCGGCAGGCCCCCCCGCACGGTCTCCGAGCGACCCTAAATTCAAGCGATTTCGTATTCCACGGATGGCCGCAAACTGGGAAGGCGATGCGGTGGGTTATTGGTTGAAACAACTTGCAAAAGGCAAGATCAAACCTTATGTGCAACCATAAATGACGCCACGATAAAAAAGAGAAAATCCTTCACAAATTCGACCAAATCTGAGCAAAAATAGAGGTGTGGCTAGGATGGCCATTCGACGCTCAGGAAGACATGTCCCTTACTCAAAAATTCATCGCTCCTTCACTTACGCTCGGCGCAATTCTCCTTTCCGCTGGTTGCTCAACCCCAAGCTCGGGGCATGAGTTGGCACCTATTCCGATTTCCAATGGGGCCACAAAAAAAACCGCTCCTATGGAGAGAGTGAGTGATCGCAAGGGAAATACGATGGGGACCGTTTTTGTTGCCGAGTACCATCAATTCAAGGCAGGACGGGGCGAAATGTTTCGAACTCCCAAACAATTCCGAAACGACCTTGAGACTTTTTACAAGGCAGGTTTTCGACCAGTACTCGCAAGCGAATTTTTGGCGAACAAAATGCCGCTCCCTCCCGGAGCTTCGCCAGTCGTGATGACTTTTGACGACTCGAGCCCAACCCAACTTCAGCTTAAGCCGGACGGAACCGTCGATCCCAATTGCGCGGTCGGGATCTGGCAAGCATTTGCCAAAGAGCATCCTGATTTTCCCGTTCACGGCACTTTCTTCGTCTTGCCCGACAACCTATGGAGCAATCGTAAAAACGACCCGCGGAAGATCAAACTCATTTTTGAGCTTGGAAGCGAAATTGCCAATCACACGATCCATCATCCCCAGCTGAAGCGGCTGAGTGACGAAAAAGTGAAGTGGGAACTAGGAACGGCAAATGAGAAATTAGAAGCATTGGGTCAGAAGATGCCTGTTTCCATGGCACTTCCATTCGGAATTTCTCCGAAGAACAAAGCTCTTCTGAAAGGATTCGATTGGAATGGCGGCCACACTGCATTCACCGGTGTATTCCTTTCCGGGGCGGAGCCTGCAAAGTCGCCCAACAACCCAAAGTTCAATTCACTTCGTGTTCCAAGAATTCTGGCGACCACCGTTCCTTTTGGCCTTGATTACTGGTTTAAAGAGCTTAAAGCCGGCCGTGTCAAGCCATACGTTCAGCCCTAATGGACTTTCTCAGTCAGGTTGCGAAAGCTCTTCACGCAACCTGACTGAATCAATAACGGATGAAGCTACTTGTACGCGAAAGCGCATTCTAATCAAGCAAAGTGCTTAGGAAAACGTCCGGAAAGGAGATTTGCGCTGGGCAAGAAGAGTAAACGGCCATCCTGGCCTTTGCGCCCGCCACTCCTTTGGCATGAATAGAGACGCATCAAGAAGCCGTAAAGCTTCTTCAGATTTCAATTAACATGCCATCAAATCCAGGTTCGATTTGATGAGGTGCGAACGCGTTTATAAGATCCTGGTGGTTTGCGTCTCCATGGTGACCATGGTGCGTGGTCACAACTCGAGATTTCTCATGGAGAATTCCCTCCGCTCGGAGAATATTAACCACCTTAATAACGGCCTGAATATTAAGATGGCCATTGTAAACAGACTCGTTGAACCCATCGGTGCATTCGATTACCAATAAATCCAAACGGTAGTTCTTGAGGAATTCAAAGGTCACCGCTGGCCAAATACCGGTATCGGTGGCATAAAGCATGACTTTCCCATCTTTTTCGATGATGAGGTTGTGGCAGTCCTCGTCCTCGATATGCGTAGCCTTGATCGGCATGACCTTATAGGGACCATGAACAAATCCATCAAAACTCTTCGATTCAAAAATCTCGATCGGCCAATCGGGATAGCGCGTGAGAATCTCTTCGCAAACTTGACGGTTCGCGTAGATGGTGTAGGGCAGATGATCCAGGTCGGTAAAGGGAAAGAGTGCGTACTGCAACTCATTGACCGCGACATGGTCGTCATCAGAGTGCGTAAAAATGAGGCCCGTCCAATCCAGAGGGTCCAAAGAATCTCTTTGAGACTGCATCAAAGTGTCTGGCGGGAAATCGATCTTCAGTACGCCATCCACTAACGCGGCGGTCCGCGTTCGAATGTCTTTTCCTCCATGGGCACGAGCGTAGCGACTCACGGAATCGTTTCCGAAGAAACCCGGAATTCCGTCTGCTGCGCCCGTACCAAGAAGTCGAATATTCATCGAAGGATCAGAAGTCGTTAAGACTCCAGATTACTAGACCGCTCAAAATCTTAGGGAAATAATACGTACTTTTTTGCGGCATCTTTTCCCCGCCAAGTGCGATTACCTTCATGTCTTCCACCGAAGGAGGATTCATGAGGAATGACGCCTCGATATCCCCTTGAACCGCATCAACTGCTTCTTGAGCATCTCGGGTGTAAGCAATAGAATCCAATCCCTTAACCTGAAGAAGTTTTGACAAAATCACCTGATGTAATACGGTTACGTCCAGGTCTTTCAAGAAATCACTATCCGACGTTGCAATTAGGCCCTTTATTTCGCCTGGGTTCTTCTCCGTAAGGACAAATCCTTGACCACCTTTGAAAAGCACACCAAATGCGGGCACGCCTTTGCTGGCACTGTCTTCGATAGCTGACATCAAGTCGGAACCTGCAGTTTCGACTAGGTTGAAGACGGTCGAAAGCTGAGCCACTGATTCTTCAACGCCCAAAGGCAGGGTTTTCACCATCCGATGAGTTGGAAGGAGAACCAAACCTGGGTCGGAAATGGAGCACAGGGCCATCATGAGGTAGTCCTCGGGGATCAACTCGTCCGAAGCACCTTTGCCCTGTCGGTAGGCTAACGCGGTCTCGTATCGGTGATGTCCGTCGGCGATCCAAACTTTCTTGTCCTTAATAAGGTCTTTGATCGTTTGAATGGATTCCTGACCTGTGATAGGTTCAAGAAAATGAGTCACTCCGTCGTCAGAATGGGTTTCCAACGACTCAGTTGACGGGGCATCGATAATCGCCTTCAAAACATCGCCACTCGGATCATCGAACAACCCAAAGATGCACTCTAGATGCGAACGCGTCGCTTCCAGGATGCGCATTCGATCTTCTTTATGCTTGGGGAATGTCTGTTCGTGCGGCAACACCACGCCGTTCTCATAGGGCTCAACTTTGATGAGCGTAATAATCGAGGTGCGAACGAGAGGAACTGGGCTACCAGGAATTGTAAAGTGTTGGATGTACCGGTAGAAAGCGGGACTGGATTCTAGTTCCAATGCGCCGGATTTTCTCCACTCCGTAAGTAAGGCTGAACTGCGCAAATACTTAACGTACTTACTGCGATCATCCTCCTTCTGCTCTGGGAGGGTTAGGTGAACGACATTATGATTATTGCGTGCTGCATATTGATCCCGCTGCTCTGATGACAACACGTCATAAGGCGGAGCGGTTAAGCCATCTAGAGGACCACAATCTGAAGCATAGCGCAGGCCCAAGAAGGGTCGGATGGACGCCATAGATCCGAATTCTACCAGTGTATGCCAGCCTCGGCGGTAGACTCCCACCTGTGGCGTCCCTTTCTAGGCTAAAGACCTATGTCGAGCAGATCGATCGAAGAATGGGAGAGCTTCTCCCTCCTGAATCAGCGATTCCTGAAAAATTGCATGCTGCGATGCGCTATTCGTGCCTTGCTCCCGGCAAGCGCCTTCGCCCTGCCCTCGCAATGGCGTGTGCCGAGGCAGTTGGAGGGTCCGAACTATCCGTGATTGATGCGGGATGCGCGATCGAATTTGTCCACTGCTTCTCACTGATTCATGACGATCTCCCCTCCATCGACAACGATGATTTGCGACGAGGATTTCCCACGTGTCACGTTAAATTTGGAGAAGCAGTAGCCATCTTGGCCGGGGACGCCCTCTTCGCACTCGCCTTTAACACTTTGGCCCGGGGACCATGGACCGATGACCAACGAGTTCGAGCAATCCTCTCGCTCACCGTGGCAACTGGTTCAGAAGGATTGGTCGGCGGCGAGACAATCGATATTCTTTCAGAAGGGCAGCCAATCGAGTCTCAAACGTTGGAAACCATTCATGTGCGCAAAACGGCTGCTCTCATTGCGGCAAGTTGTGAAATTGGAGCCGTTTTGGCGGGTGCGACGAAAGAACAATCCAATCGACTTTTTCAATACGGGCAAGCAATCGGACTTGCCTTCCAAATCGCAGATGACATCCTTAACGAGACCTCAACGCCCGAGCAACTCGGCAAAGCGGCTGGATCAGATCGTGAGCGAGGAAAAGCAACCTACCCCGCACTGTTCGGTCTAGATGTTTCACGTCAAATGGCGCTCGAAAAAGCTCAGTTTGGAATCGACTGTTTGAGTGAATTTCCGAATCGGGACTTCCTTGAGTCTATTGCTCAGTATTCCGTCGAACGATTGCACTAGAGTGCTCTTTTTGGAGTGCAAAAGCACACTACCTGATTCGATCTACCCCTCAGCCTAGACCCAAAAACGGACTGAGGGAAATGTGGATAAATAATTGACGCTTTCTGCTTCTTCGTCGCGTCCCCTCTAACAACGGGAGCCTCTCTACGCGAGATCTGTCCGTTTTGCATTATTTGGAGTGACCATGCGACCAGACAACCTATTTGAGAATCAAGCAACGATCAAGGTGCTTGGCATTGGCGGTGCCGGATCGAACGCAGTGAATCGAATGATTCACGAAGGCGTGATGGGCGTTACGTTCGTTACGATGAACACAGATGCTCAGGCATTAAGCCAAAGTCGAGCCCAAAAGAAAATTCAACTTGGCGAAACGCTGACCCGCGGCTTGGGTGCGGGCGGAAATCCTGAGGTTGGAGAAAACGCGGCTCTCGAAAGTGAAGACACGATTCGAGGAGTTCTTGAAGGCTGCGACATGGTCTTCATTACGGCAGGTATGGGTGGAGGTACCGGAACGGGTGCAGCACCGATTGTTGCCGATATGGCTCGAAAGATGGGAATTCTGACGGTGGGTGTGGTCACCAAGCCGTTCCTTTTCGAAGGTCCTAAGCGCGGTCGACTTGCAGAGGAGGGCGCAGCCAAACTCCAGGCTCACGTCGATACTCTCATTACAGTTCCAAATGACCGTCTGCTCGGCTTTGTCGAAAAGAAAACGACGATGCAGATGGCGTTTGCTGCAGCAGACGATGTCCTTCGTCAAGGCGTCCAAGGCATTTCCGATATCATTCTGCTCCCCGGCATCATCAATGTCGACTTCGCCGACGTTCGCTCCGTCATGAGCAACGCTGGCGTCGCCTTGATGGGACTTGGTAAGGGCGTTGGCGATCAGAGAGCACGCATGGCCGCTCAGCATGCGGCTACTTCCCCTCTCCTTGAGACCAATATTCAAGGTGCTAAGCGCTTACTGGTTAATGTCACGGCAGGCCCCGACTTCAGTATCGGCGAAGCTCACGAAGCCATGGAGTACATCCTCCAGTTCACGGATGCGGAGGATGCAGACATCATCATGGGCCACGTGATGAAGGACTCTCTCGACGGAGAGGTTCAGATCACCCTGCTTGCAGCGGGAATGGATTCTCGAACATTGACAGCGGGAAAGCAACGGGATACTGAAGTATTTGTTCAGCCTGCGACGCTCGGTTCAGCTGCTCCGGTGTATGCGCCTCAGCAAGCCGCCACCATGCCTACTCCAATCCAGCTGGATGAGATTGACATCGACATTCCAACTTTCCTTCGCCGCCAAAAACTCGGTAGCTAAACCAACTTACAAATAAGAGTCTCGGCGTTGTTCGAGAGTGAACTGGTCCAAATACTTGCCCCGCCTGCAAAGTGGGGCTTTTTTATTTTGAAGCCAACCTGGAGAACTGATCGTAAGATAGTTACATGCTCCAATCATTTTTGAATTCGTTCAAGCACTCTTCGCTAGACGTACAGGTTTGGGAGTGTGTGCCGCTTGTGGTAGTAGCAGAAGGCGAAAACGTACTTTTCGCGAAAGAGACCAAAATCGAATTCACGCCTTTTGAGAAATCATCGAAACTGATCGGAACCGCGATCGGGATTCCTGACGGCAGCGAAGATTCTACTGAAGCTGGGCAACCTCAAATTACGATTAACCTCTGCCAATACCTAGATAACCCAATCGAGATGGGAAGACGCCAAGGCATCATCCTAAACGGAGTTGACCAGCTAGGTAACGGGGTCACTTGGTATATCAACGGAGCTGCCGATCGCTATTTGGCGAATCCAGACATGGAGGCGGTTGATTTTGATGAGGAAACAGAAGCAATCTTGAAAGCAGAATTGGGTGAATCCGGGCCGGGCAAGACTTTCATCAACCAATATCTTTAACTACGGTTACAGGCGTACGAAACCGAAAATGTCCGGAATACACCGAGACGGCGACACCCTGAAGCATGATAGGGGCGTTCCATGCTCGCATGGTTACGTAGACGGTTCCACCGGGGTTGATGACTTCGACGGTGCCGCCTTGGCTTTTTCGTCTAAGGTAGTCGGTAGCGGCGGCAGAGCTACCCGTGCCGCAACCTTGGGTTTCGCCAACGCCGCGCTCCCAGATACGGATTTCTAATTTCATCGGCTCCAACTCGTGGGACCAAATCACGCTGGTTCTCTCTGGAAAGAGTGGATCGACCTCAATCTTAGAACTGATAGATCGGAATCCATCATCGTCTGGCAAAGCAAAGGTCGGGATGACGACATGCGTACTTCCCGTTGTTAGGGCGCTTCCAAACAGACTCAGAGGCATGCCTGAATCCATCCCCGACCATACGGTTTGGTTGAAGAGTTCCCCGTTCTTGTGCGGCACTTTCTCGGGAGTGTAGTCAGCAACTCCGATGACTGTTGAGACTTTTCCGTCTGCAATCGAGGTCGGGACCAACTGACCGCGATGCACCATGTTGAACGACTCGGTCACCCATCCTTCGTTAAAGGCGTGCTGTGCCGCGCATCGCAGTCCGTTTCCGCAGAAATCCTCAGTGCCATCGGGATTAAACATCCGAACCGCAAGGGTTCCTTCCGCGATTTGAAGAGTCAACAGCCCATCGCTGCCGATTCCGAATTTTCGGTCGCAGGCTTGGATCGCGAACTCACGTACGAGTGCCTCCGCGTCACCATTCTCGTTCGTTACACGTTCGAGGAAGTCGGACCAATGAATCAAGACGAAGTCGTTGCCGATGCTTTGAACTTTCCAAAAAGGAATCAATATTTGCTTGGAGTCCATTTAGGAAAGTGGCTCCAAATAACACTCTGCCGTATTGATGGTTTCTCGGAACCAAAGGCCGTCTGGGCACACGAGCCTGAACCACCAAGCGCTGGGCCTCAAATTAGCCCTTGAAAGCCCTTTTGAACTTATAATTGCTTTGCGAATGAGAGTGAGCCGTTTCAATTCCGCTTCTAGTTCGATACTCCTCCTGCGTTCGTGTATCCTCAGGATTTCTTCGTCTTGAACCAGTTTGTTTTGCTCGTGCCTCAATTCAACCATCTCATTCATTCGTTCGACACTCTTGTGGATCAACGCATCAACCGCCTGACTGAGCCGATTTCGCTCGGCGAGAGCTTCTGCACTCGGATCTTTCTCAAAGATGAATTGACGGAAATGGTCTCCTTTTGCGCTCTCTGCTTCAACCCGAGCTTTACGTAGCTGCCTTAGTTCGTCATAAAGGGCATACCGTCGAGTCTTGATCTCTTGGAGGGCGTTTTGAAGTTCGACGAGCTTGCCGTGAAGCCCTTCGTATTCATTGGCAAGCTTATTCCACGACCCACCTTGCGATGTCTCAAGGAATTGAATCAACTCGATCGGTCGGCGCAGCTTGGAAAGCGTTCCCAGCAACGCATCCTGTTCATGAGCGACCTCCTTCCATCGGGCCGAAAAACTTGGCGCACATAGTTCTTCCGTTCCAAACGCCTGTTGGAAAGGCTCAGGCAACTTAAACCATGAGCAGCAAACCTTTAAGGCCGCCCACGCGTCGTAACGGACCCTTAGGATCGGATTCATGTGGAGCGGATACCCTTTCTCGGCAAGGATCTGGTGCATCTTGCGGCTGTGCTTCACATAAGCACTTGCCCCTTCGTGGAAGACGAAGACGAATTCAGGAGCCAACATGCCGATCAGTGCAACTGCCTTGCCTACGAGCACGCAGTCCGGTCCAAATTTCTTCTCAAGGACCTCAGCTAGGTCTGCTACCGACGTGAGCGGTTTTTTGAAGCTGAGGAACTGAGGATTCGACGTCATGATGACCGCGCCCCGAGTTCCCAGCCGAATCGTTCCACGCCCATGGCCAGGAATGATAAGATCAAAAGGAATGGCTCCCGTTCCAAATCGTGAGAGGTCATACAACCCCGATGAGCCGCGAATTGCATCGTTATACGCAGTACAAGCCACCTCACGGGTGGCTTGATTCACAAATAGATTCAGCAATTCAAAGCGTGAAGATCGACAAGTCGCAGTATTAAATCGGAGCAACTCACTGGTTGCGGTTGTTTCGAGGTCAACGGAATGGTTTGCGCAGAACTCGTAGACCAGCGGTAATAGTTTTTTGTAAAACTCTGAAACGGTTTGACTCTGAGGATCGCTCAAGTCACAGACAAGAGATTTGAACTCGTCGGCAAGTTCAATGGCTTTCTGCCTTGCTTCTCCACAAAGAACATCCGTCGTTGAGTCGAGCGCCCAGTCAAGAGTGGCTTGGCACTCTCTAAAAAGCTGTTTAACAGGTACGTCCTTCGTGATGGGAGCGTGCTCGTCAAGAGATACAATTCCTCGCCAGCCCCATGCTTCGGTGGCTTGATCCAGGAAATTCGGTCGCGCGGCCGATAATTTACCAATCCTCAGTCCTGCCGCATGAAGCAATTCCCTGGTGATGACCGTTTCGCTACCGAACAGGGTCGAAAACTCACCTGCCGCGCTCCATAAGCCCCGCGTAGTTGTATCGTTGTGGGGCAGAGATCGGAACTGACCGGCTTTGTGGGCACCGCTTGGAAGCTTTGCGAAGTAGTCCGTGTCATGAACACCAGCGACTAACTTAATCGGTAGTCCTAGACGCTGGCCCGCGATGGCAATGCCCGCTTTCATGGGCTCATCCCAAAAAATGGTTTGCCCAAGCGCTAGTAGCGGTGCACCGGGAGCTACTCGAACTAGCTCCTCCAACGTCGCTTCGACACTCGTTTTCTCCTTTAAAGCCATCTCTCGTAGATGCTACGTTACCTAGCACAGATCCGTTTACAGCTAGAGCACGGTTTCATGCTGAGATGGGTCTCTTGTGAGCCATTCTCGAATCGAAGGCGGCATGGTTACTGCTTTTCGACTCTCGCCAATCAGGACGTGCCAAGTATAGCCCTTCGTGGTGATTTTGTCGTTAGACGTATTGATGACTTCGTAATCAAATCGAATTGAAGCGCGTCGTAGTTCGCTCACCCAAACTTTGACGACGATCAGGTCGTCATATAGGACTTCGCCCTTGTACTCCACATGAGCTTCGACTACCGGGATCTTATATCCCAATTCTTCCATTTGTTTGTAGGTCCAGCCTCGCTCTCGGCACCAAGCTCCTCTTGCCTGCTCAAACCAAAACAGATAGTTCGCGTAATATGCGTGCCCCATCTGGTCGGTCTCTCCATACCGAACTCGAATGCGCTCTTCCGTGATAACTGGAGTCATTGCAAGGTGATACCCCAGCCAGCGACTTAAGGGCGCACGTAGACCTTGTAGGAGTATCCAAGCTTAAGAGACTTTCCAGCTTCAACCGTTACATCCCATTCCAGTTTAGAAACGGGGTTGACTGTTCTGAGACCGGAGGCACTCTTGGATATCTTTGCCTCGTTCGTAGCGGTCACAACTTCGCCGCTGAGACTCTTTTTGATCCTCAAGTGGACCGTCTTGGGTTTTCGGTTGCTGACCAAAAGAGTTCCATTCATATACACGAGGTCGTACATTGGTGATGAGACGGAGCTTGGAATGGCTCCTCGCTCTCGCTTGGTCTCTGTTTCATCTCTCTCAGCATGGACGTCGAGAGCTTTGGTGATTTTTACTTCGGTTGGAGACCCAGCAGAAACGTAATTCATCATGTCTTGGCCAAGGATCTGGCCATTCTTGAATATGGTTGCAACCGCAGTCGTAAAGGGCTGGCCGCTCGAATTCTTAAAGCGAATGGCATGCCACACGTCTTGGGAAATGTTTGGCTGGGCTTCATTCATGCCAAACGGAATATCGGCAACTTCCCAGGTGTAAATATCCTCGTACGAAGCATCTGCCGTAAACAACGTGTGGTAGCTACGATCTCCTCGCTTCGCAGTCACCTTCGATTGCTTGTAGAAGAAAAGGTCTTCTTCCTGACTAGTAGTCAATGGGGACTCGTTCATCGCCGTCCCAAAGTCAGGATTTGACAATCCACTGTTTGAAACCATTTGACCTTGGCCCCCAAATGACTCTCCTGCTCGACCTCGGGGCGTTGCAGCGTTAGGATTGCCAATTCCACTGAGCATCTGAACGAAGTCGGACACCGTACCGCCGTGAATGAGAGGATCCAAATAGGTTGAAAACGGAACGTTTGGGAACCCGGTGACGAATCGCGCGTCGATATCCGAGAAGTTCTCGAGGTCGTTCATGACCGTAGCCTTGGCAACGATACGTAATTTATTGGAGTCAGAGATATCAATTGCATATGCGGGGGCCCAAGTAAGTCCGTGTTCCAAAGAGATCATATGCACGTGACCGGGCTTGCCACTCGTTTTCACCTGAAGAACGCGAACGAGGTTGTCTGACTCGGTTTGATAAAGGAGCTGCCCTGCGACCGACTTCAAGCTTGTGATTTCAACCTTTGGGACGACGGTTGAAGTCGCTCCCTGCTGAAGGAGCACAAAATCAGCGCCGACGGAAACGATTTTGCCTTGCTGGGAATCGCCAACGACCTTGTCGCCATTTTTTAATCCTAGCCTTACTTCGTGGCCAACATTTGCCGCTAAGATCCCGTCGATGGTTCCTACCGCGCTCTTTACTTTCTTGTTGATGGTCGTTGTTTCAACCGAGTCCAGTTTTGTCCCATCACTGGTTGTGAACCACAACGTTCCTAAAGCCCCGGCGGGAATGTTGGGAATCGTGTATGTTCCTGGAGTCGGGGCAGCAAACTCTCGGCTCACTACGGCATACCCATTTTTGAACATCGATGCCGCGATCATGTGAGGTTCGACTGAATTAGACTCGTAACCAGTAACAATAGAAAGCACGATAGCAATCAACATAAAACTCCATCTCCGACACAAACATTGACCATCGGAAGCGGTAAAGGTTACGTTATAAAATTATGAGAATCAACGAGGAACCGACTGAAGGAGCCAATCTCCAGCCGGTCATCCGCTTTCTGGGCTGGATGACCCTCGCTTACTCCGTTTCGTTTGCCGCTTATTACGGAAGGGGAATGGGGATTTGGTTTTGGTACATCTCCCTTCGGCGTCCATCGTGGGATCTTCCGACTTGGGCTTGGACGCCGGTCTGGACCATCCTCTTCGGATTCATCGGACTTTCGATTTGGACTGTCGTCAATGATCCGTCCGGCTCAAAACGCACGACCGCACAGTGGATGCAATTCGTAACCCTCCTCCTTGCGGGAGTAAGCCCCTGGGTCTATTTTGCTTGGCACCAACTCGTTGTCTCGTTGGTGGTCACTGGCTTATTACTTGCATCGTCCGTAGTAACTTCGGTGGTTTGCTGGAAGGTCAAGCCAGCGGCAGGACAGTTACTCATCCCGGTTATCGGATGGCTACTCTATTCGGGAGCCCTTGAATTCACGGTTTGGCACCTTAATCGCTAGGTCCCACTTCCTGGCAAAACGCCGTCCAGATCGTGACGAGCCTTCAGCCCGTTACTCGAACGGGCTGAGAAATCAGTGCTTACTCGTCGTCTTCGCCAATCTTCCACTGCCGAATTCCGCTAGCCCAACCGGCTTTTTGGGTGACAACGAGGCGAAGGGCCTTTGTCTTGATGCTGGGGAATTTGGCTTCACACCATTGGTCTTTCACAACCGGATAGGTGGCACGAATGGGAACCCACGAATCGCCTTCAAGGGCCTCGATATGCCAGTTCTCAGGCATACGGCACTCGCCCCTACCTGTGTCGTCGAACCAGTAAAGCTTGACTGAGCTCACCGAGATGGGCTTTTCCCAAGTATAGGCAACCCACTCGGAGCCGCCTTTATGGGGCCAGAAATGCATCAGCCGGTTTGCAGCTTCCGACGAAGACTTTGGTTCGACACCGTTATTGATGGCATCGGGCTGTGCATTGCCGCTGATATACGAAGCGGTAACTTTTGCCTTAATTTCCGGACCACCAACTTTGGCGGGCGGGGGCACAGTTGGGAACCAAACCGCCATCGCTCCTGCTTTTCGGTTATCCCAGTAGCAATAGGGGACGAGCTTCACATTTACTGGTTTGCTCTCAGCCACGGGTTGATAAAGCGTCTTGTTCCAATCCTCATTTGTGGCAGCTTGTCCCAATGCGTTGATCTGAACGATTCCATTCAGAAGGTCGCCCTTCCACTCTGCTTTCAACTTGGAGTCGGGAGGCAGCACGATTTGATCCATTGGCACCGTTTCATCAATCGCTTCCGCGCAATAGATCAGCGGCCCACGGCGGACGGCCAATTTGTCCTGATCCTCTTTAACTAACGGATTTGCGGCTACTCGGTCGACCGGCATGGGCAGGTTAACTTCGACCGAATCACCCTTATTCCAGGTTCGGTTTGAGACGAAATAGCCGTTGGTAATGGTTGGGTTAGCTTCTCGCTTCCCATTGATCGACAGGGTGGCTCCACGTACCCATCCCGGAATTCGCAAATGGAGCCCAAACTTGGTGGACTCGCTCACTTGGGGCTTGATCTGGATGCGTCCATTCCAGGGGTAATCCCCGTGGACTTCAAAACGAGTCGTGTGTCCATTGATATTGAAATCGGCGGAGCCAGGCAGATAGAGATTGACAAAAATGTCCGAGTCCTTTTGCGCGTAAGCATATCCACCAATGGTGGCGACAGTTCGCAAAACGTTCGGCGGACAACATGCGCAGTCGAACCATGCTTGGCGATGGTGATTTCCAAGGCTTGCAAGTGGATTCACGTAGAAGAACTTATCGCCGCTGAGGGAAACGCCGGCGAGCATCGCGTTGTAAAGTGCGTTCTCCACCGCATCAAAATACTTTGCGTCTTCATGGAGCAAGCCCATACGGTAGCCCCACATTGCCATGGCTACAGAAGCGCATGTCTCCTGGTAAGCGCTCAAATTCGGCAGATCGTAGTCCACCGTAAATCCTTCGTTTGAGCCTGACGGGCCAATTCCGCCCGTCACGAATGTACGCTTGTTGACTGCATTAGACCAGACGCGATCAAGCATTTTTTCAATCGGCTGGTTACCCGTTTCACGAGCGACATCAGTTGCACCCGACATCAAGTAGGCCGCTCGAACGGCGTGCCCTTTAATTTCTCGGTGCTGGGTGATGGGAACATCATCAATCCAATAGGTCCCATCGTATTCTTCGGCGGGAGTATTGTGTTCCTGCGCAAAGAAGTGGCTGCCTCGTGTTGTCACTAATTTCTCAGCGAGCGCAAAGTATCGGTGATCTCCGGTCGCTTTGGCTAATTTAACGAGGGCCAGTTCTAGCTCTGGGTGTCCGCCGTAACCGAGTCGACCACTCTCCGGACCATATCGCTTGACGAGCAGGTCCGCTTCCTTCTGCGCAACGGTGAGAAGGTTTCGCTTACCGGTTGAGATGAAATGGGCCACACCTGCTTCGATGAGGTGCCCCGCGCAATAGAGTTCGTGATTGTCTCGGAGGTTCGTGAAGCGACGCCCGGGCTCGACGATTTGATAGTAGGTGTCGAGGTACCCATCTTGCATCTGGGCTTTGGCGATCACCGCAATAATCTCGTCCAACTTGCGGTCTAATTCAGGATCAGGATGAGTCGCCAAGGTATCGGCAGCGCCTTCGATGACCTTGTAAGCATCGGAATCTTGGAAGACAAATCCTTTACGCCCTTCCTTGGCTCCTTCCCCAGCGAGTTTGAAGTTTTCGAGGTCCCCGGTTTTAATGAGTTCGTCAAGGCTATGAGGCACCGACGATCGCCGGTTGATCTCCTGTCGGAGCGACCAAAACCGGTCTTGAATATGAACTTGTGTGAATGGGACTGCCTGCAATCCAGTGGAACCAGCAGCAATCGAGAGAAGAAGCGCGGTGATCATTTATTTCTTGCCTGGTACGACGAATAGCTTAGGGTCAAATTTCTGATTGGCATGCAAATCCCAACCGGAAGTCCAGTGGATGGAAACTTCCCCCGATTGAGAGAGATTCTTTACCGCATCAATCGTTACTGGCAAACCATGCTCACCATCGACAACCAACGTGACGTCGGTGCTTTGGCCCGATCCCAACTGGCTCTTAACGACAATCTTCTTCTGGTGGAACGTATGTCCTTGGTAATCAAACTGCCGTTCTTGGACCTGGATCGTTGCGGCCGGGTCTTGCTTCTTTACCGCTTGAACAAAGTCTTCGACCGGATGTCCGCCCCAAACTGACGTGAACATCAGACTTGGAAATTCTTCAACCCAGTCAGACAATTTGCCACTGAATTTGCCTGGTAATGCGGCAGTCGGATCGTTTTCTCCAGGGCCACCAACTTTAATAATTGCGGACTTGTCATGGTTCTTAATCAGTCCAAATACGACAGGTCGTGACCCAGTGAAAACGGGATACTCCGCTCGGTATTGGTTTGAGTCAACAATGGAAACATCGCACTTGTTCGTTCCCATTCCCTTTACACCCTTGTAATAAACGGCGACGTGAGCAGTTGCCTTGGTCATGCTGGCAACCTTCGCGTCAGACTGCTTGGCTAGTTCTTCCGGTGTCATCGTGCTATTTGTCCAACCTTCAAGTGCAGTTGGAGTTTTGACTGCGGACCCTTTTGGCGCCACACCGGCTTTGGAACTTGATGTACCGGGAGCAGACGATGTGGGATCAACTTTTGCTGGCTCGACCTTAGTGGGATCCGACTTTCCAGGATCGTTTGGCGTGGTAGAAGTGTAGCTTGAAGACGTTCCTTCACTCGCTGCCGGATCCTTTGAAGCAACTTGAGTCGGATTCGAAGATGGGCTGTTACAGCCGATAAGTCCTAGAATCACAAAGCTGCCGAGCACGTAGTTCCTAATCACAGGGAATAGTGTACAGCCAATGAATCCACATCGACGAGTGGATTCATTTCGTTTCACTTTGTAACGGAACTTAGCTTGTCCATAAAGACAAGTCGAGATCCTGGAACGGCGCATCTTTCAACTGACATTCTTTTAAGAATGCGCTTTCGTCGGCAGTCAACAAACTACCGGTGTGAACACGATCGGCGATCTCGGCGAGGCGCTCAAAACGAGCTACATGATCGTTGAATCTAACCTCAGAATAGTCTTTTGCAGAGAAAGTTGAGATCAAGAATTGCCAGTCACTACTCTCCGCGAGTAACAGTTCGCGGGCCGCTTGGATCACGATCTCCTTCGCGGGACCGTTGGCATATTCCGAAGCCATCTTTCGAAGCTTCCGTTCGATGGCATAGAGTTTCTTCCAGGTCCAGACGTTTTCGTCATTGATCCAAATGTAGTGGTAACCACCTTCGCCCCATGAGCCTTCGGGCAGGGTGATGAGGTGCTTCGCTGGCTCTCGATCGAGCACATCGGAACCGCTAACCATTTCGACATCGGCGTCTGCGTGCATCAATCGGGCAAGTTCATATAGGAACTCGGGACCTTCCCACCACCAATGGCCGAATAATTCCGTGTCGTACATAGCAACCAGAACGCCCTCACGTTCGGCTTGGCCCTTATACTTTGCTAAAACACCCTTAATCGTTCGCACCAAGTCCGCAGCGTGGTTTTGAATGCTTTCGAATGCCGCGTAAGGATCGTACGTTTGCTTCTTTCCAAGGTCGGCTTTATCTTCCGAGATGCGCCAATATCGAAGCCGACCAGGATAAAGTTGCTTGTGGAATTCAAGATAATGCGGGTCTCCTGGATAGCCCGATTCGCCTGACCAAACCTTTACGGTTGTTTCTGGATCGCGAGCAAAGCAGGTCATACCATTGGGCAACAGGTAGTGCTCGTACTCACTCCTTAATTCGGCTGGTGGTGTGAAGTACTTCGAACTTCGAGCAAACATCTCGGCGAGCTGCGGGAAGTTCGATGCGTAGGTTCCAAGGGGTTCACCACCTCGGATCATGTGTGAATCCACGAAGAAATACTCAAGGCCTTCGTCTTTCAGTATTTCTTCGGTGCCTTTTCTGGCCCATGGAATCGAATTGGGTTCGACCGGAGACTTCCAATCGTATCGGGGCCGATACGCGCACTCTGGAAGCCAAATGCCTCGGGGCTTGCGTCCGAAATGCTTTTCGTAAGTTTGGACTCCCAACCTCACCTGGGCAACGCAGGATTCATCTGTTCCGAGCATGGGCTGATAGCCATGGGTTGCACCACTCGTGATGATTTCAATGCACCCTTGATCCTGGAAGTACTTAAAAGCCTCTACGATCGAACGATTCCATTGGTGCTTGAACTGAACGAGCGCTCGAGTGTAAACCCTCTGCCAAGTCATTGCCAAACCTTGATTCCAAAGCTGACCTTCTCTCTCAAAGCGCTCTTGGTCTTCAATTGCAAAGTCGATCTTAGCCTGGCAATAGTGTTCAAACTCGTCTTTGAACGCCGGGTCTTCAAGCTGCTCGGCAAGAATCGGCGTAATATTTACGGTCCAACGAGGCTTAATACCGTCGTTCAGCAACCGGTCTAGGGTGTGCAGTAACGGGAGATAACATTCTGCGGTTGATTCGTTGATCCAATCAGTGCCGTGGGGAGACTTCCCGTGACTCAGGACATACGGCATGTGGGAGTGCAAACACAGAAGAAATCGGCCAACCGGCATGTTGCTATTGTAGCGGTCTGGTTAGCGGAACCGTGCCTATTTATTCCGATTTATTGCGAGCTTTCAACTAGGCGTTGGCATACCGAGCCATTAAGTCGGGCCAAGTGCCTTCGACGATTGCTTCTCGAATCTCTTCCATCATCCGAGCATAGAAGGCCAAATTGTGAAGTGTTGCGAGTCGGGCACCCAGCGGTTCTCCCGCCTTAAAGAGATGTCGAATGTAGGCAGCGGAGTATCGCTCGGTTTGGGGAAAGACACTCTTCTCGTCAAATGGACCATCAAAATCGTGCCATTTCTTGCCTAGAGCATTGATTCGACCATCCAACGTGTATAGCGCATGATGCCTTCCCATCCGCGTGGGTAAGACACAGTCGAACATGTCGATGCCATACGAGACCGCATGGAGGATGTCTTTGGGATGGCCAACTCCCATGAGATAGCGTGGCTTCTCTTTGGGAAGGAACTTGGCCGTGTGAGCGACCACCGGATATTGCATCTCGGTAGGTTCGCCGACACTTACTCCTCCAATGGCGATTCCTTCAAAGGGAAGCGACGAGATAAATTGAGCCGACTCCGTTCTGAGATCCTCGTGGACGCCACCCTGTACGATGCCAAATACCGCCTGCCCCTCTCGCTTGGCCGATAGGTTGCGTGGTGCCCACAAGTGGGTTCGCCGCATTGCATTGGCTGCCTCATCTCGGGTGCAAGGGTACGGCGGGCATTCGTCCAGAACCATGCTCATATCCACACCAAGCTCACCTTGAATCTGGATTGACCGTTCAGGCGATAGGAACATTACCGATCCATCGAGGTGAGACTTGAACTTGACTCCCGAATCATCGATCGTTCTCGAATCTGAGAGGCTCATGACTTGATAGCCACCCGAATCGGTCAAGATGGCTCCTTTCCAAGACATGAAGTGATGTAGTCCGCCCAAACTTTCAACCAGTTTTGATCCTGGTCGTAGCGATAGATGGTAGGTATTCGATAAGACTTGTTGAAAGCCGATGGCTTCTAAATCTTCTGATCCCACCGTCTTGACAGTGCCTTGGGTTCCGACCGGCATAAAGAAGGGAGTTTCTACCGTCCCATGCGGGGTGTGGAGTCTTCCCCGCCTCGCACCGGTGTGCGGGCAGGTAGCAATTAATTCGTAGCGCACCGATGGCATGGCAACCAATGGTACCGTCTTCACCTCAAACGGGAGATTTCCAGTCTGGATTGAGAAGGGTTGTGAGGATGTGATCTTGCCACTGGCCATCGATCAATAAGTAGTCGCGAGAATATCCTTCTACTTGAAATCCGAGAGAGCGAAGTAGCCGCCCGCTTCTTTGGTTGTGGGGCATGTAATTCGCCGTTATTCGGAGAAGGTTGCGCTCTTTGAATACGAAATCAATAATGGGTCGGAGTGCTTCTTTCATCAAGCCTCTGCCTTGGACGGACTCACATAGGGTGTAACCGAGAATGCATGTATAGCTCGGGTTTTGAGTCATGGAGGTTACGTTAGCCACGCCAATCATCACTTCGTCTTTGAAAATACAAAACCGAGCCGCCCTTCCCATCGAGAATTCTTGCTTGATGATCGGGATGGAATGCTCCCAATCTTCCACGGAAAACATATCGCTGCTGAAAGTAGGAGACAGGGGTTGAAGAAAATCCCGATTCTGATTGTAGTAGCGGGCGTAATGAATTCCGTCTCCCGTTTGAGGAGTTCTGACTACGAGTCTTGCGGACTTAAATGTGGCACCTTGCATGGTTCATTCCCACCGACGGAGCGGATCACAATTCTATTATGAGCCGGGTAGCCCCTAATCTCTTTTGCTAGCAAAAGGTAAAACTCTCTGCATGAGTCAGCCTTACGATCGAGTGTTCAATTTCTCAGCTGGTCCTTGCACCCTTCCCGTTGAAGTTCTGGAAGAAGCCAAGGAAGATCTGCTCAACTACAAAGGGGTTGGAATGAGCGTTATGGAAATGAGCCATCGCTCGAAAGCCTATGAAGGGATTCTTGCTCAAGCCGAATCAGACCTACGAACGCTACTAAACGTTCCTTACAATTATAAGGTCCTGTTCCTCCAGGGAGGGGCAAGTCTTCAATTCAGCATGATTCCCCTATGTTTTCTGGAGGCGGGAAAGACGGCTGATTACATCGTCACTGGAGCATGGGGCGAAAAAGCGATTGAAGCCGCGAATCTTGTGGGTAGCACAAAGTTGGTTTATGACGGCAAGGCCAATAATTTCAGCGACGTGCCTAAGTTCGAGGATTTAGCATTCACGCCCGACGCCGCTTACGTTCACTTCACATCCAACGAAACGATTCATGGAGTCGAATTTCATGGTGATCCATCGGTAGACGGCACTCTGATCTGCGACATGTCGTCCGACATCATGTCGCGCCCGGTCGACATTTCCAAATATGGTCTCGTCTATGCAGGTGCGCAGAAAAATATGGGGCCTGCTGGCGCAACGGTCGTGATTATTCGAGATGACCTTTTAGCCAAAGTCCCGGCAAAAATGCATCCGATTCTTGATTACCGACTTCATGCCAAGAATGGCTCCATGTACAACACTCCTCCTTGCTGGACGATCTACATGTGCGGCTTGGTCTCCAAGCATTTTCTGAATACGGGTGGCGTTGAAGCAATTGCCGCTCGCAACCTCACCAAAGCCAAGACCATTTATCAAGCAATCGACGCTTCGGGTGGATTCTATAAAGGGCACGCTGTTCATCACGCTCGAAGTACGATGAACGTAACCTTCACACTTGGTTCAGAGGACCTCACCAACGCTTTCGTAAAAGACGCCGAAGCCCTCGGAATGGATGGCTTGAAAGGCCACCGATCAGTCGGTGGAATCCGAGCCAGCATCTACAATGCATTCCCGCTCGAAGGCTGCCAAGCGCTAGCCAACTTCATGAACGAGTTTGCGGCGAAAAATGGCTAATTTCACGAATCAAAGAGCGACATTTCGCAAGTTGCACGATTCGGGATGTTTTGTCATCCCGAATCCTTGGGACATCGGAAGCGCTCGTTTCCTTCAATCACTCGGCTTTCAAGCGCTAGCAACATCCAGTGCGGGTTTTGCATTCTCGCAAGGACTCCCAGATTCCGGTCCGGGAGTCAGTCGAGACCTTGTTTTGAGCCACCTCACACAGATCGCTCACGCTTCTGATTTGCCGGTGAACGCGGACTTCCAAGACGGTTATGCAACGTCTGCAGAAGAGCTTGTCGAAAGTGTCAAGCTATGCATCGCCACTGGCGTCTCAGGATTTTCAATTGAAGATGCTACAGGAGATTCAAGTCGTCCGCTCTATGAGTTCGACGACGCGCTTGACCGCATCCGATTAGTTCGCCAAACGATCGACGAACTCGGTGCCGATGTTATGCTCACCGCTCGATCAGAATGCTTCTTGGTTGGGCATCCTGACCCACTCAAGGAATCCATTCGTCGACTCCAAGCCTATGCTGAAGCGGGTGCCGACGTTCTATTTGCGCCGGGGCCGGGAGATCGAGAAATCATGGGCACTATCATTCGTGAAGTTCACCCCATGCCGGTCAATGTCATTATGAGCGCTCACACGGGACTCACGGTACAGGACATTTCAGATTTAGGCGCACGTCGTATCAGTGTGGGTTCTGCTTTGGCACGATCAGCTTGGACTGGCTTCATCCACTCCGCGAAGTTGCTTGCCCAGGGCAGTTTTGAGGGTCTGGACAACCTGGCTCCATTTAAAGAACTGAACAGTTTTTTCCAAGATGATTCGAAGGCGCGTAGCGGCATGTCATCTTAGAGCGGATGGGAAACATCCGAAAAGCAGTTGTTGACGTAGGTTCCAATTCGCTCATATTGGCCGTCGAAGAGTTCGATGGCCAGACTTGGCATCGAGTTCAAGAACGGACGGCGATTACTTCGCTTGGTGAAGGAACCAAATCCACCGGACTCCTTGGCGAGCGCGGTATGTCGGCTTCGTTGGAAGCTTTGAAAGTTTTTTTTGCGGAGGCCAAAGCTTTAGAGGCGGTTTCAGTAGAAGCTGCCGCGACCATGGCGGTTCGCATCGCGGATAACAAGCAAGATTTTCTGGACCGAGCAGCTGCCCAAGGAACTCCGGTGAGCATCTTGAGTGGAGACGACGAAGCCCAATTAGGCTTCGAATCTGTGGCAAACGATCCGACGTTCTCATCTCATTCCCGATTGACCATCATCGATCCGGGTGGTCAAAGCACCGAATTGATGACGGCAGTCCGCATCGAGCGAGAATGGCAAATCCAGTTCCGAAAGAGCTTCTCCGTCGGAACCCTCGGGCTCAGAAGTACGATTTTGACGGACGAGGCACCTGAACCTCCCGCGATCTTAACCGCGTCGGCTGCCCTCGATGACCTGATTGGCCTTTGCTATTTGCCGAACAAGGTTGGATACGCCATTGTGCTCGGAGCTACCGGAACAAATCTCGTGAGCATTCGTGAGGGCCTCACTGAATGGCAGCCAGAAAGAGTACATGGGGAATGGCTAAGTTATGAGGAAATCAGTCGATCTGTTGGCTATATGATGCAGTTGACGGACGCTGAACGAGGACAGATAAAGGGCATGGAACCGGGTCGAGAGAAGACGATTCACATTGGTGCTCTCATAGTGGAAAGGTTCCTAAATGCGACGCTTGCTCCTGGTTGCGCGGTGAGTGTTCGAGGCTGGAGACATGCTTTGCTTGAGAGGGGCTTACCGGGTACTGGTTTTCCAGATTAAAATATCGGGAGGATGTACATGCACCTATCCCCGAAAGAGCGGTTTGGATACGCCGCGCTAGGTGCGATGCTACTCGTGGGATTGGGGTTCGTCGTCACTCAGCGCCTTCGTCGACCTGCGCCCATCGAACTTCATGAAACAAGTCGCTCGATTCCGGCTTCAGTCACGGAGCCCGGAGTTCCTCGAGAATCGACGCCCAAGATCCTTGTTCACGTCGCAGGGGCCGTCCTTCACCCGGGCTTGGTTTTCATTCCGGCCGGATCTCGAGTTTATGAGGCGATCGCAGCAGCAGGCGGTCCGACCGCCGATGCCAATGCCGATGCCATCAATCTTGCGGCCAAGGCGGTAGATGGCTCTCAAATCCTAGTGCCTCACCGAGGTGGAGTTGGAGACAACCTAAGTTCTGCTCCAGACTTATCGCATTCTCCGACCTCTCACCCTCGCACAAAGCACCCAGCATCCATCCTGGACTTGAATTCAGCCACGCCAGATCAGCTTCAGACTTTGCCGGGAATCGGTGCCGCAATGGCTCAGAAAATCGCCGACTACCGATCCATTCACGGTCCGTTTCAGTCAGTTGAAGATTTACAGGTTGTTCCGGGATTCGGGAAGCGAAAGTTAGACCAAGTCCGCCCTTGGTTGATCGTTCAATAGTCCTTCCTTGACCGTAGTCGCACTTCTAGTGATAATTTGGAGACGGATACTCTTCCGTTGCGACTAAGGCAGTTTCAACCATGCTCTTTAAAGTGAATAGGGTTTCACGTCGATTGATTTCGACCATCTTCGCTACCGCACTTTGCGGTTTGAGTTTTGCTCAATTGCCAAACGACTTCTTGAGAGGAGGCGACGTGTCGGAGATCCCAGAAGTTGAGGCGAACGGGGGTCACTATTCCTACCACGGCAAACAAGAAGATCCGTTTGTGATCATGCGTCAAGCGGGTTGGAATTTCGTGAGATTTCGAATTTGGAATCACCCGAAAGATGCCTATTGCGACAAGCAACACACCCTTGCGCTAGCGGTCCGCGCTAAGGAACAGGGACTAAAGATCAGCCTCGATTTTCACTATTCCGATTGGTGGGCCGATCCGGGCAAGCAGTATAAACCGGCCGCGTGGAAGGACCTGCCATTCGAAAAACTGGTCCAAGCTACGTACGATTACACCAAGGACGTCGTCGATGCCATGATCGCCCAAGGGACACCGCCCATCATGGTGCAGGTTGGAAACGAGATTCTGAGCGGCATGATGTGGCCAGAAGGAAAACTCAACGGCAACGACCCTAAGCAATGGCACCAACTGGCAGAACTACTCAACGCAGGATTTCGAGCGGTTCATGATGCTCAAGGAGCAAACCGGATCCAATCCATGATCCACCTTGACCGCGGGGGAGATAACAAATCAGCCGTTTGGTGGTTTGATCACATCTTGAAAGAGCAGGTGAACTTTGACCTGATCGGGCTGTCCTATTATCCGTTTTGGCATGGGGATCTCAATGCGATGCAATCCAATGTTAATGATCTGGCCAAGCGATACCATAAGGACATTTACATCGTGGAAACTGGTTATCCGTGGGCGTTAGATGCTCGAAGCAGAGGAAGTGTCCATGTGAAAGGAGATTCAAAGGGAATGCTCGACGGTTACCCTGCGTCCCCCGAAGGCCAGGAGAAGTTCTTGAAGAAGGTCTTGGACATCATCCAAGCTATGCCGGAACACCGAGGCAAAGGATTACTTTATTGGGCTCCGACTTGGATCTCTCCTTCCAAGAAGCCAACCGCCTACGACAACATGGCTTTGTTTGATTACAACGGCAATGCGTTGCCATCCTTCGATACTTTAGGAGGAGCCCATCACTAGCTTGGCGTTGAAGCAATATGAATTGAGGTTTCCTTCGGGCTATCCTAGTCGGGGTCGAAAAATGTCGGGTGACATGATCCCGACACAATTTTTCTACGGATCAAAAACCCGTTGCCAAATTGACATGACGATCAGCGAGGAACTTAGATGACTCTCAAAGAAACACTCGGTCTCTCGACTGCGGCAATTGTTCTGGTTTCCACAGCGATTTACGGAGATAAGGTCGTCTCGCGCCAGGCTCGTACCGATCGAGTGACGGTTATCTACTGGGAGAAGTGGACCGGGGACGAGGCAAAGGAAATGCGGAAGGTTGTGGACGCGTTCAATCGATCCCAAAATCGAATTTTCGTCCAGTACCTCAGCATTTCAGGAGTCGATACCAAAACCATGCTGGCGACAGCGGGAGGGAACCCTCCCGACGTTGCGGGTATTTGGCTTGAAAATCTCTATGAGTTCTCCGACGCAAACGCCTTAACGGATCTCACAAAGATGGCGAAGGCCAACAACATTGGCCGCGATTACTACATCAAAAACTATTGGGACCCGCTCAACTATCAAGGCGGACTCTGGGCACTGCCCAGCACGCCTGCATCGATCGCATTACACGTCCGCCCGGACCTTTTGCCATCCGACGTCAACACTCCAGCGACGTTCCCCAAGACGATTGAGGGGCTTGACGCATTGGTGGACCGAGTTTCTAAAAAGAAGCCCAATGGCGATTTAGAAATGGCCGGTTTCCTGCCTTCAAATCCAGGATGGTGGAATTGGTCCTGGGGTGTTTACTTTGGCGGCAGCTTATTTGATGGACAAAACCTGACGCTCGACAGCAAGGAAAATGTACGGGCATTCGACTGGGTTGCGTCTTACGCGAAACGCTTTGGTTCCAAGGAAGTCCAAAGTTTCCAAAGCGGATTTGGCACGTTTGCTTCGCCTCAAGATCCGTTCATGGAAGGCAAGGTCGCCACGGAACTCAACGGAGTTTGGAAAGCTAACTACATCCGGGTCTACAAAAAGGATCTTCCTTGGTTTGCGGTGCCTTTCCCCTATCCGAAGGATCGTCCCGACCTTGAGGGACACTCTAACCTTTCGCAAGACGTCCTGACCATTCCGCGTGGTGCCAAGCATCCCAAAGAAGCGTTTGAGTTCATTGCCTATGTCCAAACCCTTGAAGTTATGGAAGGTCTCTGTTCAGGGCATGGAAAGAACTCGCCTTTAGCGGTGGTCACCGAACATTTCTTTAAGAATCACCAGAATAAGTACATTCGGCTATTTGACCAGCTTGCTCGCTCGCCAAAAGCATTTTCACCGCCCGCAATCGGCATTCTGCCTCAGGTACGCGACGAGCTCAACGTGGCCTTTCAGGAGGTTTCGACCGAGCAAAAGAAGCCGAAGGATGCATTGCATGACGCTCAAGTTCGGATGATGGCTCTTTGGGACACCTACCGAAGTCAGGTGCTGAATAAATGAAGAAGCGTGATGCCCGCGTAGGAATCCTGTTCGCTATGCCTTGGATCTTGGGTTTCCTCATTTTCCTGGCATATCCACTCATTGCTTCCCTGCTCTACAGTTTCACCAACTTCTCAATTCTTCGACCACCGAAATTTATTGGGGTCCAGAACTTCAACGAGCTGTTTCACGATCAGGTTTTTTACACCACTCTTAAGAACACGTTGCTCTACGTAGCGGGTGCGGTTCCGCTTTCCACGGTTGTCGCAATTGGGTTGGCGATGCTTTTGAATACGAAAGTCAAAGGTATGGCCGTTTATCGAACCCTGTTCTTCTTACCGACCCTTGTCCCGATGGTCGCGTTGGGAACACTTTTCTTGTGGGTTTTCAATGGCGACTATGGGCTCTTGAACGAAGCTTTTCACAAAGTTCATGTTTCCCCTCCGAACTGGCTTGGAGATCCCACCTGGGCAAAATGGACCCTCATCCTTATCTCAATTTGGGGATGCGGTCAAGCAATGGTGATCTACCTTGCAGGGCTTCAAGATGTCCCAGTTTCGCTTTATGAAGCGGCTGAACTTGACGGGGCTAAGGCTTGGGCAAAGACCAAACATGTCACTCTGCCTATGATTTCGCCAGTCATAGTTTTTAACGTTGTAATGGGAATCATTGGTTCACTTCAGGTCTTCGCGGTTCCTTACGTCATGTTCCCTGGGGGCGCTCCTGCGCGTAGCACTTACTTTTACACGAGCTACCTCTACGACAACGCATTTCAGTATCAACGGATGGGTTATGCCAGCGCGATGGGCTGGGTGCTGTTCTTAATCACGCTTGCCCTCACGATGGTGGCGCTCAAGCTTACCGACAAACACGTCCATTACGAGGCGAACTAACTCAGATGAGTCTTTCCAACCAACCCCTATCGCAATCTCATCGGAGTGAAAAGCAGTTTAAGATCGTTGCTGCCCATGTTGTCCTCGTTCTGCTTTCTGTCTTGTTCGTGCTACCTCTCATTTGGATGCTCTCGACCGCAGTTAAACCCATTGGCGAGACCATGACGACTCCTCCGAAATGGATTCCATCCCAATTTCTTTGGAGCAATTTTGGCGACGCTATTGCCTACGACAGCAAAGAACTGGGCTATATCCCATTTTTGGTCTATGCCCGCAATACGATTATCGTCACCATCCTCGCGGTCGGCGGGGCGGTTCTTTCGAATTCGATCGTGGCGTACTCCTTCGCACGAATCAAATGGCCTGGTCGAGATACCTTCTTTGCCGTCACTCTGGCAACCATGATGGTTCCCTTCCCCGTGACGATGGTGCCAACCTTTGCCTTGTTTAAGTGGCTCGGTTGGGTTGGCACGTTTAAACCGCTTTGGGTCCCAGCCTTCTTCGCGAGCGCCTTCTCGATTTTCTTACTTCGCCAGTTCTATCGCACCATCCCCATGGAACTGAGCGAAGCGGCCAAGATCGACGGATGCAGTGAGTTTCGAATTTTCACCGACATCATTGCTCCTCTTTCCAGGCCCGCCTTGATGGTAGTTGCTTTGTTTACGTTCATGGGTTCTTGGAATGACTTCCTTGGTCCCCTTATTTACTTAGTCGATCAAAAGACGTTTACGCTCTCGCTCGGCCTTCAGGCTTATCAAAGTCAGCACGGTGGCACACAGTGGAACCTACTGATGGCTGCTTCTTGCCTCGTGATTCTGCCCGTCGTCGTCGTCTTTTTCTTTGCTCAAAAAGTATTCATTCAAGGCATAGCCACAAGCGGGTTGAAGTAGTTTCTAAATAGAATTACTTCAACTGTCTTAGCTCAGTTCAACTGGAAGTTGACCTTGGTTGTTTGTCCGTCGACCACCTTCACCGTCGCTTGCTGGTTGTTTGTGCCGGAGCTCTCTGGGTTGACTGGAACCATGACGTAGACGAATTGCTTTCCTGCCGGAACCCGCAATTTGTAAGTCCCATCGGCTTGAACTTTAGCTGATTGAACCCAAGCGCTTGATTGCGGATGGGCGGGACCATAGATTCCGACTTCATATCCAACCGCAGGACTTCCATCTGCTTTGGTGACGGTGCCCACCACGAACCCACCCGGGACGAGATCGAAATTGAGCCCCGATTTTGTTTCTCCTTGACGAATCGCAACCCTTTCATGTGCGGCTGCGGTGGAATCTTTATCAAACGTATCTTGAAGATCCAGCATGATGTTGTAGGTTCCGGCGAGGAGTTTTGTCATTCGATAGTGCCCGTTACGGTCGGTTACCGCAGAGCCTCCGAGGCCTCTAAAGCCCGATCCTGCCTGTTCATTTTCTTGTGAGCCAACTCTCAAGCCAGCGACCGGTTTGCCGTCCCGCATCACTTGGCCCTCAAAAACGGAACCTATTCTTAGTTTGATTGGGGAAGCAGTTGAAGTCGGCCCTTTCGCGAGCATGATTTGGTCCCCAAACAAGCTGGTTGTCGCATAAGTCTCGTCAAGTACCTCGACTCGCACACCTGCCCCTTGAGGCAAGTTCTGGATGACAAAATTGCCATTGGCATCGGTAGTCGTACCGAGAATTGCCCTAAGATCCTTATTCTCCATATCCAAGAAGCTGTGCTCACTTGGAGCTTGAGAGTTAAGAACCAATATGGTCGGAACGACGCGCAGGTTGGCTCCTGGTTTGCCATTTGGCAACAGAAGCTGACCTTTCAGTTGAGTGGCGCGGAACAGGGTGACCTTGCTGACCGGTTTCTCAACCGGCCAAACCAATTGGTATGTCAGACCATAGCCAGGCATAAAGGCAACGAGGGTTGCTCGAGGATAGCCAGCGTGCAACGAGAGATCTACATGGACTCGCCCTTCGTGAACTTGAGCCTCCACAAGTTCACTTACACCAAACCTTCCGTCGAAATACACTCCCGCATATCCTTTGAATGGCTTGCCGTCGGGGGTCTCAATTTGGACATCCAGCTGACCGTCCATCGGCTTCGAAAGGAAAGCAATCTGATCCGACTCGCCCTTTCTCCAACTTGCTGCGGCGATCAAGTTCGTCGTAAGGAAGGCGACGAGTGCACAAGTCGTACCGAGCCCGATCGCACCACTGCGCGAAAGACGTTGTCTAAGCAACTCTGAACCACTCATGATTCTCTCGATGCGCCTGCCAAAGGACGAACGAATCGTTACCGCACCAATCCCTACTGGAACGACACTTCGAGGTCTCTTTAGATTCTCTTTTAAGCTCAAAAGTGCTTTGGCGTACGTCTGAGGCGAGCAGCCGGACTGTAACACTCGCTGATCACAAAGTTCCTCGCTTGCAGTAGCGGCGGGTTTGTTGAGCATCCACAAAAGAACTTGAGGCCACAGAAGGACATTCATAACCCTAAATGCCAGCTTCCAATGCAGATCTTTAGCTGCGAGGTGCGCGACTTCATGCAGGCAGACCGAATCGAGCATTTCCTGATCGTCAAGATCCACCCATGACTCAGGGAGATAAAGAGTTGGTCGGATGATTCCGGCAACAAACGGAGTTTGAATGGTTGCACCAGCAAGAATCGATGGCGTCTTGACGTTTAATAACGAACTAGCATCCAAAACGGATTGGTAGGCATTGCCTGATTCCACTTTCTGACAGCCTTTCCGCAAACCAGCAAGTCGAATGTAACCGTAAAACGTGCTTCCAGCGAGGATGACTGCACCAGCAACCCAGGTCCATAAGGCAAATGTCATTGGGTCAACTGCCCCGGCGAGCGATTCAGCTTGCAGGAGCGAGGATGTCGCGGCGGTCTGCTGTACAGACGACTGGTTACTTGGAGCAGTTTGGCTGACTCCCGGCGGCGGAGTGACACTAGGTTGGATGAACTCCCATCCAGCCATGTCGATGGTTACTACCGGCTTCGGCTTCGCATGAAACCAATGAGCACCCAATGCTATCACTACAGTCGCTACAAGCCCGGCCTTGCAAACAAGCTGACGCGCGGATGGATGTCGCCTGAATAAAGTGGCCGCGAAGATTGCGAGCAAGAGAACTGCGGACGACTGAATTCCTGCAACAATTACGGTCTGGGCGTTCATGACTGATCCCCTTTAGACTTTTCATCAACAACTTTCCGAAGCAATTGCATCTCTTCCGGTGTTACATCTTCGCTATCAAGCAAGTGTGCAACGAGCCCTGAGAGAGATCCGCGAAATACTCGATCGAGGAGATCTTGAGCTGCTGAACGGCTAGCTTCAGACTCTTTAATAAGTGCCCGAAAAACAAACGTTCGCTCTTTTCGTTCGTGAGTGACGGCTCCTTTCACTTCCAGCTGCCGTAAAAGGGTCTGCACGGTACTGTGGGCCATGGGTTCCTCTTTGGCCAGCACCTCGCCAATCCTTCGCGCAGTAGCTTCACCCTCCTGCCACAGGACTCTCATAATCTTTAGTTGCACTGCTCCAATCCGAATAGCCATTATTTATCTCTGTAGATTTACAGTTATAAATGATACACGGATTTTCTCGGATGGGAAGTGGCCTGCCCCGTTTTTCTGTACCAGTCATAACATTAGACTTCCTCTGTAACTGGTCTGGCGAGTTTTGAATGGAGGGTGGGCGTAGCCCGACCGGAATTCAGAACTCGCGCGGCGGCCCTGGCAGGGGGTTC
>CAIUHP010000092.1 GCA_903899015.1 uncultured Armatimonadota bacterium | reverse complement strand
CCTCGATTTCCTTGAGCACTTTGAGGATCTCGTCCTCTGTGTAACGCTTGCCTTTTCTCATCGATGTGATTCCAGACGGAATTCACACTCCATGTGGGTCATCCTAAGGGGAACAGGTCACAATGGTGACGGCGTTCCTCACTCAGTTGATGTCGAGCTTCTTGGCAACACATCAATCGGGCTTCCTCCCACTGCATCTACTGTAACAGGAACGTTGACCGTAACATTCGTTGCTAACACTTAAGGTTTGGATTGACCACTCGGTCTGGTTCGAACTCAAATAAAGAACTAACTGGCTTAAGGTCTTGGACCTTAAGCCAGTTAGTCTTGTTAACCTGTATCTATTCTGAAAATTCGATGATTATCGCCTGTCGGTTCGATACTTCTGGATCAGTTCGATTGCGAGGTCGGGTCCGTGCCATCCGATGACATCAACGTTCTTTTCTTCAAGGTCTTTATAGACTTGGAAGAAGTGAGTGATTTCCTTAGTGGTGTGCTCATTCACTTGGACGATATCTTTTCGGTAACCGTAGCGCGGGTCTTTGGTAGCGACACATAGGATCTTCTCATCGGGGCCTTTTTCGTCTCGCATCTCTAACACGCCGATGGCGCTCGCTTCAATGACGCAGCCAGGGAAGGTCGGATGAGTTACAAGCACTAATACGTCGAGAGGATCGCCGTCAAGATAGTGTGTCTGCGGAATATATCCGTAATCAAATGGGTAGAAAAGCGGCGAGAACAGCACTCGATCTAGGTGAATTAAGCCGGTTTCTTGGTCAACTTCGTATTTGTTGGTGCTGCCTCTTGGGATCTCGATGACAGTGTTGAAAGTAACAGGGGCATTGGGACCGATTTTGGCATTGAGAAGTGACATCTTGACTTAAAGGTTACCCGTCATAAGCTCACAAGGATTATTTGGAGAACAACGATTCGTTGCCCAAAACAATACGAGTTAGAACGGCTGGGTACTCGCAGTATTTAGCCGCCCCGGCTGGTTTGACCGTTCCATCTTTTTGAGGATGGTATCTTTCCCGCCAATATCCGTTCTCGGCCGCCTTGCAAACAAGACGCGTGCATTCGAGGAGTCGGGCTTTATCGTGCATCTTGATGCATGCCAGCGCCTCAAGATAATAGGCACGTCCCATCGCGGCTGCATCGTTGCCATGCTCGATGGGCAGGTTCACGGGTTCGGTGTCTTCCCAGTCTTCGTAGGTGAACGGCTTGGTTACGGTTTGAGTCGGTACGTTTCCGAGCCAGAATTCGCGTGCTTGCACAAGTTTTGGCCAGAGCTTTTCTCGGTGCCAATGATCGGCGAGGCCGAACGCAATCGCCGCGAAATTGGTATCGGACAGTCCATGTGAATCGACTAGACCGCGTTCAAAGTGAAGATATTCGCCGAAATGGTCGGTACGCCAAAAGGCTTTAATGAAAGCGTCCGTTAAATGGTCTGCTGCGTGCGACCAGAAGTGGGCTTCGTCCCGAGAACCCAACGCTCGATAGAGTTCGGATAGTTTGCGATAGGCATGGACCAAATAGCACTGGCTGATACCGTCACAGCCGCGTCGTGGGGGCAATTCCGTATAGAAACCGGTTCCGTAGACCAACCCATCGGTATGAATCTTTGTTAAGAGATATCGAGCGGCTCGGTCAACCGACGAAATATTGTCCCGGAGCCATTCTTTGTCTCTGGTTGCTTCGAAAATCTCTGAAGCAGTAAGCAGATAACACGTCGCTCCAAGCGTTCCGAGAGGTTCCGCCAATGGCTGCCAGTGGACAAACAGACCAATCCATTTTCGAATCGCAAGGGCTGAGTCCGGGACACCCTCTCGTTCAAGAGGGGCGTATTGATAAACGTCATCAGGGTAATTCAATCCGCTGAGGAAGCCGCCAGGGCGGGTGTCTCCATTGAATATTGCGAACGGAATGTTGCCGTCTTTGCGCTGGGAGGCCCTTACAAATCGGAAATAGTCCAACACGAGCTGGGTTCGACCTATGAGTAAATAGGCACCGGCCATTTGCCAAGAGTCGAGCCCGGGCCAAGTGGTGTCGTTGCCGTAAGCTCGACCGTCGGCACTGATCCTGAAGTGGCCGGGATAAAACCTCTGACTCGCAGCTGGAATGAGGTTCTGGTGAATAGCCGAAACTAAACCGGATCGAATAACGGGATCTTTGACGAGACCTTCTCGTCGGTTCGAGCTTGGAGGATTCGCGACCTGAAGAAGGCTGTTTGGGATCAAGCTGAGACCAAGAGCGACCTGTCCCGAATTCTTTAAGAACTCTCTTCGGCTGGTCGTCTTGTTCAGCATGATTTCTAGACCAATTCGCCTCGAAGTCCGTATTGTTGACTGCCAGTTACCTTGACGTTGGCCAGTCTGCCTTTACGGTCCGGTGATCCTTCAAAATGCACCATTCGAAAATCTCTCGAATAACCTTGAAGCACTTCTGGATTTCGAGATGACGGTCCCTCAACAAGTACTTCGACGACTTTTCCGAGGAAGGTCTCGTTGATCTCGCAAGTGATTTTGTTTTGGAGGTCGATCAGCTTTGCGAGCCTTGCTTTCTTGACTCCTTCAGGGATCTGATCTTTTCGATCTCCGGCGGGAGTTCCAGGTCGGATGGAATAGGCGAACATATAGGCTCCGTCGAATCGCACTTTTTCCATCAGGCGCATCGTGTTCTCAAATTGTTCCTCAGTTTCACCCGGATAGCCGACGATGACGTCAGTCGTCATTCCCACTCCTGGGATGGCTCGACGAAGATTCTCGACGATTTCAAGGAACGAGTCCACCGTATAGAGTCGATGCATCTCTTTGAGCATTGCATCGTCTCCCGACTGAATGGGAAGGTGGACCGACTCCATGACCTTCGGGCAATCCCGAATCGTTTCAATCAGGTCACTTCGGAAATCTCGAGGATACGGGGACATGTACCGGATACGTTCCAGTCCCTCAATATCGTTAAGCATCCAAAGTAATTTGGAAAATGGCACTCGGCCCTCGACAAGGTTCTTTCCGTAGGAGTTCACCGTTTGGCCAAGCAATGAAACTTCTTTGGTTCCACCTTGTGCGAGCATAGTGACTTCTTCGATGATATCGTTTGTAGGGCGTGAGCGCTCTCGTCCACGCGTGGTGGGCACGATACAGAAAGTGCAGAACTTATCGCAACCGTATTGGATCGGAACAAAGGACTTCAGCTTGGGGCTTCGACCGAGGTGTCTCTGGGGAACATCGTCAACGATTTTGCCTTTCCGTTCGGGAAGTTCCACTCGCTTCTGAAACTTTCGGCGTTGTGATGCTTCTTCAACCAGGGAAGGCAGCTGGCCTATATCACCTGTTCCAAGAACGAAGTCCACATGGGGAGCGCGCTTCCTGATTTCATCCGCTCGTGCTTGAGCCATGCATCCGCAGACTCCGATGATCACATCGCTTCGACCTCGGCGTAAGGTTTCTAACTCGCCCAGAAGTGAAAATGCTTTGTCTTCAGGTTTTTTTCTGACACTGCAAGTGTTTAGAAGGATCACTTGAGCTTCCACAAACGATTCCGCTTTTTCGAATCCGATCCCTTCTAAATAGAGGGCCATTTGTTCGCTATCCTCTTCATTCATCTGGCAGCCCCAGGTTTGAATGAAATAGGTGCCTCTGCGGATTTGTGGTCGCGAAGATTTTAATAGCGTTTCTGGACTAAGAATCATGACTTGGGAACCGAGGTTTGTCGAAGGTCAACTGGGATTCGTCGTTCGAAAGTCGCCGATTAACCAGGAGACACTAGGATACCGGAACCACCTCAACCCTATGTCTTGTTGCTAATCGTGGGTGCCCTATGTCTCTTACGTCGAATCAAACCGAGTCCGTTACGTATACTCATGCGGTGAAGGCATACCTGCTCAATCGCATCCTACTTGTTCTGTCCTTTGTCGGCCTCTTTGTGGCTGGCGCTTTGAGCATTGAGAAGTTCCTTAATGTCACGTTGCCGTGCGGGGAAACCCATGGCTGTGCAACCGTTGCGAAGGATCCTAGCTCCATGTTGTTTGGAGTTCTACCAGTTGCTTACATAGGGCTTGCGGGCTATGTTCTGTTTGCTGGCTTGGCAATTGCTCGGACGATGACAGTTCCGAATGATGGAAAGCTTGTTAAGATTGGTTTTGCTGCCGCTTGTGCAGGTGCGCTTTTTAGCATCTATCTGCAGTACCTGTCATTCTTTAAAATTCACGCCATCTGTCCTTACTGCCTTACGTCGGCAATCACGATGATTCTGACGGTGATTGTCTATTGGATGTTGATGGGCACAGTGGGCAAGGAAGAAGTCGCCTCTGGTGAAGTAGGCAAGGTTGACATGTGGCTGATTGGCGGATTGCCTCTCGCGGTTTTTGTCATTTTAGGCGTGATGAGCAGTAGCGACCAAAAGCCTCCGCTTCTCGCGGGTGGCAAAATTGTTGATCCCGGTTTCAACGACTTGGTTCCAAAAGATCCCAAAACTTACGGTACCGAAGGTGCTCCGCTATTGGTTGTTGAATTCGCCGACTTATGCTGCCCTGCTTGTCAGGATAAATCTCCGAAGGTCAAGCAATTTATCACACAGCATCAAGGCAAAGTTCGGTTGATATTCCGAAACTTCCCACTCAATATGCATCCTTTGAGCCGGACGGCAGCCGTCATTGGTGAGTACGCTCAGGAGAAGGGACGATTCTGGGACTATGCCATGAGCGTCATGGGGCTTAACCGTCAACCAGATTCAGCGGCTGAAATTCTTGGCATCGCAAAATCGTGCGGCCTTGATGTCGCAGACATTCGAGCGCGCCTTAAGAATACAAAGGATCCGCTTTATCAGAAAGTAACCGACGATTTAAACGTAGGACATTCTGTCGGCGTAAATTCAACGCCGACGTTCTTCATTTTGCCGAAGGGTGGAAAGACGCAAACATGTGGGCCAAAGGAAATTCTGGAATTACTGAACAGTCCACAATTCAGCAGCTTAGTTAATTAATGAGTAAAAAGGGTCCAATTTTAGTTGCCATGTCCGGCGGTGTCGACAGCAGTGTCGCCGCCGCCCTCTTGGTTAAGCGCGGTTACGAAGTCATCGGTTTAACGATGCAGATTTGGCAGGAAAGTCAAACTGATCCTCGTCATGCTGGTTGCTGCTCCTTGGGAGCGGTTGAAGACGCCAGGCGTGTAGCCAGGGTGCTAGGAATTCCCCATTATGTGATGAATTTCAAGGAAGAATTCCGTGGCGCGGTGATTGATAACTTCATCTCAGAATACGCTGCGGGGAGGACGCCGAATCCATGCGTCCAATGCAACAAGCACGTTAAGTTTGAATATCTCCTTCAAAAGATGAAGGAACTTGGTTGCGAAAAACTCGTGACGGGGCATTACGCTCGAATCAGATTTGATAAGAAGTCGGGCCTTTACCGACTAATGGCGGCGAGGGGCAATGAAAAGGATCAGAGCTACGTTTTGTATTCGCTTGAGCAGCGTCAGCTAAAGGATGTTTGGTTCCCGTTAGGTGACATGCCGAACAAAGCCGCCACTCGACAGCTGGCAACTGATCTTGGGCTGTCCGTCGCCAACAAGCCAGACTCGCAGGAGATTTGTTTTGTAAGCGAAGCGGGTGGTTACGCTGAATTTTTGAAGAAGCATCGCCCCGATATTTTCAGCAAGGGCGAACTTGTTGATTCGGTAGGCAATCGCGTCGGAGAACATGAAGGCGTGGCCGGTTTTACGGTTGGGCAACGCAAAGGAATCGGCTTGAGCCCAAAACACGGCAAGCCGCTTTACGTGATTGAGTTGAAGCCAGCGGAGAATAAGGTTATTGTTGGCGAAGCTGACGAACTTCTGGAGACGGAAGTTCCGCTTGATGAACTCAGTTGGGGAAGTGGAGAAGTACCTGCTGGCCCAGTTCGAGTTCTGGCAAAGATTCGCTATAACATGACGGCTCAGAAGGCGACTTTGATCGGTGGGGAATATCCTCGCTTAAGCTTTGACGAGCCGATTCGCGCGGTTACGCCAGGTCAGATTGCAGTCGCCTATCGAGGAAAGACGGTTCTTGCTGGGGGAACAATTAGTTCACGTTCTGTAGTGAACCGAGCACATGCAACCTCAGTCAGTAGATAGTACGTTGAGAATATTGACCTAGCGCGCCAATTTGAACCTGTTGGAGCGTACAATCTATAGAACAACGCGGAGGAAGAAGTTGAGCAACAATAATAACGACGATAGCAACACTCTCATTTATATGCTGGCGGGAGTTGGACTCGGAGCCATCATTGGCGCAGCGGCCGGTTTACTTTTCGCACCTAAGGCTGGAACAGAACTTAGAGACGACCTTGGTGGAAAGCTCTTAGATCTTAAAGGCAAGACGGAAGAATGGATTTCTGAGCAACGCGCCAAGCGAGCCGTCGAAGGCGCGGCAGAAGAACTCGGCGTTTAACGTCATAGATTAAATGCCAGGCTGGAGAATTGCCCTGTGGATGGTCATCGTTTTGGCCATCCTGGTGTTCCTTTATTTCGTTCGGGGCATTCTCCTGCCATTTGTAATCGCATTTGCGATCAGCGCAGTCCTCGAACCTACAATTAAAAAACTGCGTCTCCGAGGTTGGCCTAGGCCTCTTGCCATTTGGTCCATCTTCTCAGCATTTGTCATTTTTGTTGTCGGAACTGGAATCTGGCTCACCCCAATCATCTCCAATCAGGTTATTGGCTTTAAGAGCAAGATCGATGATCTGACCACGACGATTTCACGCGAGGACACGAATGATAACTTCTTTGTTCGGTGGAACCCAGTTGTCCAGATCGAACGAGGGCTAGAACAAGATCCAATTGATAAGCTTCTAACACAGAATCAAGATATCCTGTCCCGATTGAATCTTCCCAGTTCGAAACGAGTTTTAATAGCTCAATATGTCGAACCGCAACGTGCGCAACTAGGTAAGTCCATTCAGAGTTTTCTACAGGGTTTTCTTGGCATCGCCAGCGGACTCGTATCGCACGTTTTAACCCTCATGTTTGTCCCTTTGTTGGTCTTGTTGATGCTGTTCAACATGGATCAATTCAAGCGAAGAAGCATTACTTGGATTCCTCCGTCCATTCGAGCCAACACGCTCTCGATGCTGGGAGATATTGGTCAGGTCTTCAGTAGTTATCTGCGTGGCGTAACGATCGCTGTCGTCGGATATATGACGGTCATGAGCATCGTGCTCGAGATTATTGGCGCACCTTATTCAGTTCTTCTGGGAGTGCTGTTTGGAGCGCTCTATCTGGTGCCGTACCTGAATGTCCTCATCAGCGGCACGCTACTTGTGGTGGTAACTGGACTGAGCGGCAAAACGAGTGGAATGCTCTTCCATCAATCCAATCCTTGGGCTTTCGCGGTGACTTTGCTTGCGATTTACATCGTTGTGCACTTTACATACGATTCGTTGGTTTATCCTCGGGTTGTTGGTAAAGCCGTTGGTTTGGATCCAGTGGTCAGCATGTTCGTTATCTTTAGTGGCGGCGCATTGTTTGGCTTAGTTGGAATGATCATCGCGTTCCCGCTCGCAGGATCGGTGAAAGTGATTCTTGACCGCTTAATTCGAGTGACAAGTGCCGGGCAAGAAGTACTGAGCCTACCAACGGTTCCGCTCAGGCATCGCACCACTCCTAGTGGCTGACAGAATCCTACAGCCCAAGCTCAAAGGTAAGTCTAGCGGCTAAGTCTCGTGGCCCCAACGTGATCTCGTATTCACCGGACATTAAATGAGCGTTTAAGTCGATTGGTGAAACTTCATATCCGATTGCCTCTTTAGTACCCGAGAATTGGATCTGTATTTGCGAGTCATCTGCCCAGACTGCAACGATTGCATCGGTCGGCCAGCGACGCTTTCTGAGTAGGCCCCCGTAAAAAATCTCGTCGTGAGTGATGAGAAGGCTTGATGTTTTAGCTTCTCCATCTTGAGTTGCCGAACCTTTCCAGATTTGGATGCCTTCCGGGTCAATGTAGAATTCACCCTTTCTATAGGCCTCACGAAGGACTGCATCGATCGTGCTGCGAAACTCATCTTCTTTGTCGATGGTCGGGAGCCCCTGTGCTATGCGATGCCAGTCTTCAAGCTTCTTCGGACGGTCGATCCATTTTGCTAGTCGCTTGTTTGTCGTGGTGACAAGTCGGAGATATTCTTGCTCTTTGTCGAACTCCGTTTGACAATGCTCGCAAATATAACCGGGTTTGGCGCTCGATTTGCCAACTGCCATCCAGCGCACGGCTTCTTGAGACACGAGTCGTCCGAGGTAGGTGTCCGCAAATTCATAGGGATCCTCGCGTGCGTCGAGCAAAGTGATATTTCCGTCATCGAGGAAGTAGTCCGCATGACACACCTCGCATGTCGCGTTACCTGCGCCAGGGTCGAGGCCAATCGCGATTCGAGCCCATTCGTCGGGGTAGAGGGATTGATACTTGCTCTTGATTCCAGGAATTGCCTGGGTCCAGCGGCCATCGGGTTGGACATCAAACTGAGCCGGGCACTCGGAGCATTTCCAAATCTCCTTTGATCTCCCCGATTGAATCCTCCAAAATCGAAAGTCTCGTGGGGGCATCTCTTCATGGCTCATGAGTGCCATTCGTCCGGCTTTCACTTCAAACCGTGTGTCACAAGTATCGCAAGTTGCTGTCTGCTCATTTGAAAGTAGGCTTTTACGCTTGTAGTTAAGGAGTCCCTTGCTGCAATTTGGGCAGATCGCTAACGGAGAATCATTCTTGAGCGCACTCAACAAGCCGCTTTGGCATATTGGGCAAAGCCGCTCGTTGATGGGACGTCGCTTTAAGAGTGATTCGCGACACACCGGGCAAACATTACGCCGAAGTGGCTTAGGCTCGAAGAGCAGCTGCTGGCAAGAAGGACAGGATCGCCGATCAAATTTGAACTTCTTTAGGCGAAGTAGAGTTTCGTCGAGCAGAGACAAAGTTGTCTCGGGTGGGGGCTCTTCGAATTTTTCGAGTAGCTCACGCAAGTCACCGATGGTGGGCGGGCGGTCCGCATAGGCTAACGCAAGGCCCGATTCAATTGCGTTAACCAAGAGAGGATCCAAATCGGGGCGGAGGGAGATCAGAGAAGGCAGGGTTGAGCCGGCTGCACGATCGGTGGAACTTGGGGGCGGATTGCCGGTCAGAGCCACAAACATCGTTGCGCAAAGCGCGTATATGTCTGTCGCCGGCCCCCTTTTAGCTCGTTCAGATAGTTGCTCAAGTGGCGCAAACCCAGGAGTGAAAAGGATTGTGTGGCTTGTATGGGCATCGGCATGCCATTCCCGGGCCGCACCAAAATCGATCAAGAAGACTTGGCATTTATCGTTAACCAGAATGTTGGTTGGCTTAATATCGCGATGGAGGATCTTCTTGCGATGAAGAAGGTCGAGAATATCCATCAAGGAACGAAAAATATGGACCGCGTCGCCTTTGACAAGACACCCTTTCGTTCGGATGAGTTGATCGAGCGTGACTGCGTTTGGAATGTAATCAGTGGCAAAGTAAGCGGTGCCATTTTCCCGGAAGTTAGCTCGATTCTTTGGGACTCCGGGCATATTAATGTGACTGAGAACGGCAGCCTCTTCTAGGAATCGCTCTCTTAATCGTGGTCCAATGGCTTCTTGAAACAGCAGAACATTTTCGGGCGAACGTCGGATGCCCATAGGGGCAAGTTCCTTGATGACAACGTTATCACCCGCTTCAAGATCAAGAGCAAGGTAAGCGATGCCGAATCCTCCCCGACCAAGGAACGAGCGAATTTGGAATCGTTCGGCAAGCTGAGATCCAATCGGTAGTGGGCTTGGATCAACAGACATGAATTAATTGTAGCGAATCAGATTGCAAGCGGTAATGCGCCGATCTTGGCAAGCCAAATCGGAAAGGGTGCAAATTTCAATTTATTTTCACCCAATATGGCTGGGATAAACGATAATCAACGTTCATAACCTATGAAGACTCGCTTATTAGCTTCGGTAACTGCAATGACGCTTTTCGGGATTGCGCTGGGAGGAGAGAGATTTCCTTGGGACGCAAAACTTAGCCGTCCTCGAAAAGACGTCCTAGAGCACATTTCGTCCAACTCTCTCAAAGGGCATCTTTATTTTCTCTCTTCGGACTTATTAGAAGGCCGCGGGAGTCCAAGCAGAGGACTCGATTTGGCTGCCGAATACATTGCAGACCAGTTCCGGCGGTCCGGCTTGGAACCGGTCGGCGATGATGACTATTTTCAAACCACGACACTCAAGGTTCGAAATGGAACGGAGGAACAGAAGGTTCGGAACGTGATCGGTGTGATCCGAGGCTCTGATCCCAAGTTGAGAGACACGTATGTTATGGTCACTGCCCACTATGATCATTTGGGAATTCGGAAGATTAACGGGCAAGATGTGATTTTCAACGGCGCCAATGACGATGGAAGTGGAACCGTTTCGGTAATTGAACTCGCTTCTGCGATCAGTTCCATGAAGGTGAAGCCGAAGCGGTCAATTATCTTTATGACCTTCTTCGGAGAAGAGCGGGGCGAACTAGGTTCGGCCTATTACGGTAAGCATCCAATCTTGCCAATTAAAAACACGATTGCAGACGTCAACTTGGAGCAGGTCGGACGGACCGACGACACTCAAGGACCTCGTGTCGGTGCTGCCTCGATGACGGGATACGATTATTCGCAGGTTGGGGAGATTTTCGCTGCGGCAGGGAAGGCAACGGGAATTCAGGTTCAAAAGCATCCCCAGTATAGTGATGCTTTCTTCTCGCGAAGCGACAACCAAGCGATTGCCTTCTTTGGCGTGCCAGCTCATACCCTGTGCACCGCCTTTGAGTACCCTGACTATCACAGACCGTCGGATCATCGAGAAAAAGTGGACTATGAAAACATGGCAAAAGTGGATCGAATGGTCGCACTCGGTTTAATCATGCTTGCCGACTCTGACGCTGAACCGAAGTGGAACGAAGCCAATTCCAAAACCGCGGTCTACGTCAAAGCTTGGAAAGGGCTGCGCAAGCCAAATTAGGCACTTTCCCATCAAAGCATCGAGACTTGAGGGGCCGAATCGAGCCCAGTGAACCAACGGGTTCGCAAACGATTCGGCCACGTTGACAACAGAAATCCACATCCTGGTGTATTCGGCTGTCATACTCAGAAGGGTCTATGACCCATCAGACTGTTTACGTCGTTGATTTCGGCGGCCAGTACACCCAACTTATCGTTCGGCGTGTTCGAGAACTTGGCCTCTATTCCGAAATGATCCCCTGGACCACTGCAGCCGAGAAAATTCGCGCTGATAAGCCGAGCGCAGTGATTCTAAGCGGTGGACCGAAGTCCGTCCTTGAACCAGGTGCGCCAACCATTGATTTTGATGTGCTGGAAGGAATACCGATTTTGGGTATCTGCTACGGCCAGCAACTTATGGCTCACCGACTAGGTGGTCAAGTGGAAAAGGTGAGCCACAAAGAGTATGGTCACCGAACCCTTGTGCCTTCGTCAGCGACTCCCCATTCGCTAGTAGCTGGCTTGGCGAGTGACCAAGTGTGGATGAGCCATGGAGATCAAGTTCTCAAAGCCCCCGACGGGTTTGTGGTAACCGCTTCAACGGATTCCTGTCCGGTGGCAGCATTCGAGAATCCCAAACTGGTTCGGTACGGCGTTCAATTCCACCCTGAGGTCACTCACACTCCTGATGGGAAGACCGTTTTGAAGCGCTTCCTATTTGATTGCGCCAAGCTAAAAGCTGACTGGTCCAGCGAGAGCTTCATTGACGAGCAAGTTGAACTTATCCGAGCAAAGGTCGGCGACGGGAAAGTTCTCTGCGCGGTGTCAGGGGGCGTAGACAGCTCGGTAATGGCTGCACTTCTCATCAAAGCGATTGGTGATCGAGCGGTGTGCGTGTTCGTCGATCACGGTCTTTTGAGGAAGGGCGAAGCTCAACAAGTGAAGGACATGTTCCTGGGCCATTTCAAGGCCAATCTCAAGGTCTTTGATGCTCAAGATCAATTCTTTGATGCACTTGCCGGAGTCACGGAGCCTGAGTGCAAGCGAAAGATTATTGGAGAGAACTTTGTACAGGTCTTTGAAGCCCATGCTACCGAGCTTCAGGAGTGCGATTTTCTTGCCCAAGGAACTCTTTACCCTGACGTTATTGAGTCAGGTTCACCCACTGCGGCGAAGATCAAAACTCATCACAACGTTGGCGGATTGCCTGATTGGATGACCATGAAACTCATCGAACCGCTTCGCTGGCTCTTTAAAGACGAAGTACGTAATGTGGGCCGCAAATTGGGCTTGCCAGAAGACATGGTCGATCGCGAGCCATTTCCTGGCCCAGGTCTCGGTGTACGCATTCTAGGTGAAGTCACCCGAGATCGAGTTCGCATGACTCAAGATTCCGACTGGATCTTCCGTTCCGAACTCAAGGCTCGAGGACTCAATAAGGGCATCTGGCAGAGCTATGCCGGATTGCTAGATGTGAAGACAGTTGGAGTCATGGGGGATGAACGCACCTATGAGCAGCCGATTGTCTTACGCGCGGTTGAGAGTGAGGACGCAATGACGGCGAGAGCAGTCAATCTTCCGTTTGAGGTCTTGGAGACAATTGCCAGTCGAATCGTGAATGAAGTTGATGGAGTGAACCGAGTGTTCTATGACTTGACGAGCAAGCCTCCCGCAACGATAGAACTAGAATAGCCTCGTTAGTCGAGGCCATCAATGAGGGGCTCCGGAATGGTTCGGAGCTCTGATGGAACGAGTCCAAGATATTCTTTAACCGATTCTCTTAACCCTTGTGTGGTTCCAAATCCGCAAGTTGATGCCACGAGATCGACTGCTTGATCCGTCGTGCAGAGCAAGCCAACCGCAGACTCTGTTCGGCATCGGTCGACGTATTCATGGAATCCGTAGCCAACCAGGTTTTTGAAGACTCGAGAAAAGTGAAAGGGAGAATATCCGGCCGCATCGGCTGCATCTCGAAGAGGCCAGGGAAGCGCAGGGTTTTGTCGGACCTTGGCAACGAGATCCTTAATCGTATCGGGTAAGTCGCTTGGAATCGCTGCGAGTTGAACTTGATCTGAACCGGTCATCAGTTTCGCTGCAATTTCATAAATGACCGATACAATCTGAGGTTCCGTTGAGTCTGTAATCTTCTCGATCGCTTGCTCGTATCGTGCAAGTGCCGACTTGTAGAATGGGTCAATCGGATTGCAAGCTACATTTCTCGTGCTGCCATTGTTGGAGCGAGCCACTTTAGTGGTGATCCAATTTTCCAAGAGCGGAGTTACTCTGTTTTCCCAGGTTAGTAACTGTGTGGCGTGTTCTCCACGGGCCGCTTGAACGATCAATTTGGTTCCTCGAAGGTAAGTAACGCTTCGCGGTGGAACGAGAATAAGTCGACCCTGAACTCCAGCTCGAACGATGAGCGTTCCCTTGAGATTAATACAGAGTGCACTCATGCCGGCCGGTACAACGATGTAGCCTGTACATGTTCGAGCTACGGTGCCACTTAAATGCTCGAGATGCATGTACGTCAGCCCTGGAACTTCAACGCGCTTGAGTCCAGTTTGGGATGTGCCGCAATCGAAACTGATATCTATATGAGGTTCGTTACCGTCTGATCGCACACGCGTACTCCCAACAATTCACCGATGAGTGTACATCAACTGTCACGGTGAATTTGTTCATGTGTTAATGAGTCTAGCGAATCGTGAGAAAAGGTTCTAGGGTTAAAGTCGGGTATTAAACGAATAGTGAAGAAAGGTTTGTCTGTAGCAATCGTCGGTGCCACTGGTGCGGTGGGTCAAGAGTTTCTCCGTTTGTTTGAAGTTCGAGGATTTCCAGTTGGATCCCTCAAACTCTTAGCCAGCGAGCGGTCGGTAGGGAAGACTTCGGATTTTAATGGCAAATCTTATCCAATTGAGCTAGCAGAAGAGTCCGCATTTGAAGGAGTGGATGTTGCCTTCTTCAGCGCGGGCGCAACTCGATCTCGACAACTCGTTCCTGCGGCGTTGAAGGCAGGAGCATTAGTTGTCGATAACTCAAGTGCCTACCGAACGGATCCCAATATCCCACTCGTTGTGCCGGAAATCAATGCGGACGCAGTCGGACCGGACAATAAACTCATCGCCGTCCCAAACTGTTCCGCGATTATTCTCTTGATGGCCGTACATTCGCTCAGGAGTCTAGGCGAGATTGACCGGCTTATCGTTAGCACTTACCAAAGCGCAAGCGGTGGCGGAGCGGCGATGATGCGATTGCTTGAAGACGAAACAAGAGCGCTTGTTAACGGAACGGAGATGCCAGCCTCGCCTCTGAACTCTCGCTATGCGTTTAATCTGTTCAGCCACAACACTCCGATTGGTGAAGATGGTTACAACGAAGAGGAGTCGAAGGTTGTCTTCGAATCGCGAAAGATCCTGTCCATGCCCGAATTGAAGGTCAACGTGACCTGTATTCGAGTTCCTGTTCTCCGAGCTCACACCGAATCCGTTACCGTCGAATTCAAAGGAGAAGCTCCATCCGTAGAAGCCATCCGCGAAGTCCTTACTCGGTCGCCGGGAGTGAAAGTTATCGATGACCGCAGTAGCAACCGATTCCCAACTCCTCTCGATGCAAGTGGACAAGGTGATGTGTTGGTTGGAAGGATTCGACAGGACATCAGCAACCCGAATGCGATTTGTATGCTCGTCAGTGGAGACCAATTATTAAAGGGTGCAGCCCTTAATGCGGTTCAAATTGCCGAAACTGTTCTAAGTAGAGGCTAAATCGTAGTAAAACGACTCTCAAATGTGCCATGATCTTCTCTTGCGCCTACTGTGCGCGGAGAAGTTTTATGTACGCGATTGTAAAAACCGGTGGCAAGCAGTTCAAGGCTGCGAAAGACGATGTTCTCATCGTGGAAAAGCTTGAGGGCGAGCCCGGTACAGCTGTTGAGCTTGCCGAAGTATTGATGCTCGTTGATGGAGACAAAACAACTTTAGGATCCCCATATATTAAGGGTGCAGTTGTTCGAGGTGAAATCGTTCGCCAAGGCAAGAGCAAAAAGATCGAGGCATTTAACTATAAGCCTAAGAAGAACGAGCGAAAGCGATGGGGACACCGACAGCCTCAGACTCACGTTCGAATTCTCGAAGTGCAGGTTGGTAACTAAGATATGGCACATAAGAAAGGTCAAGGATCTTCAAGAAACGGTCGAGACTCTAAGCCTAAGTATCGTGGCGTTAAGCGATACGGCGGTCAGGTAGTCAAAGCTGGTGAAATCATCGTTCGACAGTGCGGAACTAAGTTCTATCCAGGTCCAGGTGTTGGACTCGGACGAGACTTCACTCTGTTTGCTCTTCGCCCAGGTCAGGTGACTTTCGAAGGCCCAACCGGTCGACGCCGAGTTGCGGTTTATGAGAAGCAGGTTGCCGAGACAGCCGTCGAAGCCTAAGAATTCTCCCATTTAAAAGCCGTCAGCCCAAAGGCTGGCGGCTTTTTTGCATTGTGGGCCACTTCCGATGGCAGTTTTGTCGTGTTGAGTCGGGCATATCCTGTCTGAGCTTTCGTGGTTCACGGTTCCTTGAAAGCGTAAAAGGATTAAATAACGAGACTCTTTACGTTTTCCTTACGCATCGACTGCAACCTCTTACACATGCCTGATTAGCTTCGATCCCACACTTCAAGGGTTGGTTCGAACTCGTATGGTGCCCATTCAGGAGTATTTGGGATTCCTTTTCGTATTGCTTTGCGTGGTGAAGCCGCTCGATAGCTTCCTCCGTGACGTTGCGATTTGCGACCAAATTTCTGTCTCGAATGATCCTCCTGGGACCCATGACACCGGCGTTCCGGACGTCAGCTTAATCCGAGATCGGACAAGGAAAGCAAAGCATGCAGGACATCCTGTACATCGTCATTGGATTATTGTTTTTTGGAATCTCCGCCGCCTATGTGACGGCATGCGAGAGGTTGAAGGGGACCACTCACGATGAGTGACTATATCTGGACAGGGCTTATCTGTCTATTCCTTCTGATTTACCTGTTATACGCGCTCGTGAAGCCGGAGAAATTTTAGGACATGTCAGTTAACGGTTTCCTTCAGATCCTCATTTACTTTGGGATCATCGTTGCCATAACAAAGCCCTTAGGTGCCTTTATGGCGAAGGTCTTTGAAGGTGAGAAGACCTTTCTTTATCGTATTCTGCGTCCCCTGGAACGCATGGTTTATCGAATCTGTGGCATCAAAGAAGATGAAGACATGCCTTGGACCACGTACGCCATCGCAATGTTGGCCTTCAGCGCCGTCGGGATGGTTTTGACCTATGTGCTCCTTCGCACACAGGGAATGATCAATTTTGCGGGATTGAATCCTCAAGGTGTCGGAGCTAAGGAGATGACTCCTGATTTGGCACTCAATACCGCTGCTTCATTTACCACGAACACGAACTGGCAGAACTATGTGCCAGAGACCACTTTGAGTTACTTCTCAAACATGGTCTCTCTGGCTATCCACAACTGGATGTCAGCCGCAACCGGCATGGCGATCGCGATTGCTCTCATCCGCGGATTTTCTCGCAAATCGGCCAAGGGAATCGGCAATTTCTGGGTCGATACGGTTCGAGCCACGATCTATGTTCTTCTACCCATCGCACTTGTAGGCGGCGTTATCTTTATCGCGGGTGGAGTTCCTCAAAACTTTCTGCCCTATCAAGTCGTGACGACCCTGGAAGGTGCGAAGCAAACAATCGCCCAAGGGCCAGTTGCTTCACAAGAGATCATCAAGATGCTGGGTACCAACGGAGGAGGGTTCTTCAATGCGAACTCGGCCCATCCGTTTGAGAACCCTAACAACTTTATTAATTTGCTACAGATCCTAGCGATCTTCTGTATTCCTGCTGGTTTGACTTATACGTTTGGCAAGATGGTCGGCAATACCAAGCAGGGATGGGCGATCTTTGGTGCGATGTCCGCAATGTTCCTTACCGGCGCATTTGTGTGCAATGCCGCCGAGCAGTCGGGCAATCCTTATTTCGCGAAAGCGGGGATCATGACCGAGCAAACGACCACTCAGCCAGGTGGAAACATGGAAGGGAAGGAGATGCGTTTTGGCATCGGAGCCTCGACCTTGTTTGCGACGGTTACAACGGACGCCTCATGCGGTGCTGTCAATGGTATGCACGATAGCTACACCCCTCTCGGTGGGTTGGTTCCCTTGTTCAATATCCTGACCGGTGAAGTGATCTTCGGAGGTGTGGGAGCGGGCCTCTACGGCATGTTGATGTTCGCGATCATTGGAGTCTTTATAGCCGGCCTAATGGTGGGACGCACTCCCGAATATATCGGTAAGAAGATCGAAAAATTTGAGGTTCAAATGGCCATGCTTGTGGTGCTCATCCTTGCGGCTTGCATTCTAGGCTTCACAGCTATGAGCGCAAACACGAGTTACCCTCCTGGAGCAACGGCGGTGACATTTGACGATAAGCATGCGGCAGACGAAGCAAAGCTTCCTCCTCTTGCAAGCTGGAACCATGTCAATACCAGCAGCCCAAGCAACTACCTTGGGGCAACGACAAACAACACGAATAACGGTGGCGCACACGGATTCTCCGAGATTCTCTACATGTATGCTTCGGCGACTGGAAATAACGGATCTGCGTTTGCTGGCATCACCGGCAATACCCCTCACTACAACGTAACAGGCATGATTGCGATGCTGGTCGGACGGTTCTTTATGATCATTCCGCTGCTTGCAATCGCCGGTAGCTTGGCAGCTAAGAAGCGTGTTCCTGAGTCACTAGGAACGTTCTCGACCGATTCTGGAACCTTTGTAGCTCTCCTCATCGGAGTCGTTATCCTCGTCAACGCACTTACTTTCTTCCCGGCCCTTGCACTAGGACCCATTGTCGAGCACTTCCAAATGACGCCGACAAGGAAGCCCATATGAACGAAATTGAAGCAACCAATCAGCGGTCGCGAAAGTCGACCAAGCTTTTTGAACCCACGATTCTGGTCCGAGCCTGTAAAGAGGCATTCTTTAAGTTAGATCCGCGAACGGTAGCCAAGAACCCGGTCATGTTCGTGGTCGAAGTTGGAAGCGTCGTAACCACCTTTCTCCTCATTAGAGGATTAATGGAGCACAACAAGGACAACCTCTTTGTTGGTCAAGTAACCGTTTGGCTGTGGTTCACCGTCCTCTTTGCCAACTTCGCGGAAGCAATGGCAGAGGGAAGAGGCAAGGCCCAGGCCGATTCACTTCGGAAGGCTAAGACCGACACGATCGCTCGACGCCTCGTAAATGGCGTCGAAGAGCGGGTCGCGGCTCCTGCACTCCGTAAAGGTGATATCTACGTTTGCGAACCAGGGGATTTTGTTGCCGCAGACGGCGAAGTCATCGAAGGAATTGCGAGCGTAGACGAATCGGCCATCACCGGTGAATCGGCGCCGGTTATCCGAGAGAGTGGTGGCGATCGTTCGGCGGTAACAGGCGGAACGCGTGTTCTTTCTGATCGAATCGTGGTTCGAGTCACCAGCAATCCTGGCGAATCTTTCCTTGATCGAATGATCGCGCTTGTTGAAGGTGCACAACGACAGAAGACGCCTAATGAAATCGCTCTTTCCATTCTGTTGTCTGGTTTGACGATCGTCTTTCTGTTCGCGACCGTAACTCTGGTTCCGTTTGCGCATTATAGTGTTCGAGCCGCAAGTGCTGGTGAAGTACCGAGTATCACGGTTATGGTGGCATTGTTGGTGTGCTTGATCCCGACTACCATTGGTGGCCTTTTGAGCGCTATCGGCATCGCTGGTATGGACCGAGTTATGCAGCACAACGTGCTTGCCATGAGCGGTAAGGCAGTTGAAGCCGCCGGAGATGTCAACACTCTCCTGCTCGACAAAACCGGAACCATCACCATTGGTAACCGACAAGCAACTGCATTTCACCCTGCGCCGGGTGTTAAAGAGCAAGATGTTGCGGATGCGGCTCAGCTTGCTTCGCTTGCCGATGAAACTCCGGAAGGTCGAAGCGTTGTCGTTTTGGCAAAAGAGAAATACGGAATTCGGGAACGCGACATGGAATCGCTTCATGCTGAGTTTGTCGAATTTACTGCTCAGACACGAATGAGCGGCGTGGATTTGCCAGGTCGAAAGATTCGCAAGGGCGCAGGGCAGTCCATTCAACGATTCGTCGAGGAACAGGGAGGCAGCATGGCTCCCCAAGTACGCGAGATCATTGAACGCATTTCAAAAGAGGGAGGAACTCCTCTTGCGGTTGCCGAGAACGATCGAATCTTGGGCGTTATTCAGCTCAAAGATATTGTCAAAGGCGGAATGAAGGCTAGATTCGACCAGATGAGAGCCATGGGAATCAAGACCGTTATGATCACGGGCGACAACCCCCTAACGGCCGCTGCAATTGCCGCCGAAGCTGGCGTTGACGATTACCTTGCTGAAGCGACTCCCGAAATGAAGCTGGCTTACATCCGAAACGAGCAATCAGGTGGGCGATTGGTTGCAATGACGGGCGACGGTACGAACGACGCGCCTGCCCTGGCACAGGCTGACGTGGGAGTCGCCATGAACACCGGAACTCAGGCTGCGAAAGAAGCAGGAAACATGGTGGATCTCGACTCCAATCCGACGAAGCTCATTGAGATCGTCGAGATTGGCAAGCAGATGCTCATGACTCGCGGATCGCTCACTACGTTTAGCATTGCAAACGATGTAGCGAAGTATTTCGCAATCATCCCGGCAATGTTCTTTGTGACCTATCCCGAACTTGGAGCGTTGAACGTCATCCGACTAACCAATCCTCATTCGGCGATACTGGCCGCGGTCATTTTCAATGCCCTGATTATTGTTGCGCTGATTCCGCTCGCGCTTCGAGGCGTGAGCTACAAGCCGGCCAGTGCGGCCCAGATTCTTCGCAAGAACCTTCTTATCTATGGAGTGGGCGGAATTATTGCTCCATTCCCCTGCATCTGGATCATCGACCGAGCTTTGGTAGCGATGGGGTTGGCATAACGTCATGAAGCATATTCGTCCTGCGATTCTTCTCACCCTTTTCTTTGTGGTGTTTACGGGAATAGTGTTTCCATATTCTCTTTACTTTATTGGAAAGTTGATGCCGCACCAAGCAAACGGCAGTCTCGTGACTGATGCGAAGGGAGTTGTCATCGGTTCAGAATTGATTGCTCAACCGTTTGCAAAGCCGGAATATTTCCATCCAAGGCCGTCTGGCACTGGCGATTTAGGATATGGAACCTTTGATAAGGATCACGCCTTTGCCGGCTCCGCCGGCACAAATCTGGGTCCGACCAGCGACAAACTCATCAATGGAATTCATAAGAAAACTCCGGATGGCAAAGACGATCCAAGCAACTTCGATGGAGTAGTTGACTTGGCAAAAGCCTATCGGTCAGAAAATGGTCTGAGCGAAACGGCTAAAGTGCCCGCGGATGCGGTAACTCGATCAGGTAGCGGAATCGATCCTCACATCAGTATCGAGAATGCTCACATTCAGGTAAGTCGGGTCGCCAAAGCGAGGCATATGTCAGACGATCAAGTGAAGAAACTGGTCGATGAACACATCGAGTCTCGATTCTTGGGAGTTTTTGGCGATCCAGTGGTAAATGTTCTGAAGCTGAATCTTGACCTTGATAAATCTGGTAAGTAAGCCTGTACTGAATGGGGCTACTTGATCATCTACTAGGTAAACCAATTGCCTCCCGTCAAGAGGAGGATCATAAGGTTGGTGTATGGGCGGGAATCCCAATGCTCGGACTCGATGCATTGGGATCGGCCGCATATGGACCTGAGGCTGCGCTAACGCTCCTTCTACCTCTCGGTGCCGCTGGACTTGGATACATGGGGCCAATTAGCCTCATCATTATCGGTCTCCTCGTCGTGCTTTATCTTTCGTATAGGCAAACGATGGAAGCCTATCCGGGCGGTGGTGGCTCGTATACGGTCGCCAAGGAAAACCTTGGGACTCGGCTCGGCTTGACCGCCGCCGCTGCATTGTTGGTTGACTACGTTCTAACTGCAGCAGTTGGCATTTCTGCGGGTGTAGGAGCCCTAGTTTCAGCGGTTCCATCCTTGTTGCCCTACATATTGCCGATTTGTTTGGCCATTCTGCTGCTCATCACGATTGTGAATCTCAGGGGAGTCAAGGAATCCGGGGCCGCTTTTGCCCTCCCGACCTATGTTTTCATTGGTAGCGTCGGCCTTGTCTTGTTGATTGGTGTTTTCAAGACGATGGCCGCTGGTGGGCGACCGGTACCGGTTGCTCAGCCTCCAATCATCCCGACCGCGCTCGTGTCGGCAAACCTTTGGTTATTGGCAAAGGCGTTCGCAAGCGGTTGTACGGCGATGACCGGTGTAGAAGCGGTGAGTAATGGCATAAGTGTCTTTGCTAAGCCAGCAGTAAAGAGGGCGCAACAGACCCTTACTGCGATCGTTGTGATTCTAGGAGCGATGCTTGCTGGCATTGCCTATCTGTGTACGGTTTATCACATAGGAGCAACTGAGCCAGAAGGGAAGTCCTATCAGAGCGTCCTTTCTCAATTAGCTGCCGCTGTTGTCGGTCGGGGTGCCATTTATTACGTCACCGTAGGAAGTGTCCTTGCGGTATTGGCGCTGTCAGCCAATACGGGATTTGCCGATTTTCCCCGTTTGTGCCGGTTGTTAGCAGAAGACGAATTTCTCCCCCACACCTTTGCCAATCGTGGACGTAGGCTTGTTTACACGTGGGGTATCTGCATCTTGGCGACGCTTACAGGCGCTTTGCTCATCGTTTTCGGCGGGATCACAGACCGACTCATTCCGCTCTTTGCGATCGGGGCTTTTATCGCATTCACCTTGTCCCAGGCCGGAATGGTCCAACACTGGCGAAAGGTCGGAGAAGGCAAGCATCGCTGGTCGATGGCGATCAATGCGATCGGTGCGATCGCAACCGGTATTGCGATCCTGGTGATTCTTGTTGCCAAGTTCGTCGATGGTGCTTGGGTTACGCTGCTTCTGATCTGCGCGATCTATTTCGTTTTCGTATCCGTTAAACGGCACTACGCTCAAGTTGAAGTAGAGACGACGTTGTCGTCTGAGTTTGAAATTGGTGATATCAGCGAGCCAATCGTCGTGGTGCCAATCGGTCGTTGGAGCACGATATCTGCGAAAGCCCTCCGATTTTCAATGCGCATTTCGGACGAGGTGATCGCTCTACACATTAGTTCGGATCCGGTCACACTGCCAGCACTTCAGAGGCAGTGGGAAAGTTTTGTCGAGAAGCCCTGTCAGCTGGGCGGCCACCCTGTTCCGAGGTTAGTCATTGTTCCATCGCCCTACCGGCGATTGTTTCATCCGCTGTTGGATTACATCCGTGACCTTCAGGACCAGCACCCGACCCGTGTGATCGCAGTGGTTCTTCCTGAATTAGTGGAACACCGTTGGTATCAATATCTTCTTCATAACCAGCGGGCGACTTGGCTAAAGGCGGCGCTGCTTCTGCGGGGAGATCGCAAAGTGACGGTGATCAATGTGCCTTGGTATATGGGACAAGAAACGGGTCCGTCAATCAAAAAGAGCGGATCCTAGGTTTCTTCACTCAACCTCTACTTTCAATAAGGCAATTTCTGCATTTGGTCAGAAAATCTCGACGATTGTTTACAACCAAGTAGGTTTCCAACTCGTAATACTGTGTACCATTAAAAAGATTGGTATGAAAAGTATGAATGGAAAGCCTAATGCGAAATGTACAAGCTTCTCTGACGCGTTCTACGGAACTTCGACCGTAGGCGAACGGGGACAGATTGTCATCCCGGCGGAAGCGAGAGCAAACATCGGATTCCATCCCGGAGACAAGGTGGTGATCATGAGACACCCGATTCACGAGGGATTGATGATTTTTAAAATAGAAGCGATGCGTGAATTTCTGGATGAATTTCAAGCTGGGTTGGCGCAAATTCAGGAGCAAGTTGAGGTGGATAAATGATAGGTTTCGGAAATACGATCGGCGCTTTGGTAGCGATTATTCAAGGCGGCACTAATCTTCAAGGCGGCACGCTCACAATGGACGAGGCGGTCAAGATCGCCCAATCGAACGCTTTTTCTGTTCGACTTCAGAAGTCAGTTATCGAAAAGAATCGACTGAAAGTACAGGAAGCCAAAGGCAACCTTGGACCTTCGATTTCCCTTGGCGCGAACTATACGCGTTACGATCAAGCTTTAACGACTTCATTTGGCGGCGGTGCTCCAATTGTCATCCAGCCCATTGACTCAAAAATAGCAAACGCGACACTGACTTTACCAATCGATATCGCGGGAAACAAGGTGCGACTTTTAAGAGCTAGTGAGGCCTCACGAAGAGCTTCAGAATTAGCTTTGAATGGCTCGTTCAACGACGCGAAGCTGAATGTTCGGCAAGCGTATTTAAGCGTTTTACGGGCTCAAGCACTGGTAGTCGTCGACCAACTTGCTCTGAAGGATGCGAAAGAGCGACTCGACCAAGGACAAAAGCAGTTTGATCAGCAACAGGTTGCGAAACTGGACGTCACGCGCTACAAGGCTCAGGTCGCCCAATCCGAATCAGATTTGATTGCTGCCCAGGATAACTTGACTCTCGCAAACTATGCCTTCAATCTCACTTTAGCCAGACCGATCGAGACGCCAGTTACGTTGGTCGACATTCAAGAGTTGCCGACATTCGATACGGGGATTGATGCTCTGGTGAAGTCAGCTCAGCACAAGCGACCGGAAGTCGTCTCAGCGATCGAGAATTTGAAAGCACTTGGGTTAATTACTCGAGGGACGGAAGCGGGCTTAAATCCGACTCTTAGCCTCCAAATTCAAAATCAGCATACGATTGACGCTCAAGGATTTTCATCGCGAAGTCAGAGCACAACCGGAACGCTTCTTCTAAACATTCCGATCTTCGATTCGGGTGTTACCCGAGCGAAGGTCAAGCAATCGAGGCAAGATGAAGTTCAGTCGCGGATTTCTCTAGAACAAACTCAACTTGGAATCTCACAAGACGTGAGGAACGCAGTCGCAAATCTCACGAGCGCAAAGGCTCGATTCGATAGTGCGAACGTCCAAGTGAGCTTGGCAGAAGAGGTCTACCGGCTCGCCAAGGTCAAGCAAGATGCAGGGGCTGGAACCTATTACGAAGTAGTCGATGCGGAAACGCAGCTCACTCAGGCTCGAAACGGTCAGGTAAGTGCTCGCTACGACTATTTAACGAGTTATTCACAACTTCAACGTGCAGTGGGGCAAGACGATCTTGCAGCCGCTGCCTCGACCTCTGAAATGGCTCCTAAGGGAAGGAAATAGATGAAGAAATTATTCTTATGGAGCGCTGCCGGTGTATTGGTGTTAGCCGCAACCGGATGCGTCGATCGAGAAGCTCAGCAACAATCAAAGGCAACCGAGAAGGTTGTCAATAATCCTGTTAAGGCCGTCACCGTTCAGCCTGCAACCGTTGGCTCTGTAAGCGAATACGTCGAAATTACCGGCGATGTCACGGCCGGCGAGGACTCTACTATTGGATCGAAGCAGTCGAATCGAGTGGTAGCCGTTCTGGTCAAGGATGGCGACTCGGTAACTGCCGGTCAGTTATTAGCGACACTGGACGACACGGCTGCTCAAGCACAGCTAAAGCAGGCTCAGGCGCAAGTAGCCACTGCAACCGCTGCAATGGCTTCGGCTAGGTCTGGATTAATTCAGGCGATGCGAAATGCCAATATCGGACCCCATAAGAGCACCATTCAAGTGCTCGCCGCACAGGCTCAGGTTCGCGGCGCTCAACGAGCACTGGATAAAGTTGTAAACGGATCGCGTCCAGAAGAGAGACGTCAGGCAGATGCCGCACTTGCATCTGCAAAAGCAACACTCGACTTACAAGAGAAGCAACTGGCTCGGACAAAGACACTCGTTGACGAAGGAGCCCTCCCTGGTCAGAACCTAGACCAGATACAAGCAACTTACGATCAAGCGCTTGCTCAATACAAGAGTGCCCAAGAGAACGTTGCGATCTATAAGGCGGGAAATCGTCAAGAAGATATTGACACCGCGAAAGCCAATCTACAGAGTGCGCAAGAGAATCTGAGAACTGCCCAAGATCAGAAGAAACTCGACCCACTGCTGAAAGATCAAGTCGACACGGCAAACGCCCAGGTCGACAGTGCTCGCGCTCAACTAGAATCGGCGCGAGCCCAAATTCAGATTGCTCAACAGGCAATCCAAGATACGAAGATCTTTGCGCCGTTCTCAGGCAAGGTCTCTGGGAAGCCCATCCAAGCGGGTACGGTTGCCGGATCGAGCACCGCGATTGTGAGAATCGTCGGCGGTAATGGAATTTACTTTAACGGCCAGGTACCCAGTTCCAATATTGGTCGTGTAAGCCCCGGAGATTCTGTTCAAATCCATGTCGATGGAGTTCCAAACAAGACCTTTGCGGGCAAGATTGTCACGGTGAATCCCTTGGCTGACAGTGTCGGTCGTTTGTTCTCAGTCAGAGTACAAATCACGGGTGACATGGATGGTGTCAAGCCTGGAATGTTCGCGAGAGGCAACATTGCTGTCCGGACTGTAAAGGATGCCGTTTTGGTTCCGATTCAATCAGTGCTGTCAAAAGGTGATCAGCACTTCTTATTCACCGTTGAAGGCGGTAAGGCAAAGCAAGTTACGGTCACGACAGGTTTGACGAAAGGTGATCTGATTCAGGTCATTGGCTTAAGTCCTGATTCGAAGGTCGTGACTAATGGCCAAGAAGATCTCTTGGACGGGGCAGCAGTGAAGGAGTCCGGCACGAAAGCAGTCTTCCTCACAAGCCCCGCAAGAGCGAGTGAGGTACAAGGTTGAACTTAACACGAACAGCTATCACCCGACCGGTATTCATCTTCGTTTTGATGATCGTGGCGTTCCTTATGGGAACGATTTCCTATCTCGGAATGAGAAAAGAGCTTAATCCCGAAGTTAGCTTCGGAACGATCACAGTAACAACTCGATATCCTGGTGCAGGTCCGGACGACATCAACGAGCTAGTTTCCAGAAAAATCGAAGAATCGGTTTCTGGTGTCAACGGCGTTCGTGAGATCACGAGTACCTCGCAAGAGGGAGTCTCGGTTGTGGTTATCACTCTCGAACTCGACCGAAATGTCGATGTTGCGTTGAGCGATGTCCGGTCAAAGGTTGATGCTTCCGTAAACAGCTTGCCCAAGGATGTTTTAAAGCCGGAAGTAGCGAAACTTGACAGCTCTGCAAGCCCCGTTCTCAATCTTTCTTTTAGCAGCAGCCTATCCAGTAAGGGACTTCGTGACCTTATGGACGACAAACTGGTGGATCGATTCTCACAGATCAATGGTGTCGCAAGTGCATCGGTGCAGGGCGGCGACCAGCGTGAGGTCCAGGTTCGCGTTAAGAAAGACCGACTACTGGCGTACGGCTTAGGAATCAATACGATTCTCAATGCTGTTTCAGGCGCGTCTTTGAACGCACCTAGTGGTCGAGTCGTTACTTCTCAGCAAGAGTATTCGGTTCGTGTAAAGGCTGACTTTACTGATCCTAAACAGATTCGGGACATGATCATTACGGTCAGCGATCCCAAGAACCCACAAGCTAAGAGTCGAACGCTTCGACTTTCAGATGTTGCAACGATCGATGATGCGACTATTGAACGCACGGCCTATTCTCGTTTGGATGGAAAAGACGCGATTGTTATCGCGATCCAGAAAGCGCGTGACGGAAACGCCGTGCAGATTACTCAGGAAGCAGAGAAGGTTATTGCTTCTATGCAGAAAGAATATGCTGGGATCAACCTAAACGTCATCGAGACGTTCAATCAGTCGACCCAGATCAAGGACTCCATTGCGGACCTTAACTTCGCATTGGGCTTTGGCATTTTTCTGGTTGCGACGATCGTCTTCATCTTCCTACACAACATGCGAGGAACGATCATCGTCGCCCTCGCGATTCCGACATCCATCTTCGCGACATTTATTGCGATGAGCCTTCTCGGGTTCACGATCAATAACATGTCGATGCTTTCACTTTCGTTGGCTATCGGAGTACTCGTCGATGACGCGATCGTTGTTCTCGAAAATATCTATCGTCACTTAAAGCTCGGAGAAGACCCACGACAAGCAGCGATCAATGGACGCGCAGAAATTGGTCTCGCGGCTTTGGCGATTACCTTTGCCGACGTTGTCGTCTTCTTGCCGATTGCCTTTATGGGTGGAATTGTTGGCCAGTTCTTCAAGCCCCTGGCTCTCGGTTTTGTTTGCGCGACGTTATTCTCACTCTTCGTTTCGTTTACTCTCACGCCGCTCTTGGCTTCGAGATGGTACAAGACGGGCGAAGATATGGAGCACCCGACAGGTTGGTTTGCAACCGCCTTTGAGCGTGGCTTTGCAAAGCTTGAACACTTCTATCGTGGAGTTCTTGAGTGGTCGTTGAATCACCGCTGGTTCGTTTTCCTTTCTGGAAACCTCGCCCTTTTCGCGGTCATTTCATTCCTTGGTGGCACATTTGTTCCAGCGAAACTTCCTCCTGAGGTTTTGGCGGCAGCTAAGGGTGCAGTTCCTGCAGTGGGAATCCCGGGAGCGATTCAAGGGGGCATGAAGATGTTCCCCATCGCCCTTGTTATCGGAATCATCACCACTGTCGTGAACCTGATTCGGTTCAAGAAGTTCACTCTGAAATACGTTCTGAGCGCGGTGGCATTTGCCATGATCTTCCCGGTCGCGTCAGTCGCCGGTTACGAATACGCTCAGTACAAGGGAGAGGCTGTCTTCAAGTTTGGCTTCTTGCCAGATAGTGATGGCGGTCAAGTCCAAGCCAACATTCAGCTTCCGCCGAGTGCCAACTTGGCAGACAGTCAAAAAGTTGTTGAGCAAGTTGAAAAGGTTATGAGAGCCGATCCTGACGTGAAATACGTCGTTTCGACAATCGGAAACCAGGCGGTTGGCCAACAAGGTGCCTCGAACCAAGGTTCAAACTTTGCTCAAGTTCAGGCGACCCTGTTTGACAAGGAAGCATTTACAGATCGACTTCCTTGGGCGAAACACACTGAGCGATTCCGACATCGCAGCAGTACGAGCGTGGCTGCCCAGTTCACGGCTCAAATTGATCACATTCCTGGTGCTTCGGTTAAAGTTTCTGCGACGAGCGGATTCAGCTTTGGCTCAGCGATCCAGCTTTCGTTCACATCGGACAACCGAGCGGCTCTGTTAGCCACCGCTCAGGCAGTTCGAGATGGATTAGCGCAGGGCGCGATTAAGGGTGTTATTAATCCGGATATCAGTTCGAAAGAAGGTAAGCCTGAGCTACAGGTAACGCCAGACCGATTAGCCTTGGCGGATCATGGCACAACGGTCGGTGATCTGGGACGAGCGGTCCAAACCCTCTATCAAGGCAACGACGATACGAAAATGCGCGTCAACGGTCGGGAATATCCCATCCGAGTGATGATGGATACCGCAGATCGAAACAACCCTGACATCTTGAGGCAGGTTCCGTTTGTCTTCAATCAAGGCAATCCGGTTACGATTCCATCCGTTGCGACAATTCTCCAGAAGCCGGGTATCGATAAGATCACCCGAAGACAGCGTTCAGAAGAGATCCAAGTTACCGCCGACCTTCTACCGGGTTATGCAAACGGAACGGTCACAGCTCAAATCAGTTCGTGGCTGACCCAAAAGCACCTTGTACCGGACAGCGTAATTTATAAGCCGTTGGGCCAAGCGGACGCTCAGGCACGAGAATCAGCCTTTCTGTTCTCGGCGCTTGGTATGGGATTCCTCCTCGTCTACATGCTTCTCGCTTCTCTGTATGACAACTGGCTTTACCCTCTGATCATTCAGATGGCCCAGCCTCAGGCGATGGTCGGAGCTCTCTTGGCACTGATCCTGACTGACAAGTCACTGAACTTGGTTGGCTTTATCGGAATCATCTCACTCATAGGACTGGTAGGTAAAAACGCAATCCTTGTTGTCGACTACACCAACACCCTAAGAGATCGAGGCAGGAGTAGGCATGATGCGTTGGTTGAAGCGGGACCCACCCGATTACGCCCGATCATGATGACGACTCTTGCCCTAATCTTAGGAATGCTTCCAGTTGCCCTTGCAATCGGTCGCGGCTCTGAGTTCCGTGAGACAATTGGTATCACGATTATTGGAGGAATATCGCTTTCGACGATTCTCACCTTAGTCGTTATCCCATGCTCTTACACGATCTTCGATGACTTGTCGATTGGGATTAGCAAATTGATGGGCAAGACACCCCCTCATTCGGGCCCTCTCGACTTCGAGGCTGCAGGAGTTACGAGTGTTCCTGAGTCAACCGTAAAGAGCTAATCGCTTCCTAGGCTCCCCATTCCAGCCCCTAGTGGCTCGATGGGGAGCCTTTGTGTTTTCGAGGTCCATTCCGGGCTAAACTTTCGAGACGATGAGGCGAGCAGTTGGCGTAGCTATTTGCCTTGGTTTGCTTGCCAGTTACGCTCTCTTTTTGTCACGAGTGTTTGAGTCTCCATCGGTAAGACCCTCAAGCACGGACTCGCTTTCTCTATCGAAGACTCCTAAGTCCATTTTCGGGAATGGCAAATTGCAAGCGCTCGTCTTGCTTGAAGACGGCTCAGCGGAACTGGTGGATGGTCAAAACGGCATTCAGGTCAACCGACTTGAAACCGCAGCTCCCTTTCAGTCCGGCATGCTATCGGCAAAAGGCGAAGCTTATCTGATGGATGACCGAAAGGTCTTGTATCGCTGGATGCCGGGAAAAAAGGTCGCTAAGTCTCGACCGATCAAGATTGAAGGTGATGTGTTATCCATCGCCGTTGAAGAGAATCCGCATGTGCTCTGGTGCATCGCCCGACGGCAACGGCCCGAACCTGAGAGCCTGATGGTTTACGCGATCAGCCTTGAAAATGGGAAGCAAATTGGAAGCGTCAATTTGGAAGCCCACCGAGGTCAAATCAGCTTGGTGGCCTCGCAGAATGGGAACGGGATCATCGTGGCAACTACCGATAGCCCGGGTGCGTTTTATTTTAAATATGTCGACAAGGTTCTGATTTCGAAATTTCTTGATGCCAAGGATCTTGTCGATTCAAGTGCATTCGATGGTTCAGAGGTCTTACTTGGGCTTCGAACTGGAAACGTGCAGCGCTTCCAACCAGCTACCGGCGTGCTACTTAGAACTTACACGACCGACTTTCTACCTGTAACTCAGTTAGTCATTTCGGGATCGGAAATCGCCGTTGCTCATGGAGACGGTGACGGCGTTAACGGAACGGGTAGCGCTTACCTGGTCGACTCAAAGTCGGGAGCCGTTCTCCTGCGTCAAGGCACCCGAGACCGAACTCTCGCAGTAGCTGGATCGAATGGACATTTCGGATATCTCTTCGGCTCGCGGGACGGCACGCTGCAATTACTCAAGCGGGGAAAGGGTGCGTTAAGAGTTGATGTACCAGCAAAATACGTTTTAGGGAGCACGGGCTGGATGACAGGAAGCGAAGGCACCTTCCTTCTCATCGGATCCAGGAAAATCGAGAAACTTGATTTTGAGTGACGGTTAAGACTTTTTCTCTTCAACCGTAATCGCTTGAATGTGAGTCTTGCCGTCCTTGAGTTCGATCTTGATTTTAGCGAGTTCTCCTTTTGGGGTCATTCCCATCATGTCAGCGGAGGTGGAGTTTCCAAGACGATCGATTTTCATCTTCGATTTGTAAAATTGGGCCACTTTGTCAACCGGATCGTTGGTGAACATATTGATCTCGTATCGAGTCTCCGCCCCACTTGGTGTGACCTTGCTTTGGCCCTCGGGAACGGTGGCTCCGGGATAGAGAGGAATGTCTGCTTTGGCGGCAAGCTCCTCCTTGGACATTGCCAAACCATTGGCGGGGATACCCGCTTTAGAATTGTCCTGACTAGCTGAGGCTGCTTCGTGGGTTTCCTTGGAACATCCGACCAGTACAAGCGCGGCACAAACAGAGACACTGAAGATCGAATTTCGCACAGTCTATTTTAGCCGCCGAGTTACCTTGGTGGTGGAACGCGTCTGCGAGGAGAAGGACTACCTATTTGCATTTTTGCACTGGATTTCTAACTTCGGTATCTGCTCTCCGTAAGCCCGGTACAATCATTTGTGTTATTTACTGTCGAACAAAATGAGCGCCTTGATAAATTTTTAGCAAGGATGCTCCCCGAGCACAGCAGATCTCGTCTCGTTAAGCTTATTGACGCAGGGGTTGTGCTCGTAGACGGAAAAGTCCAGCGGTCTTCTTTCACAGTCACCTCCGGCATGGAAGTCGTTTTGGACGAACCAGGTCCAAGCGAGGTTCACGATCTAACTCCCGCTGACATACCCCTGGACATCCTCTTTGAAGACGAAGACCTGTTAGTCGTCAATAAACCGCGCGGTTTGGCTGCTCACCCGGCCGCATCCCTGAAAGAACCGTCTTTGGTGAACGCACTCCTTGCACGCAACATTAGTCTTAGTCAAACTGCAGGCTCGTTCCGACCCGGGATCGTTCATCGATTAGACAAGGAAACCACGGGACTGATGGTCGTTGCGAAAAACGATAATGCACACGTCAAGTTGGCGAAGCAAATGGAGACGAAGACCGCAGAGCGAAGATATTTCGCGGTCGTACACGGGGATATTGAACAGGACCGGTTCAAAGTCGAAGCCCCAATTGCCCGAAATAAGCACAATCGGTTGCTAATGACGGTGGATGCAAACGGCAAGATGGCGGTTACACATGTGAAGCGATTGTTCCGGCTTGAGCAAGGCATGCTCATTGCGGCAAGGTTGGAAACTGGACGAACCCACCAAATTCGAGTCCATCTAAGTGCGGTGGGGCACCCCGTGCTTGGTGACAAGCTTTATGCTCCAAAAGAATTGGCTATTGGAGATCTTCAACTTCACGCAGGCTATTTAGCGTTTGATCATCCCACGACAAACGAACGGATTGCAGTATTTGCCAGTCCAGATGCATCGTTCTTCGGGGCAGCGATGGTAAAGCGGGAACATCTCGAAGAGTTTTAAGTAGGATAGAAGTATGAGCGGTCAGATGATTCAGTTTAAAGGTGGCGACGAGACTTACGAGGGATACCTAGCTTCGCCAGGTTCTGAAAAAGGTCCAGGAATCATTGTCATTCAGGAGTGGTGGGGCCTTGTAGGGCACATCAAGGATGTCGCAGATCGATATGCTGCCGCCGGGTTTAATGTCCTTGCGCCAGACCTCTACCGAGGCAAAACAACCGATGAACCCGATGAAGCGGGATCATTAATGATGGCCCTTCATATCGGCGAGACGGCGACGATTTTAGCCCGAGCAATCGAGACTCTCTTGTCTCATCCATCGACTAAAGGTTCGAAGGTTGGAGTGGTTGGTTTTTGCATGGGAGGCCAGTTGTCTCTTTATGCGGCTTGTGGAAATCCAAATATCGGGGCCTGTATTGACTACTACGGCATCCACCCCAATGCCCAACCTGCATTGCGTGACTTGAACTGTCCGTTACTTGGCTTCTTTGCTGAAACAGATGCCTACGCGGGACCCGAACAGATCAAACCTCTCGCGGAAGAGTTGACCCTCCTCGAAAAGCAGCATGAATTCATTACGTATCCCGGGACACACCATGCATTTTTCAACGATGCCCGTCCGGCTTACAACAAAGAAGCTGCCGAGGATAGTTGGAATCGTGCCACAAAGTTCTTCAACGAGCATCTTCGAAATTGAATTTGAAGGTGGGTCAGGTTAAAAGTCAATAACCTGACTCATCTTGCAATGTGCTGGCGACGTTATAGCCACTGCCGTCATGCTTGCAACACTCAGTATCTTCTTGGTTCTTCAAGAGAATTGGCTCTCTAAGCCACTTTTTCCAGAGATGTTCCCCAATCCGACCGGGGCGAATGGTCTTGAAGAGTACGTTCTCGGAACAGATTTCTTGCGCCAGAGGCATTTTAACGCTTATAACGAATGGATCGCTTCGGACGACTCAGGGAAGGAAACTGGGGCGAAGCCCAAAAGTCGGTTTACCGATGAGACAGAAGCAAATCCCGACCCAAGGTTTGTCTCGTTGCTCAACAGCATCAATTCTCTCGACTATCTTAAGGTTCGCCAAGAGGAAGAAAGGGTATTTGGCCAAGCTCTGAACTTTATGCGAATCGGGAATGATAAGGCATTTTATTTGCCACCCATACAAGCCGATACTAGGTTTCCAACCGTTACTGATGTGCTTGGTATTGGCAAATTATCTATTGATAGCAGCTATGCATCACTCGCTCAGGGAGAAAGCGAAAATTCAGTGAATATCTTGGGTCAGCTGCTCCTGATGTCAAACAGGCTGGCTCATCGAAACTACTTTTCAACGCTCGTTTCAATCGTTAACCTCAATCGAGTCTGTTCTTTAGTAAACGACCGATTAAACAGTTATTCGACGGATGACGCTCGGCTCCTAGAACAATTCGCCACGATGATTTTGAATGAGCCTCCTGCCTGCATTGAGGCATGTCAACGGGAAATGGATCATGCGAAGCAATCTGTCGGCGGCATGATTCTTGAGGCGAGAAAACAGGGAAGTACTCAATCTCACGACAAAGTTTTGGATGCAGTCTCCCAGCAACTCAACACCCTAAACGATACAGACGTGTCCGCCGTCATCGAGCACGTCCAACAGGCAATTGGTGAGCGATGCTTGCTGGTATTAAAGGCATTTTCGGAGCCGGAAAGTTCTTGGTCAAAAAGTGTAACCGACGAAAATTCCAAGCCCAACACTCCACCCAAGTCGATCATCGATGTGGAACATATCTTCGCAAACGGCTGGACGCCAAGTTTTGCGACGAATTCCAAACCTATCCTTGCCATTCTTGCGTCTAGAACACAGTTGCGACTCTTGCGACTACATGCAAGAATCATTTCCTTTCAATGGGAATGGGGCAGGTTGCCCACCGATTTGAACGAACTAAAGCTCCCAGTGAATTTTGATTTCGATCCCTTGAGCAACCAGAACTTCGTGTACGAGTTATCAGGAGATCATTATCGATTGTTTAGCAGAGGGAACAGGATGACCGGGGAGATCGAATTGAACTATCAATATGCTTCGAGCTTCGGAGTGCCACAGGTGCGCGCTTGATCGCATCGTTGATCATCCTGATGACTCTCCAATCGGGAGGACTCGCTAACCGGATTCTGCCAAAAGAACCAAATACAAACGGCTACGTGGATTATCTTAGGGCTGCTGATGGAATTTCTGTTCCTGAGTTTTCAATGTATCGAGTCTGGGATTCAAGCAATCCAGTTACAGACACGAATGCGTTCGCTACTCCCTTAGCAAGAAAGAAATCTGAGGTCGAAAAATTCGGTATGTGGCTCAAGCTTATGGCTCAGGGAAATACCAAAGTGTCCACAAGAGGTACCCGATACCTTGGGCTTGAAGATTCCCAATTCCTAGACCTAACCCATCTCGCGTGCGACGCCGCATATATTGCTTATTCCCGAGGTGACTGGCTCAAGGGCACCAATCAAATGTTGGAGCTCATGACCTTCTGTAACAACGTTCATAAGCAAAACCTTCGAGGATTGCAGGCGGGGAGCAACCTTTTCTCCACCGCGCTGACTGCATTTGTTGCACAACGTGACCGATGGTCGGTTGAGGACTGTGAGAGAATTGAAAAGCGAACAGGCGCAATTTTAAACGAGAAGAACCCTATCCTGAATACTCTAGAAGCAGATTATGCTGCTGGCCGCACCACGTGTGACCAAATCCTTGCCGGAACCAGTGCAGGTTATCCAAATTCTCCTGAGCGATCGAATTTGGCAAGAAAAATAGGTGCTTTGAGTGCATCAGATTTACAGACCTTGAAGATCATGGTTGGTGACCATCTCAAGTCTACTTTTGAACCTCTCATCAAGAGATTTCGACAAGAAGAGGTCGCATGGAATTCCGACGTGAGCAGGTCGAGTGAGCCTATAGGATCAACCTCGTCTGCAAGTCTAAGTGTGCTTGCTGAATCGATCCTCCAGTGGGTGGTACCGACCCAAGCTGAATTGGATTCGGGACTCAAGTCGAGAGGACAAATTCGGCTTCTCAATCTATATGCGAGAGTTCAAGACTTTCGGTGGCACCGTGGTCATCTGCCAACGATGCTCAAAGAAGTAGCTGCTCCGTTCGAACTGATAGATCCTCGAACAAAAAAACTGTTTCGACTCGATCAAAAGAAAGGATTGGCATACCGAATTGTCGTTACGGGGAGCGAGAACGAAGATCCCTTAGCACCTTACAGTGCTTCTGTAGGAGGCGGCTGATAGTTCTACTTGCCGTCGTTCTTGTGGCCATGCAGACCGGTTCTCAAACTGCCCTCGACAGAGTCATCACGAATTGGACGGGCATGAATGGCTACGAAGAATTCGTCCAAGCCGCCATCTTGGCGCGTACGATTGACGCGGGCGACTTTCATCGTTACTCTCGATCTCCCGATCGACAAGAACACCCACAAGGACTACCCGCTTGGCTACAGAAGACGGAAGATTTCCTGTCGGGCGAAGAACTCTCTGCCAAAAGATTCAAACCCGTTTTGAAGATGATTCGATTCGGTCTTAATAAGCCGGTTGCATATCCCAATAAAACAATTTTGCCTTCAACTCTTTTCCCGGAGTTGGCCTTCTTTCGTGGCGTTCCTGTGATGTTTGAGTCCAGTTCCTACGCGGCGTTTGCGCATGGAGATGAACGCGAGGGAGCGTCGGAGATCGCGCAAGCCCTGCTATTTTGTGAGAAGCAGCCCTATGATATCCGGCTACTTTATTTCGTGCGGGCAGCGATGACCAAAGTCGTCATCAGTCATTTGATGACCGTCATACCGAGTTTGAGCCAGGTGGATTGCGAAAAACTGACCGATGGAGTCAGCCAACTACTTGATTCTCCCAAGAAGATTATTGAAGGGTATGAAGGTGAGCATCAAATGACGATGGCGGGATTGGACGACATCCTCAACCTAAGGGAGCCCCTGACTCGGTCGGATTCAGAATTATCGAAGCTGCTAAGACAGCTTTCAATCGACGACAAGGCCGTTATCAGAGACTATGCTGCCTCCATCATCTCGGGGCAAGACCAATCTCTCGTTGATCTCTTAGCTCGTCCAGAATCAGAATGGGGAGTCAATCTCGTACCCATCTCACCTCCCGATTTCAATCTTGCCTATCCCAATGCATCCTTTCAAGCGCGTGCTTTTGCCAAACTCATTGTCCCGATGGTGTCCGATGATCCGACTCAAGACATCGGCACGATGTTTGCCATTAACCGAACTCAGATTCGGTTAATGGCCCTCCATTTGCGAATCGCGGCATTTCGATGGGAATTTGACCGATATCCTGAGACTCTTCTTGAAGTTGTAGGAAGGGAAGCTTCGGTTGATCCGCTCACCGGGCGTGATTTCATCTACCGAAGAACTTCTGACGGCTACGAACTTTACAGTGAAGGTTTTAAGGGCAAGGGAAAAATCGAGGTGTCAACGCGTTGGAAGTCCGCATTTTCCGACCGTCTCGAGATCAATCCCTAACCGATCACTTCTTTCGAACCATCGTCACTCCGTCTCCGATGGGAATGAGGCAAGCTTCCACGCGGTGGTCACCATGGATTGCGCGATTGAGATCTTGGAGTGCGAGTGTTTCGGCATCAGTTGCGGAAGCGTCAGCGACCTTGCCGCTCCAAAGTACGTTATCGATGAGCAGTAGACCATTTGATCGAAGCAGCACCAGAACTCGGTCGTAGTAATTGCGATAATTCGGCTTATCGGCGTCAATAAATGCAAGATCGAACGTTCCGGCTAAACCTTGGGAGATCAAATCATCCAGTGTATCGGTCGCCGGCGCAATTCGAAGGTCGATTTTGTTTGCAACACCGGCTTCGGCCCAATAACGTCGAGCCATTGAAGTGTATTCTTCGCTCACGTCGCAAGCAATGATCGTCCCATCCTCAGGAAGAGCTAAAGCGACTGAAAGAGAACTATAGCCAGTGAATACTCCGACTTCGACGCAATTTTTAGCGCCAATTAGTTTGGTGAGCATTCCCATCATGACACCCTGATCTGGACCAATCTGCATTCCGGAATTGGTCATGAGGCTGGTCTCTTCTCGGAGCCTCTTCAATAGTTCGGGCTCATGGACCCAATTGTCGGCAACATATCCCTTGAGAGCGTCAGGGATGAGAAAGGATTTGACTAGCACAGTCGATATTTTCGACAACGACGTCCATCTTTCCTGCTGGAAACCTCACTTTCTGATGACGTCAGGTTTGGCGCGTAATGAATTGCCAGCAACCTAGTGGGCGTCGGCGACGACTGGTAGGTCGCGCTCGGGAACTTTGCCGGCGATGCGGGTGGGGAGAAGCATAGAGATACCAGGCTCTTGCATGCTGACACCCAACCACACAGGTGCGGTCTGAATCGTTGTGGGGTTGTGAGTGATCACGATGAACTGAGAGTTGTCAGTGAACTCGTGGAGCATCTTGGCGAACCTTTCCACGTTGCTTCCGTCCATTGGTGCGTCAACCTCGTCGAGTACGACGAGCGGGGAAGGTTTGACACGCAACAGTGCGAACAAGAATGCGGATGCGCAGAGAGCTCTCTCGCCACCACTTAGGAGTGCCAATGGCTGACGCTTTTTGCCTGGAAGGGTGATATCAAGATTGATTCCACTTTCTAAAACTCGTTCCGGATCTGAGAGCGAGATCTTTCCTTCGCCACCACCAAACAAGCGACCAAACATCTCTGTGAAGGCTAATTGGACAGCTTCAAACGTCGTTAAGAATTTGTCTCGGGTAAGTTTGTCGAGCTCGGAGATGCTGGCTTCAACTTGTTCGATGCCGGACAGAATATCGTCACGTTGCCCCCCTAACTCATCGACTCGAACTGTGAGTCGTTGGTAAGCCTCAATGGCTCCGAGGTTGACATCCCCCATGGCCCTCATTTCTCGGCGCAAGCGGTTGACGACCACTGAGGCGTCTTTGGGAACCTCATGCGTTCCTTCTTGCTCAAATGCGTCCTCTTCGGTCATTCCGTATTCTTCAAATAGTCTTTGCAACGCATTAGCCCGTCGAGACTCGGCACGGGCTCGGTTGAGCTCGGCCTGGTGAGCGGCGTCACTTACCGCGGAAGCATTCGTTCGAGCCGCCTTGGCCTCTTCACTTTGTTGAAGGCTCTGTTCAAGGAGCGCTCTCTTCGTAACTTGATGCTTCTCAAGGGTCTTTTCAGCATCCCCCTTTGATTTCTCGGCCTCTACAAATCGCTCTTGAACTTGAATGATTTCCTTTTGGATTTTTTCGCGTTCGGGAGCAAGGTTTTGGAGTCGGTGCAATCTTTGTTGCTCGTTTTCTTTAAACCTCTGAAGTCGATTTTTACCGGTATAGAGTCGGGACTGCGCCTGAGCCACTCGTTGTTCAGCTTCCCGAAGCCGAGTGACTGCGAGCTCAGCATCTGCCGACTTACTCGCCAAGGCTCTCAATGCTTCATCACGCCTTGTTTCGATAGAGGGAATGTCGACATTCTCACCCTGCTTCAAACCCGCCTTCTCCATTTGCTCAAGCTCATGAGCCAGTCGATCTCTCGATTTTTGGGTGCTCTTGACCTCATCCGAAAGAGATTGCAGATAGTTTCGGGCCTCGGCAAGATCCGACTGTTCGGCTGCGAATTTCTTGCGTTCGGCAGCTGCGTTTGCTTCAGCCTCCTGAGTTGCCCGAGCACGAGCGGCCGCTCGTTTGTCGTACTCGTTGACGATCTTTTCGAGCCGCTGGATTTCTTGGCTAATTGTAGTAAGGTCCGATTTGCGCTGGACGAGTCCGTATCCTTGCTTTGATTGTTGTCCGCCCGTTACCGCACCACTACTGTGAACGACTTCGCCGTCGAGGGTGACCATGCGTCCCCAACCGCCAGACTTCGCAAATTGAAGCGCAACGTCAATGTCCTCGACAATGACGACTCTGCCAAGAAGGCTGTCGATAACCGGGCGATGCTTTGCGCGGCATTGCACAAGATCACTTGCTCGACCAACTACACCGGCCTGTCCAATCAACCGTCGCATCTCGGGTGTCGCTTCGGAAGGACGCATCAAGGGGATGGGTTGGAACGTCGCTCGTCCCGCTCGATGCTGTTTGAGCCATTCGATCGCCACTTTTGCGTCTTGCTGGTCATCCACGATGAGATCGTTTGAGGAGCCACCGAGTGCGGTTTCAATGGCAAGCGCAAGGTCTTTTTCAACTTCAATTGCGGAGCCGACCGCGACATAGTCCGCCTTGAGAATTCCTCGGTCCGCGGCTTCAAGAACCGCACGAGCACCTTGATTGAGGCCCTCATGAGCGTCAATCGTCGCCTCAATACCACGCTTTCGGCCTTCAAGAGCTGCTTTCTCGGCCATGGATCTTCGGACGGCCTGACTGTCGGCTTCCTCAGCTTTGCGGATCTCGATAATTTTGGCGTCGAGCTCTTTGATGACCGCCGTTTGAGATTGAGCGGTTGCAGAAGAATCGTCAAAGTTTGCCTGAGCAGCCGCTAAACCGGCAAGGAGTTCAGGGAGTGAATCGTCGATACCTTTAAGCTCCCGGTTGATTTGAGTCTTTCTCTCTGTTCGGTGAGCTTGCTCCGCTTCAGATTTGAGCCATTGGGAGTGTTTGTACCGGGCTTGGTTCAACTCCTGTTCGATCTGAACGAGTGCCTTTTTGAGGGCTGCCGCTTCAACTCCGACTCCTGATAACTCCGTTCGGAGGTCGTCAAGGGCCTGACGCTCAGTAGCTTCCTCAATGACGAGAGCCGCCACTTCCGATTCCGTGTCAGACAATCTGCCCAGACTCTCTTGACCGTCAGTATCGAGCGATTTCTCCTGTTCGTCTAAGCTCGCGAGCCTCTGTTCGAGCAATTTGAGGTTCGCGCTTGCTCGCTCCAAACTGGTCAACGCATTTTGCTGGATCGCTCGTACGGCGTCCATCTCTAGTTCAAGGTCGGAGATTTTTGAGGCGGTTTGCTTGGCCTGAGAATCAAGGACTTCCGCCCGAGCCAATTCGTCGCGCATGAGGCGGGCGGATTCTTCGAGGTTCTTTTCTAGTTGAGCGACTTCCCGAACTGCTTTGACTACCTCTACGACCAATAGACCAATCTCGACGTCTCTAAGCGACTCAAGAAGTGTCTTGTATCGGATTGCAACTTCTGCTTCCTCTTTGAGAGGCTCGCGTTGCGATTCGAGTTCATTGAGAATGTCGTTGACCCGAGCAAGGTGCTCAAGAGCTTGAGACAAGCGCCTTTGGCTCTCGACTTTACGAACTCGGTAACGCTGTACTCCGGCTGCCTCATCAATCCAGCCTCGTCGATCCTCGGCGGACGCTGAAAGTGCTGAGTCAATCTCTTTCTGGCCGACGATTGCATATCCTGCGCGTCCCAATCCTGAGTCGGCGAGAAGGTCATAGATATCTCGTAGGCGGCAGGATTGGCGGTTAATGGAATACTCGGTGTCTCCATTGCGGGTTAATCGTCGACTGATCGAGACCTCGGGAGTATCAATCGGTAAAGAACCGTCTTCGTTGTCGAATAGGAGATTTACTTCGGCGAAGCCGACCGCTTTGCGACGGGGCGTGCCACTAAAGATGACGTCTTGACTCGTTTGGGCACGAAGGTGCCGGGCGTTGCCTTCACCGAGGCCCCATAGAATCGCATCAACCAGGTTTGATTTTCCGCAACCATTCGGTCCAACAACCGCGATAACTCCGCCATCGAGGTTGAACTCGGTGCGGTCCGCAAAAGTTTTAAATCCGAATATTCGGACACGTTTTAGTCGCATTTCTAGGGCGGTTCAGACGATGGGTAAGTCGGGGACTTTTCGCATCATCGCGTTTGAGCGTGGCCTACCATTTTAGCGCTTCAGGTGGCACGGTTACCGCCCAAAGCGTGGGAATGATGCGGAATGTTTGATAGGTTCGAGTTTCCATTCGGATGGAGGCTGATATTTTGATCTTGGCACCGCCTATTCAGGCATGCCACACTAGGTTATGATCTGTCTGGCGCTCGCGCCCATTCTGGCGGTTTCGCTTGTCACCCACACTCCTTCACCGAAAGAAGTTCTGATTGCTAAGTACAAACAATTCAATACCAGTTACTTAAAGAGCGACCGCAACGGCATCGATGCATGGGTCAAAAACAACTGTCAGCCCAAATTCAGCTACACCTCATTCCATAAAACGAAGTACAGCTTGGATGGGTTTAGAACGAGTCTGACCCAAGACATGCAAAACACGACCCGGGTGATTTCATCAACCTTGACCGTTCGATCGGTCCAGGCGAAAGGGCAACAGCAGGTTGTCATCATTGCCTCTGAATTTAAGGGAATGGTCAATATTGACTCCCGCCGTTATTCCTTATCAGACCAAAGTGTAGACACGGATACCTGGGTGAAACAAGGCAAGGAATGGAAGCTGCAAAAGAGAGTCCAAGTTAATGCCGACATGCAACTCCAACCAGCTGAGTAACGATTTTAAGTTTCCGTAACATTAGGATCTCAATTATGAAAAAGCTCTCAATTCTCGCAATCTGCGTTGCCGCAACATCTGCCTTTGCCTATCAAGGCTCAACAAAATCCACTCTGATGGGCATCTACAACAAGTTGGACTCACTCAGTGTTAAGAAGGAAATGACCGGCTTGACCAAGTTGCTTAAGCAAGTTGCCACAAAAGATTGTTTCTTTATCACTGGAAAAGGTGAAAAACAAACGGTTGAAAAGGCGCTCAGCGATATGAGCAAGCAAATGAAGGTCATCGTCAAATTTATGAATTCAACGACGCATATCGATACGCTCACTACGAAAGGATCGATGGCGGTTGCTCGGGTGAGTTCTAGTTATAAGCTGACATCGCCTATTGACCCTTCTGGAACTCCGCACCTCATCGAGAGTTCCCAGGTGAGCGAAGACACATGGGTGAAAGTCGGCGCCGATTGGAAGCTCAAGAGTTCCAAGACTCTGAAGGAAAATACTAAGATCGACGGCAAAGTCGTATCCGGAATGTAAATCTTCAGGCCAGAAGACGTAATAAAGGGGCGATTCTTTTGAAGAATCGCCCCTTTTAATGGGCTTAAGAGATGAGCCGAGTTGGATTCTCTAAGTAGGCTTTGACGGTGTTAATGAATTTAGCACCAATCGCGCCATCCACAACTCGATGGTCGAACGAACAAGTGATGTTCATCCGGCTTCGAATCTCGACTTGATCGTCGTCAGTCGCCACAACTTTCTTGCGAACCGAAGCGATGGCGAGGATCGCACTATTTGGCTGATTCACAATCGCGATAAAGTTATCCACGTCCAGCATTCCCATGTTTGAAATGGAGAAGGTTGAACCTGTGAGTTCATCCATGCTTAGCTTATTGTCCTTAGCCTTCTTCGCTAGTTCTTTGGCCTTGACGGAAAGCTGCCTGAGGCTGAGCGTGTGAGCGTTCTTGATGACCGGAACGGTAAGTCCATCTTGAATCGCTACCGCAATTCCGATGTGTACTGCGCCGTACTGCAACACGGACGTTCCTTGGAACAGTGCATTTACTTCCGGCATGTCGCGAAGCGCCAAGGTGCAAGCTTTCACAACAAAGTCGTTGATGCTTACTTTTCCGCTCTCTTCTTCTTCGAACATGGCTCGAAGTCCAAGGATCTTCTCGACGTCCACTTCGACGGTGACATAGAAGTGGGGAACTTGCTGCTTGCTCTCTTGCGTTCGCTTGCCCGTAATCTGTCGCATTCGATTCAGCTGAACGACTGTATCTTCTGCGGCTGGAGCAACGATTGAAACTGGCGTCGAGGCGATTGCTGGAACCGGCGTCGCTTGTAGCTGAGCTCCTTGGACATCTTTCTCGATGATTCTTCCACCAGGTCCCGAGCCTGCGATTGCAGCAAGGTCAATTCCTTTTTCAGCTGCGATTTTCCTTGCAAGCGGGCTGGCCTTAATGCGTTCGACTTCGACTGGCGCAGCAACGACTGGAGCAACTGCCGCAACGGCTTCAACGACGGGAGCAGGCTCAGCAGGTGCAACGGCATGATTAGCCGCTGCCGGTTCGGACTTACCAGTTCCCCAACCAGAAGGAAGTGCTTCGCCATCCTTCAGAATCGCGGCAATAGGCACGCCAACCGGAACGGTGTCTCCACCCTTGATTAAGAAACCGGTGAGAGTTCCTGTGCCAGGCGCTTCCAGGTCAATAGTTGCCTTATCCGTTTGAATGGTGCCGATGACTTCGCCGGTCTTAACCTTGTCTCCGTCTTTCTTCAGCCACTCTAGCAGGGTGCCTTCTTCCATTCCATCGCCCATCTTGGGCATGATCACTTCGGTCATCCGTTAATCCATCCTCCGAACAAAACGGTGTAAAGATTACCCGTGTCAGTTGCTTGAACTTGAAGAGTGTGCATGGTTCTTCAAATATCCGTACGTAGTTGCCCTTGTTAGGGTCTGCAAATCAAAGGTGAGCAATGTTTTCGAGAGCAAGTGCCGCGCCGCCTAGCATGCCCGCATCGGCAATTTGTTCGGCCACAACGATCTTCGCGTCCACGAACAGGCTCGGTGCGCCAACGTTGCGTGCCGTCTTTCGGGCAGGACCCAGTAACCACTCTCCCGCGCGTGCTATTTGCCCGCCGATCGCGACGATATCGGGAGCGAACACATTGATGTAATTGCCGATCGCAACACCGAGCATCGTGCCAGCCTCTTCCAATACTTCAATGGAAACCTCATCTCCAAGGTCAGCAGCTTGTGATAGGTGCTTGGGAGTGAGCTTGGAGAGATCACCTTCGACGAGGGAAGCAAGAATGGACTCACGGCCACGAGAGAGACGCCGTTGTGCACGCTTGATGAGTGCATCTCGTCCAATATAGCCTTCGACTGAGCCGTACTCACCCGAGTTGCAATCCATACCTTGATAGTTGATAACGGTATGTCCAAGCTCGGCGCCCCCCTTGTTTCCGCCTAAAAGGATAAGGCTGCCAGATGCCTGACCTTGAACAGAAGACGCCGCCATGACAACGCCGCCCCCAACTCCGGTACCGAGAGTTAAAAGAACAAGGCATCGAGCCGAATTTTTGCCGCAACCAAATCGATACTCGCCGAGGGCCGCCAAATTTGCATCATTTCCCATATGCAAGGGAAGGTCAACCAATTTGGACAAAGGCTCTCGAATGGGCACGTTTCGCCACGAAACAAAAACGCCATTAATCTCCTCTCCAAAATTTGGAGCCCAAACTACTTGGCCAACTTCGTCGTCAATGTGCCCGGGAATGGCAAGTCCGATCGCCGATGGCTGATCAGCGGATGCGGCAGCGGCTTCGTGGACAGTTTTCGCCACCGCTTCAAGCACCGCCTGCGTGCCATGTTGCGCATTTGATGGATTGCTGAAACTTTGACCTGCTGGTGAACCGTCTTGATAGAACGCTCCCGCTCGCACGTTCGTGCCGCCGAGGTCAATACCGATAACACACTTCCTACTCACGGGCGGAATTGTAGCAGGCAGAGCGAGATGGTTGGGGACTAGGGAATAAACCGACTCTCAAATTTGTCTCGTATGTCTACAATGCGGGCGCATTCTGGGTGTGAATAGCGTAGATTGGGGTCAGGGGAGAGAACAGTTTGATCATTTCGGAAATCGCATCAAATGCACAGTCCATCATCGACGAAGTAGAACAGGTTATTGTAGGTAAACGAGCCACTGTCAGAAAAGCCGTCATCACCCTGCTTTGTAACGGGCATCTGCTCATTGAGGACATTCCCGGAGTTGGGAAAACGACCCTAGCAAAATCACTGGCCAAGAGTATCGGTGGAGAATTTAAGCGCATTCAGTTCACCCCTGACCTGTTGCCTTCAGACATTACGGGGAGCTCAATCTTTAATCAGAAGCAGTCCGAGTTTGAGTTCAGGCCGGGGCCAATTTTTGGAAACGTGGTTCTAGCAGACGAAATCAACCGCGCTACTCCCAAAACTCAGTCGGCTCTTCTTGAAGCGATGGAAGAAGGACAGACGACGACCGATGGCGAGACACGTCAACTGCCGATCCCATTTTTCGTTATTGCGACTCAAAACTCGGTTGACATGACGGGCACGTATCCTCTGCCCGAAGCACAGCTCGATCGTTTCTTCGGTCGTATCTCACTTGGATATCCTGACCGATCCAGCGAGACCGCTATTCTCGCCCAACAACAGGTAGCTCACCCGATTGAACTCGTGAATAGTGTGGTGCCTTTGAGCGTCTTGACCGAGATGCAAGCCGCGGTAAGAGATGTCTTTGTTCATGAATCGCTAAAGGAATACATCGTCGATGTTATTCGTGCGACCCGGGAAAGCAACCAGTTCTTGATTGGAGCTTCACCGCGAGGATCCCTTTATTTGATGAGAGCGGCTCAAGCCAACGCGGCTATCAATGGTCATGACTTTGTTCGGCCTGATGATGTGAAGGCGATGGCGAGTTGCGTGTTGGCTCACCGAGTGATGCCTCGAGCCGAATTGAGAGCAAAAGGTCAAACGACCGAAGAAGTAATCGACCGAATCTTAGAGTCCGTCCAAACGCCACTTCCAGTTGGATAATCGAGCTTGAGAAACGTCGCCGGATTCACGATGGTTTTGGCGTCTGCCTTTTTGGCAGTCGTCGCACTCATGCTGAATTCGCCTGCCCTGTTCTACATGGGCACCGCGCTTATCGCCACCATTGGCGCATGCCGTCTTCAAGCATGGTTATCGGTTCGAGGTCTACGCTTTGAAAGAATCGCTCCCGAGAGTGTTCGGGTGGGCGATTTGGTGACGGTTGAAATCACAGTTTGGAGCGAGCATAAAATCCGTAGACCGCTTATCGAAGTGGTCGATGGTCGTCCTGCCCGTATGATTCTTTCCGCGCTAACGGCGAGCCTTCCGATTGCAGCTGCGTACGATATTCCAATTAGAACCCAATATCAGTTCCGACCACTCAAGCGGGGACACTACAAGTGGAGCGGACTGCTGGTTGAAGGAACGGATGCTTTGGGCCTGGTTTCTGCCAAGCGGCAATATGAAACGACACCAGCTGAGATGACGGTTTTGCCGAGACCTATTCCTGTGTCTTTCGAATTGCCAGCCGCGGCCGGTTGGGGAATCAGCGAAGCGGAAAGCGGTCAAGCCAGAGGTGCCGGTCTAGAACCGCGAGGTGTTCGAGATTATGTCTACGGTGACTCGTTGCGCCACGTCCATTGGCGATCGACTGCCAAACGCGGCGAGCTTCTTGTCAAAGAATTTGAAGCGGGCACTCAAGCGGCGGCTGCTTTCTTGATCCAGACTCAGCGAGGTACCGAGGTCGGTACCGGAGCTAACACAAGCTTGGAATTGATTTGTGGCAACCTCGTTTATCTTGCCGAAGCCTTCCTTAGGCAGGGCGCGAACGTCGAGTTCCCAGGAATTGAAACGACCACAACACGTGGATCTATGCAGGAGCGAATTGCTGAAATCTACGAGTTGGTTGCAAACATTCAAGCAGATTCAAAATTAACTCTTGGAGACCAAGTTTCCGCGCTGGTAGGTCAACTTCCGACGGGAAGCGTGCTCTTCGTGATGATGGCGGTTGCCGATCGAACGTTGTGTGATGCCGCTCCCCAACTGGTTGCTCGAGGAACGAGCGTTATCCCCCTCGTTTACGATGCAAGTGTCTTTGAGCCTAAGCGGGGCATCATTTCAGCTACTGATCCTGCGTTTATGGGTGCCTTAAGAGATGCAGGCGCCATTCCAACCGTCATGCCAACGGAGGTGACCTTTGCGGAAACGGCGTGAGCGCGATTTAAGCCGCATCGGTTGGCTGGACTACGTTTTGATGGCGATCGGAAGCTGCTTGGCAGTGTTCTCGGCCGCAATGAGTATTTCCGAGCCGGTGATAGGCTACTTCTCAGTGGCGCTCGTAATCATCGGGACTCTCACCAGTTACACGATTCGGATTCAAACCCTTCGGTCGCCCATTATTCGGTGGGATTGGGCTTTGTACGCGATTGCGGTCATCTGTTCCATTTACTACGCAGGCGCTTTAAATGCGCTGATGCCCGAATCCGGATTTCCTCGAGAAATTGCGGCGGCAGGATGGCTGTCCTGGATGCTCATTTTAGGTTCCTTTGCAACGTGGCAAGACTCAACTTTGCTGTTCCAAGCGATCCCAGCCCTTGCTCTCTTCGGGTTGGTGGGTTGCTACGATACTTACCGCTTCGTAACGTTTAACTTCTTCGCTTTTCTCATTTGCCTCGCCACCCTCTTCGCAAGGGCGCATAGTCGGCAGATGCTTCAGCAGGCGGCCAATTCGGGATATTTCACTCGAGGACTGGCACCAGGAACCCCAATACCGTCGGTGGAAACGACTCCCGGCCTCGCGCTAGAACTGCGAAAGGGACCTTGGCGTTGGGTTGCGGGACCGGAATGGGCGCTGCTGTCTGCCTTGGCGGTGGTTTTGCTGAGTTTACTTGGCGCACCGATCATTCGTCAGTCGGTGTCAGGCGTTGCGGGAATGGTTGCCCTTACGCCACCCCCGATAAAGAATCAACCTTCTGCCACTGCGTCTGGCGCTAGCGGTCAACTCTCCTCAGTGGGGATCGGTCGCGGGCCAAATCATAACTTGAACCGACCGGTGCTCGAAGCAAAACTGGATCAGATTCGATACTTGCGTGAGCAAAGTTTTCAATCCTACACCGGACATGGGTGGAGGAACGATACTAGCCGATTGGGGACCACTCCCGACGAAGCAACACCGAATGACGACGCGTTTTATGAGATGAAGCGGAACAAAGAGTTTCAATTTCAGATCTCGCTGCTTCAAAACCTAAAAGTCATTCCTCTTCCCGCCGAAGCCGTCGAACCCACCGCTGATAATGTGGGACTGTTGAGCTTTAAGGACGGCACGTTTGAACAGAGTTCGGACCTGCCCGCAGGAACGGTTGTGCGAGGGAAAGGGCTCGAAATTGATCCTAGCGTTAAGCCGACGAAAGCGGTCGTAGCCCCTGAACTCAAAAAACTACTGGACACGTCTGGCATATCCCCTCGAGTTGCCCAACTCGCTTTAGATGTCACCAAAGGCGCGAAAAATGACTATGAAAAAGCCCGGCTGATTGAAGCGGAAATCTCGAAGCGCATTCTTTATAATCTCGACGCGGACCCCACTCCAAGTGATAAGGATGCTGTTGAATACGCACTCTTTGAGTCACACGAAGGGTATTGCGACCTGTTCGCTTCGGCGATGGTCATCATGGCGCGCGCAGTGGGAATTCCTGCCCGGTACGTTAATGGCTACTTGCCGGACATTCGGCGAATCGAATCTAACGGAAGCTACGTTGTTACGGATCTGGACTACCATGCCTGGGCTGAACTGATCTACAAAGATGCGGGTTGGGTTGTCTTCGATCCAACTACCAGTGCAAGATTTAAAGAAGGCGAGGGGCTCGGCGACGCCGGAAAGCCACCTCCCATTTATAAGAGAGCCGTCTTCCAAATTCCAGTCGCAGCCGTTTTCATTGCCGCGCTTGGTTTCCTATTTGTTCGGTTGTACTACCGCTGGCAGAGCAAGAAGCCACTTCAGAATCCAAGGTCCGAAGCGGAACGAAGCTACTTGGCGTTTGTAAAGGTGCTTGAGCGCACCAGCGGAAAACGTCGGATGGTTGGTCAAACTGCAGACGAATTCTTGGCGATTGTTGCTCCCAGCCTCAACGAATGTTTCGAGCAAGCGGCCATGCTGAATGAGCGATTTGCCGAGCAGCTTTTCGGTCCCAATGCTGTATCCTCCGAAGCAGTTTTAAAAATGCGGGAAGACATCGTAAAGTTTGGACAATCGATTCGTGAGATGGAGAAACGGCGTGCTCGGAGCAAACCAGAGTGACCTTCGTAGCCGAAAAAGCACTCCAACATCGCGTGATCTTTCTTGCCGGCGATGAAGAATCGCTGAGACGAAGAGCCTTTGACGATATCCTCAAGGCGGCAGGAGTCGAGAAAGACGACTTTGATCTCGAAACTCTATCTGGTGATACAAGCTCTCCAATGGAGTGGTTTGCCGCCGTCAGCACCGCGCCGTTTCTTAGCGACAAGCGTACCGCGATCGTAAGGCACGTGCTTCGTTGCGAGATTGATAAGCTCAAGGGCACCGACTTTTCGAAGCTTCCCGCCACTTCGCTTTTGATCCTCGTCGCGGACGACGAGACTGGAGGCGATGACCGTCAAAGAACGTTGAAAACTGCCCGTGGAAATTGGGCTAAAGCGGTCACCAAAGCGGGTGGTTTCGCCCACAGTTTTGACCCTGATCCGAAGGGAGCAGCAGAAGGGATCAAGAATGAAGTCGCGCGATTAAAGCGAAAGATTTCTCAACCAGCCGTGGTGGCACTCGTTGAGATGACAGGCGGAAGTCTCAGCCGTGCGATTGATGAAATCCAGAAGCTGGATCTGTTTCTGGGCGACCAAGAACTGATTCGAGAGAGTGACGTTCGAGAAGTCGTCGTTGCCTCTCGGGAATGGAATGTCTATCGGATGGCCGATTCCGTCTTCAATGGACAAATCCCCGAGGCGCTTCGTCAGCTTCGCGTTCTCATTGGATCTCAGACCAAAGCCGAGGATGCCGCATTCTCGCGCATCCTACCAACTCTCTCGCGGCAACTTCGCCTGCTGTGGCAAGCGCGGATTTGTATCGAAGCTCGTTGCAGTCCAACAAACCCACCCGCAGAAATAGCGCGCATGTTTCCAGGAAAGCCAAATATCAGCAGCGAGGCGCCCTACCGATTGAATCCGACCATGGCGATGGCGGGGAAGCTGACTCTGGGACAAATCGAGAAATGCTTCATGATCCTGGCCGATACCGATGCTCGATTAAAAGGATCGATAACTTCTTTTAGCGCGCTCGATACCTTGGAACGAATGCTTCTCGAAATGTCGGCCGCCGTTCGCGCAAAGTAGCATTGCGGCCCCATGCGTACGACGTCTTTCTGGAATTGAAAGCATAATGATCGCGAAGATGAGATGCCTCCTCGCAATTGATGCTGGCGGAACCAAGTGCGATGCGCTTCTCGTGTCCGGTACGGGAGAAATTCTTGGTCGTGGGAGGCGAGATTTGAATCATCTGAGAGGGCAGCTTTACTTTGGCGGGCTTGGCCGGTCTCATGCTGCCATTAACGCCGCGATTGGTGAGGCTACTGCGAACTATTCGAACATTAGTTCGCTTCATGTCGCAGGCATTCTTCCTGAGCCGTTTTCGTTCCGTGACCTGTCTGATGATGCGATCATCCGCCACCACATCTCGGAAAAGGAAGGTCCGCTCATACTTGCCGGAGTTGACAGTGGGGTGGTTGTGCTGGCCGGGACCGGAGCCTTTGTTTACGGGCGAACAAAGAACGGGGAAGAGGCACTGTTCGACGGAATCGGCCCCCTATACGGAGACTATGGAAGTGGATTTCAAATTGGCCTGGCAGGCATCCGAGCATCCGGGCGGGCAGGATGGCATCCAAGCAACCAAACTTCTCTGAGTGAGTTCATTCCTCTCGCGTGTAAAGAGTTAGCTGGAAACCCAAGAGAATTTAACATGATGCTTTTCATGGCGGAACCACGTGATCGCTCCGAGATTGCGGCTCTAGCCGAGATTGTGAATAGGGAAGCCGAGAAAGGGGACGCGATCGCGTTAAGCATCATTCAACGAGCTGCTGAGGAAATTGCGTTGACGGTCGATTACGTCGTTCAACGGTTGGAAATGTCGGATGAGGCATATCCACTCATTGCGACCGGAGGAGTCGCAACTGGGTCCAAGATTTACTGGGACCATCTTTGCGAAAGTGTCCTTCAATTTGCACCCCAATTTGTCCCTACTTTGCCCAAGTATCCCGCCGTGATGGGCATGGTGCTGGAAATGGCACAGCGCATGAGGATTCTGAACCCACAATTTCGAACGACGCTTCTCGATTCATTTGCTTTACAAACGAATCTGCTTAACGCTAGTTGATCATTCCTAATCACCCATGAAATACATTCAAGCCGTACGAGACATTCTTGACCATTTGGAAACGACCGAGCTGAGTGCGATCGATCACGCCGCGGATTTAGTCGTGCAATCTCTCTCTAACGGCGGAATCATTTACTGCTACGAAATTGGACACGCCAATCAGCACGACTTCCTCAATCGCGCTGGCGGGCTTGCCGCCGTTCAGAGCTTTAATTTCAGTTTCACAGTCACGGACCCGACCCCAGAAGTACTGAAAAACCGACCTGGTGGTAGTGAGTTAGATCGCGATCTTGAGGTGGTAAGACTTGCGGTAAAAACGAGCAACCTTCGCGCCGGTGACGTCCTCTTACTCGGCTCCGTGTCAGGTAAGAACCGAGTCCCAGTTGAACTTGGGCTCGTCTGCAAGGAAATTGGAGTGAAAGTCATCGCATTTACGTCAATGGTTTACACCGCTCAAGTGGAATCGTTGCATCCTTCTGGCAAGAAACTGTGTGATGTCTCAGATGTGGTTATTGATAATGGTGCTCCCTACGGTGATGCTGCCTGCGAAATCCCTGGGCTGAGTGTTTCCGCGCTTCCTGTCTCGGGAGTCGGAGCGATCGTTGCAGGATGGATGCTTTGGGAAGCGGTCATCGAGAAGATGATCGAAGCAGGTACTCCGCCAACCGTGTTCCAAAGTTTCAACCGGGCGGGCGGGCCCGAGTTTTACCAGCAGATGAAGGATCAGTACGAGAAGCGAGGCTATTAGAATGTCGAGCTCTTTGTATCTGGAGGAAGCTATTGCAGCGCTAAGACGGGTCGCTGAGCTTCAGCATTCAAATATCCAAGCTGCCTCCGACCTTTTGGTTGAAGCGATCATCTCTGGCAGAAGCATTTTCAGCTTTGGGGCAAGTCATTCCTTCATGACTACGGAAGAACTGGTTTATCGAACCGGTGGATTGATGTTAGTGAATCCAATTTATCCGCATGGAATGAATTTCTCAGTGCGACCCTTGACTGCTACATCTGGGATGGAACGCGTTTTGGGACTCGGAAATCAACTCCTTGCTGGATCGGCCGCTCAGGAAGGGGACGTCTTGATCCTCACTTCTACCTCCGGACGAAACGCGGTCACGATTGATATGGCTCTTGAAGCTGAAGCTCGAGGGATCAAAACGATCGGATTGACGTCCCTGGCATACACTCAGGGGGTTGCAAGTCGACACCCGTCCGGTAAGAAACTTGCCGACTTATGCCATGTCGTTATCGACAACTGTGTTCCTCTAGGAGATGCGGCGGTTGAAATTCCGGGATTCGCACAGAAGATTGGCCCCCTTTCGAGCGTAACGGGTTGCGCAATCGTCAATTCCATCATTGCCGAAGTTGTTACCGACTTGGTGCATCGAGGTGTTGATCCTCCCGTTTTCGTGAGTGCCAACCTAGATAACGGCGATGTCTGGAACGCGCGACTCCTATTCGAGAATCGTGATCGGATTCACTATATGTGATGGGCTAGGGGTGTACTAACTCTAATTACGAGCAAGGGGCTTAGAAGAATGGACCCAAATCCTTGAATCGGCAGTCCAACAGATTGATAGCGACATCCGGGAGAATTCTCATGCGCAAACCAATTTGGACAATTTCACTTATGGCGGCAACGTGTCTCATGGCCTCGGCTGGGCAAGTAGTCCGACTAAGTTCACACGACGCGACCATGGATCGTTGGGGACGGGACTTCGACGTCCGGCACAAAATTACGTTTACGGGAAGAGTAACTGGCATCGAAAGAACCCGTTCTGCCGCGGGGCAGGAATCGGAAGTAACGCTTCTTGTGCGAAACTTTGACGGAAATGGAACTGCAACTGTCGATATCGGACCGGCATGGTTCGTGGATCACCAGTCTGCCAAGATCAAGGTTTGCGACATGGTTCAGGTAACCGGTTCGAAGGTAATCGTGGATGGCCACGGTTTGATTATCGGCTCGATGATTCGACTTGGTAAGCAAGGTGGGCCAGTCTTGGCACTGCGCCGATTAAGCGGCAGAGCTTATTGGGTTGGCACCGAAATGGCGCAGAACAATACCCCTCCAACCGGAGCCAACGTGATCACCGGGACATTTAATTCTTTCCGGCCATACACGCTCGACAACGTTCAGTATCAGTCAGCGATCTTGGACACAAACAACGGTCAGATGCTCATCGATCTTGGACCAGATTGGTACTACGGCCGTCAAAATCTCAACTATCAGATTGGCCAAGGAGTCTCCGTAATTGTTCGCAATAACCCAATAACTATTGGGCCTAATTCGAACGTGGCTTCGAGCTACTCCATCTACAACGGATCAAATATCTATAACATCCGGAATGCTGACGGCACGCCAACCTACTACTGGACTCCTGTCGGAGGTTAGGGGAGGCTCCTCAATGGAACTCAGCCTTGTTTGATTGACCTCATAGGTCGCATAACGATTCCTATGAGGTCAATCAGTCCTATCGAACGGCTGAGTCTTCCAAGCCGTCCATCGTGTACTCTTAGCTCGAAATGAGCAAGCAAGTCGATCAGATCGATGGCGAGTTGGGTACATGGCTAATGAAGCAGCACGTGTTCTTCGTCGCGACTGCACCAAATGAAAGTGAAGGGCATATCAACTGTTCGCCAAAAGGCGGCGACTCTTTTCGTGTTCTAGGACCTCATACGGTGGCTTATCTGGACTACACCGGCAGTGGCGCTGAAACCGCGGCGCACTTGAAGCAGAATGGCCGAATTGTTGTGATGTTTTGCGCTTTTGACGGAAAACCCAACATCGTTCGACTCCATGGCGAGGGGAAGGTATTGGTTCCAGGCGATCCCAAGTTCGAAGAACTGATCATCCTCTTTCCCGAGAATCCCGGGACCCGTTCGATTGTCCTTGTTGACGTTTCCCGTGTATCCACTTCTTGTGGCTACTCGATTCCTTTGATGGATTTCCGATCCGATCGAGAAGCTCTCAATAAATGGGCAACTTCCAAGGGCCCAGACGGCCTCGTCGAATACCGAAAGGAAAAGAACAGCCGAAGCATCGACGGTCTGACGTCGTTTGTCACCGAATGAATGCGGCCTTTGAAGCTAAATCACAGGCTCAGCTTATGATTTAGCTTCTGCTTGCTTCTTGTAGATGCCCGCTCCGTTAGCGACCGGAACGTTCGGATCAAGCTCGTGCTCTTCGGGATCTAAGGTGTAGGCTTTGGTTTCCGTGGACTTCTTCAAGCGCTCAAGGGCTTTCGGATTGGCCGCGCGAGGATTCTTCTTCGCCGCCTCTGCCGTAGCTTGCTTCACAAAGTCATCCACCGACATTCCATCAACTTTCTGGTAGGTCAGGACAAGATTGATTCCCGCAAGCTCCCACTTTCCGGAAGCAAGCTTGGGTTCCTTACCGGCAACAAATGTGTTGTCGCTTTTAAACTCAATCGGTCCCTGAGGGCTATCCCACTTGCCGATAATTTGCTCCTCTGGATGCTTGCATCCAACACCAACGAATACGAGAGCGATGAAAGGAAGTAGGAATTTAGAAGTGAGTCGCATAGGAAAAAATGGTTCCGATTCGGCTCTATTATGCTCCTAAGTCCGACAGAAGTTCATCAAAGTGAGAGTCCTCTTAGGTTAGATGTCAGTCGATGCTCGGTTAAAGTTTCGATAGGCAATCCGGTGTTCACCTTCTCTTGTTAATCGTGCGAATTAAGGAAATTTTAAGGGCAGACAGCAAAATGCCTACATGCCCTCAAAATGAACATACAATAGAACTTATGAAAGCTCTTGATACTGCAGACTCGACCACCGGAAAAGCACATGACATACTCAATGCTGGGTACGGTGCGGTTGGACTCTATTTGCGTTCCGATCGAACTTCGTTACAGTCCGTGCAAGGTCTGCACTCAGTGGGCTTGAAAATCTGGTTCGTATGGGAATCGGGATACCCAACTTCGGGAGATTATTTCACAGCCGACCAAGGTGAGCACGATGGATTGTCCGCTGCGAAGTATGCGGGTGAACTGGGTGTCCCATCGAGAACGCAGCTATTTGCCGCAGTTGACTTTGATGCCGATTGGGACAATGATGGAGACGGAATCACGGAGTATTTCACCGCCTATCAAACCGCCGTCAAGTCATGGGGTTATCTAGCCTCCGTGTATGGTTCCGGCTTGGTGTGTGAGAAGTTGGTCGAAGCCGGTCTCGCCCATTCAGGTTGGCTCGCAGGAGCAACCGGCTGGGCCGGATATGCCAATTTCAAACCCAAAGCGTGCATCGTTCAAGCCCTTGAAGCAAAGGTCCTCGGGATGGATGTGGATCTTGATGAAGTGATTGATCAGTCCGTTTTGTGGTAGCAGGACAAAACGTCCGGGGCAAGATGGAACGTGACACCGTTTTACAAACGGCGAATTCAGCCATTGGAGTCTCTGTCGTAGAAACTTTTACACTGACATCGCAGAGCGTCTCGACTCGGATCGCTTGTGCAGCAAGGGGAAATTCTCCATGCCGTGCAGAAAGAGATACCGACTTTGTGTAGGTTCATAAAATCAATTGGATCACAGAAGATCCCACTTCAAAATGGGGAACACTCACTAGGCAAGCGTGCGAATTAAGATTCTCCGAAAACCACTGACTAAGAATGAGGAAAACGTGTCCCCCATATTTACGAGAAAGAGGATTATCCTCATTAGTGGCGTAGACGTGGACTCCATCTCGCTGACGGTCTAGGTTCTGGTCGAACGTGCTGAAGCAAATGTATTCCGAGCCTTGCCCTTTGATGGTGAATCTCACGAGTGAAACTGTCAGTTTGAAGTACATATAGCTTGTTGAGTCTTCCGGTGGCACGAACATCAATCGGGTTCTCTTTGATCTCCGTGACAGTCGAGATGCCTGCCAGCTGCAGAAAGAAGCCGAAATGATCCGCAAGGCCGACAAAATCACACGTGAGCGGTTCGCCTGTCTTCAGGTCCTCGGCTTCAAGAGTCTCTCCATCCGTCGTCAGAACAAACTTCGCCTTGGCCGACGATGTCTTGGGACTTGCTTTGAGCCTACGGAGGGTCTCTCCCACGGCGCCCACACCGCAGACGGCCAGGTGGATATTGTTCTTTTGGAGGACTCCGCCTTCAATGTCGGAAGCGTTTGAGTCACCCTTTCGCAACCGAGTGATCGTCGTCTCTTTGTTGTCGAACGCGGCGAGAAACTCGAACGGAAACTCAACCGGGTCAAACGGTTTCTCTGCAAGTTGGGCTACGGCGTCTGCAATCTCAACTGCGTTCATTGACTTTTAGGTTTCTAGCAATCAGGGGCCCGAGGGTTTCCTAAATAGTACATCTATGACTACCTGTTTTTCAATAATAAGGAGTGCCTCAACTCCATTGAATGTGTCCCAACCGATTCCGTCACCAACGTCCAGTCTGAAAGTGAATATAAAACGATCTCCTGAAGTCAGCAGGATCTATTCCAAGGTTGCATTGGAAACGTTTCAGTACAATGATTTCTTCATCACCGAGCTCAATAGATGTCCAAATTAGGCCGTAATTATCAACGTCCAAGCTGTCGTCTGGGAGAGCTATTCTTCGTGACTCTTCTAAACGACGGCTTGTACCTTCTAAGGAGCATTACCTAAGCCTCTTGTAAGGCCAAGGTTTGCGTGTCTATTCTAATTGACTTAATCGAATCAATAATCATCAGCTGTTGTTCGGCTTCCCTGATTTGATTCTTGATGAATTGATTTAAGGGTGTCAAAACCGATTTAACTTCGAACAAGCCATCTGGGCTCTTTGGTCCATCTTGAACGACCTCGAACCCTTCCAGCGAGAAGCCAGAAACTCCTGGTAGCAGGGCGTCTATAAAAACTCGCTTAACATCATCAAAAGAAACGACCCCAGCCTCGGTGGCAATCTCCACCAAGTTCTTCCCCAAGTGATCCGCGGACGCTCCCAAGACGCCGGCCAGCCGCAGGAGATTACTTGGCTTGTGGCAGTGACCAACGACAACGATATCACCCATCTGTGAGGTTTCCGCAAAAAGGCAGTAAGCAAAGGGCACATATCTGCGAAGATCAGTCACGTATGCGCCGATCAACGACCTTTCCATCTTATGCGCTTCTAGTTTTTCGATATCCATTCTCGTGCTTTTTCCTTCCGTTCAATGAGCCTCTTCTCTATATCAGCAGGTCTCGTCGCTAAATTAACGGTGTAATACGTAGTCGCTCGATTAATGATGCGACGTATTAGGTCATCGGGAAGTTGTGATAGCTTATCACAAAATCCATAAATCGAATTGCGAGATGATTCATCAAGAATCAGCCAGGCAGGGTAGGGCAGGCCGTATCCGTGGCAGTAGTCCCACCTGTATTGTGGAACGCTCCAAGGCATTTCCGTCGTTCCCAAGGTATTTCCAAAGTCGATAGGAACGAACGTGGGGTTGCCTATATCACCTATGACCAGAATATTCCCAAGATTGTTCCGATCAGAGTTGCCCACGTACCAATCAAATCCAATCATGGAAAGGGGGTAATTGGCCCGGGCAATAGAGACAAATTGGCCTCGTGGAAACATATTTTTGAATGTCTGCTTCCACATTATGAACGAGACGCCACCGTGAAGTCTTCTTACCGCGACACCTTGCTTGGCGTCGCCCTTATAAAGTAGAGCTCCAGGTGTTGGTACGCCAAGTTCCTGAGCGAGATCGCAGCATATTTTTTCCCGGAGACCTGCATCCACGATTCTCGCTTCGGCATGGTCCAGCTTGAGGACCGCTTCTACGCCTGTATCTGGGCAGGTGGCGGAGTAAACCTCTCGCGTCGCGCGTTTGATGGATGGATCCGGTGAAACATCCCAGCTGATATGGCCATCCACCTCGTCAGCCCAGGGATCCCTGTCCACAATCGGATCGAATTCCATATCTGGACAACGATACCTAAGTTATCGTAAATGTTAATACCCTGCACTGTCATTAACAGATTTATCCGTAGTTTAACCGGGTCGGATTTGGTTAGGTCATTGGTAGCTGACAGGACGATTCCCGAGGCCGTGAGGCTATGGAAATAGGATCAAGGAATTTTACTCGTCCTGAGAACCCAATCACTCCATAGTTAGAAGTAAGAACTTGAGGTTCGCCGAATCATAAAGGCATAAGCAAAACAGGCCCAGAGTACAAGGCTGATGAGTTCAAAAAATGGTAGCGGCGACCTGATTTGAACAGGTGACCTAACGGGTTTGAAACCTTCCACGACCGCAACTGCCAATTTCTTTTGAAGGCAGATTCGATTTCACTATACTGCTCCGAATATCATCGTCAAAGCGATCTGGCAAAAACAGGGAGCCGTTTTGTGTGAATTATGTTAGCGGTATACGCTTAATAAATGGTCAAATATGCAGATTGTGTTGACTTCTAAACGGCTGAGAGGTAAAGTCTTATTTGACGCTGAGCATCAAGGAGATTAGATATGCCGCCAAAACCAGAGCCAAAACCAGAGCCAACGCCAAAACCTGCAGACCAATACACTTGTGTTAAGTGCGGAGTTATCCAGGCATTTTCGAGTTATCCAGACAACGGGCCCGGTTGTTCGAAAGGTGGTAACCACAACTGGAGACGATATTCGTGAGCAGACAACAATCTCTTGACAGCCAAAACCCAACCAGCCCCGAACGCTTAGCAGAAATACTTCGAAAGATCTAGGCGGATGGCAATGTATATCCAAGCGGGTTGACGCAACAAGTGTCATTTACCGTCACAAAACTCTTTGACGACCTAATCGAAATACTAAGCAATGGGAGGCTCCCCGCATAGTTGCTAGAGCCTAAACAGTTGTCACTGCCGGTTGAAATATGCACCGCTTGTCGGTTGAATAGTGCACCAGCGTGCCGCTCGAATTGTGCACCACTTTGGGGTAGTTAGTGGTCGGGAT
>CAIUHP010000091.1 GCA_903899015.1 uncultured Armatimonadota bacterium | reverse complement strand
TGATTGTTGATGGTTCGGTTGTTAAGTCTGGAGACCTGAAAGACGATCAAGAACCTGTTGTTCTCGACGTAGATATTAGTGGTAAGAAGTCAGTTGGCTTTCGGCTCAAATACGGTGCTGGAGCGGGTGATCCCGTCTTCTCTAAGAAGCCAGTCAGCGGATCAGAGCGATCTACCATTCGACCGGTTTTGAGTGCTCCTAAGGACGGCTCAACGGTCACCGGGGCGTCAGTTATTCTACGATGGAATCCTGTCCCAGGCGCTACCTCATACGGTGTTTCGATCGTGGCCTTGAAACTTGGCGTTGATTCAACCGATGGGCAACGAATGTGGGCTGCAACGGTAAACGGAGCAAAGACAAGTTACTCCTTACCCTTGAGTGACATTCCCGTTGGAGACTACCTTTGGACGGTAATTGCCTTTGGTTCGAAGGAGCCCATTGGCGTGTATAGTGCCGAGCGAGTCTTCACCGTTGATAAGTAGCTGACTGTCCATGCGACAGCAACTCATTGATTTCGTGGTACTAGGCTTGTATCGTAAGGCTGATGGGAGCCAATTTGACGCCCATTTGGCGTTCCCTCATTACCCATTAAGCCTCAGATATGCCCGAAGGACTTCCCGGATACAACCCAAATAAGGTCAGCGCTCCAAGTAATCAAGACCTGGAGCAACCATCGATAGAACATTATTCCCAAAATCTTACTGAACAGCAAGCACGCAAGATCGCTGATATCGACGCATTACAGCCAACGGATGATCCATCGGTTGATGGGCTGAAATTTGACGCCCTGACCAATCATGGTCGTCGTGCTCATAAATTCCAGGAAACCACTAACTCATTGAGATCCCTGGTCATTACAAGAGATATATTGCGAGATGAGCTTGCCGGTGGACATCTAGACCCAAGTGACTCAATGCATCGGTTCCTCACGCTGTATTACTCAAAGCAATTAGAAGTACTTGATCGCTTGCTTGCCCATCATCACGTGGCCGTTGATTCCATGGATGAGTTTGATGATTTGGAAATCGACAAGGAAGGAAGTGGAGAAAAGATAAAGCTGCGAGGACTTGAGAGCTTCACCCCAACCGGAAACTTGCGCAATGACTTACTGGTATTTGCAGCTATAACAAATCAAACTTGGCTTGCTCAACTTTTGACAGAGGGAGTTGATCCAATCATCGCCGCAGGGAAGATCAAAGAGTGGAACTCCGAGTGTATTGCATTGGGTGTAAATGATAGCCTCATTGCCGAAGCTCGCTATTGGACACGCCATATTGCTCCCCTCGAAAACGCAATGCTTGAAAGAATCTTGGCCGCATATCAGCAGTAGCTGACCGGTTGGCGATTGACGTGTTGTAGAGTGCGACATGAAGTCACAAGACTGCCCTGTATAATCGGTCTATGATCTGCCCACAATGCGATGGGGCTCAGCGTATCCTGCAGGTTTGTCTACACTGCGAGTCGGGACAAGTTGATTGCAATTACTGTTACAACCGACCAGCGGATAAGAGAAACTGTCCTCAGTGTAAAGGGCGTGGACGTCGTACATGCCGTGAGTGTAAAGGTAAGGGAGAGGCCATCCGTGTATGTCGAACGTGCGGAGGGAGCGGGAAACTCATCATTCCCGAGCAAGCTTCTTCTGAGTCGAATTTGAACGTTACCAAGACTCAGGCAGTTACACCCATGACTTCCTCAAACCGTTCGAAGAGTTTGGGTAGAACTACTAGTGAAAGACAGTATCCACGCGAAACGCGTCAACCACTTGATCAAGAAAAGATCTTTTTCGGCATCCGAAATGCGTTCTTCGTTGTGATTGTGGGAGTGCTCGGATATAAGTTCTACGTATTTGTGCAGGATCGAGCCCATGCGACGTCTCAGCCTGTACCACCACCAATCGTCGTTACCACTAAGTCCCAGCCAAAACCTAGGGCACACCGAAAGGCTAGCGCACATCAAATCGTAAAGCAAAATACTCACACCTCAACTGTGGCGGCCAAGCCTACACAATCTACGGTTCAGCCAAGTGAAAACCGCCTCGGTCAACCGTTATCCAAACAATCGACGCCACCCGATGCCGAAGCGGACAAGAGCCACCCCACCCTTCGCGGAGAGAGTGGCCCAAATACCGCAACAACCGAAGAATCTGCCGATCCCAAATCTGAACACCCATCACTGCACTCGGGTGGTCGGCTTGGTGGCTAATGATGTCCTGATCCATATTCCATGTGATCATGATCGTTGTCAGACGACTGATCTTCTTTCTTGCGATGTCTGTGTTTGAGGTGTCCATTCCGGCCAATCCGCATGAGGAGCCTTGTGATCATAACGATGCTACTGATCAGGATTCGAAAACAGGCGAGCCATAGATCGCCAATTGCCTTCCTTGCTCGCTCTCCGAGCATCCAGCCGGCTATCGAACTGAACAATCCAAGTACAACAATGCGTTCAAAGAGCGTGTTCATAAACCAAACGTAGGCTGCCTTCACGCCGAGATTCATGAAACCAATCGCTACTGGCACTACGAGTACCACCAATCCGATAATCACGAGCCATGTGAGCACCCTCAGATTCAATGCACTTGTGGCGGGAGTTAACTTGGAGGATCCGCACGTCGAGCAGCACTCAGCGTAGAGGGGGCTGATATGCCCCTCTGGACAAATCCGCTTCCCGAGTGTTTGATGACAAGACCCACACCACGTGGTTCCTTGCGGCCAGAGTCGTTTGCAGTGCGTACAGAGGATCAACTCCAACCTCCCGCAATGGCAATGCCAAGGTTGTCAAATGTGTCGAACTGAAAATGAAGATCACAACCACGTGGTACGCGTTGCTCTAGTCGCCTGCGTCGAAGAGTGCCAGTCGTAATCGTAAGGACACTCAGTTGGCGTTCAGTCCAGGTGCGGAAAAGCTCTCCAGACTCCAGAAATGCTTGGTAGCCCTTCAATTTGTGGGCGAACTTTCCTGGGTCAACGTGACCCATATCAACCTCAAGGAGGACCGGCATTCCTTCTGTGCGGACCATTCCATCGGGGCGAATCACCCATTGTTTTCCTCCCCATAGAAATGAGTGCGTGAGCTGCGCTTCAAAACGCCAATCGGTATAGCCATGGGCTTGCAGGGCAATACGCACTTCAGTCACTGCCAGTGCATGTTGAACGAATCGAGGAGTTGGGGCACGGCTCATCATCATTCGTGCAACTCGATTTCCGACGATCTCCGAAGCCTTCTTGCCAGCAAGATACAGGTACTGATTGAAGAATGGGGTGTCAGATATCGAAACAAGTCGGTTTGCCCGAAGTGTTCGCATGCGGGAATTGAGCCTTGTAACTGAGCCGAAGTAGCCAAGTTTCAGAATCTGATCACGACTCAAGATATGACTCAATGCGATATCTCGAATCAGCCGTTCATCCCGTGTTGTGTGCCTCATAGAAGCTCCTCTGGAGGCAATCCTGATTCCGGCTCGTCTATTTCGTCATCATCCACCTCGAAAAAAGTTGGAGGTAGTTCTGCAACCTCACGATGAAGCACGAGATTCCTATATGCCTCGATTTTTGTAACGGTTGGCGGTCGTTGGGGAGGATTAAACTGGACTGACTTGGTTGAGCCGGTTCGCAACATCAAGAAGGCTTGACCAACCTCTAAGGAACGCAGGTTCGCCGCTTCGATGCCATCAGGTAGTTCTCTCGCCACCGATCGTGCATCTTCAAACCCGCATTGAAACAGAATTTGCACTCCAACGTTGTTCCGCACAACCGAGCGGAGTTTCATGGGAAGTTGTGAGAGGGTTTGGTGAGATAGAACCAGCGTCAAGCCAAACCGCCTGCCCTCTGCAATGAGTCCCTCAAAGCTCTCAGATGCCATATTCTCAAACTCGTCAACATACAGTCGAACGTGATTGCGGTTTTTCTCGGGAACATTAACCCGAGCCATCATTTCTCGTGAAATCGCTGAAATGATAAGGCTTCCTAACATCCGGCTTGAGCGATGCAGCTCATCCACAGCCAGCGCCACCAGGAGAATATGTCCCTTTGTGTTGAGTACGCGGCCCAGGTCAATACCGTGCTCACCTGAAAGAATTGCACGCAACGTCGGAACAGCCAGAAGTGACGTGACCTTGTTCAGCACTGGCAAGGCCCAAGCTTGCTGCTTGTCGGAAGACATATCATCGTATCGCGCCCAAAAGGAGATCAGGCCTTCGTCAGAGACGCCGTTCAAGCAACTCAACTTAAATCGACGATCATAGAAGATGGCTTCAAGCTTCGTAAGTGGTTCTTGTGCTGTCGCCAAAAGTAGGAGTGCAGATCGGAGCGTTTCCTCGAGTTGCACACCCCAAGATTCAGCTTCAGACGCCACCACATCAAGGACATGGAGAGCTCGAACATACGGCTCTCCAGCACCAGCGAGCGGGTTGAATCCTGTCACATGTTCCTTCTCCCGAAGGTCGAGCAACGTCACCCGGTCCGCATCCACTTCCAACTGCTCACAAAGGCCAATAGCACCTGTCACGAGGTCTCCCCGCAAGTCGACAACTACGCACGAATGACGGGCCCTTATATCGGCTTCAATAAGCTTCAAAATGACAGTCGTTTTGCCACAGCCAGTGCTACCGAGTAGGTAGCAGTGCCGGGCCAAATCACTCGCAGTCAAAACAAATGGCTCATTCGTATCCAGATCTCGGCCGAGACCCTCAGGCTTGGGACGAGGCGACTTTCGTTGAGATTGACTGTTCTGGTGAGTGAGCCAAATGAGCGGCGCCTCAAGAAGTGAAAAGAGTAAATTCATCATGTATCCTCACTTGCGAATGTGAGGGAAACGTAATGGCCGAAACGTCTAGCGACATCGACTATTTAGTCGGGACTAAACCGTATCCAAAAATCCCAAGTTTCGCAGAGGAAGTCCGCGAAGCGTTCGCCCTTGAGCGTGGCTGCCTAAAGGATCAAGACATCGCAAAACTGCTTTCTATGTCGCCCGGTAGAGTCAGTCAAATCCTCAATCAGCCTGAAATTCTGAAGGCAGAAACAGTCCAGAGGATCATTGGCTCCCTGACATCAGTCATCCATCGAAAGAACATCCTGAAGGCGTGGCAGCGAGAGTGTTTTGGCGACGAACTTGCTGAGGGAGACCCCACAACTTTGATTGCTGAGACTGGCATTGCCTCAACCATAAAGCGGATCGATCGACTTGTTCGAACCATGCGTCCTGACCGTGCCCTAAAGGTCACCGAGCAGGCACTGAGGTCAGACCATGAGCCTGAGTTTCGTCGCCTGCTACTCGACCGAGCTTTCTATCTCTACCAACGCCTCGATCAAAGTGGCGATGCAATGGGTGTTGCCCAAAAGCTCTACAACTGGGGCAAGGAAGACGGAAGTAGAGAGAAGATCGCGACCGCGCTTGCGATGCGTGTGAGGATCCTCAGATCAATTGATGGAGTCAGTGCCAAGGTTCTCAGTTCCGCATACGGCGATGCTCGTGAGGTCATAGGGACCTTGCCAATTCCAAAGCCAGGAGCAAGCCCTCACATCACCGCAACACCGCAAATGATCAAGCGAGAACATCTGACCAATGTGTTGACCTATGAGGAATGGCATGGTGGAGCTGATTCCTTTTTGGAGGAGTCTCTTACAGCCGTCGAGAGTTCCATGAGTCCAGAAGATTCTTCCCAGAAGAAGAGTTCTAGCTTTTATTTGCAGGCGCGGATTCACTTAGCGTTGAGGAACTACTTTAAAGCTGAAGATATCCTGGAAGAATCCTTTCAGAAGGGGGATATCAGTCTCGGATCAGATGCTCAATCTGCAATTATCATGGCCAAAATCATCGCTGCTCGGGGAAACATTGACGAAGCAATCGAATACTACGAGAAGCTTTGTGTCTTGTGTGAATCCGAACGCCATCTCTACCTACTTAAGCTGTCACAGCGAGATCTCGCGGTTTTGAAAGCATCTAAGTTCCCACCCTCCCACCCTGTCTAGCTGTTTGTATGTCTCTGTTTGAAGGCCTGTTAGGGCAACCAAAACCCCGACCAATGCTGGTCGGGGTTTGTATACCTATCTCAGGTTCAAGGCTGTTCTCAACCTTCTGTCTCATTGCTTTGTTTCTGAGTCAGGACTTGTTGGTGAGCATGGCGTGGGGATAACCGTCGGGCGAGTCGTTGTTTC
>CAIUHP010000090.1 GCA_903899015.1 uncultured Armatimonadota bacterium | reverse complement strand
TCGGAGGCACGAACCACCTCCGGCTACAGGGGCTTCTGTTAACGGGGAAAGGAGGCCATCGGCATATGTCACGATTCGCAAACGATACGATCGTGACCTTATCGACGGCCGCCTCCACCCAAGTACCCGAGCCCCTGTAGCCGGAGGTGGTTCGTGCCTCCGCCTACCGATTCCCAAACGTTTCCATCTCGGAAATCAACGACCAAGTCCGAGTTGAATTCCGGGTTTTGTGGCATATTCGAATAGGCTCGGAGGCACAAACCACCTCCGTCTACAGGGGCTTCTTTTTACCGGGAAAGAAGGCCATCGGTAAAGGTTCGACATGGAAAACGACACCATCGTGACCTTATCGATGGTCATCTTCTTTCAACCACCTGAGCCCCTGTAGACGGAGGTGGTTCGTGCCTCCGCATACCCATTCGCGAGCGTGCAAAAACAAAGAGGGTAACGCCAAAAGCGCAATTGCAGGAATTGTGCTAGTAAGGTCAGAAGAATTGAGGGGTGCCCCCACGAATGGCGTAGAGCCGAAAATAATGGTCGGGGCGACACGATTCGAACGTGCGACCTCATGCTCCCAAAGCACGCGCGCTACCAACTGCGCCACGCCCCGACTAGGCGGTCATTAAGATACCCGCTTTTAGGAGCGAAGTATATGGCGTGAGCCATTTCTCGCGGAATTCGATGCTAGACGGACGATCGAAGACCTCAGAACCCTCTCACGTCGCCCTTTTTCACCGCGTACACCATCACCGCGAGCGGATCGCCAACCTTCGAATCGGTGTGACACTTCAGGCACTCTTTCTTCGTCAGTCGAAGTGGCTTGGCCACCGCATCCCGACCGTAAACTTTGCCTCGAACCTCGTCGATCGTAAGCAGCTGAGGAAGCGCCTTTTCTGCAAAATCGACAATCTCCTTCTGCTCACTCGGCTTAAGTTTGTTCACCGAAACGCCTACTTCCTTATTGATCTTGAGACTGCCTGCCTGGAGTGGCTTCCCAAACTCGCTCAGACCAAAAAATTGGAGGTCGAATTTATTCGAAGGGCTTCCCATCGGAACTTTTGAGTTACGAACGACTCCGTTGTGAAGCACGGTAAAGGTAGGAACGCGACTAAAACCGAACTTCGCGGGAATCTTCAACGTAACCGCCTTACCGTTGGCGTCGCGCCCCTGGATCGTGCGCATTTCAGTCATCGCGAGGTCCTCAAGCGCATTCTGATAGCCATCGTTAATCATCATGATCCGAAGCTCAGGCGTAACCGTATTCATCGTATTCTTGGGACCGCGTCCTGCCTGCTCTTTCTGCTGCGCCACCGCTAAGGCAAGGATCATCCATCCCCCAATCGCCAAACACGTTCGAATCTTCATTGTTTATGTGAGACGGATATTTCACCACGTTCGTTACGAGCATTTAGAGCGGCACCAAACGACAAACTCAAAACCTGCTATCCCGAAGCCGTAACCGCTAATGACCAAGCTAGGTAAAATCAGCGCACGATGCCGGCACGTTCTAAGCGTCTCGACATGATCCCGCCCTACCTATTTGCGGAGATCTCCCGCGTCAAAGCCGAGGCAATCGCCTCTGGCGCGGACATTATTGACTTGGGGATTGGAGACCCAGACCTACCTACGCCACAACCTGTCATCGACGCGTTGTTGCGCGCAGCAAATGATCCGTCAACACACCGATATGATGAAACGCCACGCGGATGGGTTTCATTCCTAGAGGCTGCCGCCGAATGGTATGCCAAGGAATTCGGTGTCCAACTCGACCCTGCTAACGATTTTGTTCAACTCATCGGAAGCAAGGAAGGCTTGGCTCACCTGGCCTGGACCTATATCGATCCAGGGGACATCTCAATCGTCCCGAATCCTGGATACACCGTTTACAAGGTCAACACCCTTATGGCGGGAGGAGAAGTTTATGAAACTCCTCTCCTAACAGAGAATGGCTTCTTGCCCGTATTGGAAGATATTCCGAGCGACGTCGCTAAGCGAGCAAAGCTGTTTTACGTTTGCTATCCTCACAACCCCACCGGAGCAACTGCGACCAAGGAGTTCTACGAGGACGCCGTCAAGTTCTGCAAAGACCACGATATTCTGCTCGTAAACGATATGGCTTACGCCACCGTCGCTTACGATGGCTACACCAATCCAACCGTCATGCAAGTTGAAGGTGGAAAAGATGTCGCCATCGAATTCCACTCGCTCAGCAAAATGTACAACATGACCGGCTGGCGTTTGGGATTTGCTCTCGGCAACACCGAAGCTGTAAACAACCTTCAAAGATTGAAGTCTAACATTGACAGCAAGCAGTTCCCAGCCATTGCCGAGGCGGGTGCTTACGCCCTCAGAAGCGTAGACAACAGCCACACCATCGCGATGTACCAACGCCGTCGAGACATCCTTTGCGATGGACTCAACAGCATAGGTTGGAAGGTAACCAAGCCAAAATCTGCGTTTTACGTATGGTCACGAGTTCCAAACCCGTCCATGACAAGCGCTGAGTTCTGCAAGGAACTTCTTCAGCGTGCTCACATTGTCGCCATCCCCGGTAACGGATACGGCACCAATGGAGAAGGTTGGGTCCGAATGTCACTCACTCTCGCAGGAGACACCGATGGCGAGCGCTTTAACGAGGCCGTCCGACGCATCGCCGCGTCTGGCCTTATTCCAAGCTCGGTTTAGCCGTTATAATGGGTCGACATTCGTGTCGACCCATTATCATTTTTGATTTCCTCGCCAAGAACCACTATTAGCGATGCCGTTTAAAGACGCACACGATCTTGCACCGGAAACCATCGAGCTCTTGAGAAGAATCGTTGGTCGAAGCAACGTCGATCCGTCCGGTGTCGATGCAGCAATGCTTGGCGCATTCCTTTGTGGAATCTCAAATCCTGAACAAGAAGAAGCAACCCTGGTTGCACTCGTCGGTTCACGCGAAAAACGGGAAATGCTGACCCAGATGGAGGCGCAACTTGATCAGATCCGTTGCACGCCCTATCGACTCCTCAGTGGTCAAAACTTCTCACCCGTACTCGTTCATTGCATGCGGGGAGCCATGCAGGCTTTTATGCGGATTTACTGCCGGTCTCGGTTGGTATGCAGCGAGCGTGCCTGGAGCGATCTTGCCGAAGCTCATGATATGGAAGCGAAAGCGATCCGCTCGCTCGTAGGATCCATCGGAGATGCCATCCATTTTGAACGGCTGAACACTCAGCCCGAGCCTCGTCAAGGAGTCGATGGCTTGGCCTACATTGATCCAAAGCTTGGAAGTGGCGTTCGAGTCAGAATCAACGCCGAAATTCGAGAGGACGGTGCGTTGTCGATTCTCGGTAGCTTTGAGGGAAAGATTCCCGATCCTTCACTTTTTCAAAGCAAGTCGATTCATCTCGAACTTGTTGATCCAAATGGCGGGGCTGTTCCAATCGGCAACCCCATCCGGACTCCAATCTGGACGGATGTCCTTGATGGTTTTGCTGACATTGTCGGATGGCAACCAGGAACCTTGCCTTCTTGCTTGTTCTTAGTTGGACTCAGGGGAACGCCCTCGGTCCGAAAGGACGGCTTCTTGCTTCGAGCATCATTGGTCGGCGAATGTGCCGCAATTGGGGTTCGACTGGAAGAGCCGATCAAAATTGACCGCGAACAGCTTATCGTAACCTTAACCCTTGGAGAAGAAGAGCGAGAGAAGTTGAAGAACTGCCACGTCGAACTTCTCATACCCGTTGGTAGCGTGATTCAGACTTTAGGAACCTGGCCCATGTCCGAATGGCAAACCGACACTAAAACTTTCTCTTGCTCAATTCAAGGAGTGATCAATGGCATCGTCGAATGTGGCTCGCTTCTTCGAGTACGATTCCTAAACTCGGCGAATTGAGCTTCCCCATCACCCATTCATGACTTACGAACAAGCCTTATCCTATATCGCGTCGCTCGAGGGCCGTGGTTGGAGGTTGGGCTTGGATCGAATGGAAGAGATGATCCGCCGTTCGAATCTTACGGATTCAGTAGGCAAAAGTTCAGGACCTCAATTCATCCACATTGCGGGAACCAACGGAAAGGGCTCGACAACCGCATTCGTTCAGAGCATTCTCGTTGCCTCTGGCCATCAAACCGGCGCGTTCTTTAGCCCGTATGTAGTTGATCCTCGCGAGCGTATTCAACTCAATCGGGAGCTGATCACCCGAGAAGAACTGGTCGCCGTGACGGAAAAACTGATCCCGATTGCAGAATCATTTTCCGAAACCGACTTCGGCGGAATCACCGAATTCGAATTTAAAACCGCCATTGGCTTCGAATTTTGGAAGCAGAAGCGGTGCGATTGGGTCGCGCTTGAAGTCGGCCTGGGCGGAAGGCTCGATGCGACCAACGTCATCACGCCCCGGGCAAGCATCGTCGTAAGTATCGGCCTGGACCACATCAACATCCTGGGCAATACCCTTGCCCAAATCGCCTACGAAAAGTCGGGCATCATCAAACCCGGCATTCCTGTCATCGTGGGAAACATGTCCGAGGAGGCCCGTAACGTCATTCTGAATGAGGCGAACGAGCGAGAGTCACCGGTCTGGCAATGGGGACGAGATATTCGCTGGATTCCCGAAAACCGTGCGGTCGAAACTCCGCTTGGCCGACATGATGGCCTCGCGCCAAGCCTGATTGGACCGATCCAAACGCACAACCTGGCCCTCGCCATCGCAGCGGTCGAGGCATCCGGAGCTTACACTTCCGAAGAAGCGTTACGAGAAGGGGCTCGCCTTGCTACCATTCCAGGGCGATTCCAAGTCATCACCTATCATGACCGCACGGTGATCTGTGACGGCGCCCACAATCCTGATTCTGCCCAAATCCTGGTCCAGACCCTCGCGAAAGAATATCCCGACCGTTCGGTCGTCTTAGTGACCAACATGCTTGCCGGCCACGAACCCGAAGAGTTCTATCAGACACTCCGACCTAAAGTGAAATCAGTGCATGTCGTCCCGGTCGACTTCCACCGGTCCACTCCCGTAGAGTCGATGGTCAACAAATTGTCCCCAATATTCAAGCGCGTAAACGGGCACCAAACGCCGATCGAAGGCCTCAACGCCGCCGTAATCGAAGCCAGCGTTTCCGATCTCGTAGTCGTTACCGGTTCCTTCTACCTAGTCGGCGAGTTGCTCCGAGAATTGACGACGTTGGACGCCTCAACCGGTTCTTAGACTCATTCTGTAGACGGGGGATGTTGTGCCCCCGGTTTCGCTTGCAAAGCCCGAATCTCCGTAGATGAGCTTCGAACTTTACGAGTAAATCCGTCGAGCGCAAACCTCCCGTGTACCCGTAGACCGGGGATGGTTTGTGCCCCGGTTTCGCTATCGGAAGGATGAATCTTCGTAGATTGGCTTCGAACTTTACGAATAAAACCGTCGAGTTCAAACCTCCCGTGTACCCGTAGACCGGGGATGGTTTGTGCCCCGGTTTTGCTTTCGGGAGGCTGAATCTCCGTAGGTCAGCTTCGGGCTTTACGAGTA